>NZ_CAKPYE010000005.1 GCF_934202705.1 uncultured Limosilactobacillus sp.
GAAAATGGAGCTCAACGAAATCCGAAGATTTCATTGAACTCCATTCTTTATAAGAGACTTATGTCACAGCCCCTTTTCTGCTATATAGCAACTATTAACAGTTTAAAAATAAGGAACTACGCTAAACTTTTATACCCATCTTTGTAAAAGATGAGCTAGCCTATTAGTTCTTTCCCTTTTATTTGCGATTTGCTTTCTTGGCTTGATTCTTCATCGTTTGCATCATCATATGTAACTTTCGATCAGATGGTTTCTGACCCATTTGAAGCATCATCGTCCGCATCATATCCTCAGAAATTGGTGGATTATTCCGCAAATAATTTTCCATGTACTTACGAGCACCGAAGAAACCAATTACTAAACCCACCAGTAGCGCTAAAATCATTAATAAGATTACACCAACAGTGTTCACTTTCTTGACCCCCTTTTTTATTCAATACTAATAATATTACAAAACATTTTAGTTATTGTAAATTTTTTATCAAAGATTTCTCTTAGTCATCACGTAACCCTTTTTTACGTTGAATTTCCTTTACCTTTTCTGGAGTAACTTCCTTACCACTTTGATCAAACACTTTTGTCATTTCAATTTTACTCCGAAATGCTTCACGGAAGTTCTTAAGATATTGGTCACGCAGCTTTTTTCGTTCTGCTTTTTCTTCATCAGTTAATCCTTTGGCTTTATTCTTATGTGCTAATTCGTTAATCCGCTTTAGCAATTTATCTTGTTCATTTTCTTCAGCCATAATCGTCCTCCTTATCATCGCAACTCTAAGTCTAACTAAGACTGATAATTATTGCAACACATTGAAAAGTTGGCGAACGTACGTTTACACTAACAGCTTGCTATGATAAAATAAATCTAACTAATAAATGAGGTGGAATTATGCCAAGAAATGCATTAGATAAACAAACGGCCGTTTTAAATTACATTCATAAGCAAGTAGATGCACAAGGTTATCCACCAACAGTTCGTGAAATTTGTGCTGCTGTAGGACTTTCTTCAACATCAACAGTTCATGGGCACATTAACCGATTAATCAAAAGAGGATTTTTAAAAAAAGATCCGGCTAAACCACGTGCTTTAGAAATTACTCCTGAAGGATTATCATTTCTTGGAATTGAACCCAAGCAGAATAAAATTCCGCTTCTGGGAATTGTTGCAGCTGGTGAGCCAATTCTTGCTGAACAAGATGCAACTGACTTCTTCCCAATCCCTCCAACAATTAATGATCATGATGATTTGTTTATGTTGCAAATTCAAGGAACCAGCATGATCAACATGGGAATTTTGGATGGTGATAAAGTCATTGTTCGTCGTCAAAACACTGCTAACAATGGTGATGTTGTTATTGCTATGACAAGTGATAATGAAGCAACTTGTAAACGATTCTTTAAAGAAGAAAGCTATTATCGATTACAACCAGAAAATGATACAATGGATCCGATTATTCTTGATCACGTAACAATTCTGGGGAAAGTTGTCGGTCTTTTTCGTGACAATATATTTTAAAAAAAGAAGGTTAGTGTAATCCCCTCATTGGATAAATAGATTCCAACAAGGAGGTTATGACTAGCCTTCTTTTTTTGTTTGGTAAATTCGCTGACCATCTTTTTGACCCTTAAGAACATAATTACTGGAGTCGTTTTTGACATCAAATACCACATCACCGCTTGATAGTCCCAACTGCTGATTAAACATTTGTTCATATTGATCAATCGTTACTTTTTGACGCATTTGCAATTCAGTTAACAGATTGTCCCCAATATTTTCACGATACGTTGGTTGAAGAATTCCAGAGAAGAATTCTCCTTCTGCCCCAGAGCCATAGCTAAATAGACCAATCCGTTCTTCTGGTTGAACATTCCCACTTTGCAACAGTGAAATTAGACCTAAGTATAATGAGCCAGTATAAAGATTACCAACCTGTCTGCAAAGTTGTTGTTCGGCTGCTAAATTGGCTCGTAATCGTTCTGCTACCTCATCCCGTCTGTCATGAATCAGACCTTCCAGTCCTTTTTTACCCATCTTAGTATATGGTAGATGGAAGGCAATTGCCGCAAAGTCCGCTAATGAACAGCCGGTCGTTTGCTGGTAACGTTGAAAAGTTTTTAAGAAGAAATCAACATAGACTTGATTAGAATATTTTCCATCAACAAACGCTTCACCAGAATATAGTGGCCGCCAAAAATCCATAATATCTCTAGTATAAAAGGTGCTGACTGGTTCAATTGCCAACACCTTTGGGTCTCTTGTTACTAGCATTGCAACTGCACCAGCCCCTTGAGTAACTTCCCCGGGGGTATTCAACCCGTAACGCGCAATATCTGCAGCTATAACTAGGACTGTTTCTTCTGGATTAAGAGCTACTAGTCCACGAGCGAATTGTAGAGCTGCTGTTGCTGAATAACAAGCTTCCTTAGTTTCTACAACACGAAGATAGTCATTCAATCCTAACAATCGTTTAATGTAGATTCCGCTCGCTTTCGAATTGTCGATTCCAGATTCAGTTGCGGTAATTAACGTCGTGACTCGTTGCAAATCTTGTTGCGGTAATTTGTTGGCTGCTGCCGCACCTAAGGTAACAATATCTTGCGTTGGCGGCACCACAGCTTGTCGATCCTGGCCAATTCCAATTTTAAACTTATTTGGATCAACTCCTCGTGCTTTCGCTAAATCTGCTAGCTCAATATAAAAAGGTGTTGTAGCAAACGATAATTTATCAATCCCAATTTTCATAAAGTCACTCCATTTTCTTGTACAAAGTCCCAAAGATTTTACAAACGCATAAGTGATACCATGGTTTCTAAACAAAAACACCTATGAATGTATCTTTTTCAACATCCATGGGTGTTTATTTCAATACTTAAAACCTGCTAATTTCAAGCTCAAAGGAGAGTACAGGATTTGAACCTGCGCGCCCATTCAACATGGGTTCGCCGGATTTCGAGTCCGGTGCATTACCACTCTGCCAACTCTCCATAACGGTAAATATTATATCAATTCCGTTTAAAATGAGCAAGTAATTTGTAGCAGGCCTTAATTAACTACTTAACCGCAGTGTATGTTTGCTTCCCATCCTTGACGGTAAATACAGCTGCACTACTATCATCAGGATTCATTAAACTAATCGAGTAGCCACTTCCTAGCATTTTGTTTAGCTGTTTCGAGGTGGAAATTAATGACTTGGTTAAATTTGGCCATCCAGCCTGATCTGCCTGGTTTGGATTCTGAATAATATACGAAATTGCTTTACTTTCGTCACCATCTTTTGGTTGAATCCGAAAAGTTTTTGTATCACTATCAAATGAGACGCTCCCCATTTTTGCATAGGCCTTTTGTAGTTGCCTCAGGACCGCCATTTCTTTATTCTCCTGAGTCTGACCGTTCTGTTGTTGTAATTCACTATTTGAAAAAGAAGAAAAACTTCTACCATTGGCATTTTTGGCTTCTTTGGCCGTCCGCGAATCTTGTGAATGGTGGTGCCAATACGGCAAATTAATGGCTCCATAAACAGTCGCTGCTAAACTTACTAAAACAATGAATGTTGCCCATTTCCACTCATGATACTGTTGCCATGAATTAACCAAATAGAACAATCCCAGAATTAATACTAAGCCACCAAAAACTACTAATAATATCATTTAACACACCTAATATTCCATCAATGCTTTACAGTCATACTCTGCAATCTTTTGTCGTCCTTTGAGTGCCTTTAGTTCAATAATGAAGGCTGTGCCTACAACTACGCCACCCATTCTTTCAACCATATCAATAGTAGCTGAGATTGTACCGCCAGTTGCCAATAAGTCATCGACGACTAATACTCTTTGCCCTGGTTTAATGGAATCATTCTCCATTTGCAAAGTTGCCTCACCATATTCCAAATCATAGGATGAAGAAATCGCTGGTCGAGGAAGCTTACCTTTCTTTCGGGCTGGTGCAAATCCAACTCCTAATTCATACGCAACTGGACAGCCAACTATAAAACCACGAGCTTCTGGACCAACAACCATATCAACATGTTTATTTTTAGCGTAGTCAACAATTTCATCTGTTGCCTGTTTAAAGGCATTCCCATCCGCCATTAAAGGTAAAATATCACGGAAAATGACTCCTTTTTCCGGATAATCAGGAATGCTGACAACATATTTATGTAAGTCTAACGACATAAAAGTCTCTCCTTTAATTTGAATGCAGTTTTCGACGAACCCATTCAGTTAACTCTTGAGTTGTACTTTTTAACAAGGCTTTTTGCACTTGTCGTTGGGTAAAATAATTTTGATAAGCCTGTGTTTGCTCTAACTTCCCCTTTTGTGGATGAACGGAAATTTTCAACAAGCCATTTTTCATTGTAACAAATCTTAGTTCTAAAAACACTTTAATCATTAAAATTAATTGGTTCCCGTTAACTTTAAGGTAGTGACTTAATTTACCTGCCTGTTGATTAATATTGATTTGTTGACTTTGTCGGATAATTTGGTAAAAGTTTACAAAAGTCTGCCGGGGCGGAATCTCATCTTCCAACTTAGTTCCAGTATTAAATAGATACAATTTGATAACGTTCGCTTTTTGAGTCATTTGCAAAACTTTGCTGATTTGTGCTAGCGATTTTGGCAGATCTACAAAGATAAGTGTTTCATGATTCATCTTTTCCGGCTGTTCACCATTAATCACCGTCCCCGTTGCGTGACCAGTAATGTTTTTTCGAATTTTGGAGTTAAACGTTACATAGTCAGCGCGCTCGGTAAACATTTTCGGTTCCAGTTTTTTAGCCCTGAAATCCATCACGACTGGTCCTACCACTTTTTGGTCCATTAACATTAATTGCGGTGTTGTTTTCCCTCGCCAGGTATTAACGGAAATTGTTCCCGCTAAATCAATTGCCGATCCAGGAGTAAAATAGTCATGATGATTACCCTGGCCAAAAGCTAACACCTCAACTTGATGACGACTTGCCAAAGTAAATTTTAAATGTTCTTGATTCTTGCCAATTTGCTGATCGCTAATAATTGTTGGTTGATCAATTTCAAAAACTGGCTCTTCGTTATCTGGCCCAAACGGAGCTAATAATTGAATCTGGCGATAAAGCTTTTCAGAAATATCGTTTGCTGTTAATTGCCCAGCAATTTTGAGCACTGGTTTGTGAGTAATATCTAAATGCTGTTTTTGTGCAGCTTGTTCTAACACCTTCGCAATTGCCGGTGTTTGGGTAATCAGGAAGGACATCCCACACGCCATCGTATGACCTCCAAATGCAGTCATCAACTTTCGATGTGGATTAAGTGCAGCAAAAAGGTCATAACCTCCAACACTTCTCCCCGACCCTTTGGCAACCAGTTCGCCATGATTAACACTCGCAATAATCGTTGGCTTGCCAGTTTTTTCCACTAATCGACTAGCCACAATGCCGAGCACTCCTTGATGCCAATCATGACCAACAATCAATAACGTCTGGCGTTGGATATTGTCCGGAGCCTGAGCCTTTTGTAATGCCTCTTTAGTGATCTGATCAACTAACTGCTGTCGTTCACGATTACACTCGTCAACTTTCTTAGCAAGCTTCTCAGCTGTATTTTCGTCTACTGTTGTTAATAACTTAACACCGTCATTACCATCTGAAATTCGTCCTAACGCATTTAAGCGCGGTGCTAATTTAAAACTAACATCTTTACTAGTCAGGCTGGCTGCAGATACTCCAGCAAGCTTCAGCAAGGCCTGAATACCTGGTCGTAATCCTGCTTGAAGTTGCTGAATGCCGAACTTTACCAATGCATGGTTTTCTTTCGCCATCGAAACCAAGTCCGCAATTTCGCCAATTGCCACTAAGTCGAGCATTTCTGTCGGAAATTCACCTAGTAATGCCCAGGATAATTTAAAAGCAACCCCAACTCCTGATAAATCACCATATTCATAATAATCGCCAGGGTATTGGGGATGAACAATGGCTACGGCACTTGGAAGCTCAGCTGGTAAACTATGGTGATCAGTAATTATCACATCAACGCCTTGCTTTTTTGCGTAAGCAACTTCTTTCTGACCAGTGACCCCATTATCAACTGTCAAAATCAATTGGGTACCATTTTTAATTAAGCGTTGATATGCCTCCTGATTTGGACCATACCCATCTTGAAAACGATCCGGAATGTAGTAATTAACATTGGCCCCTAACGTCTCTAGTGTTTCCAACATTAGAGAGGTTGCAGTCATCCCATCAGCATCGTAGTCACCATACACGGTAACCTGCTCTCCTTTTTCAATTGCCTTCGTAATTCTTGTGACAGCTTTATCCATATCATGCAGCTTCTCAGGGGACTGAATTTGCTGTAATTGAGGTTTTAAGAAGAGCTGGACATCATGAACCGATGTGAAGCCATCGGCAACTAATAAATTAGCAATCACTTTACTAATCTGACATTGTTCTTGGATCTGACGTACTAGTTCAGAATCTTGTGGCGCAGTTAGTTGCCATTTAAACTTTGTCTTTAACATTCATATTCTCCTAAAATTAATCAAGGAGCGTGAATCAAGCTTAGATTGCTTTGAAATTCACGCTCCTGGCGAGTTCGTGATAGACATTATTTAATCATTACCAGCCCCGCAAAATTTTATAAAATATCCTTATTTTGTTGGAAATCAAAAAACTTCTTAACGGCCCAGTCACCAATTCCTGGCATAACTTGATAAACCCAGCCAATTACTGAAGTATAACCTGGAACATTAATTTCTCGTGTTTTATAGCCAACATTGTTCCAAACGGTCTTTGCCAATGCCTCTGGCTCAATGATCATCCATGAAGGAACATGTGACAAATAGCTACCATCTGGATCCGCTTCCGTAAAGAAATGTGTTGCTACTGGGCCTGGGTTCACAGTCAATACTTGAACCCCATAGTCGGCCACTTCCATCCGCAAGATATTATCAAATTGGATTACCCCAGCCTTAGTTGCTGAATATACAGCGCTATTCGGTGTCGGCAGTTTGCCAGCTAATGAAGCAACATTGATGATTGCCCCATAGCCTTGATCCATCATTTGCTTAGCAACACACCGACTAAGGTACATTGCTGCCAAAAGATTAACATTCATCATCTGCTTCATCGATTGACGACTTTGTTTCACAACCGGAACCATATCGCCTAGTCCCGCTGCATTTACCAAAACGTCAATTTCACCTACTTCATGTCGGACCAAATTAAGTACTTTATCAATTTGATCAGGATCAGTAACATCAAGTTGATAAGCAAACGACGGTCGTCCAGATAAAATCAAACATTTATGTGCAATCTCTTCCAATTTTTTCTTATTCCGAGAGCAAACTACAACAATTGCACCACGGTGGGCCGCTTCCAATGCTAACTGGGCACCAATTCCACTGGATCCACCAGTGATTAATACAATTTTATTTTTCAAAAGTCGTAATGACTTTAGCCTTCTCATCATTTTGATTGACCTCCCTTAAAAGGAATATCGTAAATATCAAAATCGTTTACAACACGAGTATTTGGAAAGATATCACGAACTTCGTACGCCAAATTATAAGCAGCTTTGCCAACATATCTTGCTGAAATATGATTCAACAATAACAATTTTACATGAGCTTGGTTAGCAATATTAGCAGCCTGTGCACAAGTTGAATGATAATAATTATGCGCTAGTTTAGATTCACCCCTACCAAATGTGCTCTCATGAACTAAAACATCCGCCCCTTGGGCCAAGGCAACTGCGTTTTTTGTCTTACGAGTATCGCCTATAATCGCCACAATTCGTCCCTTTTGAGGTGTACCAATAAAGTCACCACCATTAAGAACCGTCCCATCGTTCATTGTAACCTGTTTTCCTTGTTTAAGTTGACCATAAATCGGTCCAGAAGGAATCCCTAACTTTTTGAGTTTGTCAACTTGTAGTTCACCTGGATGATCATGTTCAACAATTCGATAACCAAAACACGCGATTTTATGATCCAAACGCTTCGCATAAACAGTAAAGGTCTGGTCACTAAAAATTTCCCCATCGTCAGTGATTTCAACAAACTTAATGGGATAACTTAATCGAGATTCACTAATTCGTAATGATGTTTGAACAAATTCCTTAATTCCAACCGGTCCATAGATCGTTAAGGGCGTGTTACCTCCTTGAAACGACCGTGAGCTTAACAAACCAGGCAACCCAAAAATATGATCACCATGTAGGTGGGTAATAAACACCTTTTCAATTTTCCGTGGCCGAATGGTCGTATTTAGAATCTGGTGTTGGGTTGCTTCGCCAACATCAAACAGCCAAATGGCATTTCGTTCTTCAAGCAGGCGCAAAGCTAAACTCGAAACGTTACGCTGCTTACTCGGTGAACCTGCACCAGTCCCCAAAAACTCAATTTGCATTCTTGTACCAACTTTCTAATTCTCTACTGAAGGAACTACTGAAGGAATTCAAAAACAAAGTCTTCAATCCGTACTTGATCACCATCTTGGATTCCCTTTGCTCGAAGCGCCTCATCAACTCCCATGTGACGAAGCTGACGTGCAAAGCGTAATTGACTTTCTTCATGATCCATATTTGTCATTGCAAACAGTTTTTCAAGTTTTGCTCCTGACAATACCCACGTCCCATCATCATCACGTGAAATAGTAAATTCGGGTTCATCTTGGTCTTTTTTCTTCAGTCCATAATGTACTACTGTTCGCTTATCATGACTTTCACTATCAAATTCAGGTGCCGAATCTAAAGTTGCAGCAGTTTGTTTCATTAATTCATCAATTCCACTATGAGTAACAGCCGAAACAGCAAAAACCTTAGGGGTGGTTGGCAACGTCTGGTCATTAACCAGAAGTTTTTTAAAGTGTTGCAGATTATCCATAGCATCAGGTAAATCCATTTTGGTGGCAACAATTAGTTGTGGACGCTTTAGTAATTCCGGATCATAGTTTGCTAATTCATGATTAATGGAGTGGAATCGTTTCATTGCTTGATTTGGATCTTCGCTCCCCATATCTACTAAGTGGAGAAGAACTCTCGTTCGTTCAATATGACGTAAAAATTGTAGTCCAAGGCCAACGCCTTTAGAAGCGCCCTCGATCAAACCTGGCATGTCTGCCATTGCAAAATCACGACCATCAGGTAGCATTACCATTCCTAGATTGGGCACTAAAGTTGTAAATTCATAGGCTGCTACTTTGGGTTTAGCACCTGTTACAACTGATAATAAAGTTGATTTGCCAACTGATGGATAACCAATCAATCCAACATCCGCTAGCATTTTTAATTCTAATTCCAGATAATGGTCTTCACCAGGCTCACCATTTTCAGCAATCTCTGGCGCTGGATTTTTGGCAGATGCAAACCGCATATTACCACGACCACCACGGCCACCTTTGGCAATGACTAGTTCATCACCATTATGTACCAGATCACCAATAATTTCTCCAGTATCCAGGTCGCGAACAGTTGTCCCTTGTGGAACCGGGATGACAGTATCCTTAGCATCAGCTCCAGTCATCTGTTTACTCATTCCATTACCACCATTCTTGGCCTTAAAAATCCGATGATAACGGAAGTCCATTAAAGTCCGCAGCCCTTCATCAACTTTTAAGATAATGCTGCCTCCACGACCACCATCACCACCAGCTGGACCACCATTAGGAACATACTTTTCTCGCCGGAAGGCAACCATTCCGTTACCGCCTTTTCCAGCATGAGCTTCAATTTTAACTTGATCGACAAATGTTGACATGCTATTTCTCCGTTCTCTTTTCTTATTAACATAGTATATTGGATAACTTCCAACGCGTCAAAGTTAATCATGACTGCTTCCCTTCGCGACCTCAGCATTCTTTTGGAGGGATACCTTAATCAATTGCGCAGTCGGACGATTAATCCCTAATGCGTGGATCTCATCAACAGAAGCAGCGGCAATCTTGCTTAACGATCCGAATCGTTTCATTAACTTGTTTCGTGTTCGTGGGCCAACCCCTTTGATCTCGTCTAAGCGCGAGCTTAATGAATGTTTAGTGTGAACCTTCCGATGAAAAGTAATTGCAAATCGGTGAACCTCATCTTGAATTCGCTGAACTAAATAAAATGCCTGACTCCGTGGATCAAGATTAACATGTTCATCATGATCGCCAAACAAGAGATCGGCAGTCCGGTGCTTATCATTTTTAACCATTCCAACCACTGGAATATCTAAATCAAGTTCATTCACTAAAACATCCTTGACGGCATTCATTTGAATTTCTCCCCCATCCATAAAAATCATGTCTGGCATGGGTTTATTTTCTTTCAATAGTCTTCCATAGCGACGTCTAATTACCTCTTTAGTGCTGGCCGTTTCATCCGCGTGATTAATGACCGTCTTTAGTTTGTATTTTCGATAAAGCTTTTTTGCTGGTTCACCATCTACAAACACTACCATTGCAGAAACAGGATCGGCTCCTTGAATATGCGAGTGATCAAAAGCCTCAATTTTATGACCAGTTGGTAACCCTAATACATCCGTAATTTCCTTCATGGCGCCAGTTGTTTTACTTTTATCTAATTCTAGTAAACGAAATTTCTCATTTAACGAAAGTTGAGCGTTTTCTTTGGCCATCGCCATCAAGTCAGCTTTTCCACCTCGCTGTGGCGTTCTAACTGGGATTCCCAAAATTTCACTAATTTCTTTATTTGGCAATCCCGCTGGTAATAAAATTTCACGTGGTCGAATGTTGTTTTTGCGATTATAAAATTGAAGAATAAAACTAGTCATTTCTTCAACTGCGGTATCGACAATTGGAAATAACCGTTTTTCACGTTTCATTAATCGCGCTTGGCGAATAAAGAACACTTGAATCGAAAGCCAACCCTTATCAATATAATAATTAAATAAATCTCGTGGAGTCTCGTCATTAGAGATGATTTTCTGTTTTTCAACAGTTACTTCAATATAATGAATTTGATCACGAATTTCCGCTGCGCGTTCATATTCCATTTTAGAGGATGCCACCTGCATCTGTTTTATTAAACGGCGTTTTACCTGGCCGGTATTACCATTTAAAAACGACTTAATCCGCTTAATTTGTTTATCATATTCCTCACGAGGTACCGTTTTAAAACAAGCTCCCAAACACTGTCCAAGGTGATAGTACAGGCAAGGTCGACCTTGATAACCATTGCAACGCCGCAGTGGGAATACTTTCTGAATAAAATGAACTGTTTCCTCAGCGGCATAAACGTTGGGATAAGGGCCAAAATAGTATGCTTCATCTTTCTTAATCTGGCCGGTAATCATGATCTGTGGGTCACGTTCATTAGTAATTTTAATATAGGGATACCCCGTTCCCTGTTTTAACTTGATGTTAAAATATGGCTGATGTTTTTGAATTAACGTAATTTCAAGAAGAAAGGACTCTTTATTAGTGGACGTAACAATTGTTTCAAAATTTGCTACTTCTGCCACCATTGCCGCAACTTTTCCTGTATGGCTACTTTTAAAATATGAGCGAACACGATTTTTTAAGTTCTTAGCTTTACCAACGTAGATTATTTGACCGTTAATATTCTTCATAATGTAACAGCCAGGTTTATCTGGTAATAGTGCAAGCTTATGTTCTAAATATTCAGTTGCCATCATAATCTCCTTTCCCAAAACTAATATTCATTTTATAACAAGCGAACATATGAACGCAAAAAACTTGAGAATCAAAAAACTGGTCAGTTCATAATGAACCACCAGTTATCGCTTTCAATTATGCATCTAAAATCTTCTGAAGAAATTCTTTAGCCCGCTCCGTTTGCGGATGGGAGAAGAAATCATTTGGAGCTGCTTTCTCTTGAATTCCCGCATCTGCCATGAACCAGATTTGATCTGCAACATTTTTAGCAAAACCCATTTCGTGAGTAACAACCACCATTGTCATCCCATCGTTGGCTAATTGCTGCATAACTTTTAAAACCTCGCCAACCATTTCCGGATCTAATGCACTTGTTGGCTCGTCAAACAACATCACATCCGGCTTCATCGCCAAAGCACGAGCAATTGCAACCCGTTGTTGCTGTCCACCAGAAAGACTAGCAGGATATGCGGTAGCTTTATCACCCATTCCAACTTCATCTAACAATTGTTTTGCAACAGTATTGGCATCAGCATCACTCATTTTTTTAACTTTTTTTGGAGCCAGTTTAACGTTTTCAATCACTGTTTTATTTGGAAAAAGATTAAAACTTTGGAAAACCATTCCCATTTTTTCACGAACTTTTTGAACCCCTTTTTCGTCCAAATTGGTTAAATTTGTTCCTTCAACTTCAACGGTCCCACTAGTTGGTTTCTCTAATTGATTCAAACATCTCAAAAATGTCGACTTTCCTGCACCGGATGGGCCAATAATACAAATTACTTGTCCCTTTTTCACCTGACCATTAATATCTTTTAGAATCGTGTTTTTACCAAATTTTTTTGTGAGATTTTGAATATTGATCATTACTTCATCAGTCATTTTGTTTCCCCCGTCAATTGATATTTATGGTGGTATTATACCGACTTTTTCATTATTATGCAACATTTATGAATATATTTTCGATATTTGCAGTTATTATTCAAACAATATGCAGTAATAATATGGTATACTGACATTATCAATAAAGGAAGTGAAGTTATGGGACTGGTTACTCGTCGTAGTGATCAATTAGATAAGCTATTTGAAAACCTAGCAATTGATCCTAAAAAGGCTCAAAAGGAAAAAAACGCCACTGCAAAACAAACCGATAAGAAAAAGTCAAAAAGTAATAAGGATTGACACTATTAAAGGTGATCAATCCTTATTTTTTAGTTTTCAATTTTAAAACCATGCGGGTAACGTTTATTTAAAGTATTAATATTAGTCTGAGCAACTTCATCAAAAGAAATATCAGCCCACTCAGCAACTTGAGATAAGTACCAAAGCACATCACCCATTTCATGTATTAATTCTTCACGATTTAACGTTTTTCCTTTAAAAGTATAATTTTTAACCAAATCTACAACTTGCCCAGTTTCGCCCGCTAAGCCTAACGCACAATTCGTTAAAACTTGTTCATTCCCATATAACGTGCGCTTAGCAGCTTCTTGATAATCATTAAACTCCATCAATTAACCCCCGTTTTCTCTTCAATCCAACGCCATACGTCGTCTTTACCACGTTTCGACACTGCTGAAAAAACAACCATCGGCTGCTGGCCTTGAAAATTAAGTTTTTCTTTAACAACTTTTTTTACTTTTGTAAACTGACTTGGTTTGACCTTATCAATTTTTGTTGCAACAACCAAAATGGGTAACTCATAGTAAGCAAGCCATTGATACATCTGAACATCGTCTGCTGTTGGCGCATGGCGACCATCCACCAGCATAATCACACCACGTAATTGCTTACGTTGTGTTAAATAATTCTCAATCATTTGTCCAAATTCTTCACGTTGCTTCTTGGAAACCTTGGCATAGCCATAACCAGGCACATCAACAAAATAAAGTTGATCTTCCACATTATAAAAGTTTAGAGTCTGCGTTTTACCAGGTTGACTAGAGGTATGTGCAAAATTTTTCCGGTTAATTAAAGTATTAGTTAGTGAAGATTTTCCAACATTAGATCGACCAACTAAGGCAATTTCTGGGTAATCGGTAATTGGGTACTGATCAGGGCGAACAGCACTAATGGTTAAATCAACATGATTCACATTCATTTATTTAGCCTCGTACTTTTCTTTATGACGCTTGATCATCTTTTAACACGTAACGCGGTTCCGTATGATTCTCAACACAGTTTTTATCAATTACAACTTCAGTCACGTCCTGACGACTCGGCAAGTCAAACATTACATCCCGCATTACTCCTTCAATAATGGAACGTAACCCACGAGCACCTGTATTACGAGCAATTGCTAACTTCGCCATTTCACGTAATGCACCATCAGTAAATCGTAACTTACTACCATCTAGCCGAATCAATTCTTGATACTGTTTAACAAGAGCATTTTTCGGTTCCGTTAAAATTCGTACCAAATCATTTTCATCTAACTTTTCTAACGCAGTCATAACAGGTAGTCGTCCAATAAATTCTGGAATTAACCCAAATTTAAGTAAATCTTCGGGAATGACATGTTGTAGAATGTTTTTTTCGTTAACTTGATCAGCTTCTTTAGAATCGGTTCCAAAACCAATCGTTTTGTCGCCAAGCCGTTCCTTCACGATGGACTCAATTCCATCAAAGGCACCACCGACAATAAAAAGAATGTTTTTAGTATCAACTTGAATAAATTCTTGCTGAGGATGCTTTCGACCTCCCTGTGGCGGAACATTTGCAATCGTCCCTTCAAGAATTTTCAATAAGGCTTGTTGAACTCCTTCACCAGAAACATCACGTGTGATAGAAACATTTTCGCTCTTTTTAGCAATTTTATCGATTTCATCGATATAAATAATGCCCTTTTCAGCTCGTTCAACATCATAGTCAGCAGCCTGTAAGAGTTTCAAAATTATGTTTTCAACATCTTCGCCAACGTATCCTGCTTCGGTCAATGTGGTTGCATCAGCGATTGCAAACGGAACATTTAAAATCCGAGCAAGTGACTGAGCTAAATAGGTCTTTCCTGAACCGGTTGGTCCAATTACAGCAATATTCGATTTTTGAAGTTCAGTATCATTATTATCACCAGTAACCATAGCATTAACACGTTTATAGTGATTATAAACCGCAACTGCAAGCGTCTTTTTGGCTTCACCTTGGCCAATTACATAATCGTCAAGTTGATCCATAATTTCTGCGGGCGTTGGCACTTTAAAGGTACCACTATTAGCTCGATCCTCTGCCAACTCCTGTTTAATGATTTCAGAACAAAGTTCGACACATTCATTACAGATATAGACACCAGGTCCGGCAACAATTTTTTTTACTTCATCTTGAGATTTACCGCAAAATGAACAATGGATATTTTGTTCTGTCGTATCTTCGAACATTCGCTAACCTCCAAATATCAATAAATATATAAAAAAGGGGTGTAACATTTATTTTGTTACAACTCCCTTCTTTTAATGAGATTTTACAGTGGTCGACAATTACTTGTCGTCTTCCTTCTTAGCTGGTAAATCTTGCTTTGCAGAATCAGCAACTAAGTCCACTGCTTTTTTAATTTCAATATCATGAGCTAACATGTCTTTTGTTAAGCTCTTTTCGATGGCATCTTCTTCCATTCCGAATTGCTTAGCTAAATCGCTAATTTCCTTCTTAATGTCATCGTCAGAAGCTGTTAAGTTAGCATCCTTAACAATTGCTTCAAGAACTAAGTTCGTCTTAACCCGCTTATCAGCATCATTAGCAAATTGCTTCTTCAAGTCATCTTGTGAAGTCCCTGTAATTTGGAAGTACATCTGTGGGTTAATTCCTTGTTGTTGCATTCCGGCCAGGTATTGTTGGACTTGACGGTCAGTATCTTGATCAAGCATTGCTTGAGGAATGTCTTCGATTTCAGCATTCTTAACAGCAGCTTCGATTGCAGCATCCTCAATTGCTGACTTTGCAGCTTCTTCTTTTTGTTCTTGAAGTTGCTTCTTAGTTTTATCCTTTAATGCATCAAGAGTATCAACATCTTCATCGACATCCTTAGCGAATTCATCGTCAAGTTCAGGAAGTTGCTTTTCCTTAACTTCATGAATTTTTACATTAAAGACTGCTTCCTTGCCTGCTAAATTCTTTGCATGGTAATCTTCTGGGAAAGTAACCTTTACATCAACGTCTTCATCTGCTTTGTGACCAACTAATTGATCTTCAAAACCAGGAATAAACGATCCTGAACCAAGTTCTAGAGAGTAGTTATCAGCAGAACCACCATCAAACTTTTCACCATCAACCGTTCCAACGTAGTCGATTACGACCGTATCACCGTTAGCTGCTGGTTGATCTTCCTTCAATACTAATTCCGCCTGTTGCTGACGTTTATTCTCTAATTCTGCATCAACATCTGCATCGGAAACTTCAGTATCCTGCTTTGGAACTGACATCCCCTTATAATCACCTAATTTAACTTCAGGCTTCACAGCAACTTCAGCTTTAATTGTCCAAGGTTCACCCTTTTCCATACTTTCAATGCTGATTTGAGGTTGATCAACTGGTTCAATTTCTGTTTCCTTAATTGCCGCTTCATAGGCATCAGGCAAAACATCGTTTAGAGCATCTTGATACAATGACTCTTCACCATACATTTGATTAAAAATTGCCCGTGGTACATGACCTTTTCGAAATCCAGGAACTGTGATTCGCTTTTGAGTCTTCTTAAAAGCATCATTAATTCCTTTTTGAATGGTTTCTACATCAATATCGAACGTTAATGTCCCTTTGCTGGCTTCGCTATCGCGTTCCCATTTTGCTGACATTTCATTTCCTCCAATAACATCTTATTAAGCTAGTCCCTAAGGACTAGCAAACATCATACTTTATAATTTTAACGTAGAAAAGTACTAATTTCAACCACTAAGATCTTGTTAGCTAAAAACTCCTCGTGAGTTATCAAATCATGATCAATTATCATCCAAAACTAAATATCACTACGTTGTGATACATAATATTATGAATTATCTAACTCTTCACAATCAACAACGATTAGCCAAGTCATTTTCTAACTTAATAAGCTAATGACTCATTAGCAGGTACCAACCGGATGATTAAGCAAATTCAGCGCAAGGCTTTCAAACTGTGGAACTTCATCACTTGATAGCAAAGATTAACTTACCAATGATGAAAAACAAAAAACAGCACCAAGTTTAAAAACTTAGTACTGTCCTTATTAGCTTGCATCAACAGGATTTGACACAGTGACAAACAAAAAAGAGCCTAAAAATCTAGGCTCTTTAAAATCTTGAATTAGTCAAGCACTTCTGATACCACACCGGCACCAACAGTGTGTCCACCTTCACGAATAGTGAACTTAAGACCCTTTTCAAGAGCAACTGGCTTTTGTAATTCAACAGTGAATGTTACGTTATCACCAGGCATAACCATTTCTACACCATCTGGTAATTCAATCTTACCAGTAACATCAGTTGTGTGGAAGTAGAATTGTGGTTGGTAATCTGAGAAGAATGGAGTATGACGTCCCCCTTCTTCCTTGGTCATAACATAAACTTCACCCTTGAACTTCTTGTGAGTTTGAATTGAACCTGGAGCAGCCAATACTTGACCACGTTCAACTTGATCGTGTGAGATACCACGAAGAAGTACACCGACATTATCCCCGGCTTCACCAAGGTCAAGAGTCTTGTGGAACATTTCAACACCAGTAACGGTTGACTTAAGAACGTCATCCTTAAGACCAACAATTTCAACTTCGTCACCAATCTTAACAGTACCACGGTCAATACGACCAGAAGCAACAGTACCACGACCAGTGATAGTAAAGACGTCTTCAACAGGCATCATGAATGGCTTGTCTGTAGGACGCTTTGGAGTTGGAATGTAATCATCAATAACATCCATTAAGTGAAGGATAACCTTTTCTTGTTCTGGATCACCTTGAAGTGCCTTCAAAGCAGAACCACGAACAACAGGAATATCATCACCAGGGAAGTCATATTCTGACAACAGGTCACGAACTTCCATTTCAACCAAGTCGATCAATTCGTCATCATCAACAAGGTCACACTTGTTAAGGAATACAACAATGTATTCAACACCAACTTGACGAGCAAGAAGAATGTGTTCACGAGTTTGTGGCATAGGACCATCATCCGCAGCAACAACCAAGATTGCACCATCCATTTGTGCAGCCCCAGTGATCATGTTCTTAACGTAGTCAGCGTGTCCTGGCGCATCAATGTGTGCATAGTGACGCTTTTCAGTTTCGTATTCAACGTGGGCTGTGTTGATAGTGATACCACGTTCCTTTTCTTCTGGTGCAGCATCAATATCTTCAAACTTTTCTTGCTTAGCCAGACCCTTTTCAGCCAATACCTTAGTGATAGCAGCTGTTAAAGTAGTCTTCCCATGGTCAACGTGGCCAATAGTACCAATGTTAACATGGGGTTTAGTACGTTCATAATGTTCTTTTTCTGCCATTAATGAAACCCTCCTGAAATAATATGCAAGTATCATGCCGGAGTTACTCCGACACACCCTTGCTACAATTGTACTACTTCTAGGCTTTGATTTAAAGCATTAAATTACGCTCTAGAAGAATTCTTAATCATAATATCAGCTCATTTTTAATTTGTAAACGTCTTTAACACTTTTTTTCTAAATTATTGTCGAATAATGAGGCTTTCTTGAATTAATTTCTGCCACTTGGCAATTCTTTTTATTGTCGGAGAATCACTTCCTGATTCTCCATCGACCAAAACTTTCACCCATTGCTCGGGATCTGAAATAATGGTTGTCATTAATGGATATAGGCAAATTTTTTGAAGCCGAAACTGTTGAAGATAGTTTTTTGCATCAATCGGATCTTGAGCAAATTTTTCTAAAATTTTCTTTTTAACTACTTCATTAATGTTTTGGTATTGTTGATTTTGTATTTTATTAGGAATGACTTCATGTTCCTTCTGATCCACTCCAATGTATATCACAGACTGACCGTAGTCTAACGCTGCTAACGTCTTCAAAAGCATATTTCGAATGATAATTCCCACAAATGGATCTCTTATAATGAACTTTGTCGCTTGCAGATATTTGTCAATCGGTAAATGATCCGCTTCATTAATGATCTCTTGCTGCTTCCACTCAGGTTGATCGCCTAAATGGTAAAAATTTTTAAAAACCTTTTGAATAGTTGCTGCTTGCCGAGTTTCCACAGCCGTTTCTACATCCCTAATTCTCGATAACAGCCCTTCTGTGCTTGAAGACATCTTCTGATTAGCGACTAGTCGCGCCGGGATAAATAACTGATTTGCCAAAAGAATTTCAACCCAAAAGCTAATATCATTATTAAGATATTCTGTTTCATAGGCTTGTGCCTCATTATATGCACGAGTAAATTGTTTTTGTCGATAAAGCGCTTCAACATACAAACGATTCACTTGCCACGGAGTGTGCTTCTGACAAACTGTTGATAATTGGTCAATTACCTCCTCATAATTAGCTTGCTTTAATAAATTCTTATTTTCTTTAATTAGTTTTTCGTAATCCTTATCCATATTAAATACCTCAAAACGGGACTAGTCCATTCAAAGACCTAGTCCCGCTTTTTTATTTTTGCTGACGATTACTCTTTCTACCACGACCACGTCCTGAGCGTGGCTTTTGATTACGACTATCAGCTGACTCTTCCTTCTTTTTAGAATGATTTTTCTTCTTTGGATGTTGATTTATCTCCATAATTACTGGCAAAATCACTGGATGCCGTTTAGTTTGATTAAACAAGAACCGGTTTAATTTTTCACGAACGTTTTGCTTTAAATGGCTCCAATCAAACTCTTTTTGGTCCAGGTCTTCTTGGATTACTTTTTCAACTAAATCAGCACTTTGCTTCATTAATTCACGATTAGTTTTTACAAAAACAAATCCCCGTGAAGTTATTTGTGGACGAGTAACAATTTTTTTATTTTTGCGATCAATTGTTGCAACCACTACAAAAATTCCATCTTCAGAAAGAATCCTTCGATCACGCAAAACAATGTTACCAATGTCACCAATTCCAGTTCCATCAATCATCGTATTGCCAACTTCGATATGCTCGCCTATATGAAACTCTCCATCTTTTAGCGTCAGGACGTCCCCTTTATTTACAATAAAAACATTTTCGCGTGGAATTCCAACTTCTTCTGCCAAAATTGCATGTTGGTCAAGTAAACGATACTCACCCTGAATTGGCATCAAAAATTTAGGGTGCATGAAATTCAACATTAGTTGCTCATCGTTTTGATTAGCATGTCCAGATGGGTTCAAATCCTGTGAAATAAATTTAACATCAGCGCCCGCACGGTAAAGTGCATCCGTAACTTTTTGCTCCATTGTTTCCATTGCATATGAAGGTGTCGTCGTAACAAACGCTAGGTCGTTTTCACCCAATTGAATATCAGGGTCATCCCCATTTGCGATATCATTCAAAGCTTTGAGTGGTTCACCCATTCGACCGGTTACCAAAATAACGACTTCATTCGGCTGTAAATCTGCCGCCTCGTCTAACGAAATTAATGTATTTTTTGAAACCTTAATTTCACCAAACTTCATTGCAGTATCAATAATTTGTTCAATGTCGCTTCCAGATAAAACAACTTTGCGTCCAGTTTGCTCAGCTGCATCTAATATCTGTTGAACCCGCATAATATTCGATGCAACACTCCCGACAACAATTCTTCCCGCATAGTTATCAAACGTGTCACGAATGTACTCAGCAATATCCTTTTCCTTGGTACTTGCTCCTGTAATCGCCGCTCCAGCAGAATCACTCATCAGTAAAAGGACACCTTCATCCCCAATTTTAGCTAATTGAGAAAGATCAGTTCGATAGTCGCCGTGGGCTGTCTGGTCAAACTTAAAATCCCCAGTATAAACAATATTTCCCTCGTCAGTGTGAAGAACAATTCCTAAAGTTTGTGGAATCGTGTGCGTAGTACTAAAGAAAGTGACCACCACGCCATCAAAGTCAATCTCCGTTTCAGGATCAACAATATGAAAATCATTAAATTTTTTGACCTGCTTATTATTTTTAACTGCCAGTTTAGCTAATTCAATTGTGAGCTGACTACCAAATACTGGTACTCTGAAATCCATCAGAAAATATGGCAAAGCACCAATTGCATCTGCATGCCCTTGGGTTAAGAAAACCCCCGCAATTTTGTCTTTATGCTCTAATAAATAGGACCAATCAGGAATAACGAAGTCAATTCCCATTAATTCATTTTCTGGATATTTTAAACCACAATCCAAAATAAAGATCTGATCATTAATTTCCACCGCATACATATTTTTACCATTTTCGCGGACACCGCCAAATGGAATTACATTAATATTACTCAATTTAAACTCCTTCAATTTTGTTTTAGAATCTTCAGTTTAATAAACAACCAACCGGATGTTAGTTGCTAAATATTCAACTCTTAATCTACTGAATTTTATAATAACATAATTTATCTAAAAGGTGAAAACTCTGCACAAACAAAAAAAGAACGGACACAATGTCCGTTCTCATAAATAAATTAACGACGAAGGCCTAAGCTCTTGATTAATTCACGATAAGCTGGTAAATCAGTCCGACGCAAGTAGGCAAGTAAGTTACGACGGTGTCCGATCTTCTTCATCAAACCACGTTGGGAACTGTAATCATGTTTGTGTTCCTTCAAGTGATCATTCAATTCGTTAATTTCAGCAGTCAAAACAGCAACTTGCACTTGAGTAGACCCAGTGTCCCCTTCGTGAGTTGCGTATTGCTTGATAAGTGTATCCTTTTTTTCTTTTGAAATAGCCATTGCTATTTTCCCACCTTTCAAATAATAAATTGCCCGTTTCTAAGTAAAACGTCGGTGAGGATCGTTAAACTGAGAAAGGGTTTGGTTAACTCGCCTTTGTTAATATAACCGAAATCAAATATAAACGCAAGCTATCAGAATGATTTTATCTACTCAATTTTCAAAGAAAGTTGCAATACAAGAGATGATTCTGTATAATGACAAATGTTGAAAATTCTGGTCAACCAATACCCAAAGGTGGACGGAGGTGAAATTCATGCCAATTATCAAGTCAGCTATTGAACGTGTACGTGTAAATGAAAAGGCCGCTGCTCGTAACGCTTCACAAATGAGCGCAATGCGGACTGCAATCAAGAAGTTTGATAAGGCTAAGTTAGCTGGTGACGGTGACCTTGACAAGCTATACAAGGATGCTATTTCAGCTATTGACCATGCTCACGCCAAGGGATTAATCAAGGCTAACAAGGCAGCTCGTGATAAGTCACGTCTTTCTGCCCGTTATGCTAAGTAATTAATTCGATATTCAAAATAAAAGGGCCCCGTTAAGAAACGTTTCTTAACGGGGTCCTTTTATTTTTTAACTTGCTGAGAATATTGCAACATAAATAGTTGGAATAATAACTCTGGAGAGCGACTAGTCGTCTTTAGTGCGCGCTCGCACCTAACCAGTCCTAAATACGCATTCATTAAGTCAATTAATGAAAATTTATGAACAGTTTGTAATCCAAGTTTTACTCGATAAGGATGCACTTTTAATCGGTTAGCAAGTGTCCCCTGGCTAAGCCCACGTGCACTCAATATCTTCAGCTGTAACAATAGGCGAAACTGACTTACTAGAACTGCATTAATTTGGAGCGGTTGTTGTTCACTATCTAATAACTGACGATATAAATCTAACGATCGTTTCTGATGATGATTTAACACCGCAGTGACCAAATCAAATACATTACTATCCAGCGATTGCGGAACTAATTTTTGAACAGCTTCTCGTGAGATCTCTTTTGTCTGATAATTAAGAATCATTAGCTTTTTCAAATTGGCAACCATTAGGCTGTAATCTGCATTAGTTCGTTCCACTAAATCATTTAAGGACCCATCTGCAAAGTGAAAACCAGCAGAACGAACTTGACGTTGAACGTTTTCGCGTGCCGCTTGCTCTTTTAATGGTTGCGCTTCGACAATCACTGCAGCCTTTTTTAGATCTTTTACGACTCCCTTTCGTCCATCAAGCTTTTCATAGGGAGCCATAACTACTAAAACGGTACTTAGCTGTGGGTGATCCAAATAATCCTTCAAAAGATTAGGGTTCTGCTTCAGTTTTCCTTTTTCACCAGTTGTCGTTAAAAAAGTCGGTTTGTTCAAAAAAACTAAACGCTTTTCTCCAAAAAATGGTGCGGACATCGCATCATTAATTGCAGATGATAATGACTCTTCTTCTAAATCATACGAGCCAACATTCATCACCCGTTCTTCCTTTGGAATTATGCTTAAAAATGCTTCTTTTGCTTCAGTCATCATTACCGATTGTGTACCCAGCACTAAATATACCGGGGCTGGCGGAGCGTCATTTAATTGTTTTTTGAGGTTGATTGTATCCAAGCAAACTCATCTCCTTTTAATGTTGTTTGAAATTTCCCACTATCATGACTATACCTATACTTTATCATTCCATACTTTTGTGTTGACCAAAAAGAAATTTGCTGCTGTTTTAATGTTGAGATTGTTTCATGGTGAGGGTGGCCATACCGATTATGTCGACCTGCTGAGATAATGGCTAATTGAGGGTGTAATTGTCGTAAATAATGTGGATCACTTGAAGTTTTACTTCCATGATGGCCTAATTTAACTATATCTGCCTTTAACTGTGGATAGTACTTGATCACTTGACGTTCTCCTGCTCGATCTAAATCACCACTAAATATAAATGACTTACCGCCAAAAATACCATAAAGAACCATAGAATCTTCGTTACGTCCATTACCGGAATGAAACGGATGCAAAACTTTTAATTTTAGATTAGTTAGGTCACATTGATCAGTAACGGGTAAAACTTTAACGTTCGCAGGAACTTTCCGTTTAAAGCAAGACAAATTTTCCATTCCAGATGGTACTAAAATCAACTGAACTTTTAGTTCTTGACAAATACTTTCTAAATAACCGATATGATCAGTATCACGGTGACTCAGGAAAATTGCGTCAATTTGGTTGATCCCTTTGCTCTTTAAATAGTTAATACTGATCCGCTGTGCATCATTAATTGATGAGTGACTATTCTGAATATTTTTGCGATGATATTGGGGACGCCCTCCAGTGTCAATCATTATTACCTGACGATTAAACGGTGTTTGAATCAAAATAGAATCGCCTTGCCCAATATCAAAAAATGTAACTTCACCTTGAACTGGAAAACGGTGCCAACAAAAAATGAACACATATGTTAATAAAATGATGATCCTTAACAATTTTTGATGTTTAAAACTGTCTGCTGTTAGCAAACTCATTACAACAAGAACAGCCGATAAGGGATTACCTATTTTCCCAATAACGACTTCCCCTGGCAAATCAGCTAACCACTGAATAAGATGTTGAAACAACATTAATCCGTTGTTACAAAAATAGACCAGTTCTGGAAATAACCAGCCACATAAAGCGCAAATCAGTAAAGTTGGTAAAACGATGAACGAAAAAATGGGAATCATTAACCAATTAATGACCATTGTTAGTAAATGAATCTGGTATGTTGTATTCACGACCACTGGTAAACTAATAATGGTTAAACCAGCCGTTTGTCGTAATCTATTGTGCCATTTAATTCGACTTAAACTAAAAGACAATAAATAACTCAATTGTCCACCGAAATTCATTGCCAACGAAGGTGAAAAGATTAAATGTAACATCAAAGTAATGGACCAGCCATTGAGTCCACGTAATCGGGAAAAAGCTTTAGTAAATAATCCAAATTCCATCATTAAAACAGCTCGTGTTAAGCTAACTGAACCACCGCCTATTATCCAATAAACCGGTAACAGGACCATTTGACAATAATTAATCCATTCACGTGGTAAATTAATCGCTGATAATAGACTGCGAATGATTCGACACAGGACCGCTACATGGAGGCCAGATAAGCAAAACAAATGGATAATTCCTAAAACCTGAACTTGCCGAATAGTTTTTTCTAATCCTTCATCACTAATCCCAAGTAATAACCGATTGCAATACAAACTAAGCGGGGCTGGCATAGTCTTAAAATAATTCATCAGCCAAAGTCTCCAGCAATGTAGGTAGTCAATTCCCTGGGGAGTAATCGAACCCTTAACCGAACAATTACCGCGGAGACAATTGAACACCCCTTGTGCATAATAAAAACGTTGACTATTAAATTGGTTTTCATTGGTCGCTGGTTGAATTGATTCAGCATGCCCCTCAATTGCCACAAACAGAGGATGTTTGGTATCCATTAGCTGACGTAAGTCTTGCCGATCAGATAGTGTTGCAGATATAAGATAATTCCGTCCATCATCTGCCCTATTAACCATCCGTAAATGATTCCCATTGAGCTGAATTTGGTCTGGAAAAACTTTGAAATAGCGTTTGGTTTCAACTGGTACGGTAATTGTCTGCAACTTTGCACTCCTAATTACTCGGTAGCATCCCCCACCAACCATCATTAAACTTATTAAAACTAAAATTAATGTTGACTTCTGTTTTCGGTATGCCAATGCTAATAGCAAGATAATCAACAGGATTAGGCACCATTTTTGATCAGCTAAAAGAAATGCACTGAGTAAACCTTCTGCAACCGCTGCATAGAAAAAGTGATCAGAAATGATTAATGATTATCCGGATAAATATATTGATCCAGATTGACTTCCTCTAAAATATTATGATCTAATCTGATTTGATTTAATTTAACCTTCTTCAAGCGAATTAATTTCATTGCATATTCATCATTATGGTAATTGCGCAAATAATTGATCTGCTTAATTCCTGCTTGCAGAAGACTTTTCGTGCATTGTAAGCATGGAAAATCTGTGACATACAATACAGCACCATCAGTAGGCGTGCCAAACTTAGCACACTGTAGAAGCGCATTCATTTCTGCGTGAATCGTCCGAACACAGTGACCATCACGCATATAACATCCAACGTCAATACAATGATCATCACCAGCAACCGCACCATTATAACCACTACCAATAATTCGCTTATCACGTACTAAAATCGCCCCAACTGATAGTCGACGGCATGTCCCTCGTGAGGCCACTAAGCCGGCTTGAACCATAAAGTATTGATCCCAGTCAATCCGCTTTTTCATTGTTATTCCTCCTTTTTTCTTTGTTAAGTATAACAAATTATTATTCGAACATCAGATTAGACCGCCAACTGATCTTTTAATTTTGCAACGGTTTTTTCGCCAAAGCCAGCGATATTTTTTAAATCGGCCGGTGTCTTAAAACCACCATGTTGGTTACGGTATTCTAAAATCTTTTCAGCTTTCTTATCGCCAATACCATCAATTTTTGTCAGTTCGTCTTTACCAGCCGTATTTAAATTAACCTTACTCCCCTCTACAGCACGATTCCCGTCTGTCATTGGTCCCATCATTTGTGTTACCTGCTCACCAACTTTAGGGATTTGAATCACTTGTTGATCTAATAACTCCTTAGCCAAATTAACTTGATTTAAATCAGCCTGACTAGTACTACCACCGGCAGCAGCGATCGCCTCTTCAACCCGTGATCCTTTTACTAAATGATACACACCAGGACGATTAACTGCCCCCTTAATATCAACACACACTTTACTAGAATTACCGCCACGAGTAGTAGTTACTGCTGTTGCTTTCGTTAATCGTTGATTCACTGGCAGTCGATCAGTTGGTTGATGCTGAATTCTTGAAAAATGAATACAACTGAGCCAAGTTAAAATAACGACTAATCCGATACTAATACTGACAAATCGTAAATGTAGCCAACAAAATTCCTTTATTTTGTCAATCATTCTCACCCCCTAGTATATAAAAACGTTAAAACTAATCATTTCCATTAAAAAAGTGATGAATTTTTGAACTCATCACTTTGCTTGTTTCTCTAAATAATTAACTGTATCTTTAAAACTTGTTACTGGAACAACTTTCATTCCCGGCGCATACTTTTTAGCGGTCGCTTTTGCCATTTGATAATTCGTTTGATAACCCTCTTCGTATTTTAAAAGTAATTTGGAAGGTTTCACATATGGCGCTAAAAAGACCTTGGCTCCTGCTCGATGCGCTGCAACAACTTTCTTGTCAATGCCGCCAATTTCACCGACGGTTCCATCAGCATTAATTGTGCCAGTTCCGGCAATTTTTTGTCCATGTCGTAAATCATGACCACTAATTTGTTGATAAATTTGTAAAGCAAACATTAACCCACCTGATGGGCCTCCCAGCTTACCTGGATTAACTGATACTTGAGGAGTCGTCTGAACCTTTGTATTGTCAGTTAAGATAATTCCAATCCCTACACGTGACTTTGTAATTTTGACCAATGGTGCAGTTGCAGTCCGTTGCTTTTTATTATGCAAATAAGTGACTGTTAATGGTGCTCCAAGTTTCTGTTTACTAATATACTTTTGATACCCATGCGCAGTGTTAAAATGATGACCGTTAACTTTCGTAATGGTATCGCCAACATTTATCTTACCCTTAAATTTAGAGTCTTTTTGAACTTGAAGAACATATATTCCAAGATAACTCGTCTTGACGGGTTTCCCCGCTGCTTTAAAGGCCACTGCAATTGCCTGGTTAATTGCACTTTGCATATAGAAATTTTGGACTCGATCAAAAGTTTTACCACTTTGACCGCCCGTAACATCTTGGGCACTCTCAATCGTCGTATTTGGCGTCACCTTTGCCCATAAATAAGTGACCGGTCGTGCCTGTTGCAAGTATACAGAAGTGATCATAAAACTTCCTGATTTCTTATCAGGATGTCCTGGAACAGTAACGTATGATCGTAAATTATCTGCGCTTCCCGGACTTTCAATATACTTATTTAGGGGCCAAAAAATAAACCATCCTGTAAATAGGATAATTATGACAATTGCAAATACCCGACTTAATATTCGTTTATCTTCTCTTTTCATTATGTTTCTTCACCTGTCTCATTTGCCGCTCATCAAGCCGCTTCTCAAGGGCAGCATTAATGTTTGCAGGAAGATATGCTGAAATATCACCACCGGCCATTGTAACTTCTTTTAATAAGCTACTAGAAAGGTGTTGATATTTTGGATCTGCTAAGAAAAACACTGTTTCAACTTGGTCATCTAAAAATTGATTCATCGTTGCGATGTCTCGCTCATACTCAAAATCCTTGGAATTACGTAAACCACGCATTAGATAATCAGCACCAATTTTATTCATTAAATCAACTGTTAATCCCTGACTGGTGATGACTGAAACATTGTCCAAACCTGAAACCGCTTCTTTAACCTGATTTAATCGTTCTTCAAGCGTAAATAAGGGGTGCTTGCTTTCGTTAGCCATAACGGCAACTGCCAATTGGTCAAACAATGCACTCCCTCGTTTAATTAGATCGAGGTGTCCCAGTGTTAATGGGTCAAAACTTCCTGGAAAAATTGCCACTTTCATTATTCATTATCTCCTTGAAATTGATAAATTGTCAGCACTGTAATTCCATATTGATGTTGACGAAATAGCTTAAAGCCAGTTAAATTCTGCGGTAAGTTTGCTTCACCATTCGTCTCACAAACAACTAAAGCATTTTTCCTTAACAGTCCTTCTGCAACCATCGCCGTGATATCTTTAAGGATTTGTTGCTTTGCGTATGGAGGATCTAAAAATACTAAATCAAACTGCTTTCCTTGTCCCCCAAATAGACGTAATGCTTTGCGAGCATCTTGTTTCAGAACCGTAAATTGATCATCACAATGGGTTAATGAAATATTTCGCTGAATTGTTTTGATTGCAGCATATTGACGATCAACAATCATGGCATGGTCAATTCCGCGTGAAACGGCCTCAATGCTTAAACCACCACTACCACCATAAAGATCCAAACTTTGTCCGCCATCAAAATAAGGACCAATAATATTAAATAACGATTCTTTAACTTTATCAGTTGTTGGTCGAGTTGCCATCCCAGGAACAGCATTTAAACGTCGTCCCCGAATCTTTCCTGAAATTACCCGCATCGTTTACTCATCCTCATCATTCTTCTTATAAATACCAGCATTTGTTAACCGAAAGACCGTTGGGTCAATATTAGGCCATTCCGAAAGTTGGACATCTTTAACGGCGCGGAGCGCTAAGATTTTATCCTTCATTTCATTAACTTCTGTCTGATTAACATATAAAATCACATAATGAAATCGTCGTGAAAAGTATATAACGTGTCCATAGTGGCGTAGTCGACGGATAACATGTGCATTCTTAACATAAATAATTAATCCTTGTCGTTTTGTAATACTAAACAACTCTTTTAATGCCACCTTTCATACTTATGACTGTTGTTTCTTATACTGTCGACTCACATTCAATACCAAACCCACTGCAGCGCTTAACACTAACATACTGGAACCACCATAAGAAATAAACGGTAAAGTCACCCCGGTAATCGGCAGGAGTCCTGAAACACCTCCAATATTAAAGAATGTTTCAACAGCAATAAATGTTGCAACTCCATAACAAATTAACGCTTGGTATAAAGAATTAACACGCACCCCAAGTTGAATTGTCCGACAAACAATGATCATTATCAGGATTAAGATAACTGCAACCATAAGCCATCCCATTTCCTCACTAATAATAGCCAAAATAAAATCTGTATTTGGTTCAGGCAGGTACCCCATTTTTTGAATGCTATTACCCAACCCGACACCAGTTAAACCACCGTTGGAAATGGCATAGTATGAATTAACAAGTTGACTACCAACCCCGCTATTGTTACCGAATGGGTTAATATAAGCAACAAAACGATTTACTTGATAACCATGGAAATGATTCACCACAAATCGTGCAATAATTGGTAATCCAATTACAATTACTCCTAAAAAGGATAATAATAACCGCACCCCACTTCGCCAGTTAATTTCACTCCCTAAAAACATTACAATCACAATTGCACTATTGATCGCAAAACCACCAAAATCTGGCTGGATTAAGATTAAAAACAATAACAGTGCGGTAATAATTAATGGATACCGGGTACTCCAAATACTATAAATTCCGGATTGTTCATTATAATGCGCAAATTGATTGGCTAAGTAGACGATCAAAAATAGTTTTACAATTTCAGCTGGTTGAATACTAATAAATCCTAAATTAATCCAACCTTGTGCTCCGTTAATTGCAGCTCCAAAGAGTTTAACAAAGAGCAACATTGCTAATAAACCCAAGAAAAAAATCATCAGTAATTTTGGTGATCGCAATGCTTCTAAACGCATTAACGAACTCACAATGGCTACAATTATCCCCGCAACCGCAAATACGGATTGTCGTAGTAAATATCCAGTTGGTGAGCCACCATTTTGCATCTGAATCCCAGCACTCGCTGAATACACCATAATAACACCGATGATACACAGCCCAATGTAGGAAAAAGCGATCCAGGGATCCAATTGTTTAATTTTACTAAACACTTTTTGCATTATTTTCCTCACTCTAAATGAAATTCACAAAAAATATTATACACCACTTATAATAACTAGTTATTTGATTCCAAAAGAAATGAGGCTGAGTAATCTGCCCCAGCCTCATTTACAATCAATTTACTTCCGTGACGCTGCTTTACGACGCTTAGCAGCTTTTTCACGAGCGTTAGTATTCAAGATTTGTTTCCGTAACCGAATATTTTCTGGTGTAACTTCGCAATACTCATCTTCATTCAAGAATTCTAGTGATTCTTCAAGCGTAAAGTGAGTTGGTGTCTTAATCCGAGCCATTTCATCAGAACCAGCCGCACGCACGTTTGTTAAGTTCTTACCTTTGGTGATATTTACGGTAATGTCATTTTCACGACTATTTTCACCGACAATCATCCCTTCGTACACTTCAGTACCTGGATCAATTAACAATGTTCCTCGACTTTCGATTCCCATCATTGCGTAAGTTGTTGCTTTACCAGCATTCATTGAAACTAAAGTTCCCTTTTGACGACCAGGGTTCCAATTCTTAATAACTGGAGCATACTTTTCGAAAGTATGACTCATGATCCCATAACCACGGGTAATTGACATGAATTCAGTTGAATAACCAATTAATCCACGTGAAGGAACTAAGTACGTTAACCGTGTTTGACCATTGTTATCGGGTTCCATGTTTTTCATTTCACCCTTCCGCTTGTTCAAACTATCAATGATTGAACCAGTATATTCATCTGGTGTATCTACTAGAACCTCTTCAAACGGTTCACACATTACACCATCAATTTCACGATAGATAACTTCTGGACGAGATACTGATAATTCATAACCTTCACGCCGTAAAGTTTCGATTAAAATGGATAAATGCAATTCACCACGCCCTGAAACTGTCCATGCACCTGGATCGTCGGTATCTTCAACCTTGAGTGAAACATCAGTCTGCATTTCACGCTTCAAACGGTCTTCCAGTTGACGAGCCGTTACAAACTTTCCTTCACGACCTGCAAAAGGTGAATCATTAGTTCGGAAAGTCATCCGCAATGTCGGTGGATCAATCCGTAATGGTGTAATGGCTTCAGGATGATTTGGATCTGCAACCGTTTCACCAACATTAATATCTTCCATCCCAGAGACGGCAATTAAGTCACCAGCTTCAGCCTCTTGAATTTCTTCACGTTTCAATCCAAAGAAACCAAATAATTTTGTAACCCTAAAGTTCTTCTTAGAACCGTCAAGTTTTAATAAGGTAACGTTATCACCAATCTTAATCTTCCCACGGAAGACCCGACCAATACCAATTCGACCAACAAAATCATTGTAGTCCAAAATTGCCACTTGGAATTGAAGTGGTTCATCAGAATTATCAATTGGTGCAGGAATGGTTTTAACAATTGTATCAAACAACGGCTTCATCGTATGTTCCTGAGTTGAAACATCAGAATCATAACTTGAAGTCCCATTCATAGCTGAAGTGTAAATAACTGGAAAATCCAGTTGATCTTCATCTGCTCCTAGTTCAATAAATAGGTCTAGTACCTCATCAACAACCTCTTCAGGACGAGCTCCTTTTCGGTCGACCTTATTAATAACAACGATTGGCGTCAAGTGTTGTTCTAAAGCTTTCTTCAAAACGAAACGTGTCTGTGGCATCGTTCCTTCAAAAGCATCAACCACTAGTAAAACACCATCAACCATCTTCATAACACGTTCAACTTCTCCACCGAAGTCAGCGTGCCCTGGAGTATCCAAAATGTTAAATTGATACTTTCCATACTTAACAGCGGTATTCTTTGAGAGAATCGTAATTCCACGTTCTCGTTCAATAGCGTTAGTATCCATTGCCCGATCTTGAATATCAAAGTGTTCTGGCAAAGTATCTGATTGCTTTAGCATTTCATTCAGTAAAGTGGTCTTACCGTGGTCAACGTGTGCAATGATCGCAATGTTACGAATATCATCACGTGATTTCATGCATAATCTTCCTTTCAAAATTAGTAGTTTAATATCATTTCATAAAAAAACTGTGACCTTCGTCACAGTATCAACGGCTAATCCACAAGTTCCAGAACATCATCTGCAACCTGCTTTGTCGCTACCAATACAAGGTTAGATGATAGCACATTGACCTTGGGCTCGTCAATTCCTTTCACAACTAATCCTAATTCATTGGCCATGACCATTCCAGCAGCCAAATCCCAAGGCTTTAAGAATGAAAGGTAGCCGCCAATTCGGCCAGTAATAACGTAAATCATTTCAATCCCAGCACTGCCGTACATCCTTAATCCACGTGCTTGCCTTTCCACCTCACGAACATTATGACCACCATCAATCGTTAGTCCAGCATTAACAACCATTAGGCTGTCATGTAAGTTATTATTGGCCGGTGCGTTAATTTGCTGTTCATTAACATAGACACCTGTTCCATTACCGCCATGATATAGTTTGCTATTCATCACATCCATAATATAACCATAAGTTGGCTGTCCATCAACGTATAGAGCAACCATAATTGCGAAGTTTCGGTGTTGCATAACAAAGTTCATCGTTCCATCAATTGGATCAACAATAAACACATGCCCGGCCATTGACTTAACTTGATCACCATAACCCTCTTCACTAATAATCTGCGCTTCAGGATCAATCTCACGTAAGTTTCGGTTTAAATACTGCTCATTTTCCTTATCTACGGTCGTTACCAAATCTTTATAACTCGTCTTTAGATCAACATCGTATGATTTTTTCATCCGTTGTCGAGTCAGCTTCTGAACATCCCACATTAGCTTTTGAATCTTTTGATCAATTTCTAATAGCATCCGCTCCTACCCCCGTGATAGTGTAATGATTTTGTGATCAGTTTGCTGGGCTGCTTTTACAGCATCATATAATTGGTAACCACTAGCCTCATAAAACTTTCGACCAATCTGCTTTTCTTCCGATTTTGCCGGAACCACTTGTTTGAAATCTTGATAAGCTTTCAAGAGTTGTTGCCGATTCGCGCCACCCTCGTACGCTTTCTCAACCTGATTGAACATTTTAATCACTATTTCTAATTCTTTTGTAGTCCAACTTGGATCAATCGGATACGAATAATTATCGTTTGTCATATAATTCACCCCTATTTTTTATTATTTTACCATTCCTATTTTTAGAAGAACGGTTTAGTTTTAATGTAATCAAAAATTATTTTGTGATAGACTTATATGTTAAAGAAGAATGGAGGCAAAAAAGTTGTTTTTAATGAAGGATATTGTGCGTGATGGTAACCCTGTTCTGCGTCAACGGGCAGCCAAAGTTTCTTTTCCCCTAACAGATGAAGAGCGAACTTTTGCTCATGAATTAATGGAATACCTTGAAGTCAGTCAGGATCCAGAACAATGCAAAAAATATGGGCTCCGTGCAGGAGTTGGTTTAGCAGCTCCTCAAGTTGGAGTTTCCAAGCAAATGGCTTCGGTACTGGTACCGGCTGATGAAGAAGGCGGCAAGCCTCAATTCAAAGATGTCATCATTAATCCGGTAATCGTTAGTGAATCTGTTCAATATGGTGCACTAACTGAAGGTGAAGGTTGTTTATCCGTTGACAAAGATATCCCTGGATATGTTCCTCGGCATGATCGGATTACCTTAAAATATCAAGATGTTGATGGGCAAACGCATAAGGTTCGCTTAAAACATTACCCGGCAATTGTTTGTCAACATGAAATTGATCATCTCCACGGAGTTCTTTTCTACGATCACATTAATAAGGAGCATCCCTTTGAAGCCCCGAAGGATACGGTACTATTCGGATAAAAAAGGATTGACACTTCAAAAGTGCCAATCTTTTTTTATGATTCTTGCAATTTTCGTAAATCATGGACATACTCAAAGGAAGCTTCATTCATTAAATAGGTAACATCCATGTGGAACCGTTTTTTTCCTTGCCACCAATCCGTAATTTTAAACGCCTGCTTAGCCTGTGGATAAAAGTCAATAGCTTGTTGCCTGGCTAATTCATTTAATCGCTCTTCTAATCCTTGTCGAGAGAGCCCAGCAATCTCAACTTGTTTTTCGGGTGCCAGATTAACATTATATTCAAAGGAAAGCACTCCCTTACCCCAAATATCAGAAACTAGCCTTGATTGTCGATCACAGTTAGCTAATCCAATTCTCTCATTAAGAACTTGAAAAACAATTTTATCAGTCACAGACTGAGCCCGCTGACGAACAATTAACGTTGCGCGGCGAATTAAAAAACGATGAACTGCCTCGTAAATAAGGAAGACAATGACTACTGCAATAATAACAATCCAAATTAATGACATTCTGACACTTTCCTTCACAATTATTTATTATCAGGATACCACACTCGGGCGACAGCTCGGTGATTTTGTGCTAAAATAGATTGGTATTTAAACGTTATTAAAATAACTTAAAGGAGATTTATATATTTATGACTTTTAAAGTTTATTTCCAACCTAGCCAAAAAAATACTCCACGACGGGAAAATACTCGTTCACTATACTTAGAAGCAAATTCTGAAGCAGAAGCTCGTCAGTTAGTTGAAAATAACACTGAATATAATATTGAATACATTGAATTATTAGATGAAAAATCTCTAGAATACGAAAAGCAAAACGCCGATTTTAAAATTACCAAATTCTAGTTAGATCTTTTTCTAGGCAGCCGGGACGTTTTACTCGCCCCGGTTTTCTTTTGTGAAGGGAAGATAATTAATGCGTTACTCATTCATCATTAATCCAACTGCTCATGAAGGACGAGCAAAGAATACCTGGTCACAGCTAAAAAATTATCTTGATACGAATAATATTGAATACAACAGTAATTTCACCCGCTACCCTGGTCATGCAACTGAAATTGCCCAGCAATTAACTACTCAAGCGTCTTCCAACACTACTGTCATAGTAGTTGGTGGTGATGGGACTGTTGATGAGGCTATTAACGGTCTTTACATTAAAAAAAAGCCACGAACAATCAACCAGCTACCAATCGCAATCATCCCTGCTGGTTGGCAAAACCAATTTGCTAAATCACTGAATATTAGCGAAACACCAATTGAAGCCTTTCAACAAATAAGTCATACAACTCAAGAATCAACCGTGTACATTGGCTACTACTATGAAAGCATCAAAGATGAAGCGGGATACTTTATTAATAGTTGGGGACTGGGTTTTGATGCCGCGCTACTAAGTAAACAAAGTGAACAAAAAAAAGGGCATCGTAAAATGGGCCCCTTCTCATTTATTCGAAATGCTGGTTCGATTTTGTATAATCAACAACCTTACTCATTAATGGTTCAAGAAAAGCAACAACATTTACTTTTTGCAAATACTTTTATATCAAGTTGCTACAATCACTTAGTAAAGGGTACACCAGAGCAACGGCACCAATCTCTGTTGCAACCAGAATTATCATTGCTTATTGTTGAGCGTCACAACTGGTTAATTACTCTTTGGACCCTTTGGTTACTGTTAACTGGTAAAATCTCTAAATCTAGATGGGCTCATTTGCTAACTGCCAATCAATTTCACTACACTACCACCTCGTTAGAGTTTGTTCAAAAAGATGGGATCGAGTTAGGCAATCGATTCGTTGATGTTACGATTGAAAGCGTCCCTTGTCAAATTTGGCAGAATCCCACCCACACATAGTCAAATAAGGTAGTTAATACAAATAATTAAGTTGCTTAATAAAAATTTAACCTAAGGTTCGGTTACCACAATTAAAGATTTTATGATTCATAATAATGAGCAAACATCCTAATCTATCAACGATTATTTATCATTCCGAAGCAGTTTTTAAAGCTGCTTCGGTTATTTTTTTATTGATTTAACCAAAACCTCTTTATAAACTTTTATTAAACAATTACTGAGATTATCGTTTATTAAGCAAATATTGTTAGAATTAATATAAATGATTTAGTAATCGAGGTGTAAGTATTGGTATATCTATATTTTCATACGAACGATCCTTCGAAAAGAAAAGCAGTCCGTTGGTTTAAAGATCATCAAATTCCGGTAATGGAAAGAAACATTGACAAGCAACCACTGACTACTGACGAAGTTCTCCATCTACTTAGCATCTCGTTAAACGGTACTGAGGATTTGATTTCACTTCGTTCCCGTGATACCAAATCGCTAAAAATGGATCGCCCAAGTGTGACAATTAATGAATTTACCCAGGCTGTTCAAACTAGTCCGCGAATTTTGAAAAATCCCATCATTTTTGATGCCAACAAACTGATTACTGGGTTTGATCAGGAGAAAATGGGTATCTTCATTCCACAAAGTGAACGACGTCTTGAGCTTTCTCAACTGTTAGCAAAGTTTACCCATCCTCAAAGTCATATTAAGTTAGCTTAAAAAGCTTCAAAATTCAGATTAACTGAACTTTGAAGCTTTTTTATTTGTTATCAATGAAATAATGTTTGCAGTGATTGTTGATTATGAACCCTAGCGATGGCTTCTTTAATTAAGTTAGAAACCGTCAGTTCTACAAATTTTGATGATTGCTTAACTTGTGGAATTAAAATTGAATCACTTACCAACATTTTAGTAATTGGTGAGTTTTCGACTCTTTTAACTGCACCAGCAGAAAGCACTGGGTGTGTAGCAATGCCATATATTGCTTCAGCCCCTTCTCGTTTCAATAACTCAGCAGAATTTGCCAATCGTGTGCCAGTATCAATAATATCATCCACAATAATTGCAACTTTTCCTGTTACATTACCAATTAATGCTTCCGGCTGCCGTTCATCCATATGTCGTCGATTAGAATTATCTCGTTTATCGACAATGGCAATCGGTACACCACCCATATGTTCCGCAAACCGCCGTACCAATGAGACGCCAGCATGATCAGGAGCCACAATTACCACATTCTGATTCAAGTGGTGGTGATTAAGGTAGTCTACAAAAGTCATGGCCGCGCGTAAATGATCAACTGGGATGTCAAAAAAGCCTTGCACCTGTGGTGCATGTAAATCAATTGTAATCAGTCGATCAACTTTATCATCCTGCAATAAGTTTGCGACTAGCTTTGCTGTAATTGGTTCACGTGACCTTGCTTTGCGATCTTGGCGTGCATATCCATAATATGGCATTACCACATTTATTGTCTTTGCACTAGCCCTACGTAATGCATCAACCATTATCAATAGTTCCATGAGGTTGGTGTTAACTGGATCAGAAACGGACTGAATCACGTAGACTTCTTGTCCTCGCACGCTCTCGTTTACAACCACGGAAATCTCTCCATCTTCAAAATGACTAACGGTACATTTACTCAATGGGATTCCTAACTTTTTTGCAATCTTTGTTGCTAATGGCCGATTGGAATTTAAGGCAAATAGCTTCACATCTTTTGCGTTTCTTATTTCTGTCATTTTTTGAATCCTTCCGCCAAAATCATGGTAATAATTCATTCATCACTAATATTATTACAGGGAATTATTGACAATGCAATACTAATCAGAAATCACTTGGTTTCATCCCTTCCATTCCAATCATTGGATCAATTAACTGATCTTCAATAACTTTCGGCGTCAGAACTGAAACCGTTGTTTGCACCGGAGTCAACGAGTGTTCCTCATTGTCTCCTTTGCTGTGATCAGGATTACTAGATAACGCATGTTCATTTTGCCACACCATTTTAATGCGTTTAGCTAACGTTGTTTGACGATACTGAGTTGGCGACTCTGCGCATCGAACAAATGCTTGTGGACTACCAATCATTAATAACGCCTGAGATGATCGCGTCACTGCAGTGTACAAAAGATTCCGATGCATAATTGTCGGTGCACTGGTCCTTCTCGGAAAGAATTCATCCGCCATTGCGATAATTACTACTGGCGCTTGACTACCTTGCGACTTATGAATCGTCATACAGTATGCTAGCTGTAACGCGTTAATTTCATTTAAACGTAAATATTCTACTTCAACTCCATCAAAATCAACTACAACTTTTTGCTTTGCCTGCGCACCCTTGGATCCATGAATAACATTACTTCCTTCAATCGATTTGATAATTCCTAAATCCCCATTAAAAACATTTTTTTCAGGGTCATTCACCGTTTGCATTACTTTGTCTCCGACGCGCAAGATTCGCTGACCAAGCTGAATTGCAGGCTTAGTATTATCGTCAGGATTTAGGGCTGCTTGCAACACACGATTGAGATTAATCGTTCCGGCCACTCCACCGTGAATGGGAGTCAAAATCTGAATGTCCATAATTGGTACAGTATGCTTTTCATGATAAAGCTTCACTGCTTGAGCAACCAATTGCGGAATATCATTAAGTCTCGCCTGAATAAATTGACGATGCGCATAATGATCACCTTGATCCGGCGCAAATAATTCTTTAGTGACTTTGCCATCATTAATCCAATTTGCTAGAGGAATAATAGTAGAATCGTTCGATTGACGATAGATATGCTTTAAACGTCGCTGTGGGAGGTCATCATTCGCTAACAAGTCATAAAATACTTGCCCCGGTCCAACGGAGGGGAGTTGATCACAGTCACCCACTAACACAATATGAGTTCCTGGTTCGATTGCTGATAACAAGGCGGTAAATAGCGCCATGCTAGTCATGGACATTTCGTCAACAATTAATAGCTTGGTATCAAGAGGGTCAAACGCCATTTGCATTAGTTGCTCATCGTTGATGTCAGCATTAAGTCCTAATAAACGATGAATCGTACTGGCTTCAATTCCCGTCACCAGATTAATCTGTTTGGCGGCCCGACCAGTCGGGGCAACTAACATAATATCTTCGCGACTGAGCTTTGGATGCAACATTAAAAAGGCTTCCACAACCCCATTAACAATCGTTGTTTTCCCGGTACCTGGTCCCCCAGTTAGTAGCATTACGGGTTTTATTAATGCTTCTCGAATAGCAGCAATTTGTACCTGATCGTATTGATACCCTTGTTCTTTTTCAATAGTCTTGATAGCTTCTTTAAAATCCTGATCTTTGATCTCTTCATCATTATTTGCCAATATTAATTCATGCAATTTTTGAGCAATTTTCCACTCTGCGTTATAGAAAGATGACTCATAAACATGCTGGTGATCTTCAATTTGAATTCGCTCACGATCTTTTAATAAAGATAATTGATGCTTAAAATCTGACTGATCAAGATTGTAACTTAAATTACGATTTGTTAGGGCAAACAAATCATTTTCAATAACAAAGCTACCACCCTGTCGATAAATTAATTCTTTTAAAGAGTATAAAATTGCCCCTTGCAGGCGTCGATCATCATTCAACGAAACTGAATAAAAACGTAACGCAATTTGATCAATCGTCTGAAATGAAATTCCATTATCAAATAAATCCACCGCCAATTGATATGGATTATTCCTAATTTTCATCAAAGTTTGTACGCCATACTGATCAAAAATTAGGTTGACCTGCCGTTCACTAAACCCATATTGTTGTAACTTTTTTATAATTTGACCAGTTGAATTGCCAAAATCTAATTTGGTAAAAAAATCGATTAATTGATCTTGATCGCTTTTGTCCATTTCAGTCAGTTTAGCTAAGCAATGCGGATCATCAAGGACAATGTTCATTGCCTGACCGCCTAAAGCGTCAAAAATGAGTCGACTACTCTTACGAGGGTGCTTTAATCGGACATGATGGTATTTTAAATATGTTGTTAATTGGCTACTTGACTGTGGCATCACAACATGACACCCAGTACTAGCAAACTGTAACCCATAACGCTGATCATCAACTACTCGTCCTTCAAATTCATAACGATCGCCTTCAACAATTTCACCCAGTTGTCCCTTGACAGTTATACTTTCTTGATCCCACTCAAAATTGGCATCCTCCACACTGACCGAAAGAATTCGAAAAAGCCCGCGCTCAAAAATCAAGACCTTAACTGTCCCAATAAAAGAGGTGGGCCCAGTAGTCGTGACACCCTCAAGGTGCTGAATTGGCTGATGGTATTCTACCATTTCAAAAATCTCCTCATGCTTCTTTAAGTAAAATAGAAAGAAGTCACTAACAAAGGGCCCTCAAATCCTCTCCTAATGACTTCTTATTAATTACTTATTAATTTTCTTTAATGTTTCTTGAATTTTCACAATTTTTTGTTTACTTTTTTGATAATAATCTAAGTCCAACTGTTGCGCTTGATCAAAGTATTTCTCAAACGGTTCATCCAGCGCCATTGCCACTAGCCCCCGGTTAAATTGAGTATCTGCTCGTCCTGGATGATGGAGCAAAATTTGATCATAGTACTGGGCAGCTTTAGTAAATTCACCTAGCGCTAACATTGAATCACCTAAAACTTGATTAATTTCAGGATCATCAGCGGATAAATCATACGCCGTTAACCCATATGCAACTGCTTGTCGATACTGCTTTTTCTTCATGTAGCTTTGCGCCAACATGAGATAAGCATCCGCTTTCAACTTATCATCATCAATTTTATTATACAACTTGATGGCTTCATCAATCTTGCCAACAGTGTAATACAGATTGCCTAATCCATATTGCAAAAAATTAGTAGCGCGTTCATCACCGCGTTGTTCAAAAATGCCTAGCGCCTTTTGGAATAATTCTTCGGCTTGCACATAATCGTTTAGGCGTGTTAACAATGAGCCTAAGTCATAATAATTATTAAACTTATTCGGCTCTTCATCAATTGCCTTTACCAACCGATGAACAAGTTGTTCACTCTGTTGTTTTTGTTCTTTTTGTCGTTCATTGGCCATTTTTGTCACCTCATTAAATCGTATCGGTTGGATCAACACTGGTCTTATGAAGATAAGAAGTGTCATTCCATTTTTCAAGCTGATAGTTAATGCCATCACTTGTCTGTAAGATCGTCGTGGAGGTATTACTTAGCCCACCACGGTCTTTCAAATGATTCATCGGCACTTTCAATAACCCATTAATGGCGGCATTCAGAGCTGCCCCATGAGAAACTACCATGATGTTATCATTTGGAAATTGCTCAACATAACTATGCACTGCGCTACCAACCCGTGCAATTACAGACTCAAAACTCTCACTCTTCACAATTTCAGGATCATACTTATCTGGATGATGACGAAAGTTATTAAGCACTTCTGGCCAGCGCTGAGCTACTGCAGAGAACTTCATTCCCTCCATTAAACCTAAATCAAACTCTGCTAAACGCGGGTCAATAGTTAGCGGAATTGACTGGTCTAAACTTTCAATGAGTTTTTGTGCAGTGGTTTTTGCACGAGGAAGCGGACTAGAAAAGACATGGGTAATTGGTACAGACTTTAACGATGCTGCTAACAATTTAATTTCGTGATAGCTTTCCGGCAATAATGGTGAATCACCATGCGCGCCTTGATACTTTGATTCAAGATTCCACTCCGTTTTACCATGTCTAATAAAATATATTCTAGTCATTTTCTCACCATGCAGTTTTGAATTTATTTAGTCCTATCATAACAAAAAAATCGATCTAATGGCGACTTTTTTCTAATTAATTAGAAAAGGCTGAGTTTTACAACTCAGCCGCGAAATATCTAAATATATTGCAGTTGTCGATCATGGCTAAATGCACGATCAATAATTGCACTACCCAGACATTCTTCACCATCATAGAATACAACTGCCTGTCCCGGCGTAATCGCCCGTGCAGGTTCATCAAATGTGACCGTTACTCTTGTTTCATCATCACTAATATCCACAGTTACCCCTTCATCAACTTGCCGATACCTAAATTTAGCTGTGCAATGAAAATGATGACCATACCGACTGACCACATCATCCACCCAGTGAATATCACTGGCCTCTAAGTGAGTAGCATAAAGGTGTGAATTATGATAACCCTGGCCAACAATGAGCACATTGCGTTTGATATCTTTACCAATTACAAACCATGGTTCATTACTTTTCTTATTTCCACCTAATCCAAGGCCACGACGTTGACCAATCGTGTAATACATTAAACCAGCATGCTGACCAACAACTTCCCCATCAATAGTTTCCATCTTACCGGGCTGTGCTGGTAGATATTGACTCAGAAATTCTCGAAAATGACCATCTTCTCCAATAAAACAAATCCCGACCGAATCTTTCTTATCGGCAACTGCCAGCCCCGCTTTTTTAGCAATTTCACGAATCTCAGGTTTAGTATAATTTGCTAACGGGAACTTAACATGGTCCAATTGTTCGTGATCTAACTGGCTCAAGAAATAGGTTTGATCCTTATGCTGATCTTTAGCACGCATCAAATGCATGTTGCCATTTTTGTCACGCTTTAAATCAGCATAGTGACCAGTTGCTACGTAATCTGCCCCCAATTGATTAGCGTATTCAATAAACGCCTTAAACTTAATTTCTTTATTGCAAATCACATCTGGATTGGGGGTGCGACCCTTTTTATATTCAGCAATAAAATATTTAAAAACGCGATCCCAGTATTCTTTTTCAAAATTAACCGAATAATACGGAATGCCAATTTGAGTTGCCACCTTAGCAACATCCTTATAATCTTCTGTCGCGGTACAGACACCATTTTCATCCGTATCATCCCAGTTTTTCATAAAAACACCCACGACATCATATCCTTGACGCTTTAAAAGAAGCGCTGTCACCGATGAATCAACTCCACCACTCATCCCAACAACTACACGTGTATGACTATTATCAGCCATGCAAATCACCATCATTTCTAAATAGATTCTGGATCCATCTACGATTGAAGGTCGCATGTCCAGTATTTTTTATTATAACAAACGGTGCGAACTTGGTCACTGCTTTTACTTACTTTTTGTCAAAAATACCACGTTGAACCATTTCATCCAAAATGAAGTGGAGCTGTGTCACAAATTCTTCGCGTCTTGGTTGATTGAAGATGTTAATAATTCTCGTTCCATTCGTACTGACGGTCGACATCTTAAAACCACTAAGTTCACCATTAACCGTAATTTGTAAACGAGCAAACGGCTTAAACGGTGACTGTCGATCCAATGATCCTAAATAACGATAGTTACCCCGCTTCGTTCTTTCAAAGCCTAAATCAATTAACGTATATTCTTTAATTTGACTACTAATCATATAAGTATCGGAATCACCAATTAATTGAACTGCATGTTGAAATTCCATTATTCTGCCTTCTCTAATTCACTAAATAACTCTAACAGCATCTTAGCGGAACGACGTCCAGCTTCAATAATAAATTCGTCAAAACTAACCCCTGCATCTTCATCCCCGGTGTCAGACATGGCACGGACAACAACATAAGGCACTTCATGATCGGTTGCCACTTGACCAACAGCTGCGCCCTCCATTTCCGCTGAGAGTGCATCTGGGAAGTACTCTTTAATTTTGGCAACTGCCTCTTTACTTGAAACAAACTGGTCTCCAGAAACAATTAATCCTTTTTCGATCTTCAAGCCCGTCTTTTCGCCAGCGTTGGCCAATGCGTTACCCCACTTTGGTGACGCCTTAAATCGTGCTGGTTGACCTGGAAGCTGGCCGTAAACATAGTCAAACGCCCGTGCATCTGCATCATGATAAGCCGTTTCAGTAGAGATAACAATATCGCCAACCTGTTGATTCTCGCCAATGCCGCCGGCAGATCCTGAATTAATAATCACATCAGCAGCAAAATCAGTGATTAGGTGTTCAGTAGTAATTCCAGCTTCAACCTTACCAATTCCTGATTCAACAAGAATCACCGTCTGACCACTAATTAAGCCCGTGTAATATTTCTTACCACCAATTTCATTGGCCCGTTTATTTTCGAGATGGTCCAATAATTCTTTGAGTTCCTCTGGCATTGCACAAATAATTCCGAATTTCATTTTCCTCTCCTATCCAACAAAAAATAGTCCTAAATAGACAAGAATAATTACAATCAATAGTCCTATAATAATTCGATTAAGCTTTTTTCGAAGCCGATTAGTTTTTTCTTCTATTAAAATCTTTTTTTGCTCAGCAAGACTTTCTTCACGAGTTTTTCGTAGCGCTTTTTCATCATGCGATGCCGCTTGAATAAATGGTTCGTCATCCAGATTTTGCTGCTGATGCTCCTTTTCAGTTTCAAGCGGCTGCTTGAACCCCTGCCCATGTTGTTCTCGATACTCGCGCCTTGTCATCTGATGTTCTTCCGTCACTAGCAGTCCTCCTGACCCATCCAGTAATAGATTGCCGTTACCGTCTTCATATCATCAATTTCACCATTCCGAACCATTTGAAATGCTTGATCACGATCAACTTGAATGATTTGCAGATTTTCATCTTGATCTTGCGGTAATTTTTCTCGAACACTGCTCAATCCTGTTGCTTTGAACAATGTTATTTGTTCATCAGTAAAACCTGGAGAGCTATATAACGTAACAATTTTTTTCAGTGAAGTTGCTTGAAGACGAGTTTCTTCGTTCATCTCACGGTGAGCAGCATGGATGAGATTGCCTTGATCACGTTCATCAACTTTACCTGCAGGAATTTCTAAGGTTGCTTTCTGTAATGCTGCTCGCCACTGTTTAATGAGAATCATTTTTTGATCAGCGGTAATCATTAACAGAGCAACTGCGGGATGATGATGAATGATTTCTCGACTAGCTATTCTCCCACTAGGTGTTTTAACCCGTTGCTTTTCTAGCTGTAAAATATGACCATGGTAAATTGTTTGGGATGTTTCAACTGCTTCTTTGAGGTTCATTAATCAGTCCTCCGTTGAAATTACTCTAACATGGGCCGCTTGGAATCCTTTCATACTTGGAATAACCACGAAGCCAACCTTGACACCCGCTTTAATTAAACTTCGTGAACTTTTTTCAATTCCTTTCGTATGTACAAAAATTTCACCATCTTGAGGTGAAGCAATAAACCCCCAACCCTTTTCAGGTTCATAACTTTTGATAGTTCCAATGATCATAAATGAACTTCCTCCAATAAAAAAAGTCACAGCGATTTGCCATGACTCATTTTACACCACCACCGTAAGCTTGTCATGAACTAAGCTCCAGCTTGAGATTTTCTTATTTTTCTAATCCTTCAGTAACGGTTTCCGGAAAGTTTTCACGAACAATCCGCGCACAGCGTGCACAAAGTTGTGGATATGCCGAATCACTGCCAACATCTTCCTTAGTCATTCGACAACGAGCACAAACTTCACCATGTGCTTTTTCTACTCGGACTGCAGAACCATCTTTAAATTGTTCGACACTAGCCGGCACTTCATCTGCAGGATGAATTTCAAAGTCAGAAACGCCAAGTAACAAGGCCACATCGTAATCTAAAGCATCTAACATTGCCTTTTGACTTGGCTTAACATATAGATCTGCACGTGCTTCGAGTGAACGACCAATTAACTTTTCATTTCGGGCATCTTCCAGAACTTTTAAAACGTGTGAACGGATTTCCATAAATTGATCCCATAGATCAATTAACGCCTCTTCTCCGTCATATTTACGAGCTTCAGGAATCTCCGTTAATTGAACAAATTCTTCTGGCTCATTCATATAGCTCCAAACTTCTTCCGTTGTATGTGGTAAAATCGGAGTTAGTAACTTAACCAATCCGTCAAGAATTTGGTAGAAGACTGTTTGCATTGACCGTCGTGCTAATGAATCAGCTGGTTGAATGTAAAGCACATCTTTGGCAACGTTCATATAGAACGCTGATAAATCATTATTAACAAAATTAATTAATAGCTTATAGCCATCTAAGAAGTCATAGCTATCAAATTCAGCCCGCATTTTAGCCAAGAAGCGATTAAATTTCACTAGCATATATTGGTCAACACTAGTGAGCTTGTCATAAGATACTGTATTCTCGTCCGCATCAAAATCACTCGTATTGGCTAACAGGAAGCGGAATGTATTTCTCAATTTCCGATATGCCTCAGAAATCTGTTGGAAGGTCCCCATCGAAACCCGAACATCTGCAGATGTATCAGCACTCATGACCCACAAACGGATAATTTCCGCACCCATTTGCTTAACAACTTTACTTGGGTCAATCACGTTGCCAAGTGATTTGGACATCTTTTTGCCCTTTTTATCTAATGTAAATCCTTGAGAAAGGACGCTCTTATATGGTGCATGACCAGAAACAACCACACTTGTAATCATACTTGAATTGAACCAGCCACGATATTGATCAGAGCCCTCCAGGTAAAGATCTGCTGGGTAGGTTAAGTAACTTCGTTCATTCAGAACTCCTTGGTGTGATGAACCGGAATCGAACCAAACATCCATAATGTCAGTTTCCTTAGTAAACTGGCCATTTGGCGAGTGTTCACTGGTAAAGCCTTCTGGCAACAGGTCCTTCGCATCGCGATCAAACCACACATTAGAACCATACTCACGGAAAAGATCAGCCACGTGATTGATAGTTTCTTCAGTCATAATTGGTGTTCCATCTTCAGCATAGAAGATTGGTAATGGGACTCCCCACACCCGTTGTCGAGAAATGACCCAATCACCACGATCCTTCAACATATTACGTAACCGAACTTTTCCCCATTCAGGGAAGTATTGAACTTCATCAACTGCGTTGAGAATTTCTTCACGCATCTTGTCAATCGATACAAACCATTGGTCAGTTGCACGGAAAACAATCGGCTGCTTTGTCCGCCAGTCAAATGGATAGCTATGTTTAAGTGGCTCTTCGAGAAGCAAAGCATTTTTCGCTTCCAATAACTTAAGCGAAATATCATCCGCCTTCTGGTAAAAGACACCAGCAAATTCTGGACCATTTTCTTCAGTTAAAATTCCTTGGTCATTCATTGGGGCGAGAATTGGTAAATCATACTTCTTTCCAAAACGGTAGTCGTCATCACCATATCCAGGAGCCGTGTGGACTAAACCAGTACCAGTATCATCAGTAACATAGTCACCAACTCCCACTAATAGTTCACGGTCAAGGTATGGATGCTTAGTAGTAATATACTCAAGATCTTGTCCTTTAATAGTTTTAACGACGTCAAAAGAAGTCCAGTTTAACTTCGTGGCGATGTCTGCTAAGCGACTGCTTGCAACTACAAATTTGCGTTCATCATTAGCTGGCTTAACTACCGAATATTCAAATCCTGGATTGACTGCCACTGCTTCAGATGCAGGAACTGTCCATGGAGTTGTAGTCCAAACTACTAAGTAAGTATCAGTGTCAAGGATCCCTTTACCATCCTTTACCTGTTCAGCAAAGAAGGCAGTTTTCGCCACCACATCATGATATTCAACTTCAGCTTCGGCCAATGCTGATTCTGAGGACCATGACCAATATACTGGCTTCTTTGCCTGGTAAAGCAAACCTTTTTTGGCAAAATCGCCAAAAACCTTAATTTGTGCGGCCTCAAACTCCTTATCTAAGGTTAGGTATGGATGATCCCAATCACCACTGACCCCAAGTCGCTTAAAACCTGCCATCTGTTTTTGTACTTGTTCTAAAGCATATTTTCGACAAAGATCCCGAAATTCGGTTGTAGACATTTTCTTCCGATCATATCCCGATTTCGTTAGTTGATGTTCAATTGGTAATCCATGTGTATCCCAACCTGGAACATATGGAGCACGATAACCAGTCATGGACTTATAGCGAACAATAAAGTCTTTACTAATCTTGTTCATTGCGTGACCAATATGGATATTACCATTTGCATATGGTGGTCCATCGTGGAGAACAAAAGTTGGCTTGCCCTCATTTAACTTTTGTCGTTGTTCGTAAACTTTGTTTTCTTCCCAAACTTTTTCACGTTGCCCTTCTGTCTCAGGTAAGTGGCCACGCATTGGAAATTTGGTCTTACCTAAATTTAAAGTATCTTTAACTCGCATTCTGCTTCTCCCTTCATTTACTAAATTCTAAAATAAAAAAACAGCTCCATCCAAAGGGACGAAGCTGTTCGTGGTACCACCCTAGTTTAAAGTCATTAGGACTTCCTTAGGCATTCTATAACGGGGATGACCCGGCAGTCCCTCCACTGTACTGTCAAGACTACATTCAGAGGTGATGGGAATATTATTAAGCCATCGATTCGCACCAACCATCGACTCTCTGTGACATCATAATACTCTCGTGGTCTCATCATTATTTTAGAATTATCATTAGTGATCAGATTTATCACTATCTGGGAAAATGACAACCGTCTCTCCCTCATCACCAGCAGCAGGTTGATCAGCAGCTACAGACGATGTAGTGTTTTCATCTGGTATTGTGTCAGAGTTTACACTGCTTGCTTGCGGATTGTCAACCTTGTTCCCAAGAATCTTTTGAATTTCTGTAAAATCACTCATATCAGTATTCGCAAGTAATTCATCCCAATCATTACTCTTTACGACCTCTAATTGAGATTCAAGCATTACTTGTAACCGTTGACGGAAAATCCGCGTTTGCTTCTTAAGATCATTAGTTTCTGTAGTTAGCTTCCGTGTTGAATTAGTGCACTCTTCAATTACTGAATTTGCCTTTTCGTTGGCTTCTGAAACAATATCGGTAGCTTGTTTCTGAGCTTCTCGAACCATAATCTCTGCTTCTTTTTTAGCGTTGTTTTTAACCTTATCAGCGGCTTCTTGTGCAACTAAAATGGATTTATTTAACGAATCCTTTAAATCGGTAAAGTATTTTAGCTTTTCCTCATTTGCTCTTACCATTTCAGAAAGTTCGCGATTGCGCTCATTTAACTCCTGAACCGTCTGGGCAACTTGGTTTAAGTAATCACGGACTTCACTTTGGTTAAAGCCCCGCATTTTAGTATCAAACGTTTTGTTAGTAATCTCGTCTGCACTCACTGTCATGATAATTCCTCCAAATATATATTATGCTTTAATTAACTGTATTTCCAATCGATGATTGTTCTTACGATTTGTACCACCTGTCTGCACTAATCTAATCCGACCACTATGTCTGACTGAGACCAAATCATGAACCGCAAGCTGATAATCTGGTCGTTCAATTTTCTCCCAATTAACGGTGACTAAATCATGTTCGATGGTTTCCTTTGCTCGGTTTCGTGAATAGTTAAACACATTTGCGATTACTGCATCTAATCGAAACGATGGAACGGTTACATATGCATCTTCCCAGTCATCTTGTGGAGTAATCACTGATTGACCATCAATTTCAACAAATTTTACATTAATTCTGCCGATTCGGTCTAGCTGACGAGTGACAAAATGGCTGACATCTTCACTTATAATGATTTGCCAATTCAACCCATCATTTAAAATGTCACCAAAACTAGCCCTGGTTAGTCCATTCCCCATTAATGTACCAAGAATTTGCCGATGGTGAAGTTCCACAAACTTAGTTGGATACTTGATCTCCAAAAGACAAATATTAAAATCTTTATCACTTGGTTGATAGTAATCGGGATAAATTAACAATCTTTGCATTTCAGCATTTGGATAACCACCCCAGGATTGATAACATAACCCAGTCTCACGATTAACCAACGTTTCCGCAATAAACAGTTGTCGTGGGTTTAAAAAATTGGAGAGAACGGGGCGGTATTCACCGGTTACGGTAGAAATCATGTCCATTACCTGATTTAAAAAATCATGTTCATCTGAACGAAAATGCTGACTAACATTTAACCCAACCAATTTATTCACCTTACATTAGGGAACCAAGCATTTGAACGCCACGTTGGGCAAACCATAATACTAATACTGCAACAATTGGTGAAAAACTAACCCCACCAAGTGGTGGAATAATTCGTTCAAAAATCGCTAAATAAGGACGGACCAATCGATCTAAAAATTCACCAAGCGAACTTCGACTTGCTCCTGGAAACCAGGAAAGCAAGCACCAAATAACAATTAGAAATACATACAGGTTAATAAGACTATTAATTGCCCACACAATAAACCCAATCATGATTCACTCCTCAGCTATTTTAGTCGTCAAACGATTGGTGACTATTTTCTAAATCAGACATTGTCTTTCCAGTAACTTCAAAGTTCTTTGGCGTACACAGAAAAATTTGCTCACCAATTCGTCGAATTTCACCATCCATCGCAAATACAGCTCCATTTAGAAAATCAACTGTCTTAACTGCCAATTTCGGATCCATTTGCCGAAAGTTAATAATTACAGCTTGACCATTCAATAACTGTTCCGTAATATCGCGTGCATCCCCATAGATACGTGGTTCAAATAAGGCAATTTTACCAGTTTCACGTAACGCTTGAACATTCTTAATTGAGACAACCTTACGACTATCCGTTGGCTTATCATTTTTTGGTTCGTCATAGTAGTTAGTTGCAGTTGCATCGTCATTCATGCCAAAAAAATTATTTAAAAATTTACCAGCCATTTCGAACTCTCCTTTCCTAACTAAATCAGCACTAGATAAACAAAAGGAGGAACATCAAGTTCCACCCTCAGATTATTTACGCCGATTCTTAAAGAATGCTGGCGTTGAAAGATCTTCACCACCATCATCGACATTCGTTAAATCATCATCCTGAACACTGAAGTCAGGTTTCTTAACATCATCAAAATTGTTATCCCGGTTCATTGATTGTTTAACTTCATCACCTGGATCATCCCAACCGTTGAATGGATCTTGATGATTATCGTTATTCTGATCAACTGTTGAATCTTGATGCTGTTGATTTTGTTCAACATTCAATGGGGCCGGACGATCATCAGCTGAAGCATTTCGTTGCACACTATTATTTTGTTGCTTACTCTTATCAATACCAGTTGCAATTACTGTAACGCGTACTTCATCATTAAGATTGTCATCAACCGACATTCCGAATGTAATATCTACGTTTGTGTTTGCTGCTTCTCGAATCACGCTTGAAGCCTCTTGAGCCTCAAACATTGACAAGTCTTTACCACCAGTAACGTTTACCAAGACGTGTTCAGCACCATCGATAGAAACTTCCAGTAGTGGTGAAGAAATTGCCTTCTTAGTTGCTTCTGCAGCCCGATTTTCACCAGTTGATGATCCAATTCCCATTAAGGCAGATCCTTGGTTTGTCATTGTATGTCGAATATCAGCAAAGTCCAAGTTAATGTAGCCTGGGTTAGTAATCAGATCAGAAATTCCTTCCACACCTTGCCGTAAAACATCATCGGCTTCTTTAAATGCTTCCATCATTGGGGTCTTCTTGTCAATCATTTCAAGCAACTGATTATTAGCAACAATGATTAAAGTATCAACATTTTTCTTTAAATTAGCTAAACCTTGAGCAGCTAACTTAGCCCGACGTGTTCCTTCAAAACTAAATGGCCGTGTTACTACACCAACAGTTAATGCGCCAGAATCTTTAGCAATTTTAGCGATTACTGGAGCAGCACCAGTCCCAGTACCTCCGCCCATTCCGGCAGTCACGAAGACCATATCGGCACCTTCTAAAATTTTAGTGATTTCAGACTCACTTTCTTGAGCAGCTTTGGCACCAACTTCAGGATTTGATCCCGCACCAAGTCCGCGTGTTAGCTTTGGTCCTAACTGAATCTTGGTCTTAGCAGCCGAACCATCAAGCGCTTGTAAATCTGTATTAGCAACGATAAAGTCAACACCCTTAACCTTTTCATTAATCATTTGGTTAACGGCATTTCCACCACCGCCACCAACACCAATAACCTTAATGCGGGCGCCTTCCATCTCCATTTGATCATTTGCGTTCGTTGGATTTTCCATAAAAATTCCCTCCGTGATTAATTAGTCGAAAAAGTTGCTAAAGAAACTCTTGATTTTACTTTCACCCGTATGTTTCTTATCTTGACGGTCCTGACTATTGTCATGAACCGGAGTAGAAGCCTTCGGGTTTGAATGACGCACTTTTCGCAAATGCTTGGTCTTATGTTGCGTCGTTGCTATATTTTCGTTTTGCTCACTTTGATGAGGACTAGCAATTAAATTGCCATCGTGAATAGTTTCTTTGATCAAACGATCTACATCAGTTAGTCCACTCTCATACAAACATAATGACAAAGCAGTTGCATAACTTGGTTGTCGAATACCCATTTCATTAGGAACGAAAACTCGCACATTCCCAGGAAAGTATTCAGAAGCAATTTCTTTAATACCAGGCAAAGCCGCAACCCCACCATAAAGTACTAACCCACCAGGCAAATCTGGCGCATTAATTGAATCTAACTTATCCTTTGCACGACGGAAAATTTGGCGAATTCGCGCCTCAATCACTTCAGATAGATATCTTTCGGTGTAGTTAACTGGCTGGGCTTTCCCCACCACATCAACTGCTAATTGAACATCTTCAGCAGCTTGTCGACTATCAGCATACCCATGATCTCGTTTCAATTGTTCAGCATTCTTTTGTGAAGTATTGAGCACCGCAGAAATATCCTTAGTAATGTAGTTTCCACCTTCAGGATCTACGTAGGCAAATTTCAGTTGATGATCATGAATAATACTGGTCGTTGTTTGACCAGCACCTAAATCCATAATTACAGTACCAAAGTCTTGTTCACCATCACTTAAAACATTAGAGCCGGTTGCAATAGAATCAACAACCATATCTTCAATCTGTAGACCAGCTTGTTCAACTGACTTTCTCGTATTGTAAACAATGGTTTTGGGACCACTATATAACGTTGCCCATAATTCTAAACGAATACCAGACATTCCTCGTGGATCCTTAATTCCTCTAAACTGATCAACTGCAAAATCACGTGGAACCAAATCAATCACTTCACGTTCTGGTGGAAGGCCTTGTGACAATGTTGAATGTGCAACATCAATAACGTCTTGATTGACAATTTCACGTGGTTGCCCCTGATCAGAAAGATTAATCATCCCGTGAACTTGATTCATCTGCAAGAAGTTTGCCGGTAATCCAATTACAACTTTGCTAATTTTAACTCCCGACTTTTCCGTAGCCTGAGCTACTGCCTGCTTCATTGCAGTTGCTGTTCGATCAATGTCGACAATCACTCCACGATTTAGTCCACCAGATGGTTGTTTGCCAACACCGATCAATTTTAGCTTGCCTTTAACGTTTTCACATACAAGTACTTTGATCGAAGTGGTTCCAATATCTAAACCAACATAGATTTGTGAATTATTCATTTACAAGGAACCCTCCTAAAATTTTTTTATTTATAAATTGACTTACTATCTGATTTTACCACAGATTAAGCAGATCCACTCGGTAAATCAGCAAAACTACTTATAAAAAGACTTATTTTTGATGATTATCGTAGTTATATGAATATGCCCCATACTGTAAATCAATCACTCCACGTCCATCCATCTTTGAAACGATTGATGGATAATATGTCATTTTTTCACCAAGCGTATCTGCTCGAACAAGGACGGTATTGCCATCATTCATAATTAATTTTAGGCGGTCAGGGTTCAGCTTAGTTGGTGAATAACTAACCTCCGAAATGCTCTGACGAATGTACTTGGGAAGTGACCCAATTTCTCTGGCAGCTATCTTTAAATGAGTATAGTTATTACTAAAATTAGCGTAGTGAAGAAAATTATCCACCTTTCCCGATACTGGTCGATACTTACCATTTGATAAAAGTAATTGTTGGCGACCATTATGATTAATGATCCCAATTACTGGATACTCAGTAATTCGGACCTTAACTGACCGGGGACCCGTTAAAGTTACCTGCAGACTTTTTAACTGCGGATTACGTTTTTGAGATTGATGAAGCGTTGCTTGTTGGTGTCGTAACATCCACCAAATGTATCTTCCTGGTCTAAGATTGGTGGCAGTTTCAACTTCTTGACGACTCATTTCACTATTGCCAACCACTTTTACGGAAGCAATTTTACTAAGTGGTGATAGCATATAAAGAGCAATTAGCAACAATCCAACAAAAGGGATCAGAAGACTTGCAGCTCGTCGGCCATTACCTAGACGTTGACGATAGCCAACAGCTGGAACCTCATTATTCAAAGACATTTCTCGATCACGAAGCGCTTTTAATGCATGGAGACTACTTCCCTCAATTTGTTTGAGACGTTTTAAATAACGTTGATGGTCGTCGTTGTCATCATAATGATGGTTCATTCTGCTCCCTCCTTTATTTGTGATCTTGCTCGGCCTTCTTTAAAACATCTATCAGAAGATCAGCAGCATTAGGCCGGCCAATTTGCTTTGATGCTTGAGCCATCTTTTCACGAACATTTTCATTTTCCATAATCTTATCTGCTTGCAGAAGTAGTGTCCGTGCATCCAGTTGATCTTCAAGAATCATAGCTGCTGCACCCTTTTTGACTAATGCTTGGGCATTCTTTACCTGATGGTTAGCCGTCACATATGGACTTGGTATCAAAATTGTTGGAATTCCTAAAGCGGTAATTTCAGCAATTGTAGTAGCTCCTGCCCGTGAAACTAATGCGGCCACTTTGGGTAATTTTTTTGGCATATCAGGGATATATGGAACAACCTTTACATTATCACCAATTGGAACGTTCCGCAGCATTCCCATAACTTTTTGGTAACGTTTCTGACCGGTCGCAAACAAAACTTGATAATCACGTTTATTAAATTCAGGAATGGCATTTACAACACTTTGATTGATTTTTGGTGCCCCTTGACTGCCACCAAAAATCATCATTGTTGGACGGTCATCGCTTAATCCATCATTTGTCCATGAATAGTCTGAATTCAGGTTAGCAACAACTTGCTGAGCCCGTGGGTTACCAGTCATATGAACCTTTTTTGGGGGAAATTGTTCACGTGCTGCTTCGAAAGCAATTGCAATCTCGTCTACGTAACGACTTAAAAATTTATTGGTAATCCCAACCACACTATTTTGTTCATGAATCACAGTTGGAATATTCAACTTCGCAGCAGCATATAATACCGCACCACTAACGTATCCACCAGTTCCTAATACCACATCTGGCCGAAAATCACGAATGATTTTTTTAGCATCATGAACCGATTTAATGAATAAATATAATGTCTTAAAATTATCTAAGGACAAAGATCGTTTAAAGCCTTGCGTGTGAAGTGTTTTCAATCTTAAGCCCGCTGCTGGAACAATTTTATTTTCGAGGCCTCTAGTTGTACCAACGTACAAAACCTCTGTATCCGGTTCCACTTGTTTCAATCGTTCAATTAAGGCCAGTGCCGGGTAAATATGACCACCAGTACCTCCTCCGGAAACTAATAATCTCATTACTTTTGCTCCTTTTGACCAGTCAACTTTTCAACAGCTTGGATGAACTTATCTCCGCGAACTTCAAAGCTTGGGAATTGATCCCAACTAGCATTTGCTGGTGAAAGAAGAATGACATCACCAGGTTCGCTTAATTTCCATGCTTCTGGCACTGCAGTAATTGCATTTTCACTTTCGTAAACCGGCAGACCAGCTTGTTCGCCTGCATCTTTCATCTTATCTTTACATTCGCCAAAAACAATTAGTGCTTTAACATGCTTCTTAAAATAAGGAACTAACCGTTCAAAAGTATAGCCACGATCAAGCCCACCTGCTAGGAGAATCACTGGTTGTTCGAAACCTTGCAGAGCTACCTCAGTTGCTTCAATGTCCGTTGACTTGGAATCATTATAGAAACGACGGTTTTGATAATCCATTACATATTGCAAACGATGACGAACGCCACCAAAGGTGGTCAAAACGCTAATAATTGCATCATTATTAACACCGCTTAACTTAGCCGCATCAATTGCAGCCAGTGCATTTTCAACGTTCTGTGGTCCAATTAGCCGAATGTCTTTGGTTGGCATTACTTTTTCGCCACGCCAATAAATCATCCCATCATCAACATAAGCACCATCTTTACTCTTTCCTAACCGAGAGAATGGAACAACTGTCGCTGAAGAACGGTGAGCAATTTGTTGCCATTCCTCACGATCCCAATTCATAATCAGGTAATCATTCTTCGTTTGGTTGCGCGTAATATTTAGTTTGGCATTAATATAGTTTTCCCGGGTTTTATGATAATCGAGGTGATTTGAAAAAATATTCGTAATCACAGCAATATGTGGATGTAAATTTGGTGTTCCTAATAATTGAAAACTAGATAATTCCGTAACTAAGTAGTCATCAGCTGTCAGATCTTGTGCCGTTTTGGTAAAGGACACACCAATATTACCAGCATATTTAGTTGTATGTGGTAGTCCCGCATCAAGCATTTTTTGAATTAACGTTGTGGTCGTGGTCTTACCATTAGATCCAGTCACGCTAACTAAGTGTCCAGGAAAAATTTCATATCCAAGTTCAGCTTCAGTAATAATTGGTGTTCCTTTTTTTACAAAAGCTGCTACTAATGGAACATCATAAGGAATTCCCGGATTCTTAACAACATAGTCAAAGTCTTCATCCGCTAAGCTAACCGGATTTTCACCTGTAATCACTTTAATTCCATCATTTTCAAGCTCTTCAACAACGGTTGAATCATCGGGTGTCTTTTTATCATTAGCCACCACATGGGCACCTAATTTAACTAACAAATGGGCTGCATTTAAGCCACTCAAACCAAAACCCATAACTAAAACATTTTTACCGTTATATTTTGTTACTTTATTCATTACAATCACCCTTCTTCACTTAACTAAAAATAATAATTGTTGAAACTGCGATTATAGCACAAATTAACTGAAATCCCCAGAATGTTAAATCAATTTTCCATTCGCTCCATCCAATCATTTCAAAGGTATGGTGAATCGGCGTCATTTTAAAAATCCGTTTGCCAGTGGTCTTAAATGAAGCCACTTGTAAAATCACACTGGCCGTTTCAATAACATATACTAAACCAATTACTAACAGCGACCATTCATGATGTAACAATAATGAAACTGCCGCCAAACTGGCTCCTAAGGATAAGGAACCCATATCACCCATAAAAATTTTGGCAGGCTTATGGTTAAATGGGAAGAAGCCTAACAATGCACCAATAATTGTTAAACAGAATACCGCCACTTCTGCTTGTTTTTGGAATATTGCAATGATGAGATAAGCAGCAAATGAAATTACAGCTAAACCGGTTACTAAGCCATCCAAGCCATCTGTCAAATTGACTGCATTGGAAAAACCGACCATCCAAAAAATAATAAATAAAGCGTAAATCCAGCCTACTTGAGATTCACCAAATCCCATTTGAAAGCCTTCATGTTGGTAAATCACCGCAAACAGCATCGCCGCGATCACTTGACATAAAAATTTTTGCCAAGGTTTAAAACCTTCATTTTGGTGATGGAAGATTTTAATACTGTCATCCCACATTCCAATCAGGCCAAAAACAACAATGGTAAAAAGAAGTGCCCACATTGTGTTTGTTAATATCGACCGATTAAAGGCACTTACTAAAAGGATCGCAATTACAGTTGCTGCGATAAATAGAATACCTCCCATTGTTGGAGTTCCGGCCTTTTTAGCATGCCAAGTTGGGCCAATTTTACGAATTTGCTGCCCCTCTTTTTTTGCCCGAAAGTAACGGATTAAAGATGGCATTAATAAGTATGTTAAGAAACCAGCAATGATAAGTGAAATAATTCCACTTAGTATAACTTTGCTCATTATAATTTTCCTCCTAATCTCTATTTCTCTTCAAATTTTACTGTTAACTGTTGTCCTGACTTGACTGTTTGATTTTCTTTAATACTTTGTTCTGTCGCAAAACCGCTTCCCGATGAATTTAGATTCAAATTTAACATTTGAGCAAGTTGGCTCACATCTGATTGACTCCAATCAGTAATATTTGGCATTTTAACTTTGCCATCCGTTAAAATAATGATTCGGTTATTAATGACAACAGCAGTTCCAGGCAACAATGATTGTTGGCGAACTTTCTTGCCACTGCCTACTACAGTCACCTGTAAATGATCCCTAGTAAGTTTTTCTTGAGCATCCTTTGTTGACTGACCAACAACATTTTTAACTTTGACAACTCCTTGTTTTTTGGTTTGCTTACTCTTTTGCTTATCAAGCAGCGTCTTAATCAATGGTGTCGTAATTCCAGCCATCGTTTTTTCAGCCGGACCGTTAGTTGAAGTTGGTTTACGCATTGTGATGTATAAAATATACTTTGGGTTTTTAGCTGGTGCAAATCCAACAAATGAGTATATATAGTTATTTGAGCCTTGTTCATAACCATGGGCACCACCAATTTGGGCAGTTCCAGTCTTACCAGCAATCCGATAACCCTTGACTTTATATAATTGACCGGTACCAACTTTATCATAGATAACGCCTTGCATATATTTTCTTGTCTCTTTAGCGGCGCTGCTGCTAATCGGTTTACCAACCTGTTTTGGCTGAACTGTTTTAATCGTATTGCCGTTATTATTAGTAATCTTTTGAACAATATAGGGACGCATCATGTGCCCGTTGTTTGCTACAGCGGTGAAAGCTTGCATCATTTGCATCGTATTGACTGTGATACCTTGACCAAATGAAGTGTTAGCTTGTTCCAAAGCCCCCTTGAATGTTGTTGCTCCTGAAGACTCACCGGACATTCCATAAACTTTAGTCGGCTTTAAAAAGCCAAAATCCTTCAAATACTTCTTCCAGGTTGAAGCTCCCATATTTTGCTCAATGTGGGCAAAACCAACATTACTAGAACGGTAAAAAGCTTCACGAAACGTAATGTTACCCCATCCACTTGTGTTCCAGTCTGTGATTTTACCACCGCCCATTGACCAAGTTCCTGACTTATAGGTAGCATTTGGATTAAAGTTTCCAGAGTCAATGGCTGATGCTAAAGCTATTACCTTCATTGTTGAACCTGGTTCATATGTATCTTGAATCAATGCATTTGTCCAAGCTGGCTTTTTCGATGTCATAGTTGGCCGTTGTGTGGCTGCAATAATTTTCCCAGTCTTAGCCTCCATTACCACAGCAGTCATTGCTTCAGGTTTGGCAGCTTTGTCTGCACTTGTAACTAAGTTTTCCAATTGATGTTGGACTGTATTGTTTAATGTTAAATAAACATTATCCCCATTTTTAACCGCATGACCTTTTTGGGGAGAATCAGACAATTGGTAACCATAGACATCATTTTCAGACTTTTTTAAACCATCTTTTCCACTCAATTGCTTGTTAAAGTATTGCTCTAAGCCAATTTGTCCAACCAGTTTCGACTGACCAGTTTGCGGGTTAGTTTTAACAGCCGTCCCCCCTAACAATTGACGAGCAAATTCGCCTTCCGGATACTGACGAGCAGGAGTTTTAGTAAAGTGAATGCCCGTTAAATGACGAGCTTTAATCTCTTCCATTTTGCTGACAGAAATATTTGATCCAGCTGTTCCAAATTGTACCTGATATAGTTTCTTTTTGGGGGTTAAGGCTCGATAAACTTTCTTTTCAGAAACGTCCAAATACTCTGCTAGCACCCTCGCTGTCCTCTTCTTATTCGTCACATAGAGAGGCTTTCCATTCAATGTTTTTTGATTCTTATCCAGTACTGCATAAACTGTATACTTACTTGTGTTTCTTGCTAATAGATTATTGTTTGCATCATAGATGTTACCCCGTTGCGCAGTGATTACTCGTGAATGTGTGTAACGTTGTTGCGCAGCAGTTGCTAAATCATGATTCTTAACGTCTTTAAAGATCGCTATATAAGCAAAACGAACGATAAATAATAAAAAAAGGCCGGCTACTACAATACATAACCATTTACCAAATTGCTTATGGTCACGTTGCCCTTTACTATTCATCGTTCGCTTTTGTTGATCAGGAGATTTCATTATTTATTAACGTTCCTTACATTAGTGTTTGAATCATTGAGGTGATACTTGGCAGCAATCTTTTGTAAACTATCTTGACTTGTTAAATCACCAATCTCTTGTTGTTGACTAATGTTGGAATTATTAACCTTACTAATTTGTGATTGAATATTTTGAAGATGACGTTGTGCATTGTTAACACTAATTTTCGCCGAAACCAATGAAATCATCATTGCACAAATAACTAATGTACAACAACCAGTCAATAAGTATTCAAACTTAGAAATTGCCACTGGTTGGCGAAGTGTGTGGACGGATTGCTGTGGCCGTTCAACCGATTGTGTTTCAGTTAATTTTTTTGCAACATTCGTATTAAAATCCATTTTGTACACGATCCTTCAATTTACTTAATTTTTTCAATCACTCGTAAATGTGCACTATGTGCACGGTGGTTATTTGCTAATTCTTGCTTTGATGGTTCGATTGCCTTTCTATTTACCAACTTAAAATTTGGTTGTTGTTCTTTCGGAATCACTGGCAAACCTGCAGGAACATCTTTCACCGTTGTTTGTTCCCGAAACATGTTCTTAACCAGTCGATCCTCCAAAGATTGGAAGGTAATCACACTAATTCGTCCGCCAACGTTTAATAATTCAAACGCTTGCTCTAAAGATGTTTCTAAAACTCCTAATTCATCATTGACTGCAATTCGAATGGCCTGAAAGGTTTTCTTTGCCGGATGTCCCCCGTGGCGTCGAGCTCGTGCCGGAATTGCTTCCTTAATGATATCGACCAGTTCAAATGTCGTGCTAATTGGCTTTTCCCGACGATGGCGTTCAATTGCTCGAGCAATTGACTTGGCAAATTTTTCTTCGCCATAGCGGTACAAAACTTTCACTAGTTTCTCATATGACCAATCATTAACCACTTCATACGCAGATAGCGACTGTTCCTGGTTCATCCGCATATCCAGCTTAGCATTATGCTGGTAACTGAACCCCCGCTGACCATCATCAAATTGTGGTGATGAAACACCAAGATCATAAATAAGCCCATCAACTTTAGTCACACCATGATCAGCAAGCTCTTTTTTTAAATTTTTAAAATTATCTTTGATGAAAGTTACTTGGTCAGTTGCAAGATAATCTGCTAAATGCTCCTGATTATATTCAATCGCTGTCCGATCTTGATCAAACGCATACAGATGACCACTCTGTAATTCTGATAAAATCAACCCGCTATGACCACCGCCACCAAGCGTAGCATCCACATAGATCCCATTAGGCTTGATATCTAACCCATCAACCGCCTCGTGGAGGAGCACTGTAACATGATCAAATTCCATCTTACTGAACTTCCTCCTTTAAAAATCAAAATCAATATTTTCAGCAACTTGATCAAAATCTGCTGCAGCTTGATCACTATATTGTTGCCAAGCATCTTCATCCCAAATTTCAAAGTGAGATGAAACCCCGACCACAACACATTTTTTACTAATATTAGCGTAATTGATGAGGGTTTTGGATAGGTGGACCCGTCCTTGGCGATCAAACTCACATTCAATGGCCGCTGAATAAATTAACCGAACAAATTGTCGAACATTTTTCTTGGTCATTGGCAATTTTTCCAGTTGCTGCTTTAATTGGTCCCACTCTGTCAATGAGTAACCGGATAGACATTTATCCATTCCACGTGTAATTACAAATCGTTCGCCAAGCTGAGAACGAAACTTAGCGGGGATGATTAGTCGACCCTTGTTATCAATTGAGTGATTAAATTCACCCATAAACATGACTAATCCCCCCTTTGCTAATTACAAATTTTAGTTTACCACAATCCCCCACTATCCACCACATTCATCCCCAAATTCCCCAACTTTATCAAAAAAAGGCGTCATCCAAACAAGGATGACGCCCTAAAACGCTGGTAATATAGCTTTCTATGGTGTGGGAAGCTGATAACAAAAAATTGATATTACATATGAAATAACCATCAATAGACAACCTAAATTCCAAAAATGAGGCCAAAAAATGCGATATAAAAACTCATGATTAGTTAACAATTGCTTCCCCACTAACCCAATTCCTAACAGAGCAACGATCATTAATGGATAAGCAATATAGTAATAGCCTAAATTCCACCACGTGAGCGAAAACATGATAATCATCCAGATACTAGGATGGTGCACTCGCATTTTTTGTAATTTTTTAGTATTAACAAAAACTATGAAAAACATTTTTTCGACAAACCAGTAACAAATAATAATCAACATTTCAACCAGAATTCGCTGATAATTCAATTTTGTGATTTCCTTCCCTTTACAAATTACTTCATAATACTACCATATCTTTCTATGAAAATTTGAAATTCATCGACAGATTGATTAAACTAAAACCTAACATCAATTAAATAGGGAATGAATAGAATGCAAAAAAAGAAAAAATCAACTTTTCAAAAAATCACAATGGTGGCAGTTTGGTTAATGTTAATTGCCATGCTTGGGTCGTTAATTTTAGGAGCTGTAGCTTCATTAAATTTAATTTAGATCATTAAAATGCGCGTTTCGCTAGAACGCGCATTTTTTCTTTATCGATCTGTTTTTTGTTTATATACTTGACGTGGCTTGGACCCATTAGCCGGTCCAATATAACCCCGCTGTTCTAAATCATCGATAATTCGTGCAGCACGATTATATCCAATTCGAAATCTTCTTTGAATTAACGAAGTCGACGCCTTTTGCTGGTCAATAACAAAATCTAATGCTTCTGGAAACAACTCATCTTGCTCTGCAGTTTCTTCCTCTTGCTGAATTTCCTCGTCACTAACTACCATTTTTTCATCATAATCTGCTGGCTGTTCATCTTTAATAAATTCCACAACACTTTCAACATCTTTATCAGAAATAAATGCTCCTTGAACTCGCGTTGGCTTGTTTTGATCAATTGGCTCAAATAACATATCACCGCGCCCAAGTAATTTTTCTGCACCATTAGTATCAATAATTGTTCGCGAATCAACACCACTCGAAACAGCAAAAGCAATTCTCGATGGTACATTGGCCTTAATCAAACCAGTAATGACATCAACTGATGGTCGTTGAGTTGCTAGAATCATGTGAATACCGGCTGCCCGCCCCATTTGAGCGATACGCACAATTGAATCTTCAACCTCTTTTGAAACGGTCATCATTAGGTCAGCCAGTTCATCAACAATCACCAAAATCAATGGCAGGTATGGATGATTTTCATCCTGGTGTTGGCTATTTTTCAATTGCTCATTATATCCATTAATATTCCGAATTCCAAAACTTGCAAATAATTCATAACGTCGTTCCATTTCAGCTACAACCTTCGCTAAAGCACGGGCAGCTTTTTTGGGATCTGATACAACTGGTGATAATAAGTGAGGGATGCCATTATAAACACTTAATTCAACTTTTTTAGGGTCGATCATCAGCATCTTGACTTGATGAGGCTTTGCTTTCAGTAAAATACTAGTAATGATGACGTTAATAGCAACTGATTTACCACTACCAGTAGCTCCCGCAATTAACAAATGTGGCATTTTCGTTAAGTCCGCAGTCATTACATCGCCGGTCACTGTTCTACCAAGTGGAACTTCCAATGGCTTTTCTGGATGGCTAGGTACTGCTTCAATCATGTTACGAAAACCAACGGTTGCGACCTTTTTATTTGGCACTTCGATACCAATTAAGGATTTTCCAGGAATCGGTGCTTCAATCCGAATATCTTTGGCTGCCAAGGCAAGTGCTAAATCATCCGCTAGATGAGTAATTCGACTGACCTTTACGCCAACCGCTGGACGTAGTTCATATTTAGTCACTGATGGTCCTAAATTGACATTCTCAACCGTAGCTTCAACCCCGAATGATTTGAGTGTCGACTGCAGTTTAGCAGTATTTTTCTTAATCGAATTTAAATCAGCACTCTGATCGGTTGCGTTGACTTTGGTTAACAATGAAGTTGGCGGTAAACGATAATTTTCGTCCTCAGTTTCTGATGCCTCCGCAAAGTCTCCCACAGGACTATGAGACTCAACACCTGACTTCTGCACTTCTCCATTAGTTTGGATATCCAAAGTAGGTTCCTTTTTAGAAACAATCGGTTGTGACGCGACCGTAATTTTAGGTTCATTGACGATTTCACGTTTTTCTTCAGTACGTTTAAAATCAGCTTTAGCAACCACTGGTTGTTTTTTACCAGTCTGCGGTTGGACATTAGCTTGTCGTTCGTTTCTTTTTTGATTGTATAGTCTAATTTGTTTACCTAATCGCATTAATCCGTGATGAATTGCAACAATTAATTGGTGCCACGGCAATTTGAAAAAAATAATTACACCAATAATCATCATAATAATCGCCAAAGCAATTGAGCCAGCTGAACTGAGTAAAACATAACTAGCCGTGTATAAAAGTGCTCCCATCATGCCACCGCCAACTGGTATCGTACTATCTGAATTCACGATACTCTGACCGATATTATTCCAGGTGATTTCAAAAAAGTGTCCATGTTGGTTCAGTTTCTGAAACATTAATGCTTGGAGCATAAGCAATAGTCCACAATAAAAAATAAGCATGCCCCAAACCCAGTTTTTCCGAAAATGAACTAGTTGGTTATAGACTACTAGCCCCAGTGAGTAAAGAATCACGATCAACATTAATAATAGGTAACTTTGGCCAACCAGCATCTTATACAGTCCCAATATTAGAGAACCTAATGCTCCCAATTGAAACATCCCGGTTAATGTCAAAAGAATCATCAAGACCCCCGAAAGGCTACCCACTAGTGAAGCATTTTTGCTACGTCGCGTTGTTTGCGATCGTTTTTTCCGTGTCCCTGGTTTCGTTGATCTTTTTCTCGCCATTGTCCATCTTCCTTTATTTTAATTTATCAAACGGATATTTATGCGTTTTCGCTAAATTTGGAAATCCTTGTTGTCGTAACGCTTCATAAATAACGATGGCAGCACTGTTTGAAAGATTCAGAGCTCGAATATTTTGATCATTTTGTGGAATCCGAATGGCTAATTCTGGATAACGACGCATAAACGGTTCGGGGAGCCCTGTCGTTTCCTTGCCAAACAGGAAGTAATGATCACCAGCTTCAGTATAATTAACATCTGTATAATCACGTGTGGCAAACTTAGAAACTAAATATAAATGGTTTAAATCAGGAACTGACGCCATGAACGCCAAAAGATCATCATGATAGACAACCTTAACCTTGTCCCAATAGTCCAAACCAGCTCGTCGCATATGTTTATCATCAGTGGAAAAGCCCAGCGGTTTTATTAAATGTAAGACAGTATTCGTACCAGCACATGTCCGTGCAATATTACCCGTATTTGCTGGAAATAACGGTTCAAATAATACAATATGATTTGTCATAAAATTCCTCTTTTTGCAAAATAAAAAAGCAGGGTCTCGGTGTGGGCACGGCGAAACGCTGCTTTAATGAAGTACACCTTAGCAAGTACCAACGAACTCACACGATCGATGTCGCTTGCTAAACGATTTCTAAAAAGTATTATATCATAAAAAAGTCATAGAGCAACCATTATTTCTGCTTACCAATTAGCAATTCAACGTCAACAGTAACAGTTGTTAACTGGGCTATTTCATTAATTGTTAATTGTCGTGCTTCCTTGCCCCAATGAAGCGGCGACATTTGAACCATTGCTGCTCTCAACCTGTTTGGTACTTCAAACTGATAATGAACCTGTTTAATCTGAGTTGGATTAAAACTTTTTGCAAACCGTTTTTTCACTGCGGTATTATCATATTGTTGGTGCTTGTCTTTCGTTGAATACAGCAGTTGACGAAGTTCCTTCAGATATTTACTGTTTGGGATTACCTTAACGATTTTACCGCCTGGCTGCAAGACTCGATGAAATTCTTGATAATCTGATGGCGAAAATAACTCAATAATCGAAGTAAATGAGTTATCTCGAAATGGCAATTGTCGTAAATCTGCTAAGCAGAAAAATAATTGATCGCTTAACTGGGTTGCTAACTGAACTCCAGGACGTGAAATATCAAAACCAACATATGCATTATCTTTTGAATGCCGTCGCTGTTGTAATTGAAAAAGTGGTGTTCCTTCACCACTTCCCACATCTAAAATCGTTTGCGGTGTGCTGCCCAATTCTTCATCAATTGCATCGATAATTCCTTTGAATAATCCCGCTGACAATAATTGCCGTCTTGCCACCAGAATATCACGATCATACTCTGTTTTAACTCCCTTCTGTAAAAAATAAACATAACCATGTTTGTTAATATTCAACTGATGATGGTTAACACACCCTAATTGTTGATCCTTAATTTCGATAAATGGTGCCTGGCACACCGGACATCTCAACATTGCTAAGTGGTTATTTAACCACTTAATTGTTTTCTCAATTTTCTTCATTTTATTTTCCTCTGATTAATAGTTTAACATATCACAAGTACTGGTAGAACCTCATTAGACCTGTTATGATAAGGTTAATTTATTTAGGAGGCGTTCTCATGTCAGAAGACTTTTTGATTGGTACTTATACAAAAAAAGATAGTAAAGGAATGTATGCCATTACATTAGATTCTACCCAAGAAAAACTGATCAATAATCGAGTAATTGTTGAATCTGAAAAACCTGCCTATTTACAAGTTGGGCCAAATCATTTGGTTTTTGCAATTCGTCAGGAAGGTGAGCTCGGCGGTGTTGCTTCTTATCGAATTGAAAATGGTGTTGCAACACTTGTAGATAAGTCGCTATCTGCTGGTTCTCCACCTGCTTATGTTGGAATCGATCCCAAACGTCACTTTATGTTTACTGCTAACTATCACAAAGCTGTAGTTAATGTTTACAAAGTCAGTTCAGATGGGACATTTAATCAAACGGATTCAATTAAACATGAAGGCGCCCACGGTCCAGAACCCGAACAAGCTGATGGACCACATCCCCACTTTACTGATTTAACACCGGACGGTCGTTTAGCTGTTTGTGACTTAGGAATGGATCTTTTAGTCATTTATAACGTCAGTGATGACGGTAAGTTAACTGCAGTCAATCAATTTAAGTTTGAACCCGGTTTTGGAACCCGTCACCTTGTCTTCGCTCCCAATGGTCAATACGTGTACGTTCTAGGTGAACTTAGCAGTAAGCTGGCAGTTTTAAAGTACAATGCTGCTTCTGCATCACTTGATCACATTCAAACGATTAAAACTATTCCTGAAGATTGGAATTCCCATAATGGTGCAGCCGCTATTCATATGACGTCTGATGGCAAGTTTGTTTACACGTCAAATCGTGGTGAAAATACCATCGCAGTTTTCGCTGTTCAACCGGATCATACGGTTAAGCATGTTCAATCAATCTCTTCAGAAGGAGATTTCCCACGAGACTTCGAGCTTAGTTCTGATGAAACCTTCCTAGTCGCTTCCAATCAAAATAGTGACAATCTTACCCTTTATCGACGGAATCCAGAAAATGGACTACTGACAATGATTCAAAAAGATGTCGTTAGTCCAGAACCGGTTTGTGTTAAAAAATGGAATGGTCAAAAATAATCCAGTCATTTCATATTAATTAAAAAATACGAGTTCACTCTAATTAAGAGAGTGAATTCGTATTTTTTAATTCATCATAATTGTTTAATTAATTTCTGCATATCATTAGGTAACATTGCCTGACACACAATTTGCTGTTTTTTAAACGGACTGTAAAAACTAATCTCCTGACAATGAAGTGCCTGACGCGTAATTACACTATCTTGACCTCCATACATATCATCACCAACTAAAGGATGACCCAGGAAACTAAAATGAACACGAATCTGATGAGTTCTTCCAGTATGAAGACGAATTCGCACCTTTGTCATCTTTTCTCCAACGACTTCTGTCCAATATTCCGTAACCGACTCCTTCCCATCTGAACAAACCTGACGTTGAACAAATGATTCAGGATTACGACCGATTGGTGCATAAATATAACCGTGTGTCGTGCTAAGTCGCCCCTCAACTATTGCTGTATAGTACTTCTTAACTTGATGGTGTTTTAATTGGCGGTCTAATACTGCATGAGCAAATCGGTGTTTTGGAAAAATAACTAAGCCACTAGTATCTTTGTCGAGACGGGTTGCAACGTGAGTCACTTGATTAGGATAATGATTCACTTGGTAATAATTTTTGACTCTGTTCACAAGACTGTCCTGCACAGTAACATTATGCGCTGGCACAGTTGCAACACCTGCATCTTTATTGATAATTAAAAAGTCATCATCTTCATAAGCCACCATAAATGGACCAGGAAATGGAGTGATTCGCGGATTAGCCGGTTCATTGGGTAAATCAATCGCAACTTTTTGTCCAGGAGAAACTTGATCAACTGCCCAAGCTGGCCGTCCATCAATTTTCAAAGCACCACCATGGAAAATTGCAACTTTTAGTAACGAGCTCGTCACCCCAAAGGATTTCAACACACTACGTAATCGACGCTCTTGTGAGCCTTGATATTGCCATTGAAAGATCATCTACAGGTCACCAATAAATGATTCACGAACCCGCTGCCAAAAATTAGTGTGACGATATTTAGCAAAACGAATTTTCTTTCTAGAGACTTCAAAAATTAACTCAACCAAATGGTGACTGTGGTTACCAAGAACCCACTTTTCACGATCACAAGTCAAAACAACACTTGACTCATCTTTAAGGCGTAACGTTAGAATATTATCAGCACCAAAAATAGTTGGTGAACCTAGTGTTCTAAAAACCCGATTATTAAGTGATGCCATTTCAGCTAATTGAAAACCGATAATATGCGGATCCATTACAGCTCCACCTACCGCCTTATTGTATGCCGTTGATCCAGTTGGCGTCGAAATACAAAGCCCATCACCCCGAAAACGTTCAAATAATTCGTGATTAATATAAACATCACAAACCATTGTTTTAGTGATGTTTTTTATAGTACTCTCATTTAAACAAGTCTTTTTCATAACCTGACCATCAGAAAACTTAGCAGTCATTTCAACAAGTGGATAGCTGACTGATTGACCAGCACCATCCTTTAAACTCTCAATTAGGTCATGGACTTCAAAGTTTCGCCAATCCGTATAAAAACCTAGATGTCCAGTATGAATACCAATAAACCTAATCGTATCCAGCTGATCCTCGTATTTATTAAATGCTGAAAGCAGAGTACCATCACCACCGATTGTAATAACGATATCTGGTCGCTGTTCATCGTAATCAATTTTATATTCGTCCAATCCCTTGATGATCAAATCACGCAAACGTAAGGATTCTGGCGAAGAATAAGTATAAATTGCTACCTTCATATAATCACCAATTACTATTTATTATCTTCAGGAATTTTTTTCTGGGACCAATCAGAATTTTTATTGTAAGAAAACAAATTTTGTGCTTCTTGAATTTCCTCACGAATTTCTGACATTTCATTATCCAATTTAAACGCCGCTTCTGCAGCACTCTTCAGCCTTGCAGACAAATCACTAGGAAAAGCCCCTTGATACTTATAATTAAGCGAATGTTCAATTGTTGCCCAAAAATTCATTGCTAACGTCCGAATTTGAATTTCGGCCAAAATTTTCTTTTCACCAGTAATTAATTGAACAGGATATTCAACGACAATATGATAGGAACGATAACCACTGGGCTTAACATTACTAATGTAATCACGCTCTTCCAAAATATTCATATCACTACGTTCTCGTAGTAGATCTACCACTTCATAAATATCTTCAACGAATTGACACATAATGCGGACCCCCGCAATATCCTGCATGTCTTGTTCTAGACGTTCTTCTGAAACATGACGTCGAACCATCTTTTCTTTGATACTATCGACAGGTTTTACACGGCCTGTGACGAATTCAATGGGTGAGTGCTGTGCCTGATCTTGGTATTGTTTTCGCATCCCACGAAGCTTAACTTTTAACTCATTCACGGCTTGCTGATAAGGTAACAAGAAGTGTTGCCAATCTTCAACCATTCCTCTTTCCCCCTTCATTCATACCACATTATTTTATCATACGTTGGAATAATCTGCCTGTTTTAGAAGCTAGTTGCTTAATTTCAGTGTTCTTTTCTGTAATATTATTGTACCAAATGGGGCAACTGCAATAGTGTACCATTAGATTATTAATTTGAATTATCCCTGCCATTACTAATGCCTCTTGCCAGTCAAGAATAACTCGGTAACGAAGTTGCTCAATCATTCGTTCATCTAAACATGGGAATTCTAGCCAATCTGCAGAAAAAAATAACCATTGTTGCCAAGTCCCTAATGAAAGGCTTTTTCCTATTGGCCATTTTTCCATAATAAGCAGTGTGCGAATTCGCCACTCAATTACTGGTGTGACCATTACTGGCCATCGCTTAATTAGATCATGAACGAACAATGGGCAGCAACCAACTAAATGCCCATTTTGGTAGCAAAAATTAGTCAATGGATTAGTTATGAATCGGTTACTTTGTAAACGATTGGTTTGCTTCAAAATTCTTTCTGCTTTAGAGCCAATATTTGCCCTAAAGGAACTTGTTGCAAAATTTGAACGATATATAATTCGTTGAGACTTTGAGTCCCAAAAATAAAGGCATACCTGGTTTTGATATCGTTGTGTAAATTGGGCAACTTTTCTAGCGTGAAGATGCCGACAATATCGATGACCCAAAATCCATTTAACGCAAATTCCTTGAGAATCATAACCTTGATTTCGTTGTTTCATTTGGTCAATGGTCAGTGGGCTGCACTGATACTCTACCGCAATTTGTTTCTGTTTCACTTCTATCAAAATATCTGGCCGTTGATGAATGTTAGGTAAATAAACCTCTAGTTTAGGATGCCACCCTTGCGAAAGCGCCCACTGAAAAATTTGCTGTTTTCCTAATTGATGAGGAGTTGACTCACCACATAATTTTGATGACCTCTGTAAATGGCCAAAATATTTCTTCCCCAAACACGAAGTTTTAATTACAAGCTTTTGACCACAGGTTGGGCAAACATACTTTTCACTTTTTAACGCTTGATTAATCTGGATAAGTTGACCTTGCGGACTCATTCCAATTTGCATTTTTCTTTTCCTCCTCCCTTGTTAGTTACGGGAAGGGGCTTCATTATTATGAAAAAACCTCAGCCAGAGGCTGAAGCTTTTAATTAAAATAATATTTAGTTGTGTCCAATGCGGATTGCCGCATGATTAGTTTTCCATGTTCTTGAAGTAAAGAGGGTGCAAAATCAACTATCTGGCCGTATTCACTAGCGATTGCTTGATAATTCAGCATTGTTTCTTTAGCTAAATCAACATTATCTAAGTTCTTGATCACTAAGTAGAACTTCTTATGATAATGATAGAGATCAGAGGACAAATTATCCTCATTAAGAACGTTAGCCAATTCAATTATATTTTCAAAATCCGCAAATTTTACTACAAAAGTATCTGAAACAACCGCCTTTTCATCATTATTAATCGATGTATTGCGATTATTTGAATAATTCCGTTGATCATGGCCCCGTAACTGATCAGCAATCAATTTAGAAACTTGATTCATTCCGGAATTGGTACCCTTATTCACATTTTTAGAAATGATTAATTCTAAACCATTTTTAATTGGGAGCGCCTGAAAAGTCACAGAATCATTCCTTTGGAATTGATGCTCCGTGTCAACTTCTTCTAGAATACTATAAAAAAAATCTTCAATTTGTTTTTGGTTTCCAATCAAATCAAGCATCGAAATTCCACGAGCTTCTAAATCATCCTGGTTAATAATTACTTGTATCGTATTTTCATCTAGTTGACGCTTTTCCATAATTACACCTCCCATCATCCTCGACTTATAATAAACTAATTTTACCTTTTCTACCAGCTTAGTCAAGCTACCATAATATTCATCAATCATATTTTAAATCAATAACCAATTTAGTGTATAATAAACCAGTAAAGGAGTGAATGGAATGATCAAAGTAATTAACTACGCTTTAGGCTCCAAATCATACTTTGACGATGAAATTAAAGCCAATCCTAACCGTCGTTTAGTAATGGCGGAAAACTTAACGACAGAAGATAATTATATTTTAATGGATCTTTCAGATCAACCAAGCATTTTTGGAATGTCCATTAAGCTAAAAACCACACATCATGTAGGAAATGAGTCCTTTGATGGATATTTATTCTTACAAGCATTTGATTTACCAAAAGAAACCCGTGAGATGCTTAGGGAAGTTGGTCCTAAGGTATTAGATGAAACCTATGAAAAATTTGCCGATAAAATAAATTGTGGTTACTTTGCAACCCGAATGGATCACCCACAAACTTTGGTAATGTTAACAATTTGGCAATCCGAAGAAGACATGAAAGATTGGTTGGGTAGTTCTACCTACAATAAATTAAAAGATTATACCAATCAACAGCTTCGCAATTTTACAGAAGTTTTTAAGACAGTTGAAGAATAAAGAAGCAGTCTAAAGACCGCTTCTTTTTTTATTAATGTTAAATCCACTTTATACTAATCTAGTATTATATATACAGGTTCTACGATATTCAGTACTGAAAGATACTTTTTATCCGTCAGTACTGTTTTTATATTACGATTAACAATAAAAAACGAACAATTAACCCTTTGTCACCAAACCGTGTTAATTGTCCTCAAGAAAGACACTTAATCCTCATGTGTAATAATATCAGTTTTTTATCACGAATCATTGACCCTTACTTAAAATTTAACAAACCGGCCACCACGGAAGAAAATGGCCAGAAGATCATCCACCTTTTACAGTCATTTTCAATGCATTACCTGGTTTGCAGCCAGTTAATGCAACACAATAGCAGACTCCGGAGGAGACCTGTAAAAATTAAGGACTTTTCGATTGCCAATCAACCAACGATCTTAAGTATCATTAAACAACAATATCTTTGTAGGCCTTTGGCATCCTGCCCAAATCTAGTCACGCGCACGGCCTCGGCTCAAGGCATTAAGAAAGGCTGTCGAATTGCGAGCACCGTTAAACAACACATTCTCAGTGCTGATTGACAAAGAGCCCATATACAAAAAAGCATCCCCAACCAGGAATGCTTTGATTAACGGTCCGTACGAGACTCGAACTCGTGATCTCATCCGTGACAGGGATGCGTCCTAAACCAACTAGACCAACGGACCATAAATTGCGGGGGCTGGATTTGAACCAACGACCTCCGGGTTATGAGCCCGACGAGCTACCAGACTGCTCTACCCCGCGATAATAAAAAGTGACCCGTGCGGGATTTGAACCCACGTTACCAGCGTGAAAGGCTGGTGTCTTAACCAACTTGACCAACGGGTCATAAACTCACTCCAAGTGAGCATAAACGGAGAAGGAGGGACACAGGAACATTGATTTGCCAAAGCTAGTATAAAGTCAAAGCACCAAAAACGCACCATTAACCTTCTCCATAACAGTGAAAAGGACACACAGGAATGTGAACCCTTAATCAACGTTTATTAATATACCAGAGATTTTGAACAAATGCAACTTATTTTTATATCTCTCTCCCCTTTTTTCTAAAAAGTGGTTTTACTCGGGTAGTTTTTAACTTATCAATATCTGTTTTACTAAGATCAACATTATGACTAAATCCTAAATTCGAACTTGGTAATAAACTATCCATGTACTTTAAAAGAGATTTTTCTCGGTTTGAATCTTGTGCTTTATAATACCGCATAAGATTAATTGTAAAGTCGGCCCGATCTAGATCATTCAAAGGTAAAAGCAAATAGTCTTCATCTTTCCAAGTATCTAGAGCAGCGTTTGCTGCAATTAACGCTGTCCGTTTATTACCATCTTGAAAAGGCTGTAATCTTGATAAGTCTGCAAACACTCTTAAAGCATCCAGTTTTGACTGATCAGACGAATTAAACTGATCAACAATTAATTGTAAATCTTGTTTTGTTACTACTTCTGGAGGAATATAGTAATCATTGCCCTGCTGATCAACTAATACTGAAATATTATCATCGGTATTGTACATTGTATTTCTAAGATGGCCTGGTAAATCTGGATCTTCTTCTGCACTATGGTTGAAAGACTTATTGACGTTAATAATTCCGTCAACTGAAAATCCAGCCTTCTGAATTGCTTTGATTCCTGATAAAGCATCTTTGAAGATACCCATATCGCTTGGTTTATTTAAAACTCGCAAATCTCCAGAATCCAAAGCTTTTTTTGTTTGTGCAACTGTACTACCATAACTATTCAAGCTACCAAATGAAGCAATAAATTCGGCCAATCTAGAATTATCCATTTTGTCTCACCATCCTACGTTTTACTGCTACTACCATTTTACAACAGTAAACAAATGATTGTCGCTAAATTAAATGTAAGATGTGTAATCATACTTACCCGGATATCTTTGTAGTGGTGGTAAATCACCTGTAGTAAAACACTGATCATGATGTACTCAAACACCGTTGAGTCGCTGTGTACCATTGCAAATATAAAACCGACACATACAGCGGCAAGAGTAAACCTAGTTTTAGAATTAAAAGAAGCAGCATGAATATCAAACCAAGGTTTTATTCGTTCATACATAGATTGGCGAAATACCAATTCCTCTAACAATGGAGCAACAAAAACCACATAGATAATAAATGCTGGTAACTGTTTAACCAGACTTAAAATATTAGTTGTGTTTAGGGAACGGATTGATACATGATGAAGAATTAACACAAGGAGAATACTTCCCATTTCAATTCCAACACCAATTAACCCCCAAAGGATACCCATTCCGACTGTCCTACAGGATATCTTTGTAAAAAGTTTCTTCCTATTAATATAGCCTAAAATAATCAGTAGCAAAGTATATGCAATGCTCATAATGTAACTGGTCACTTTACCTAAGGGCAAGGCTAGTCCTGAACAGAGAAAGAAAATACTTAAATAACTAATCATAACTAACCAATCATATTGTCGTTGGGTAATTCTCGCTTTTCTAAATTTCATAAACCTGTCTCCTTAATTATCAGAAGAGGTAACTTCTAAATTAGCAACCCGTTGGACACTAGTCAGTTTCTTTTGTTTTGTATCGTATTTAACTGTATAAACATCGGTTATTACTCCAGGATCATTATCTCCTGTCCAATTATCAAAGGTAACTAACACATTCCCGGTAATTGAACCATCGTCATTTAACTGACTACTAGTTACCGTGGCACTACCAAATTTTGAATGGATATGACTAGCTTTGAAAATATCATTACCGGTATTATCTTTACCTGAATTGAAAAGATTTTTATTGCTTAACACATCAGCAGAAACGTAGGGCGCCACCAATCGACTTCGCTTTTGCCAAGTCTGCAAATTATCAAAGGTCATCACTGTCTTAAAAAACTTATGGCTTACTTGATTCAACTGTTGCTGAGCTGCTGTTTGTTTAGCATTAGCCTGCACAGTTGGATTATTACTTTTTAATTTAGCAATTGTTTGTTGTTTTTTCAGAGAACGCTTATCTGCAGCTAACGTCTTTTTCTTTTGCTGAAAAACAACCAGATTATGCTTTACTTGTCGGTTAATGGATTGTTGCTTATAGAAATTAACACCGCATAATATCACACCAACAACCATGATAACCACTGCACTAACTGTTGATAATCGTTTATTCATTATTGATCACCCCCTGAAGTAACGGTTGTTGGGGTCTTTTTGAGCATTCCTTTGACACTGATTCCGGTATTCAGCTTTTGTCGTTGTCCATTGTAAGAGGCAGTAATTATATAATACTTTGCGGTATTATCTTGCTGGGTATATTGGGTAACGATTGTAACAGGAATCTTAGAAATATCATTAGTATCACCAAAGCTAACTGACACATTATCATTTTGCTTAGCTAAATACTTATTTTCATTTCGAGAAATAGTTTGCTTGACTAATTTATTCACATTACTTTTTGAGCCCAGATCACCGATTAATTTATTTTGGTTATTTTTCAAGTCGTCGGCGGAATGAATTCCACCCATTGCCAAACCTACTCCTTCGGCTAACTGTTGATTAGCTTTACTTTCAATCTGCTGTAAATTATATTGTTGACTATTATCTAGAATTGATGCGGGGTCAGTTGCTTTCACATCAGCAATCTGTCGATTAACTCTAGTAATCGCTTGTTGAGACATATTCAATACCCCTTTTGAAGGGATTGTAATAATTCCACAAGCCATAATTACCGCTGCTGTACTCCACAGAATTAAATTATTCTTTTCCATTACTTATTGCCACCATCCTTAATGGGACGAGCTAATAACCGAGGTTCACTCGTCATTGAACCAAATTCTTGTTTGAAGGTTCCTTCTGAAACATGATCATCAGAAGAGTTTTCATTAATCACTTTTGTTGCATCGCCATGCCAAGGTTCTTCAATAATTGCCGTGTGTCCACCATCACCAGAAGAGTTTGGCCCACCGACAATTACCACATCACCGGCTTTAGAATCACTATCGCTTACTTCTTGAAGCCAATTATGTGCACCAGTAGCATCCTGCCACATTGACCCAGTAAACCAGCCACCACTAGGAACTTTATATCCGGCTAGGTAACAAGATAACCAAACAAATCCTGAACAGTCTGTGACTCCGTCTTTCCTTACACTAGAGACATCTTTTGAAGATTTGTCAGACATAACATGATCCAAGATTGGCCGTACTTGACCGTAGTGAAAATAGCCAAGTAACTTCTTAGCGATTGAAATAATATCGCTGTCACCACCACTGTCGGTATTAGTAGCACACTTATTCTCACTAGATTCTTCGGCAGAAGCTCCGGCTGTTGCGCCAGACATTGCGTTACCAAGTAAACTATCATCTGCAGATAAGTTTTCACCACCAAATACTTTATAGGCTGTTTCAGCATATCCTTGTCGTTTACCTTCAGTACCGTCTGGATCATGAGTCCACCCCTGACCGGCTTCAAGACCTGAAATGTAGAAACGACTAGCGGCTTCCTTAGGATCAGTCAAATGACCAAATAGCTTTAAAGAATTATCTTTATACTTACCAGAAGCCCACATGGCTGGATTCCGCATATCGTTCTCAATCATACGGATTTGAAGTTCAAGCGAATTCTCATCCATTCCCTGTTGTTGAGCAAAATTCCGTAAAGCTGTTCGACGATTGCCTGTCCACTGCATCAATCCATGGCCACCATCGCCAGAACCATTTTCTGCTTTCAAGTTAAAGCCACCAGATTCATGTGCAATGTTACCCATTACACCGGCATCAGCCGCCCCATCAATTCCTAGATCCTTATGTAATCGATCCCAAATCTGCTTAGCGATTTTATAAGACTCAGTCCCAGGCTTCGTCCAATCACCATTCGCCATACCCGCAGTTGCAATATCAGACGACTCGTTTTGTTGATTTGGTGAACAACTATTCTCCGAATAGAAAAACATGAAAATAGCTAATAACATCACACCCAATACTGATAGCACGCCGCCACTAACTAGAGCAAACTTTAGTGAGTGCTTTTTTATCCATTGTCCCATCTACACTCACCTTCTTACTGTAAATATGAATACAGCTTAAAAAGTGCAGTTAGCACCACGAGGATCCCTATTAGAAAGAAGAAGAATTTATTCTGATCTGAAGAATGATCTTTAATTGGTTCTCCGTTAATTAATTGTTCTTTCCGCTGGTTAATCTTCTGTTTTTCGGCGCTTTGGATTTGTCGGTAACTGTTAATAGGATGACGTAGGTAATGAAGCCGTTGATGTTTATTCGAATTGTTAGCGTGAGTGGATTGTCGGTTAATTGCCATTAGATACCACCCCCGTAACGTCGTTCCTCTTCCTTCGTAATTTCAACCTTAAATTGAATATTACGATCACCCTGAATCATCATGAGACATTCAGTTTTCTCTAATTTGGGGAGACTTTGTAACTCATCAGCCGTTGTTGAATTACCCAACGCCAGCCTTAAACGTGGTAAATCATCATCACTGATTTGAAAGAAAAAGCGAATTTGAAAAAGACTAAACATTTTCTGAACGGCTAAGATATATGGATCATGGGAATTTCCATTCATAATCAGATCTTTAATTGTTGGCGCCGCCATAGTGATGGCGCAGAAATTTTTCCGCATCTGTTCCATCATAGAAGCAAGAAACTCTACACCAAATGCGAATCGGGGATTAACAATGTTTTCCACTTCATCCAGGTTAATGTAGTACCAAGGAATCGAATTACGATCTAAACGTCCTTCCTTCAGAAGTCGTCGTAATTTCAGCCCGTTCTTAATTACTTCCGCAGACAACAAGGTGAATACAGAATAAATTTGAGCATTGAATACGCCATCACCTTGTGCTTTAAGCCCTTGAATATTAAACGTAACCACTTGTTCTTGGGATAAATCGGGAAAACGAGTAATGCCTTCAAACATATCGGCTTTCGTTTCTTCGATTCCGGAGAATGTTCGAGTAATTCGGCTCATGGAGTGTTCAGTGGCATTCGTAATATGAATCTTAGGATCACGTTCGGCCTTTCGTTTTCTTTCGTTAGCATAGGTAACAAAATCCTGCAGTGTTGGGTACCAATCGTGCGGCCGTCCAGTAATTTTAATGTCCTTCATTGTTTGTTGTGGATTCTTCGTCCATAAACCTTCTGTAATATAGAAATCATTCAACCACTGGCCAAGTAGTTCCATGTCATCACTGGTGACATCTTCATTTAGAAATTTAAAGAAGTTCTTGAGTTTGGTAATATGTTGGGCAAATGAACCAATCTCATCAGTAGAACCGTCAGTATCTTTAACCACGGTGGCAAACACTTCGAACGGGTTGATCATAAATTCGGGTTTATCTAATCGAATCGTAACCCCACCCTGATCTTTAGTCTGGTCAGTATATTCAGAAGACACGTCAAAGTTTCGGATAAAAGCGCCCCGACTAAAGACATCGTCATTCATCTTCTTCAGTAAGGTGGATTTACCCATTCCAGCATTTCCAGTTACAAAGAAGAATGACCGGGTACGACGGCGATCACGTAAGAAAGGATCAAACATTATCGGGCCAGAAGTTCGAGTATATCCATAGTACGATCCATTCGGGTCATCTAGCTTCACGTGATTAAAAGGATAGGACCCCGATAGCGAATAAGCACTAATTGGCGTTCCAATTGGCTTGTTTAATAAATCTTCTTCACTCATCGTCGGTACAAAAATACTGCCAAACTCATCAAGTTGTTCATCAGAATACCGAGCCATATTAAACTCACCATTATTTCGAATAATTTCCGTGCAGCGTTTTTCCAATTTGTCTAAAGTTGGCGCATACACAAAAATACGACAATAGAACCGTTTCATAATTTCGTTTCTCTGTTGCATTGCCGCAATCAATTGCATTTGATCGTAATAAGCATTTCCAGCTTCCACATTATCCATTTCCTTCTGCTTCCCGGAAATTTGTGTCTTCTTTTCGGTAGCGGAACGGGAAAGCTCCTTTAAGATAGCTTGTCGATCTTCAGTTCCCAAACTAAGAACCGCCATTGTAGAGTCGTTATTAGTTAAAGGCACGCCCCAAAAAGCTCCCAGTCCATGGGCCGGATACCGATACACTCGCAAGCAGGTTACATATCCATCACCCATTTGTAAGTAACGGGCATGACGCTTTAGATTTCCTTGTGGTTGTACCCTTGCTAAGAAATCAAGATCATAGCCTGCTTGCTGAAGTCTTAAAACTTGTCGTTTACGCACAATTTAACCTCCTTTATTTAACCCGAGTATTCAAGTTGTTAATTCGTGTTAAGATTTCTTCCTTCTTTTCTAAAGACAGGGTTTCCATCACTAGTGATTTACCACCCCAGGCAATAACTGCTTCTCGTTCATTTCGTAAGTCAATCTTGCGTTTGCCAAAAATGACCAAGATAAATTCTTCTGATACCAGGGCTTTTTCAACGGCTACATTTTGGCGTTGTCGTGAGCTAATATAGCGGAGCTGCGTCTGCAGTTGTTGTCTTCTTCGTGGCTTGGTAGTCCGTTTAAGTTGATCAGCAACCGCTGTATACCGTTGCCCCCAAAATTGTCGTTGATGTGAAGTGTCCACCGGAAAAGGACTGATAATAATCTTCATATCTTCTAACGCTGCCGAGAGAAAATGATGAAAACCTTCAATAATGTTTTGCTGTTCGTTGTAAGACATCGTGCCAACCCCTTGTCCTCGGATACTTAATAAATCTGCATATCCATCGGCTTCTTCTTTCAGCACTAAGAAATGGTCATCATCTTTAGTAATGGCTTTATAAGCCAACAAATCACGCATTTCAGCAAACTTAGCTTCAGAAACACCACGATAATTTTTAAGTTTTTCAATGGGTGAAACCTTTTTCTTTACCCGAGTCTTGGTTCCTCTAATTGCCATTTAGGAGATCCTCCTTTCGCATCTCTGGCACCGACTTGAACTCGTAATATCCGTAGCTTTTATATTCTTTCGGGTGGCGATTCATAATCAGCATCCAAATAATTTCATAATTACGTTTTCCTGGATTAGAGGACGGTCGAAGATCCATATAAATGGTCAGCATTAAACCAAGTCCTAAAAAGATAAATGATTGTTTGGTCTGTTCAGCTGGAAAAATCTGATCCAGCACAAAGGTCAGCCCTAATACAATTGCAAAAACCCCCACATCCTTGAGATACATAAAGGCATTCAGTTTAATTTCTGCATGGATATCTGGTACAACTCCAAAATCGTTCATTTAAATTCACCTCGTTATTCAATAATCAGAAGTCATACTAAATAACCAAGCTAAAGGCGCAATTTTCGCCAAAATAAAAGCACCCTTAATGGGCGCAAATTAGTTATCTATGATGAGAATGTTTGTGATTCAAATTAAACGTTAAATGATTTGGTTGTTCTTGTTTTTCGAGCATATAATCCTTAATCAATTGTTGATTCATGGCTTGTGTTATTTCGACAACTTGCTTGGCCGACTTAACATACTTTTGATTAATTGATAATGTTCCTATACTTAACCCACTCACTTCATTTTTAGTTTCTGAAAGGACAGCCAAGATCTTGTTATTAGGAACTTGGGAGTAATCAGAATAATTTAATTTTGATTTTTTTAAATTAATAAGAGAAAAAGGAGTAGCAATTTTAGGGTTAAAGTACCTTAAAGCCAGCAAAAGTTCTTTGTTATAAGATTTAATCCCTTTTTGGAAATGAAGCCTTTTTGCTTGCTTAACAGAATTAAAATCTTCAAGTTCTGTAGATTTTGCATTTTCAATTTCGTTTAATTTAAATACAATTTTTAGTTTATCCATTGTTGTACCATCATTTTTCACTAAGATGGCATTTTGTTGTAAACGCTCACTACAAATATCCTTTAACATTTCATTTGCACTTTTTCTATCAAAAATAAGTCCAGTTAAATGTGCAAAATTTTCAGTTGCGTATTTCACTTTAAGGGTTTTTATTTCCTGACTAGATGATTTATAAACGTATAGTAAATAACCTTTAGTCAGAATTGACTCATAAAATTTCGCAGCTTTTATTAAACTATCAATATTCTTATTAATAGAGGCTAATTCACTTGAAGAAGCAACATGATAACCGTCTCTATGACGTGGATTTTTATCTAATTTCATGCTAAAATATTTAGTAGAAGGACGAGTAAATTCATGGTTCAGCATTTGCTGTTCGGGTAGCCCGTTGCCCTGTTGATCACTCAACGAATAAGGCGTATTATTATCGTTCTTCTTTTTGTTTTGGTTCATAAACTCAACTCCTAATTTAATTATCTCAAAGCTTCTACGCCGTTATTGGTGTAGGAGCTTTTCTTATTTCTAAAAATAAGCGAATAGCTGAAATTACAAAGAAATGCCAAAAAAGAAAGTACCTAGTAAAACTAGATACTTTCCGTAGTTTATTCATCTTCGAACGATTCGGCATCTGTACCGTGAACATGGCCACTCTGACTCATGTTAAATTGATGATTCTTTAAGTAGTCCCGTGATTGTTTTGAGACCGACGAACCGAAGTGATGGACAGTATCCCCTGCTGATGAGAGCTTTTGCCCTGCCGAGTAGATTCCTTGAGATCCGCTTTGAATGTTTTCTGGTGTTTGTGTTGATGAATGGTCACCATCACTAGAACTATCAAAGTTACCACTCTGATCACCACCCTCATATGAGGTTCCGTTGTTCTCCATTTCAGATCCAACTGGATTATCAGTTTGTGGTTCATCAGGCGCTTGTTCACCCATGGCTTGATCAACTGGATTTTCCGTTGAAGGATTATCAATTTGATCATCATTTAAGGTTGGCATTTCACCATTGCTTTGTTCATTGCCAAGATTTCCAATTCCATGAGCTTCCCCATCGGGGTTAACTGCCTGTTTCTGATTCTGATCATTAACATTTGAGTTACCACCCAGTTGCGATTTAGCATCATTGAATTGATCATTTTTCCCCGGTTGATTTTTATTTTGACTATTATCGTTCTGTTGTGATGAATTATGATTATTGGTTTGATCCTTACTTTTATCTTTATCTAACTGACTATTAATCCCTTTAGTGTTGGACTTGTTATTCGATTGTCCATTATTACTAAGCGCTGATTTGGCTTTGCTGAAGGAATTATTCCGACTAGCACCACTTGTATGCTTCATAATGGCGCCGCCACCTCTAGCCATCCAGCCACCGGCGGCCCCAACCGCACCAGCTAGGCCAACAGCACCAACTCCAGTAGCCATTGCTTGTTGTCCTTCTTGGGTAAAGCCTTGTGATACTCCTGTAATTCGTTCAAAATAATTAATTCCAGCAAATAAACCATAGGCACCGGCAACATAAATGATGATAATGGCGAGTGACTTCGTCCAATTATTCATTCCAGAAAATGGTTTCATCGTCGGAGCCGTTTGGATAAAGACAAAGAAGATTTTGATCACGGCCAGTAAAAGTACTGCCGACATATACAATCCACAGATTGAATTAACTAAATCCCTGAGTTTTTTACTTGACCGAACAGATTGATAAGCCAATAGCGGAGCAATTAGTTCCATACCGGTTAATTCGACGGCATCTTTACCAATTCTGATTGAAGAAGCAATTAATACGGCCGCCAATAATAGCGATTGACCAAATAGACCAATCCAGTTAACTTTATACCGACTGTACGAATAATCATTAAGGGTGCCTAAACCGGCTTCATTATTCTTTTCCACAGTATAACCACCAGAGTCTTCACCAGCAGCACTTTCATCAATTAAGTGATATTTAAGCACTTCAGCCGCCTTTTTATGGGACTTGCCTTCATTTTTATTAGTTAAACCAAGGGCAGTTGCTGTCTTACCCTTATAATCAAAGCATTGCCCCATATCCAGATTAGCGACGTCCTTATCGTTATTGATATGGTTAACTTTGGCATAGTTCAGGTTATTTGGATTATCACTCCAGTTACGTCGCACCTCGTCCGCCACATCAAAGATATTATTCTTGTATGGCTGCGAAGCTAAACTAGTCGTCATGCTTGAACCATATTTACCACCGACCTTAGCATTTCTGATATCACTAACGCCTTGTCGAGCAGCGCCACCGATTGTACTACCAGCGGTCTGCATCAACATAGGTAAGACAGTAATGGTTAGGCAGACAGCAACCACGTTGGGCAGAATTTTGCCCCATTTTATATTGTGTCCTAACGACTGGAGTACCAAAATAATGATCGATAATCCCAACAGCGACCAACCAACAGTTTGTATTACTAAATAAATTGGGTGTAATGGTGAACCACCACTAGCTAGATTCCCTTGCCAACCCAATAGCGAAAACATTCCATTAAACACATCTTCAAAGGAATGATTAATCCGATAGGCAACTTTGACTGCTGGCGTTTCAATCCAACCACCGACCATATGAAAGATCGTGGCTTCGCCATTCAAATAGTCATGCCATTTCATGTAAAAGGCTACTGATGGATCACTACCCGGTAAATTATTACCCGTCTTAATTTGATCAGGAAAGGCTGCTAATAGTGGTAAGTTATGCAGGATAAAATACTTAAGTACTTGCCACATTTACTGTTATCTCCTTTCTAAATTGTTTCTGTAAATTCAATAGGTCTTGTTTAAATTTGCTAAATTGTGGTGTGTCACCACCAAATAAATCAGTTAAACCGGACCAGGAATTATAACGAGTTTGCTTAAAGACATCATGAGTATGTTGGAATAAAGCCTTCCGTTTTTCTACAGGCAAAACACCATTTAAATCTTGATACAATGTCCTGGTAAGCAAGGCAAGATATTCTTGATCATGTAAGTCATTAAAACTAACGACATAATCACTTGGCATATCATCTATGGAATTAATAACCGAGCTGTGATTAATAGGTTGGTTCCCTTCAGTCACTTTCGGCATCTCATCAATGGATTGATTCTCATCAGTAATACTAATGTTGTCATGATTTGAATCATTCAATTCCTGATTAATATCCCCGAGTCGATTGCCAAGTTCCTCATCAGCACTCGTTATTGATTGTCCATCAGTGCTCTGTAGCATTAAATTAACAATCTGGTTATAGGCCCGATCATAATTAATCCGCATACTTTGTAGATCTAAATTACGGTGTGACGATACAATTCCAATATCAGATAAGGTGGTCTGATCATTAAATTCCCTTCGTAAGAAGGTATAACGATATGGCATTTTCGTTTTACCGTGATCAAAAATCGGCATTGCGGAAACTGAGTGTCCCTTCTGATCTTGTCGATATACAGACCTTAAAACTACCATTTCACCACCCATTAACTTCAGTAGATCATTCATACTGAGAATGTCTTGACTTATAAATGAAGTATTGTAGTTAACGTTATGCAGATTGCCATAACGACCATTACTGGTTTGGACTTCTACCGTCCGCTTGCCAATCATATTGGAAATCGTCTTTGCTGTCTTCTCGGACTTGGTGAGAATATACAGTAAGTTAGAACAGTTACTTTGAATGGTTGAAGCCTGTTCTTTGCTGTACTTAATATCAAGTTGCTCTAAGTTTTGGACAACCAGATCAAAACAAATATTTTGTCCCAAGCCAATCTGTACCTTCACATTCATATCGTTGATGGTTGGCATGCCACCAAATTCATCCAAAATAAAATGAATTCTCCGGAAACACTTTCTACCGTTATTCATTGCCATACTGTAATTGGCATTGAAAATCTGATCAACGGCAAACGCCGGTAATTGATTATACGAAGGATTGTTAGGTGGTGTTACTAGGAACAAGGCAACTGGCGCTTCGGAATAGTCCATCACTAATTTACTAAACGTAATTTGACCATTATCCGGTTGTAATTCAACCTTTTTCAAAATTGGTTGATTAGAATATGGGTCCCGTTTGACATGTCCAAACTGGGTTTGATAAACTTTATGACCTTTCACAAGCGCTTCGTAAGTCCGAACCGACGGATCATTCTTACGATAGTTAAAAGTAATTTTTACGGAAAAGTTATCTGGTAGCTTGGTTTCAATCGCATAGTTAACCATTCCCACCTTATCAACCAATTGCGTTCGCTTTTCGAGTCGTTTGCCCGATTGATCCCGAAATTCCAGGACTGCTGTTTTAAAACGAAATTGCTTAGGTAATTTCATCTTGAACACTCGAGGGAAACCTAAGCTCTCAAAATTAACCGAATTCTTAGAAGTTAACTTAGCAATGTTGGTTTGCTGATAAATCTTAATTCCTTCCATCGCACTAGAATAAATATTCCCCGACGTTTCATCACCAGCAAATTTAGATTGAGCAAACGCATCTAACGCCATTTGGCGGAATTGACTGAAATTAACTTCATTCAATTTCTGCATTTGTTCGAAATAGACAATCAATTTATTCTTTCGATCAGCTGGTTCCGTATCATCAGGAACCGGCGTTTCCGGATCTTGCGCAAGATCCTTATCTGTTGGAATAACTTCACCCTCTTTATTCACCAGCACTTGTTTCGAACCAAGTTCCGTCATCATGTGTAAGACGTTATCCATGGTGACTTCTGACCATTTATCATTCCGTTTGGCATAATCAATCACGGCAATAATTAAGGCGTTTAACAGATTAATAGAACTGTTTTGCCAAAACTTATCCTTAGCATTGGGATCCACATAGATACTAGAAGAAAGGGTATTAACTTCTTGTTGTACCTCATCAAAGTAACCATCTTTCGCATAGTCAATAATTTTTTGTAACGGGTTATAAGACATTGAAAAATCGGTATTTTGAATATTCAAAACTTCGACTTTATACCCCCGTTTACGCAAAATGTTATAAGCCATTTGATACAACTCACCTTTAGGATCATTAAGCACCATTGATGCTTTCTTAGCAGCCCGGGAAAGAATATCGACTAACGGCATTACTAGGGTTTCACCCTTCCCGGAACGGGTAATCCCGACAATCAGAGAATTTACCGCCTGCTGGTCAATTGCATAGAATCCTTTCGCATATTCACGAAATGGAATGACCCCTGCTAAACTTGGGACTTTTGAGATCCATTGCAATGTCCAGGGGCAAACACAATACTTTAACCATTTAGCAGGATGATGCTTAATTAACGCACTATCCGTCATGGCGGCATGTGATACCGGAATTCCACCATACCCAGGAAAAGTAAAACCTCGATCCGGAATCTGTGGGTATTGCTTTTGAATTTCTTTTTCGGTGGTTAAACGATCATTCCCATATTGATTGTGAGAATTGGGTTTCCATTTCCGTCGACTTTTATGTACAAGCGGTAACATCATTCCGGCTAAGATAGCCTCAATGACAAGGAACCAGAGTGGTTTTGTTTGTAAAATGGAATAATCCCCTAAATGTCGAAACGACCACCCAGCAAAGACACCATTAAATAAACCAGGTGGAATATTACTTCCCAAAATTGCATACGATTCTGGTGAATGAAAGAAAGCATACGTCGCTAATAAACCACTAGCTAACCAACAAGCAATGTAGCTCATCATTACCGCCCAAAACAGCCAAACAATCGCTAGAAAAACTGGATTTCCACCCAAATGATGATGAATTCCATCTTTCCGGCGACGTTCACGATCATAATTTAGCGCCAAAAGACCACCCTCTCATAATTAGTCGAATTTAACGGTAATCGGTTGACGTTTTTTAACAATCTTCGCCAAAAAATCCCTAACCAAATTTGATTAGGGATTCATAACGTTGATTGGTTGATTTAATGGAACACAGTACTAATCCAATTTCCTAAATTCATTAAGGCCAAAATTAAGAAATTATGCTTGTGCATGCCAGTTTGCGGTAAGGTCTGATTTGCGCCATTTTGCCCTTGACCAGTAGTGTTATTACCATTAGCTGCTGGGCTTTGACCATTATCAGACGAAGAACCACTTGATGAACTACTCGATGCAGGTGCTGAACTAGCAGAACTGCTATTGGCTGCAGACGGTTGCGTATTACTATTGCCGTTTGTACTCCCATTGCCATGATCATTCTGATCTGATGCTGATGATGTTGAACTCGTACTATTGGCCGAGGAAACAGCGGTGTCGGAATCAGAATTATCTGAGCTGGAATCAGCATTGGTAGTATTACTATCGTTAGTCGATGCATCATCATTAGATGAAGAATCTCTCTTACTACTAGTAGAATTTGAACTTTCATTTGAACTACTGTCAGAAGAATCGTTATCTCCATCACTTTGATTAGTAGTGGAAGTTGATGAAGTACTGCCGTTACTGGTTGTCGTAGTGGTAGTGGTGGTTGTCGTACCATCTTTATCTGTGACCGTGGTAGTAGCGGTTACGGTTTTTCCAGACTTACCAGCTACTTGATCATCATCGACTTTGGAAACGAAGACGTTCCATACTTTTTGGCCAGATTTAGTAGTTGTGTAATGTAAGTCTGAATCGTCAGTAACGCTCGATAAATCGTACGTAAACTTATCCGTCCGCTTGTACCCAGAAGGTAATTTAAGCTTGGTATTGTCTGCAAAAGTTTTACCATTGGAGTCCAGCACTAATGATTGAGTGCCAACGACTTTGCCTGTATCTTTATCAACAAAATGTAAAACTTGGGTATGTTTAACTTGTAAACTAACGTCCGAATCAGCTGTGGAATCTGCCAACACTGTTGAGGCTGTTAGCGTACCCACGCTTAGTAAGCTCACGGTTAATAAAGCAGTGGCCCAATAGCGTCCTTTCGTCTTATTCTGTTTTTCCATTTATAATCCCTTCTTTTCAATCCATGGATGAAAACATTCACCAGGTAGAATCAAGCCAAATTTTCCACCCTTATTTGTAGTTATAATAACTTTGATGTTTGTGCCAATATTCGCCAACAAAAAAGACCTGGTACCAAATTGGCACCAGGTCATCATTTACTAAACTTTGGTTTTAGTAATAGTCATCTACATTATTGTTCTTGCGTCGTCGCCAATATAAGAAACCACCCAGTAGAATTACTAAAACAATTCCGACAAGATCCGCATTATCCCAGTGAAATTGTGAACCTAAAATATTGAATGTGTGACTATTTTCAAACAACCACCGTTGTACCGGATTATTAATAAACCAATTAAGCATAATTTAAACTCCTTTCATATCCTTTCTTTATAAATAAATTCACGTTCAATAACATTTTCGCCACTTATTTATTAGCGTCAGCTACCTTGTTAGCTAAATCATCATTATGGGCATTCTTTAATAAGTTTTCTGCCTGCGTTGATCGATAACGATCATTCATTTTTAAATTGTCACCCATGGCACTGACGGCTGCATTAGCAGCGTCCGCATTATTATCAATGATGGCTTTATCTAGTTGATAATACGTTTCTGTTTGCAATTTGTTTAACGCATTACTATCGTTAGCATGTAAAGCGGTTAGTGCCTTCTTATCAACTTCAGCCTGACTTGGTTGAGGAGTGGCCTTTGCAGCCTTTGCTTCCGCAACTCGCCGATTCATTGTGTTGGTAAGACTAGCAATCCGTGCATTATTCACATTTTGCTGATGGATAAATAACCCGGTTCCACCAGCGATAAGTAAGACTAGCACGGTAATTCCACCAATCATGGTCCGCTTAGCACCCTTCATAAGCGTCTTTAACTGTGGTGACTCTTGCTGTTTGTTTTCGGGCTTTTGATTAGCTAATTGTTGGGTAATCATCAATTGAACCATTCTGTTCAAATTATCAGATGAGGTCTTATTGCTATTCGACATTTGTTGGTTAATCAACTCCTTATTCAAGGCCGAGTAATCTTTGCGGGCGGCATCTAACTTATGATTCAAATTTTTAACTTCAGTATGGCGGTCAACCGATTCCTTTTGGTAATTATCTCGTTCTGTAGTTACCTTGGATAACTGAGCTTTCAAGTCGCTAATGGTTTGATTAGCTTCCCGAATTTCTTGATAAGGAGCATCAACCCTTTTGCTTTCAGTTTCCGCTCTCTTAGCCGCAGTTACTGTTTGTTGTGCGTTCATATCTTCGGCAGTCACTTTAGTTCGCACCTTACTTAGTTGATGATCATAATGTTCCATGGCTTTCTGTAATGCCTGTTGACCATTGATTCTTAACTGAGCGGCATCCTCACGAGCTTTAATTTCATATTTTCGATCCTGTTGCTTCTGTAACTTAGCCTGTTCTTGTTCATTTTGCTTAAGTAATTTTTCAGAGTCCTTAGTAAATTGATCAGTGGCTAATTTATCATATTTAGCAGTTAAACGTTTTTCTAAATCTGCCCGATTGGCTTTGGCGTCCTCATGAATTTGTTCTTGTTGTTTTTCATAAGCACGTTGGGCTTCTTTCAATTCTAGCTGTTCTTGATCATCAATTTTAGTATTTTCTTTCTTACTTTCATCTTCTTTTTTAGCATAGAGTTTATGGAAAATGTCATCATGCAAATTATCTAAATCATTTTTGTGAGCTTCCTTGAATTGAGCAATGGTTTCAGCGGCCGCTTTACGATAACTTTCTCGTTGCTTAACAATTGCTTTTTCATTAGAATCATTAATTTTCTTTTCAAGATTCTTAAGATAAGCATTGTAGGTCTTTTTCTGCTGATTTAATTGATAATCGACATAGCCCGGTTGCCCTGGGTTAACGGGATCAAGTACTTTAACCGCAAATTGCGGTGCTTCAACATATCCCTTTTGTCGAGCTTCAGCCGTCTCATCATTGACTTCATCATTAATCGTTCGCTTGTTGGCCCTTTTTTCACGACTAGGGATTACTAGATCGGTATCATTTTTGTCAATATTATCTTCACTTAAATTCTGAACAGCTTTATCTTTTGCCGATTCAGCATTATCCTTTGGTACTTGAGATTGAGGCGATTGGCTTGCCACTGATTTTTCGTCTGGATTAATAAAGGTATTACTTTCCGGGTCATAAACTGTGGTAGTATCCGCTGGTGTTTCCCCAACATCATCTTCATCCTGAACGTCAGCATATGCTGGAATCGTTAAATTAACTGCACCCCGGCTAGTTTCGGCTTCGGTTGGGATATGCGCCACTTGGTCTTCACCAACTCCCAGCGAATTCATATAGGCCTCTTTAAGGCTTTCGGCAATTTGCTTTTTTTCATCATAGGGTACGTCATCATTATTTGGATCGTTAAAGATACTTTCAAAAAGAACCTTAGTTAGATTTTCAAAATCATAGGATACTTTAAAATTCGGTAAGGTAATCCATTCATGAGGATTCCCAGAACCACTACCCGGTTTACCTGGTTTAGGCTTTTGATTTTTATCAAATTCCCAAATAGCCATGTATTTAAAGGGAATTGGTGAAGATTCATTAGCAGATAACGTTCTTAACTCGTTTAGAAAATCTTCTGCATTCTTAAACGTGGCAAACGGTAAGGTTTGTTTTAGTGGCTTTTCCCCATCTGCATTTTCTGAAGCCGAGAGATCATCAATAATTTCCTTAACTGCATCATTATTCTTTGGTAAGTAATCTTCCGCCAAAACCATAAATACAGTATATTTATCGTCTAACATGGTGCGCTTATTCTTTTTTCGCAATGACTTAAATAAACCCATACTTTTTACTCCTTTAGAAATAGTTATTTAATTCGTTTCCTAATTTAAATACCTGCCATTAAACCGCAACTTTCGCCAAAAATAGCTAGTACTTGATAGTCTAATCTAAATATGTTAGTGTGTGATTGGATAAGCGATAGTATCCTTACGAGGACTATTACGGGGACTTTTCATTCTGGTTAGAATGGAAAGTCCTTTTTTAGTGCCAAAAATAATAAAAAATCCTTCTTGGCTGTCGATAAGTTAAGTTAAAAATTCATAACTAAATAAATTTGAAACTTTCCAAGAAGGATTCCTATTTCTAAAAGAGTTAACTAGCTAAAGTTTTGTTCACCATAGCCCTGTAGCCATGAGGTAAAGAACCAAGCGCCGACACAAACAACAATCCCAATTGCTGCCCGTCCCCAACGTTTCTTAGCTGCCCGAGCTGATTCATCACCACCGACACCATACAGACCGGCACCCCACATAATGGAAGCACCCATTGCCACAAGTACAGCAATTTTGAGGTCATTCGCTACCGTTCGAATGGTGTTAGCGGTTGATTGTCCAACATCAGCATCCAAATACATATATTGAACCACCGATTGATACTTGGCCCACAGATTCAACACTGGTTGCATCATTGGTATAAGCCTCCCTTAATTTGAATTCGATCACAAACTGATCAGAATTCAGATTAATGAAAAACCACCAAGGGTTAAGTTTCGCCACTTTTTGTCGATTAATTTGCGTGATCTACCGGAACTCGATTTCTAACCTGTTGATACCAGCGATTAAAGTCTTCCACCGAATGGATCCCATAATCTTTCATCAACTTTTTACCAATTAGATCAATGAGCTCTTGTCGCTCTAAGGCTTGATAATCTCGAATGTTTTTCCGAATGGTTTTAAGTTGCGCTTCTAGCTTTTCCTTTTGTTTTTCAGCAGCTTGTCGCTTTTTAGTCGTTTTTATAATGGCATTTGTTGTCATTAACTTACCTTCTCTCCATCTTTATCATCTATAACTTGACTATCAGGAATCTGTCGAAATAGAACTTTTCGTCCATTTACCTTATGTCTTTGTAATGCTGTTCGATCATAATCAGCCCGTTGATCAAGCACTGAGGTTGCAATCGTGTGGTAACGATTGTCCGGCTGACTTTCCAGTTGTAATAACATCATGGATAGCGGTGCCGTAACATCCCTTTCAATGACTCGTTCAAGTGGCCGAGCCCCATTGGCAACGTCAGTTCCCACATCAGCCAAGTAGTTCACTAGATCATCTTCATAATGCAATCTAAATCCCCGAATTGCTAAACGATGATTGAGAATCTTTAAATCATGTACCGTAATTTGTTTAATAATCGATCTTGTTAAAACATTGAAAACAATTTTATGTTCAATTCGGTTGACAAATTCGGGACGGAAAATATTAGTTAATTCCAAACTAACTTCTTTCCGAAATGACTCTTCTCGTCGATCTCTTTGTCGAGGAGTTTCGTGAGATTGTGCCACTTCGTCCACCGCTAGCTTGTATGACTGTTTATCAGCAACTAATTCAGCTCCTAAGTTAGTGGTCATAATAATAATGCAGTTACGAAAGTTAGTCCGCCGCCCACGGGAATCACGCAACTCCCCATTATCTAGAACTTGCAGCAGCCGATCATGAATACCCGTACTAGCTTTCTCAATTTCATCAAATAGCAAAATACAGTATGGTTTCCGCTTAATTTGATCTGTCACCATATATTGAAAACGATCCAATGAATCACGCTCCGAAAATTCCGACATATCAAACCGCACCATGGCTTCCTCAGAATCAAACATGGCTTTTGCTAAAGCCCGAGCCAATGCCGTCTTACCAACCCCAGTAGTGCCTAAAAATAAAAATGAACATAACGGTTTATTGGGGGCCTGTAATCCGGCTTTAGCAATCGTGACTGCATTGGCCACTTGCTTAATAGCCTCTCGTTGCCCCTTCACATCCTGGGATAACCGTTCAGCTAAATTGCGTAAACGTAAACTATCATTTTTCAAAATGTTAGTAACTGGAATTCCACGCATAATCTGTAAAACCATGGCAATATCCTTGAGATCAATTTTAGTTTGTCCATGGCGATTGGCAATTTCTCCCGCTTGATCAATTAAATCTAAGGCCTTGTCAGGAAGAAAGCGATCAGCAATGTATCGAGTTGATAAATCAACACTACCAACAATTGCTTGTTGAGTATAGTGAACTTGATGATACTTTTCGTACATCGTTTTCGTGCCGTCCACAATATGAATAGCCGTATTACGATCTGGTTCTTCCACAATTAGATCTTGAAAACGTCGTTGTAGAGCGGGATCTTTGGCAATGAATTTATTGTATTCGTCCTGCGTAGTGGAACCAATTAATTGAATCTCTCCCCGGGCCATGGCTGGTTTTAAAACATCACCTAGATCCATTGCTCCACCAGTTTGGTCCGCCCCCATAATGGTATGGATTTCATCAATAAACAAAATATTTTGCCCTTTGGTTTTACGAAACTCATCAATGATTTTTAACATCTTTTGCACTGTATCTCGCTGGCCTAATGCCGCAATTTGCATGACTCGAATGTGTTTACCATTCAGTTTTTTTCCAGCTTCATTTAAGGCAATTTGGCGAGCTAAACCTTCCACAATTGCAGTTTTTCCAACTCCGGCTTCTCCCAGAAGGATTGGGTTATTTTTAGTTAAACGACCTAGATAATCAATAATTTTACTAATTTCCCGATCCCGAGCGTATGCTTGATAACGATCCGGATTCCGTTTAGCAGCTAATGTTAAATCATCTGTGTACTGGTCAATCATTGGAGTATTACTAATTGTCTGTTCTAAGCTCATTTTGTAACCACCTCCCTAAACCTGTGTGAGCAAAATCGCTTCGATTAGATTATCAGTTGTGACAAATTCTAAGTCAGCGTCATCCAGTTTATATTGATAGGACTTAATCTGACCGCCCTGAAACACCACCGTAAAGTGCCGCATAATAAAGGGATTTTCAACAATCCATTTATCTTCTTTAATCTGTTCAGCGACAAACCAATATTGGCTATCCAAGTTTTGCGAACTTAACGCTTCTCGTAATTGATAGATTCGTAACTGTGTTAAATCCGAGACATGAGCATTAAAATAACCAATTGCTAGTCGTTGACTGCTGTTCAATTCTTTTAAAAAGGAACGATGACTCCACCTTTTGGCCGATTGCCGACTTAACTGATTAATGTTTTTAACCACCACTGCTGGTGAATAACCCTTGCTTTTTAGTGATTTCAGCGTTTCATAATTATTCATTTGCAATCCTCCCCTGGTTAGATATCAAGATGAGGAATATTAGTAGTGGCGTCTTCGTCATGATCACTCGCTTCGGTACTAGTTTCATCCTTTTCAAATTTTGAGAAACCTTTAGCAATATCATCAGCATCACCCATTTGAACAGCATCATCCTCCGGTGTTTTTTTCTTTGGTACCCGTTTCCGCATATCAAAGTCATCATAGTTTTGATACTGAGAACCAGCCTGATATTGATCAGCCTTAACCGTTTGATCAAGATCGGCAGCTGCGTCGTAATCATTGGCAAAATCATCTACTCCCTTATCGTTGTCATTATCAGTGTCAAATTGCCGAATTGGCGGTTGGGGTTTCGCTACATAATCTTCATGATGTTTGATACTTTGCTGTTGATTTTGTAATTGCTGTTTAGTTCGCTCAAAGCTTTCAGAAGCCTTTTGCCCTGCTTGTCGTTTATCGGTTTTCTCCTTTACACCAGATGGAAAGTCTTGATTGAGTTGATCATGTGGATTAGACTGACTGTTCTCCAGTTTTCGGGCGGAAGAAAGTCGAAAAACCATAATATTTAATTGCGGTACTAAGTCCTCCCACAACAGTAATTCCCATCTAGAGCCAGGTTGTGGTTGCGTATCTAATACAAAATTATTCAAGTATTGGTCATCTGACAATAGAATATTTAGCATTCCACCACTTGTTTTAAACCGCATGACGGTTAAATTATCATAATGAGTTAATCCATATTGATTAGTGAATTCTCCTGTTAATTTAAGCATATTCATTCTCCTTACTTATCTTGATTAAAATCAGCAATAAAGCCGAAGTAACTTTTACCATGAAATTTAGCATTGCCTAATTTCCCACTCACAATCTTTGGTTTTCCTTTAATCGTGTACGTGAAACTAATCGTCTCTCCATTAGCTAACTGATTGAGTTCTTCAGGTGTAAAACGATGTGATCCCCAGACCTTTTTAATCCGTTTATGTTCACCATTGAATGTAATATCTTGATAATCATTATCTGAAAAACTAGCATTTTGCTGTTTTCGTTTTTCAAATTTTCCAGCCAATAAGTCGACATTCTTTTCAATAATCGGGTTATCATGATCGATGACTTGATTAACGGTTGCTAATACTTTATCTGGTTCTTTTTCAAACTTGCCAATCTGATCCATTCCGTCAAATAGCTGCACCGTAATATGCGGATTTGCAATAAAAGTATTTTGACTTAATAAAGCGGCCATTAGGCCTTGATCAGTTAATGATAAAATACCCCGTTCATCATTAAACATATGAGCTTTGCCCTGTGGAAGTGTTAATTCAGACATTGTTGACTGCTGTGTTGCCGCTGTGCCAATCCCATTCTTACCATACTTGGAAAGTCGCTTGTAAAGCCATTCCTTGGTTGGTTTACTTGGCTTGGGATTCACCCCTTCATCAATGATTACTTTGGCTTCTTGTCCAATTGGCTTTTGTTGCTGCGGTAAGTTACCTAAATTAAAAATTAACTTGTAGTTATAGTTGACGGGTACGTTAAAATGGGTCACAAATTCAGGGTGTTCTGCAATCTGGGCTTCGATGGCTTCATATTCGTAATCATTACCAAAAATTGCCAGGGTACTTTTCGCTACTAACCTATAAATATCCACGGCACAATCACCGTCATTTGCATTTTTAACTACGTTTCTAATTTCGTCTAAGTCTCTTGGAACTCGTTTTCCAAATCGGTTAGCTCCATGTGTTGCTTTCCCTTTCACAATTGATGGACGTGGTTCCCAATGTTGTAGTAGTTGAGGGTCAACCCCAACTACTTTTGCGACCTTAATCGCATTCTGGACCAGGGTTGCAAACTGATCAGAAGTAATATATTTATCTTCCGTCCGGGGATAGGAAACATAGTGTTCCTGATAAAGTTGTTGGTAGACATCCTGAATCGTTTTTGAAGGATACCCTTGTTTCGATAGAATGGCATCGAGTTTTGACAAATCTAGCAGTGTTTTTGGTGATTGATGTTTTGTCGTACGCTTTACCCCGGAAACATGTCCAGGATTAGTAAATTGATAGGCTTCTTTAACGGCACTTGCTTTATCAGCGTGGCGCAGTTTTTTTAATTCGTCTTCATTTTTAGGTGTCTTTCGAGCATAAAGATGCCCCTGATCATCCTGGTACTTAACTTCATAATATGGTTTCTTAACATAGTTTTGAATCTCTTGTAATCGTTGATAGACAAAAGCCACCATCGTCGACTTTAATCGGCCTAACCTAACTGAATTGCGAACATAATACCCACCATTTCTTGCATATGAAGTGGCCAATCTGGTTAACGGCATTGAAAGATAATCCCATTTAGTTCGAGTAGATGATTTAAGATAATCACCATCTTGTTCTGGATTAGACACATCTTTCAGATTACTCAATGCCTTACGAATCGAATCTGCTTCTTCATCATCATGGTATTCACGATAAACCGGGCCATTCCATCGAATAGCTATAATAATTTCCCATGCAATTAACTCCCCTTCTCCAGAAGGGTCATCATCGGTAGCAATTACAATTGCTTTAGCATTTTTACTTGCATCACGAATTTGTTTTAACAGTTTCCTTGCTTGATCATTTTTTGGACGTTTTCGCCAAGCAAAGTCAGAAATATTCCATGGAATATACTTGGGATCCCATGATTTATAACGTTCCCTCAACTGTTCCGGAACTTGATATTCGGGATCCTCTAATTTTAAAAGGTGTCCTTGCGCATGAACTAATTTATAGGAATGACCATTGAACATTCCTTGAGAGCCCCCAAGAGCCTTTTTAAAATTTTCAAAAGCATCTTTCTTTTCATTGAGAATTAAATAATCATAGCTCATTTGTTCCAGCCTTCCTTGTTATTGTTTTCTTGTAAAACAGTAATAATCTCGAATAACAAGGCAAATTTCGCCAAAATAAAAACACATAGCAGATTGCCATGTGCTTCTTTGGTTTATCTTTCATGTGGCTTGGGTTTAAACAGTAAAGTTTGTTTTCTAGCGTCTTCAATATTTTTCTCGTTTTGCTTAAGTATCCCTAGCCTGTTATTAAGCGTCTTTTTTACATAATTTGCCACTAACCTTTCAAAGGGCAGTAAATCTCCAGTATCTTGAGCGTGTGATAAGGCTTGCATATATTCTTGCCGAGACGTTTTATCTGGTTGAATATTAATTACCGGATATCCTGCTTCCGTTAAAGCAAAATTCATTAACAAGCGAGAAGTACGACCATTACCATCAATAAAAGGATGAATTGAAACAAAGCGATAATGTAAATCAGCTGCATACTTAACTGGATGTTCATTAATAGCTGCATCATTGGCCCATTTAACTAACTTATCCATTTCAAATGGAATATCTAGTGGCGCTGTGTAGTGTCGATCTTCCCTTCCATATGGCCATACTTCAATGGCCCGATAGGCACCTGCCTCACTTTTTTCATTTGTGTTTTTGAGCATAACCAGTCGATTTAAATCTCGAATAGTGGTAATAGTTAAGGGTTGTTTTTCGCTTACCAGATTCATCATATAATCATAGGCTTGGTTTAGATCGACCGCAGCCATTGCGTCTTTTAGCGGAACATTGTGAATGGTCATACCGGTATCCAGGATAGATGCTGTCTCATATCTATTTAAAGAACTACCCTCAATAGCGTTTGATGACCACACATGTTCAATTCGAATATTCCGTTCTAATTGTTTGGTTTGCGTTTTTGAAAGAGGTCGAAATGTGTTCATCTCATCTCTTAAGGTAGTTAGTTCATCAAGAGTTTCATTAAGAACTTTATCATTACTCATTATTTCACCTTCTTTAGGATAAACTTTATACTAATTTTCAATTATAAACTTACATTCTATTTCTGGTAAAGACTATTGAATAAACATTCCACTTTACCATTTTGAGTTGCCAAGATATCGTTTTACTCTTTATGTTTGTTATCCAGCTGATCAAGCTTCAGCTACATGAAATTCCGGAAAATTGACGTCTAGCGTATTATCGTGAGGCAAACCATCAATTTTAATAAACTGGGTTCCGGATTGATTACATAAATTATAAAACGCTGTATAAAATTGTGTCATCGAATCTGCTGATTCTAACATTTCACCAAACTCTTCATCAATCATTCCGCGGTTACGCAAAACTCGAATTATCTCTTGCCATTGTGCGACATGATTAAATCGTGAAATGGTTGAATTAATTCGAGGTTGCTGGTTATACACCATTAATTGATTTGCTAACCACCCATCACTTGGTACATAAAAAGCAGTAAGCCTTGGCCATCGACCAATCACAATGCTTTGACTACCAAATTCATTATAAGACTTATCATTATCCAGCAATACATAGTTATAATTTTTAACTGGCGCTATGACATCTTTAACAGCGGCTTGATAAAGCTGATTGTCATATGTAATCAAGTCTCTATAAAAATTCTGACCGGATTCGTTAATTTTTAAATCATTAGGCTTTACCGAAGGATCCAGTGCGATCGGCATCGATAAATGTCGCTTAAACTGATATTCATGATCATCATGAGCAATCGATAATTTCCATTGTTCAGTGATATCTAATTGAGCACGACCAGCTAATTGTGGATAATAAAACCCAACGCCATAATAATGCTTGCGTTGATAAATTCCCACTGGTACCAGATAACTGCGATTATAAAATGGCCGGCCCAAAGGGATCGCATCCAGCACTACAGTTTGAATATCTTCATTATGAATCTTATCCCATAACTTCATGGTAATTGATAAGGTTCCCTGCTGAGGTTTGCCGGTTTCCACTAAATAATTTAACGGCAAATATGCTCCATTTTCATCAAACACCCATTGATCACTTCGTGTCCGAAATAATGACGGCATATAAAAGAACACGTTATTACCGACACCCATAGTCGTTCGACAATACTTACTAATAGCTGTTATCGTGTTCTCAATCGTTGATTTTATCGTTAAATTTTCCATTTAAAAGCTCCTGTAAAAAAATAATTAGACTAAGTAAACTATCGACTTAAAGCAGGGCTACGCTTTTCTATCCGGGGTGGTTGAGTAACAAATTTCTGAGGTGATGCTGTTTGAACTTTTGTCTTGGCTTTACTATTGCCCAACTCGCCACCGTAATATTCATTAACAATCCGCTTAAACCAAGTCTCACCCTTTTCTTGCCGTTTTCGATTTGTAATTTGGTTAATATCTTCAACATATAACTTACGATCTTGATTTTTTAGGGCGTCATTCCAATCCTTATATTTACTAACTGGTTGATCAAAAAGAACTTTCATTTGATCCCAACCAATTCCTTGGTCACCAACCCCAGCTGGCTTTAAAAGATCCTTAGCTCTCAACATTCCCTTAAAACCGGCGTCATCAGTATCCATGGCCAAATGAACTTCGTTAGGAATACCATATTTACTAATAAAGTTTTGAATAGTCTTAACTTTAGTACCCGCACCATTTAGAGAAAGAAAATCACATTTGCCTGATAAATTGGGGTGTAAATTGTAGAAGGATAACGCATCAATGGGACTCTCAAAAACATAGAGTTTTTTAGTATTACCAGCATTGTTTACCGAAAAGTGAAAGCCAAAATCACGAGGTGATCCTTTAGCAATCATTTTCCGTGTTCCTCGTTTACCAAATTTTTGGTGGTCAACTGTCGTACCCTGGACATCGCCGCCAATTTCTTTCATTTTTTGGTCACGCCATACAAAGAAAAGATCACCATTTCGCAACTCCCGAACAATTTTCATCTGAAAGAGGGCATCAACTAATTTTGGATTCAGTTTACGGACGTTAGTCAAATACTTTTTGGCTTTTCCAGTGTCATAACCAGGTCGCCACCGATTCCGATCATACGGCGCAATGGTTACCCGGTGGATTGGCGCTTTGGCTAATTCCGGACGCAACTTGGTTAATGTTTTGTATGCTTCATGGCGATCCATACCATTACCATCTGGCCCATAGACTCGTAGAAAATTATATAAATCACCACCCTCCCCCTGTGAATTCCAATAAAAAGTCTCATAAGGTTTGTGCGGAGTAATTCGAGTGTCAACCACTAAAGAGTCATGATCTCTCAGACGTAGGTAATGGCCATCTTGAGTGTACGGAATGCCGCTTATATCAAGGTACTTCTGAATCGATTGACGAAAGATCTTCCCATCTTGATTATTACTTTTTACCTCAGTCATACTATCACCTGGCCATTCCCATATGACGTTGCTGATCAAGCTTTTTTAACCGGTCTGGCTGGAAACCCGACCATTTTTCGCTTTCATTGATCATGACCACTGGTACTCGTTGAAAGCCTTGGTTAATTAAACTTTGGCGGTATTGAGAATGTTTCGTAATATCTAGGTTGATAAACTTAATATGATGATTAATTAAAAAGTTAGTTGTCATCTTACATTGTGGACAACCCGGTTTAGTAAAAACACGAATCATAATATCACTCCTTAATCTTATTTACTCTCAGAATAAATAAAATTCGAGCAATACAACTTTTCGCCATTTTATGACTTGACAGCTTTTTATGAAGCAATGAATTTGACTTTTGCTTAACGTTTATTTGACTTTTTGGTCAAAGGTAATAAAATAAAGGTAAAAGAAAGTAAAATGAATTGGGAGGAAGTCATCATGGCTGTATTAAAGAACTTTTACAATCAAACTTTCCGCAAAATGGATACCTTTTATTTAATTAGTCGCTACGCTGTATTAATCATCATAGCTGTATTGACCGAACAAAATAACCCTTCGGCTTATAACTTTAAAGAATGGAGTGCACTGGTTGTTCTAGGCCTTTGTTATCCGATTGCAGCTTATCCGTTTCGTCATATTTTCACAATGCAAAAGGTATTAGGTATGGGCAGCACTAATTATGTTATTTTTGTAACGGGGGCCGAGTTTTTAATTTTCCTTATTATCAAATTAATGATCACTTTTTTCATCTTTATGTGGTCACCTTTAATTGCACCAATTACTTTAATTGGAATGTATTTAAAATGAAGTAAATACAGTTATCCTTGAAAAAGTTGACGTACGTATTAACGTACGCTATAATCAAACTAAAATAAAAAGGGAGATAAAATATAATGGACAGCGTATTTACACCAACTAACGCAAGAAAAAATCTATACAACCTCTTAAAACAAGTTAATGATACACACGTTCCGGTTACTATCTCTTCATCGAAAAATGAAGATGCCGTCTTAATTAGTAAAGCTGATTGGGATTCCTTACAAGAAACCATGTATCTTGAAAATGCTGGTGTCGGTAAGATAGTGCGGAAAAGAGAAAAAGATAATAGTGGTTTCACTAACATTGATGAAATTGATTGGGATAAACTTTAAAAATGGAAAACGATAATAGTTTTTACGAAGTTCGCATTAAAAATTCTGCTAAGGCAGACTTAAAAAAAGTCAAACAAAGTAATTTAAAAGAATCATTTAACAAAATTATTGATCAACTAAAAAAGAATCCTTTTAAAGATAATCAAGGTTTTGAAAAACTACAACCGCCGATTTCTGGAAATTATTCCAGAAGAATGAATGTTCAACATCGAGTCGTTTATAAAGTTGATAAAAAGAATAAAATAGTTGATATCTATTCTGCTTGGTCTCACTATGAATAACGAAAAACTCCATCACTTCACAAATTGTGACGGAGTTTTTTTGTTACTAGTGTTTTCTAACCATATCCATTCTTTTAGCAACAATCATGCGTTGAATTACTCTTTCAGGTTCTTTTACTCTAGCTAAGGCTTCAATACACTCCCCTTGCTGGTCAATAGGAATTTGTTTCTCCATTGTATTCCAATTATCAGAACCCTTGATTCCAGCTAAAGAGAACTTTAACTGCTGCAAAGATAAGTTTTGAATTTGTACCATTTTAATCACCTCATTACCAAAAAGAGAGTAGCTAATTGCTACTCTCTTTTACTCATACATGATTTTGTTAATTCTAGTCGATCTTTTGTTTCTTCTTAAAGCCAAATCCAAGTGAACCAATGGCCATTAACAAGCCCATGAGGCCTAATCCAAATAATCCTGAAGATTCATTACCAGTTTGTGGTAATGACTTCTTTTTCGGAGCTGGTTGTGCAGGAGTAACCGCTGCGACAACAGGCTTTGGTGTTTCTGGAGTTGGAGTCTTTGGTGTTAGTTTTGGTGTCACCGGTGTTGGCTTAGGAGTTGGTTTCGGTGTGTGACTGATAAACGTATTGGACAAGTATGGTTTACCGTTGATCCAATTGGTGTATTGGTTCTTAACATCACCGGCTGCAATTCGGGTAAAGAACGCCCGGATATCAGCACCAAATGCTGATTTATCAGTATCCACTTGATCTAAGAATTCCTTGTCAAATTCGTAATCAACTGCACCATTCGTTTCATCAACTGTTTCCTTAACGTACTTGGTAACGTCAGTTCCCTTCTTGAGTACCGTACCATCTTTCAAAGTTACATCAGTAGTTAGAACCGCTTGATACTTATGTTCATATTGATCATGATCCAGATCATAGTCGTCATAATCCCCATATTGGGTTAAAGGATGACCTTCATTTGCAGGAATGATGGCCCCATGAAGAACATAATCAAAAGTTTGGCCAATTTGAATCGTTGCATTATTTTGTAATGTTTGACCGTTACCATCTTCTGCACTCTTCGTTGGAGTCAGTTTTGGTACATTATTAGAAACTACATTAGTAGCATAACCTTGTCCGAAATCGACCTCATAAGCCGTGTTGGTGTAAGTACCGTTGTAAGCATCTTTAACGATCATTGGCATACTTACCGTTACAGAATCACCAGTTTGAACATATTTTGTAAAGTAATCCATCGGATCCTTAGCCGCAGCCACGATAAACGCTCCCTTAATTTGCATGCCGCTCCGTTTAATGGCCGCTTGAACTTCTTTAGGAGCTTGATCGACTGACTGGTAAATTGTGTAAGTTAACCCGTCTACAGCTTTCCCATCTTTATCCTTAGCGGATAATTTACTCGTATCTGCATTTAAAGCATCTTCTGGATAATCATCAATAATGTAGAAGCCCTTAGCAATGTTGTCTTCTGAAGTTTGAATGCCTTTGTATTGATCGTAATCAGCCGTGACTTCATAGATATTAGTAGATCCTGGTAAAACTGTCTTACCGTTGATATCCACACCTTGTTCGTTTAAATCCTTTTTAACCGGCTTTGGATTTTCGGGTGTGGTCAATTCCACCGTGTTTGATGTATATTTAACGCCATTTTGGATTAACGTGTATTGATTTTTGATCTTAACATTAGCTCCATTGACGTAAGCATAAACATCAATAATTGGTGTCGTAACCGCCTTTGAAAGATCAGCATTATACCGATTAATCAAATAACTATCTTCGGTGAAGGTTAGGGTTTGTCCATTTTGCACCAGTTTGATGTGACTAGTCACATCTTCTAACTTACCGTCATCACCAATCACATAAGCTTTAAAGCCCTGGTAAGTTAAATGAGGATCCAGGGTATCAACAGACGCCCGATCAGTAATCTTTTTGGCCCGGTTTTCTGGTAAGTTAGCCGTAGTAAATGGAAAGGTGGTCAACGTACCATTAGCTACAGTTTGACCATTAATGGATTTGTCACCTTTACCTTGAACTTCACCGGCATCAACATCCTTATGTGGATCTGGAGTGGTGGTTGTAACGGTCTTTGGCGTTACATCTAATTGATGGTCACCAATGGTGAGATACCCCTTATTAGTCAATTGGGTTCCTGCTTTCACGTTGTCGTTTAGCTTAAAGGCAACATTAAGCGTGTAGGTGCCATCTTGCAGCCCATCAGTGTTATTCCGAGTCATGGTAACTTTGCCATCCTTGACTGATAGCGTGTAGTTAGCGGTGGTATCCTTACCATTTTCAGTTACCGTAGCACCAGTAACAGTAGCATCAGGAGCTAACTGTGAATAATCATCAGTTAGTGCAAACCCGTTCTTAATCCCATCGTAGTTGTTAATCCCATTCAAGGTTGCTGATACGGAAGCATGAGCAGTGTCCCCATTAAAGTAGACCTTATTATCAGAGTTTTGACCATCTTCCGCCCACTGCTTAGTTGGTGTTGTGGTTACATTTAGATTCGTGTAGTGGTAATTAATTGTTTCATTAGCTGGGCTATGATGTAATTTCGCTACATCGAAATGATAGTGAAGTTCAGTAGATTTTTTCAATGGAACGGTAACGCCACCAAAATTATTAGTTGTTACTCCATCAAACTCATCACTAGCATGTAATCCATTATTATCTAACCAATTACCAACAGATGGTGATGACCAGATATCTGTATACCGAATTTTGACATGATTACCAGTAACCTTAAATAAACCTTCACGGTAGTAATTTTCAACATTGTCAAAATTCCGACTACCATATTGAATCTTGGCACCTTTACTTGAATCTGTGTTGTTAGTATCTGCATACAATAGATTACCATCATGAACCATAATAGAAGAGCCTGGCAAGTGGAGTGCTTGTCCATCAGACAATAATTGCACCCCTTCACTATCTAAACCATTATGATCCCATGATTCCATTCCTCCGGCAGATAGATATGCATTATCGCCAAACGTAATTTGATTACCATTGTCGTCGTAATACGTGTAGTCAATATCCAATGAATTACCGCTAATACTAAAGAATCCCGAAGGGTCATTAGGAATTTGCACAATTCCGGTATACTTACCATCCTTTAAGTTGTATTTCAGATCCGACAATACAGCAATGACTTTGACAATTTTATGCCCTTGATAAACAGTATTGTTTAGATTTGTCCAAGTAATTGTAGCAAAGTCTCCTGGAATATTTTGTGTGCCCACTAGTAAATTGGTGTGATTATTAGTACCGTTAGTAGTTTTATAAGATGAATCAATTTGAATATGGGCATTTCTTTCGTTATTAAACGCCAACGCTTGCTGAAGCTTAGCTAAATCAATTCCAGTTTCGTCTGAGTTAAGGCCCACTTCCTTAATTGCCTGTTTAAGTTTATTGATGGTATCAACATATTGAGCATATTCTTTTTCATAGTTAGAGTTATTCTGATTCTGAGTAGCGATAGCATTATTAATGTCAGAAACTTGCTTTGAGTAATCACTTTCGGCATCTTTTTTCCATGCATCGACTGAATTATCATCAGCCTGAATATTACTAATCTTCGGGTTATCCTTAATAACTGTAATACCAGGAGTAGATTGCGCTTGTTTTACAGCATTTTCCAATGAAGTTGAATCAGCAATAGCATTATCATACTTTTTAATATTTTCTTTTTCATGATTATATTGATCCACTTGCTGATTAATCTTCTGAGTTTGATCAGAATAATCTTTAGTAATTTGGTCAGACTTTTGATTAATCTGATCTTGACCAACTGTTGCTGACTGGGTTGGATCTTGATGCACATTTGTGATACCAGAATCCTTAGCCTTCTGTACAGCTTGATCAAGCTGACTATGGTCAATATTCACCGGTACCGAATTCGTTGAACTTCCCCCATTGCTATTCTCTTGACTATCACTTGTATTAGCCGTAGTTGAGGTTACTGCATTACCCCCTGCTTTAGTTTCTGCAGTTGATGAATTAGCACCTGTAGTGTTTTCATCAGCATGTGCGACAGTTGTCACCCCTGCTCCAGCTAAAGTCAAAGTTGTAACCATGGCCGTTAGCCATAATTTACCGGACTTATACATCTTGAAGTGAGGCTTTTTATCTACAATAAATGGTTGTGTTTTTTCTTTTACAATCATGTATGAGCTCTCCTTTTGTTTAAAATTTATTTACACCATAAAAAATAAACAAAAAAAATAAATTACAAACTTTCGCCATTTTTTCGCCAAAAATTCGTAATTTATTAAAACTCATTTTTAATTGTACTATCTGAAACCCTTTTATACTGCAACTGGTTCAAACTTAACTGTCAATTGTTGATTGGTGGCGTCTGCAATCTCATTAAGAACGCTAATAGAAACGTTCATTTTACCACTTTCAATTCTAGCAATTGTCGACTGTGGTTTCCCAACTAGTTTTGCAAATTCACGTTGTGTCATTCCCAATTTATCACGAAGATTACGGACTTCAACCGCAACCTGCAATTGTTGATTTTCTTCCTTATATTCTCTAGCAAAATCATCACTTTTTTTACTTCGCTTTGCAATATATTCATCAATCTTGCTCATGCCGATGACTCCTTTCCATTTCTATATATTGCTATGCTAATCGGATCATATTTTCGATGATTTTATAGTTATCTTTAACTTCCAGTTCTTTTACAACGTGCAAATAAGTATTTTGTGTAGTTATTGTATTAGCATGTCCTAACCGCTTAGATACCGATGGGATTGACACCCCGTCATAAATTAGCAAACTAGCATGCGTATGTCTTAAGCCATGCACTGATATAATTGGGATTTGAGCTAGTTTGCAATATTTTCTTAAATGATAGTTAACCGTCGAGGTGTATATTTTCTTATTATTGTAGAGGAAAATCGGCTGATCATCTGGAACGTCAGCAATTAATTTCTGAAACTGCTCACAAGTAATCGTGTCTAGTTTAATCACTCGAACTGAAGATTTATTCTTGGTTGGTTGAAAATGCCCCCTTTGGCTTTTGTAGTCCCATGTTTTATTAATACTAAGCATCTCATTTTCAAAATCAAAGTCTGCGGGAGTTACCCCCAATGCTTCGGCATATCGCATGCCTGTTTTTGCAATTAATAATAATAACCAATCCATATTAATTTCTTGTCCTAGTTTAAATTGCAAAATTAGTTTCTTTAATTCAAGCAGGCTTAAATACTTAATCTTCTTAGGACGAGGATCCTTTCCCTTTAGAATTAAGTGCCGGGTAGGATCTTTATCAATAAGTCCGTCCTCTAAGGCATCCATCAAAGCGGATTTACAATGATGATGAAAATCTCGCACTGTTAATCTCTCATGAGTGAGTGCATAGTCATTGATTAATTTTTGATAAGTGAAATGATCCAAGTCACATAATCGGATATGAGGAATCCTGATGGTTAATTCTTTAAGTACTAATTGGTACTTCTCAAAGGTGACTTTACGTACTGCCCCTTCTTTATACTGATGTATCCAACTTTTATAATACTGATAAAATAACATTTTACTATTCATAGTAAAACCTCCCTATATTTTTCACAAAAATTTTACTATGAATATTATGTCTGATTTCCATGGTATAATAAAAAAAGTGCACTGGCGACCACCAATGCACGAGTTGTCAACTGAGGAGCTGATACCCTTGAGGGTGACTCTGTTGCGCTTGGCTGGTGGTGTATTGCCGTACACCAGAACAAGAGCGCTACCGTTAAGCTATCAGCCTAATTGTTGAAGTAATATAATTCTTTAACTACGGTTATATTATAGCAGGGTTTAGCGACTTTGACGATCGTCTAGTTTCTTCACTAGGCGATTTTTTTGTACTTTCATACTCAAATAAAGCGATATCTTTTACATCGAAATGATAGTTAATATTTGCTGTTTTTTGAATTGGTTTAGCAGGAACATTAGACTTCACAGGGGGCACTGGCAGTTTTACAGAAGCGAGAACTCCTCCTTTTACCCAAACTGGCCAATTTGTTTTTCCTGCAACAACTCCATTTGGATCCTCGCTTGTTCTATAACGATCCCAAATAGAAATTAAAGTCCAAGTGCCATCTCCATTATCTAATGCTTCATATGGAACTAGATTCAAATTATACTTAGTTGACTGATTCCAATCATTTCTATGTATATAAGCACCTAAAGCATTGTTTTTAACCAAATTCCATATATAATCGACACTCGCCCCTGGCACATCACTTCCTTCTTTGGAAACTGCTCCTATAAATTTACCTGTCTCAACAGGCAATGAACCTTTTGGGAGTGCACACACATAAGTGTCAAAGAAACCATAATCAGGCATGTCAGCTCTACCTGGGCGTTCTGATGAACCATGCGTAATGTCTAACTTGACGTTAGTTACGATTACTTTTGATTTCACAAGATCATAATGCCAAGTAACGTCATAATTAATGGTTACGTTATAGTTACCACCGTTTGTTGCATGTTGTGAGCCAACAGCATGTTGATCTGCTTCTAATGATTTAAGTTGGCTATTATATTCGGTTAATTTTTCTTCATAGTTTTGCTGAATCTCACTATTATTTTGATTCCATTTGTCTAATTCTTCGTCATATTCTTTGTTATTTCGAATCTGAGTAGTGATATTAAATCAAACTTTACTTTCACTTACGAAAGCAGAAAAACCTTCCATAAATTAACTGCAGTTAATATTTACATCGAAATGATAGTGAATTTCTGAAGATTTTCGCATTGGAACTTCAATGTTCTTCTTCAAATTACCATTTCGCCATTGAATATGCCAATTATGATGTGTGTCGTCGTTAGTATTACCTCGCATTAACGTTTTAAAAATGGTAAATGTACCATCACTGTTACGATTGACCGTGTATGGAACAATTCCTGAATCATTATAGTGAATTGAGTACTCCTCGCTTTTATTATTTTGAGCAGTAAAAGCAAATACATCCTTCTTATTCAGACCATATTTTGACCAAAGCGAATCACCAGTGACACCTGGTATGTCTCCATTTGGATAAGCAAAATCCCCGGTTTCTTGAGGCAAGTTGGCATTAGGATTAGCTATAATAATGGCGTCCCAAAAGCCACCACCCTTTTGTGTTGGTTCTTCTCTCGATAAATGGAAGTTAATAGAGGTAACCACAATTTGATCAGTATCTGGCTTGTAATGATAGGTGGCAGTATAGGTATAATCAAACTTGAAGTAACCATTCTTACCATCGGTTCCCCAATTCAAAGTTCCAGATCCTGAAATGGTTTGATCACTTTCGAGTTTTTTTATTTCCTTTGCATAATCATTGTTGTTTCGAATCTGAGTAATAAAAGTAAATATCAATAAAAGTACTAGTATTTTGATTAGTAACATTAACAACTCAACAATATTTATAGATAATTGTTCGTTTAATTTTCATACAATTAGTTAGAAAAACAGCAAATTACTAATCCTACTCAGAATCAAGAAGCAGCGGCTTATCAAAAACAGTTAGACGATTACAAAAAGAAACTGAACAATAATCAAGTAGCTGCCAACTCCATTATTCAAGATCTTAAATTGGGGAATGAGCCTAACGCTAAGGTTTCGTTTTCCGTTGATGATTCATCTGTTACTGCTGTTGCAGTAACACGTAATCCTAACGATGATTCAACCATTTTTCCAGATATCTGGCCAAACTCAAAGGGATCAAAAGGTGAACACGCTGTGGGTCAATCTGGATATGTATATGTAACTGTTCCTAACAACGTCAACGGGAATGCTGTTACAGTAACCTTCGACAATTTACAAAACAGTAGCTATCTTGGTCATAAGATTTCAAAAATCGTGACGGTTTTCCATGATTTAGTAGTTGACGGTGGATCAAACCATCGAATCGCTATCTCTAATAATCCTTACTATGGTATTTTTGTTGTGGGCGTTACCAATACAGGAGTAAAACGCTACTATTACGATGAAAAAGGAAATCGCATTACCTTTAATGATGGTGAAGACGGTGGTGGTGCTTGGCTGACAGCAGGTTCTCTTAATGCTGGATCTGGTCGAACGGAAGAAGCTCAACTAACATCTAGTGGAAAAGCTTATGGATTTTATGGTTCTACAGTAACGGTTCACAATAATAACTTAATTTACTCAGATCATGTTAACGAACCAGGAGCAGACTTAACTCCGGCTGGCAAAACTGGTTTTGGTGATGGAACTTTGGCACCAGGGCTTAATCAAGAAAATAAATGGTGGGACACAGATCAAGGGTTAAATGATCCCAACGCTTATATGGGGGCTGGTGTTTTCCATGTAACCGGTGATTACACAGATGTAAACTTTACTGTTACGTCATCGTATAATCAATTTAATTCGTGGTTTACGTTATCTACACTAATTCCTCAAGATGGTTTCAAAATTACTCCACCAACCAATACTGTTCACTATCATTTCGATGTAAGAACTAAACTCCCTTTATTTAAGGATGATTATCCAGCTTTCGTAAGTGAAAGCAAATTTTGATTTAATATCACTACTCAGAAACAAGCTTGGAGTAAATGGAATGAAGATAACAGCACAAGTAACGCTATTATTTCAGACCAAATTCAACAACATTTAATATTAGGCCATGAACCACAGGCTACTTCGAATATCAAAGTTGTGACTGGAAACCTTATTTCAAAAAATGATTGGGGTACTTATGATTGGGGAGCTTCTTCAAGTGAAGGAGGTTCTCAGACTGATAGCAATACTACGTATGTCATTCATGAGCAAGGACCAGTGGCTGGAACTGTAGCTACCATTACTTACAGTAATCTAAAAAACTCTTACTATTTAGACGAAAATGGCACTAAGCATCAAATATCAAAGATTGTGAGAACATTCAGCAACCTTTTAGGTACAAGTAGAAAGCATTGGGCTGACGTTAACTATCATACTAGTCCTAATTTATATAACAACGCTAACCCAGCATTGGTAATTTACGGCGACCCTACTGACGGTTTTTGGTATAACTGGTCGGACGGTGTTACGCTGCGTGACCAATTTTATGATGAACAAGGCAACACTATCAATATGAGTAAGAATGCTTATGTTTCCATTTCGTCATTAAACAATGAATATCGCCCCGAGTATAGTGATGATCCTGACAATTCTCATGTGGAAGGAGTTAAAGTGATTTCAGGTGGAAGGGCTTTAGCTTTAGCTGGTTCTTCAATATCAGTTCACGATGATAATGAATTGTATAGTGACACAAATAATTCGCAGAATCAACCTACCCAGTACAAAGACTGGGACAGCAGGAAAAGTCCTTATCAATTCTACGGTTCAGGAATTGTTAAATTAAACGGATCGGATTTAGAACTACGATTTTTCACACGAGGAAACAATAAAGATGTTGCTTCAAACGTTTGGGCTTATTACTCTACGATTATTCCTCAGACAGATAATCCTAGAGATACTATTCACTATCATTTCGATGTAACTAAATAATAGCTATTGTAGCGTGCTTAAACCACAGAAAAAGCACCTCCTAGATTTGATCTAAGAGATGCTTTTTTAGTTGGCTTACATATCAAACTAGTTGAATCGGCATATTAAGACTAGTTCCGCTTACGTAAGCCAAGAACAGCTAACATACTTACCATCACTAATCCTAAACCAGCTAATGCAGAAGTGTTTTCGTTACCAGTTTGTGGTAAGGAAGTCTTCTTATTATTAGTGGCATTAGCACTGGCTAAAGTTTTGGTAGTTTGTGAGTTACCATTTAAGCTTAAGTCAGCAACTAATTCACCATTGGCATTGTAAACTCGACCATTTTTAACTGACCAACCGTCAACTGGATTTCCATTAGCATCCAGAACCCGACCATTTACAATTTGGTAGCCATTTGGTAAGGATACGGAAACATTGTTTTTAGCTGGTTGAGCTAAAACATGTAATACTACATGTACTGTCCGATGTGATCCATCAGGGAAAGTAATCAAAACATCTTCAGTGTGATCACCATTAACTTTTGAATCAGCTAGTACTTGGTTAAGATCAGCCCAGGTTGCTTTAGTTCCAGCAGGAATCTTACCATCCCAGTTAGCTAAGGTCGTTGTTCCCTGATCAGCGCTAGCTGGTAAAACAATAAAGACTGAAGCTGCTGTAGTTGAGTTTTGACTAGTATCAGTAGTCAATTCAAAACCATTAGTGATTTGTGGAGTTGGTAGCTCATCGCCATTATGAATGGTGTATTCAGGAGTAACGGTAACATGATCACCGTAAATCATATCATCAGTCCATAAGCTAGCCTTTGCTTGATCAACGTCTTGTTGAGCTGACTTTACCGCATCTGTGGCAGTCTGCACAGCAGCCTTTGCACTATCAACATCTTTTTGAAGAGCAGCTAATTTCTTTGCATCATCATCTAACTTTTGGTTAGCTTGATCATAAGCAGCTTGTTTAGTAGTCAGTTCCTGCTTAGCATTAGCTAACAATTGAGGAGCGTTTTGTAAGTCAGTTAAACTCTTTTTCAGACTGGATAATGTAGCTTGATCATTGGTTAGTTGATCTTTTGCCGTTTGTACAGTTTGTTGCTTTTGAACTAAATCATCATTAGCATTTTGAAGAGCAGCTTGCTTGTTGCTGAGGTTTTGCTTAGCCTCATCCAATGCTTTTTGTTCAGTTGCCAACTGAGTTTTAGCCTTATCAACATTTGCTTGCTTAGTAGCAAGATCTGCTTGATAAGCATCCAATGTACTCTTTGCCTGAGCTTGAACATCAGTATCATTTTGCAAAGTAGTCTTAAGAACACCTAATTGAGTTGTGGCAGCATCTAGAGTTTGCTTAGCATTATCAGCTTTAGTTTGAGCTGGAGATACAGCATTATTAGCATTGTCTAATGCAGCCTTTGCTGAAGAAAGCTCACTTTGTGCAGTTTCATTAGCTGTCTTTTTAGCTGATTCATTATTTTGCGCATTAGTTAGTTGCGTTTGATCGTTACCTAACTTAGTGGTTACAGTAGCCTTTTGTGCTTCCAGTTCAGATAAACGATCTGGAACTGCAACATTAGTAGTAGCTAATTGGTCATACTTGCTATTAGCAACAGAATTATTGGAAGTGCTGTCCGTATCAACGTCTGATACAGTAATAAAGTGCAGCTGATCCATTGAATCAACCATAACTCCTAATGCTTCAGACTTAGCACCAACTGAATTTTTCATTAACCCCGTTAAAGCAGTTGCGTGTCCCCAATCACTACCTTTGTCATCAAATAACATAGATACAATCATCGAGTAAAGATTTTGTTTTACTTGGTCAAGAGTCTCCGTATGAGTTTGAGGCTTAAGATTTTCTGGATTCCCATCCCAATTGGAGGAACCTAGTGACTCATATGATTGATGATAAGTATCATCTAACGTTGCATGTTGTAATCCGTAATCTGCCGCTACTCTATTGATAGCTTGAACATCATGCCAATTTTTTGTAAACATATTCCACGCATCGCTATCATAAGCAGCTGCAATAGATTTAGCAAAGGCCAAGCTCCCATTATTAATGGTTAATTCAGGCATTCCAAATGCTTTCCGGATCGGGTTTAACAATTGAGCAACAAATTGCGTCAATTCCGTTTCTTCCTTATCACTTAACTGATTATTTGGCCCGTATGTTAACGTTACATTCTGATCAGTCTTACTGTGCTTGTAAGAATTAGAAAGTCCTGCATTCTTGTATGCTTCAACAGCTTCCTTATTAGCATCACTAGGATCATTTTCATAGTTCTTCAAAGCTTCTACATAGCCAGCCGGTAAAGTGATTTTATTGATGCTGTTAAGATCATCATTAATGTTCTTTAAATCAGTATTATCCTTGTCAACTGCGGATTGAGCTTCCTTAGTTGCCGTTTGGGCATTTTGATAATTGATCGCTGCTGTGGTAGCCGCATCATTTTTATCGTTGTAGTTGCTTTGAGCAGTTTGAGCGTTCTTCTTGGCTTCGTCTAATGCATTATCCGCACTTTGCTTAGCATCATTAGCTTCGTCAACCGCCTTTTGTTGATCATTAACTGCATTTTGGTCAGCATTTACTTTAGCGGTAGCATCATCATAAGCTTTTTGTGCCTTACCAGAGTTAGAATTATTCAAAATATCCTGGGCGTTGTTTAGGTTATTTTGGGCCTTGTTAACCGTGTCGGTTTGATTATCAACTGTCTTTTGTGCACCATCGACATCGTTCTGAGCTTTTGAAACACCTTGCTGAGAAGTGGTTACATTATCATTAGCGGTCTTGATGGCAGCTTGATCATTATTGATCTTCGTGTTTTGATCTTCAACCGCTTTCGATGCTTGCTTAATGGCATCTGGAGTAGCTTTATCAGCATTGGCTTGCGCTTCGTTAACCTTGCTCTGCGCATCATCAACCGCTGACTTAGCGTTATTAGTAGCCGTTTGACTATTATTGACAACTTGTTGTTGGGCATCAGCCTTACTTTGGGCATCATTTAAAGCTTTGTTGGCACTATCAGCACTTTGGTTGGCTTGGTTTAAGCCCGCCTTAGCGTCGTCATAATTTTGTTGAGCCTTCTTGGCTTCTTGTTGCCGTTGGGAAACCACTTGTTGAGCCGGAACAGTGGCTTCATGATTAGTATCCGTACTATCAGCCTTGGCCGTGTTGGTTGTTGCCACAACTCCAGTAACAGTGGCTAAAGTAGCACCAGTTAGAACAGCTAATTTCTTTTCTTGCCGATTCATATTTGATCTCCTCCTAATCTTTAATTAATATCCTTGAATCAGTTTACAATTATATTTTACATCTATTTTACTATTTGTCAATAATATTTTTTAATAAAGTTGAATTAATGTTAATTTTAAATTCCCCAACCGCTCATTCGTGACATTAAAACCTGGAGAAACTCGGAATTGTTCTGCCGAAGTTCCATTTCTAAAGTTCTCGCAACCCGTTTTGTATAGTCGCTTGCTTCAGTATTCTTAAGACCACTTTCAATCAACGCTATTAATTCATTTTGTGTTCGTTCAAATCGCTGATTAGTGGTTTCTGCATGCTTCAGTAATTGTAGGATTTCAGATTGCTGTTCTTTTGCATCATGGAAAATCTCTGATAACTTCGGCATTCGCTCTAATGGAATGGTTTCAGGATGCTCTGCATAATTTTTAATCGTTTGCCGGGTCAATCCCATCTTCTCTGCTACCACTTTTTGTGTTAAACCAAATTCCTTTGGGTTTTTAAGGAGTTCGACGGCCTCCTCAAATTGCGACAATTTACGCATATCATCACCCCTTCCACATCTTATTTAACATCTATTATACAACGATTATTCCTTTTTTCAATGTAATCATGTTATTAGGGTTAAATATAAGTCAATTTAAAAAGCTAGGCCCTAATTCGAGTCTAGCCTGAAATGATTGTTGCGTCTATTTCATTACCTATCTTAGCAGCACTTATCTTTTTGGTATATAAGTTTAAATAAAAAAGGCGGGTACCAAACGGTATCCACCTAAGCCAGCTTATGAGCTAGAAAGCACTCATTGCACACGGCCTAATCATCTTGACAGCTATATTATAGCATACCTTATTTATGATACAATACTAATTGCACATTTAAGCAGGCTTAGAAAACCTGACTAGTGCCAGAAAGGAGGTTACCTCCAATGTGGCATTTGTGCCTAATCATTTTGATCGTGCCTAGTAAGCACGTTAAACACCTAATTAAGTGGCTGCTCAAGTAGCACCCGTAGCGCTTGTTTCTCCGGAAATGGGCGCTTTTCTATTGCCTAATTTGAAGTTCGTTATGTGTATCATAACACAATGAACACACATCACCAACCTGATAGTTGCTATTCGGCAAAATGATATTCACTCTTTCTCGTCCCGGTAGCAACATCACACTACCAACACCATACTTAATAAATGTAATTAATCCAAGATTATTACTGGCGGTCATTTTATCGTTCCCTCCCTTTTGATTGGTGCATTGCGGCAATTTCTTGAATTGGTTTCCTAGTCTGTTGGCGATTGAGTTGACGAACTAACCCTTTTTCACACCGCTTAGCTTGATCGGCTGCATGCAAATACAAGTTAGCCATACCGTTTTGATCTAATTTAGCCTGCTTGATGGTTACTAAATCATCATTAGAAAAGCGAAAGGCTTTCACCTCGGTGTTCCCGCCTAAACTACTTCGCTTTTGTAAAATCCAGCGACTAATCTTATTTTCGAGTTTGGCAACTGAATCCTTATTATGATCAGGAATGATCTTTTGCAGAAAATCTTCGGCCATCTTGGGTTGCATAATTAAATGTTCATTGTCTTCTTTAGGCACTGCCTTAACAACCCGGGAATACTTATTTAAATCCTGCCAAGCCTTTTCTTTTAGTTCGTCAGCACTGAATAGTTTTCCGGTCTGCCACTTATGATTACTAGTTGGCACATAGCCATACATATATTTCAAATCTTTAAAGCTATTAATTCCTAACCCTTGATCTTCTAGTTGCTTCACGGTAACCAATTGACTTGGCATTTTATCTTGCCACAAGTCATAAGCTAATACCCGATTAACATTGTTAATCCCTAAAGTTTTACCAGTTACATTGATGAGCCGTTCCATGGTTTCTGGTGTCTTAGTCCACTTATGAAGCATTTCAAATGAGTACTTTTGTAAATGATCAAGCGACTGTAAACTCTGATCTCGATGACGGGCTGAAGCTGAAAAATCAAATGATTTTTGCGGTTCTCTAGAAGAATCAAAGTTTAATGCTTGTCGTAACCCCTTAAATTCTTTCATATTATCAAAATAGTCAGTTAATTGTTTACGGTTATCTTTTGTAAAGGCCGTATATTCTGGGCTACCATGATCTAAACTATACTCATAGTCTTTTCCAATTAAATTTCCTTCTAAACCAGCATCATGAGCATACAATTCAAAAGCTCTTGCAAAAACTTCCGTTGGTGTAGAATAATATCCTAATTTTGCATCACCTTTTAATTTAGTGGCTAGATTTTTCTGATAATCGTTTAGAATTGGTGCAAAGCGTTCTTGTAACGATAATGGAGTCTGCTCTGGATGTAACTGAAAATCTAAATAATGACCATATTCATGAATAAAAGAACTATAACCGGCTTTTTCCTTTGTTCCATTCTCGGGTTGATTAGCATAGATTTCTCCAGGTTGTCTAAAATCAACCACTAACGTATTTAAATTAGGAACATACAAGCCAGATGCCTTATGGTTTCCTAGTTTTCGGAGTCGAAGCATCGGCGATTGCTTACCACTAGGTAGTTTATTAATTAACCGGCCCATTTCTCGTTCAAAGTCACTAAACTTTGCTAAGTCAACATCATTGTCCAATTCCAAGCCAGAAAAGAACTTGTTAAGCGAGCTAGATTGCATAATCTTCTGGGTAGCTTTATTAACATGTTTCTTGTCTTCCCACGATTTGGCATGAGTTTCTTTTTCAATTGAAGCATTATATTGTTGCTGCTGCACGATATTGTAAGTTGTCGTTAAATATTGGTTAATAAAATCGCAGCAACGGTTTTTAAACCATGCTCCTTCATGTTGACTTTGAAAAAGGTTATATTCTTCGTATTGTTGATATTTCCTGGCAACTTCTGGATGATGATCGAGAAAGCTTTGTTTCCAATGACGGGCTCTGCCTTCTCCAATCGACTCGGTATTCTCCATAAATTCAGCTGGCGTCATGTCCGCATATACTTCTGTCGATTTTTCAAAGTAGAACTTTGCATTACTTTTCCCGGAATATTCATGACTAGTTAATCTATACAGGAAATCTTTAAAGTCTTCCGGTTCAATCTTATTATGAAATTTTGGATCTGCCCGATTCCATTCATTAATTACATCATGTACTAATTTTCCATAGCCCAAGGTGTAGTTAGCATTACCCATGTAAAAATTAATCCCACTATTCCGCATAACATAACGAATACTCTGCCTCGACCATGATTTATTTTCAGGGTCAAGTAAGAAATATTGGGTTCGCTGTCCCTTAGAGCTTTCCGTTTTAATTTCAAAAATATCCTTACCGGTTCCTAAACCGCCAAATTTATCATTCATTGTTTGGGTTCGTTGAATACTGGTAATCTTCGTCTCACGACCAGTATTAATCAGTAAGCTCTTAATAGCATCTGCATAGTCTTGCTCCGTCCAATCACCATTTTTATCCACATAAGCTGCGGCTTTCCTAAATCCAGTAAATAGCGTATCTTTATCTGTAATACTTAATTTACTTTGACGATTAATACCATATTTTCTTTTCATTAGAGTGTTTAAGGGATTTTCTGGTTCACTCATGCTTGTTCACCTCAACCGTTTTTCCTCTAACAATAATGAAGAACCATAATATTCAACTAATCGCCAATAATTCCGATAATAAAAGCGCCCATCTCCGAGGAAATGAGCGCTTCGGGTGCTACTTGAGCAGCCACTTGATTCTTAATTCACGAGGATTATTAGCCGATGTGCAAAATGGTTTCAGTTGGATATTTAAACCGAACCGGTTGGGGACGCTTAACAAGCGTCCATTTTTATATCGACAAAAATTATGACCTGGTGCCAAATTGGTACCAGGTCTTTTCTGTTATTTTTCTCGTGATTTAAATAAATTCGATGGCAACTGTACTTTGGGTGTGTGCTTCTGCTGAAATGATTGGGGTTTCATTCTGCTGTCTTGTTTCGTCTTCTCTTTTGGACGTTGATCATTGGCTTTTTCTTTAGACAAGTTGTGATCCTGATTTAAAGCTTTTTGCATATCATAATCAATCACCCAGGCCCGATTAGCGGCTTTCTGATAAAACCGACCTAATGCCTTACTGTCTAGTTTACTTAAAGCTGCCCGTTCACGATCAGCAAATACCATATCGTACTTTCTAAAACCGGCTTTGCCAAAAGCCATATGTTTAGCAACTCGTGCTTGTGCAGCCACTAATGGGTCTTTTCGACGACTTGGATACATTACATAATTTTTATTACAAGCATCAGTCAACGCCTGATAAACTTCTTTACCAGGCTGATCATTGTAAGGCATATGAGATAACGCAATTTTACGTGTTTGTTCAGCTAGTTCTGGATACTGTTGGTTTAGTTCACTTAAAGAATAAAGTTTACCCGTTGAGAATTTAATGGGTTGTCCCTTCATTAAATTTTGATTAGTTTGAGGCTTGATAGCAAATACATTTCTACCCTTAAGTTTTGCATAATCAATGTTATCAATTCCGCCATTTTCCAATTCTGTTTTGGAAAGATAGTAGCGATCCTGTGCAGGATCATCCATTAATAACATACGATTACCACCGTTATGATAACGACTATCACTATAGCGCATGAGTTGAACAGAACGATTAACAAAGTGTTGCAAACTATCCACATCTTTTGTCCCATTCAGAAATGTTTTATGAGCTTGTTTTACCAAATCTTCTGTCGTGATCTTTTTCTCATCATCATTCTTTATCCGTGGTAAACGATCATAATTATCTCGAATGGTATTCAGTTGGTCACGGGTTAAATCATCTAACTGAATATTTTGTTGTTGGCTATGTTCAGGCCAATTCTGCGCCGCTTTAGCAAAAGCTGCTTGTAACTCCCGGTTATCAGCGTAATCGTCTAAATCACTAATAAACTGTGCTATCTCCTTCGTTGCTGGCATGAGGTAATGACAGGTTCCTGGCATCCCACTTTCGCCAACTTGTTCAATAGCCTGATCACCCTTGACAAATCCATGATAATTACGATCGAAGGTAACAACGTTAAACATATTATCTCGATCTGCATAAATCAATTGACTCCGAGTAAAAGGTTCGGTTGCCAATTGATGGGCTTCATCAAATGTATCAAACTTCATAATTTTTCCATCTCCTTGACGATTATCCAATACCTTATACTGATCAGATTCTAAATCGTGGCAAATATACATTCTTGTGGGTACTGTTTTGCCCTGCTTAATAGTATTAGTCATCTGCTTTAATTCAGTGTTGGAAATTGCTTGTGGTTCCCTTTGATCATGCTTCTCCATTGCTTTGTTGAAAGCCACCTCAAAAGGAGTCTCACCATATGGATATTCGTTTAAAAAATCTTTAAAAACAGTCATTTTATCGTTAGTTGATAACTCTTCAAAAGCAGGATTCTTACCTAAGCGATTAGCCAATGGTTGTGCCCACTCACGAGAAGCTTGAACTTGTTGTCGACACACTTTCACTGGTAAGTTTTTGGATAAAGAATTAATTCTGAAATTAGATGGTAACAAACTATTATTTAAATCTACCTGATTATCAACTTTAATGATGCCTTCATGATTAAGTGCTTGTTCGATATCTAAGCGTGTATAGTTACTTTTTCTCCCGTCTAAATCAAGTGTTGCCTCTAGCTGATATGCTTCTTGCCATTTGGATAGGCTGTCATTCATCACATTAAGATCATTTAACTGGTTCAGTTTCCACTTCATATCAGTAATGGCATAATAATTATTACCTTGTGGTTCTACATTTAAATAGACTGTCCGTTCCATGTTAGTAACTCCTTTGTTTTTTATTACTAACTTAGTACGTTTTTTGATTATTCAATCTTTCGCCAAAATCAAAAAATACTGACCACTTCGTAGTGATCAGTATTTGTCGGTTAGATTTGGAATTGCGGTTCCATTTATTAGATTACGCTAACTTTATATTCTAACAATCTTCGCCAATTATAAACGTATTCACCCAATTAACTATAAATAAAGTCATCATGAGTTTTATTAATTGCTACAACTTCATACAAGGTGACCGCTTCAACTGCTTCCGCCTTGAGATGAATTTGAAAGGCTTCCTCTGAGCCGATTATTTTACCAAAAACAGTACCAGCTTCGATTTTAGTGATCAGTCCCAAGTCATACTCCAACATTTAACTTCTCCTATTAATCAAAAACAATAGATTACTTTGAATGACCCGAGTGGGGATCGAACCCACGACCCACAGATTAAAAGTCTGTTGCTCTACCAACTGAGCTATCGGATCAAAGAAGAAGCACAGCATTCATCATACTATGCTTCCAGCTACCCGGCAGTTTATGATACATAGCAGAAAGAATCCAAGAAATCATAAGATGAACAATACTTACATTGCGTTACAACTTACCATTCACTAGGAACACACCCAGCTGGCCAGAGCTGAGAGCATAAACAATTTGCTAAGCAATAATTTAATGAAACGTGCTTAAGCAAATTCGAACTTTAGGGTAGTTTTAACTTGAAGCTACCCCCTTAGTCTAGCATATTTTACGAATAGCGAAGAACATACAATGAGTAACCACATTAAATATTTTCAGATATTTCCATAATATCTTGCAACTATAAATAAACTGCTTGCTGACACAGGTGCCAGCAACTGCGAATGTGGGACTCGAACCCACGACAAATGGTTTAACAGACCACTGCTCTACCAGCTGAGCTAATTCGCAATAAGCAATAAGTACAGTAGAGAACTCAATCACTGTACTTATTCAAATGAGTAAAAAACAACTGTGATACTTTGATTTTCTCACTATTTACCATTGTGTAGAAGGAACGGAGTAAATTTCTTTCTACATTTTTTAATATACACAAAGTTTTTTGTAAACCAAATTTCGCCATTAATGTTCAATTCTATTTTCCAACTCTTCTTCACGATCTGTTTTTTCTAAGTCATCACCATCATCCAATGCCCGGCGACGAGCTTGACGATTAGCACGTGACCTGTTTTCCGCATTACGAGCCATCGAAGAAAGGAAGTCTTTAAATCCCTTTTCGATCGTTTGTATTGGTGCCAACCTACTTGTTGGATAACTAATCTTATTAGGGTGAACTGCTTGCCGCTGTTGCCATTTGTCAAACCGCTGATCAACTTTAGTATCCCAAGCAATTTTCCTGTCAAGCCGTTTACTATCAGCTAAAAAAGAATAGTCTCGTTTCAAAGCTTTAAAAAGCGGACGATTGGCCTGATTTCGTTCGTCCTTATTTTGTTTATATTTATCATTATTATTTTTAATCGCAAGTTTAAAGTCCAAAACTTCCTGTTGAATTCGATAGTATTCCACCGCATTCCGGATACCATATTCACTCTTAGGATTCGGTAATAGTTTTGTTTGTAATGGGTCACCATGACTTTCCATAATTACACCTAATTCTTTTGCTAACTGATTTTTTCTAACTTTAACCAAATGCTCATTCACTTGATTAATTGGTATCTTAGTCACATCAACATATTGATTGGAAAGTTGCTGATACCGCTGGTTTAACCCCTGCGCTTTCCGCTCCTTAAAAGGAATTTGAGTTAATCTATTCAACTCCAAACGCTCTTTTAGAGTCTGTATTAACCACTGTTTGGCAACACTATTCGACTCTGCAGATTGATTAACTGCAGCTAATTTATTTAATAAATACTCTCTCGTGGTTTTGAGATTGTGTTCTTTTAAAGCGTGACGCCGATAGCCTAATTTTTGGCGTAATTGTTTAGCTTCTTTAGATTTAGGTTTTAGTGCTTTTAATTGAGCTTTTTCGATATCAATCAGTTTTTGGTTAAGTTCAGGAGAACTAGCTTGCACTTGATCTAAAATTGACGACTCATCTTCAGATATTTGGTCAATCTCACGCATGTAATCAAAAACTCGATTCATTAGGTATTGTTTAAGTCGTTTATCATTTTTGACTACTGTATCATGAATGCTCTGACCATAATTATTTCGGCTATTTTGATCCTTCACTTGAAGATCAGTTTTAAACTTATCATATTGATCTTTCAGATTCGTATTTAAAGCGTCATCCACTAAATCGGCAACTAATTCACGGGCTGTATGAAAATCCGTTCGATGATTACTTGCCCGCCATTTCCGTAAATCTTTATAGCGTGGTAGAGCCCAATAGATTTGCTGAACCATCTGGCGTTGTACCTGATCATGGCGTACCAAATATTCAATATTTTCCCTTAAGTCTTGTCGAATGGTTCCCAAATCACGTTCCAATGCTATTTCTCTTTGTCGCTCTTTGCTGGGAATTAACTCACGATGTGCCGCCATTTTCATTGACCGTAAACTCTTTTGTCGAAACAAACCGATTGGTTCTCCGTTTTCTTTCAAAGGTCGAGTATTCTTCGTTTGACTAATTCCCAAGTGTACATGAACATGATTAGTATTTAAATGAACGTCACCCCACCAAAAGGTCTCTGGTACATTCAGTCCTTCCTTCTTTAATAAGAGTGGAACTGCTTTTTGAATTGCCTGTTTAATTTTTCTTTGATCAACAGCTTTCGTTTCTGGATTATAAACTCCGATTCTTTCCAAAAATTCCGGATCAAAAGAAACCACCCCAGACCATAGAATTGCGCCATTCTTTTTTGCCAATTTTAAATTATCAATCAACTGTTGGTGTTGTTTTTCATTAATATTCAGACTTTGACCCGTAAAAGTCGGGTAACGATCATGAACACCCTTTTCCAGTTTAGTTGCTGCCTTCCGGTCAGTGTATCCTAAATAACCTTGATAATTTTTGGGTACGTCAGGATCAATCTGTAAATTACCAGAATTTTCCTCTAATGTTTGTTCAGGATTGACATTGTTTTCATTTTTAACTGCTTCCCTCCGTTCGGTGTAAGTCAAATATCTACTACCATTAGCAAGCTGAAATATAAGTGTATAGATAATATCAGGCAACTGATTTCCTGTCTTTTTGAAGAAGCCCATATAAAAACACCCCGCTATCTTTCCTTTAAGCATCATTTTTTCATAAATAACTAATCTTAGTTAAACTGTCCGATTCACAATTACATTAGATATATAGTGACCATTCAAATTAATTATAAGATAGTTATTAACAAAGAATTTAAATAACTGTTTATACATATATGACAGTCGTTCCTTGCTAGTTACCGGTACACCAAACACTGAATGAATCCTATTTAGTTGCTGTAAAACCACAGATTCACTAATAACTTCTTGGCCCATTTTTAACTTGCCGTGATTAAACATTTCACTAATTAATAGAACATGATTAGGATTTTCAAAATTAAAATGACGACTGGCCGCTAAATCTGGGAAAAACTTAATCACTCGTTGATAGCACTGAAGTGAGTCTTCCCAATACTTAGTTCCCTTATCATTCAGTTTACTTGTCCATTGCTGGTATTCCATGTGTCGACGCTTTAATTGATTTTGTTTGAGTTGTTGCACTTGAATACCGTCCTGATTAACGCATTCATTCTGCAGATTTTCCAATTTTTTCTCGTCACTAATATAAATGGGCAACTTAGCCTTTTGAAAAGCATATAGGTACAATAGATCAGACTTTTTAAAAGTCTTGATCAGCACACCGTACTGGTGACAGATTGAGAAAGCAAGTTCCGGAAATGATTCTTGATTATTAAAACGAATAAGAATTTCATCAATCCCGCGGTCAATTTTGTGGTAACCCCGTTTTATTTCCATAATAATCTGATTTGAGATTCCTGCCTCTTGATTAAGATGATTAATCCCAAAGCCCTTTTTCTCTCCGTTCTTGCCTTGGCACCAGTAAAGATATTTAACTCCTCGACCACACGCACAATGCAAAGGTGAGGCATCAGGATGGTGAACATCAAACTTTAAATATTCGTCAAATCCAATAAACCTCCAATCACTGTCTGTTTGATTGAACTGATTTAATACTTTTGACTGTAATTCATATTTCTTAAAGCGAAGCAAAACTTGCTTTTGAAAAGGAGAAAGCTTAGCAAAGATAGTCTTACGTTCTACTTCACTTAAATGATTCTTGGAATAGTCGTTGTTTAACTTAGCTGGTTTTTGTGAAAAATGAACTATATCCTTCATTCCGACTTACTCCTCCTTCTCTTTATCTGAAACTTTTAGTTTAATGATAGTCATTCATATTAGTAAGTGAATTAACGCCAAAATAAAAAGCTAATCCCTAAATTCTGAAATTAGCTTTTTGAGTTATTCATAATAATCCTAGGTCTACACCTGGATAATGATTATACTTTTATTCCCACTGACCTTAATTATATACGTACGCTTTTCAACGCTTTACAGAAAGTTTTTAACAATATAATCTGATCTTTCTCTAATTGTTCACCGTAAATCGTGATTTTAGATGGATGGTGATTGAGTACATCAACAAGATCAATTGTTCCGTATTTATTGCTTACATAATTTACATTGAGCTCATCACTAATTCCCTGAATGTATGGTACGGAGACGTTAAAAAAATTAGCTAACTTTTGCCAAATTTCTAATTTAGGCTCTCTAGTTTCACGTTCATATTGTCCGATTGTACTGGTTGCAAGATTCATTTTTTTGCCTAACTGTTCAAGAGTCAATGATTTGTCTTTTCTTAACTGTCGAATTCTATTCGAGATAATAAACACCTCTTTTCGTTATTATGTTTTACGTCCTTATCGTCGCCAAAGATAATATAGAAGCCACCATTCATCACCATTGTTAGTATTGTTATGATCATTACTATTAAATTGTCCCAAGAAATCCTGTCCTTTGATAGTTGACTTCCAACTTAACCATTTATCTGATTCATAATTTGGCGATTTCTTCAAATATTTAATAAATGGATCATGAGAATTATTTGGAAGTCTTAAATATGTTTTAGTAATCCGCTTCACTATACTAAAATCAAAATTTTTCACGGTTTCACCGTGTATTTCAATTTGCGGTTTATCTAAATCAGATTCAACTTTTAAATAAGTTTTTCCCTTCGGTAATTTAAATTCTTTACTATCAATATGTTTGATTTTATGTGATGTAAAAACTTTTAAAGTGGTCCGTCTACATGGACTAATATCACTAGTAAAAGAACTTACCCTGGGTTTAACTATCCAGGTCGATAACACTTTTCCAGTCGAGGTTACCATAAATACATAAACTCCAAATAACAAAACAAAGCCAACTAATAAACCAATAAACAATTGGTAAATTCTTTCGAATCTATTGTTCATTAAATATCACCAACTATCCAAATTAATTGTTGAATTTTTGACTCAATGCTTTGCGAATCTTTCGTGGAGCAGTTTTATATTTCATACTCTTTAGATACTTTCCTCGGACAATTAACCTTTTGTTGCCAGTAGTGTCACAAGTAACTAAAGTAATTTGTTTCTTTTTAGTATTAGCAACTAAATCTACTCGGTGTTTATCCACAAATCCTTTAGCTGTAATTTGATAAACATAAACTCGCTTCAAATTGGTTAAGTAAATTTTCTGTCCTCTTTTTGCTTTGTAGTAAAGTGGGCTAAATAATAATTTAGGGCCATCATTCGCCATATTATGCCCGGCTAAAGCATAATTACCTTTTCCCATCTTCATATCATCACGAAAAGTGGCTGCAGATAACGCAAGATTTTGATTTGTAATTCCTTTAGCAATTGGTAAACTCATTCCAATTTTCGGAATAGCAATAGCACCGACGACTGGCAAATTTTTAGATCTAGCTCTCGCATTAGCGATATTACTTAACGTTAATTCTTTGATTGACTCATAGTTATAAGTACCCTTTTTATGATCATAATTTTTAATCGAGGTGGCTGAAACTTTTGGCTTGTAGGAATTAATCATGTGACGTTCAATGGGCCCACTAAAAGTTATTACTAGCGAGATAATTAATAAGACAATTCCTCCAATAATCCAATAACGTTTTTGCTTTATTTCTTCAGCTGTTAGTTTTTTAAATTGTCCCCGAGGTCTTTTAAAATTTATCAATTCATTCAATCTCCATTAAATTTCATTAGCTTTAATATGCCGTCCAAATTTATCTCGTAATTCAATCGTAAAATCACCCTTTAATTTTTCGTGAGGTTTCAATGCTGGATAATCATGACGAATCGTTGAATATGGCATTTCCAATAATTTAGCAATTTCACGGTAAGTTAAATCAAACTGTCGATACCAAGTTACCATTAAACGAATTGCACTTCGTTTCGGATTAGATCGTGACTTCTTTTTAATCCCTGTTGAAAGTCCAAGTAACTCTCGGACTTTTTTTAATTGGCGACGTTCTCGGGCCACAGTCTCAACATCAACATTGGGATCACCGTCATCAATATAAACATTAGTCCGTGACTCGTTACCAACATGCTCATAGTAATAAGGATCTTCTTCTAGTTCGTGTAGTGACTGCCAGAACTCTTCATTATTGTGAATATTAATCATCGTGACTTCCCTCCAGTTTTCGCTGCTTTTGTTTCTTAGCAAAAAGATGTTTTTTATCATCATCAACTAATTTTTTTAGTTGTAGGTTTTGTAAAAAGACTGGTGACTTTTCATCAAAAATTGAAATCGCTTTTTCAATTGTCGGGGCAAAATCATAGATCATATTGTTGTTGGCATAAATCTGTAAATAGTACAGCTTGTTTAATAAATCATTCAAATTGTCAATTCGTTTTGTAAGTTTATCTAAGTCAGAGCTGCCCTGACTTACCATCAAATTTTGATAAGTTGTTCGATATTTTGTGTTGGGATGCCGCTCCCAAACGTTAGCAAGAATAGACACATAATCTTTAAGTAGTAAGTTAATGATTGCGTTACGATTTTTCTTAATTTTGAAATCAAAAACTTGTGGTTTATTTTCCGAAACCTTCAAAAAGTACTTCAGCAAAATTTCAGTATCATGATCAAGTCTCAGTGAAAAAGAATTCATGTTATTCAGCCCCTTCTATGAATTGTCAATTGGTAAATCTTTATCATCATCAAATGGTTTTTCGTACAGCGTTAGAAAATCATCTAAGCGATAATAAGTTTTCAAAATGGTTTCACTATTTTGCGAAAGGATCTTCAACAAAGCTTCGTTTTGTTGATTCAATTTATAAATAATTTCCTTTAAAGTCGCATTACCTTTTTCTGCTTCTTTAGCTTCAAAATAATCAGAGACAATAAATGAAACCATGTCACTTAGTGGTGAGTTATTTAATTTTGCCTCTTGTTTTAAACGATCATCTAAACTTTTTTCGAAGCGAATAAAGTGTCCGACTCGTTCATTTTTTGATTTTACTTTTGGCATTAAAAATTCATCCTTTCAAATTAAAAAATTGAGGGCCCCTTTTTAGCTAATATTTTGTTAATGAGCATAAGGGAAAACGATAATCGGCAAGCCGATTACCCGACAGTGTCGGGGTTTTTAGAGATATACAATTTTCTCGCAAAGCTACATAAAAGCTCCTGGGTTCGCTACGCTCTAGCTACACCCCCTACTACAAAAAAGCTACAAGGTTTGTTCAGCTTTTTATTTTAAAAAAGCATCTAACTGAACCAAATTTGATTCAATAACAGATCTAAAACTGCTGCTTTTCAGCAGCCAAACTTAAATTCAAAATCGAAGATTTTGAAACAATTAATAATTTAAAAATAAAGACGAAAGCGTCAACTTTCGCCAAAAAATATGTGCTTCCCTGTAGAAATTCTTTTTGTACAAGAATAAAATTAAAACGAATAAATTAGGAAGAAACTGTTATCAATGAATTTCATAAAAAACATATTTCATATACAAAAAATACCTGTCAGTGCCTTCAACCTTTTAATAGTTATATTCACACTCTTTTTAACACTGATGATTAATAGATCTCATAGATTATTTATACTGATTCAAGTAATCATCATTAGTTTTCCTGCAGAATTTTTCTTATCTTTCATATTTGATGAAATTGAAAAAGGCTTCCTTGAATTAAAAGAAATAATCATATATGGAATTATTTCACTTGTTTGCTTCGTCTTGCTATCCTGCACATCTTGGTTTGCTTTTATATCTGTAGCTACAACTTTCGTGAAATCGAAAGTACCTTTAAGCTTTAAATTAATCAATACAAAATTGCACTCAACTAATTTTGTAAGTTTTCTACTTAATTCAATTCAGGGAAAAACATCTTTTATTGCTCTCTTTGTAACACTTTTTCTTACTCTATTACCTTTTTATATAGCACTTTATCATTACCTAGAATTCAGGAATAATGACATATCAGCACAAAGCATGATCATTAGATTGTACCGATATTCTTTACTGTTAATAGTTCCTTTTGGTGTTCTTTTCTTTATTACTATCACCGAATGAATTAGTCAAAAAAATAATAAAGAAAACAAGTAACACACTGAAAAAAAGAATATCTTTTAGATTAATAGGAGTTATAGATTCTGCTTTCCCCAATAAGTAAGATAATGGTGAAATTATCAATACTGCCATCCAAATATAGATCACAATTTCTACATTCTTTAAGACAGATTTGATTGGCTTACTTAAACTATTTGGCGACCATACTTTCATTAAGATACGTAAATCATGATTAATATTTCTAACTGAATTTTTATCATAATCATGTTTTAAGTAATTAAACATTACGGTATATTTAGCAAAACTAAATCTGTTATATTTTGGTCGAACAAATTGACTTCTCGTAACACACTCACTTCGTGAAGTGTGTTTATTTTTTATCCAAATTTTGAGCACTTTAGCAACCCGAATTTGAGCATTTCCCTGTGCATCATAGTTACTAACCGGAACATTAATTAAAGCTCTTAAAATGATTTTTTGCCAATCATTATGATGCGTTTTTACGTGTTGCCACATCGCTTTTTGTAAATCTTTTGCTAACTGGTAATTTCTTTTAGTACCATCAGCAAATTCAACTTGAATCCAGAATGTCTTTCGATTTTGATTAGCTCTTTTTCGTTCATTCTTTAGTTCCCACAATGCTTCCTCTTGAAAAGTCATTGACTGTAATTTCGATACATTATTCATCGCAGTATCACCTTCTTCTCTTCTGGTTACACAACCTGCTCTGCAGTTTCCCACTTCGGTTTAGGGAACATGAATGTAAAAAGTACTACATATTTAGGATCAGCATAGTCATCATAATATTTACTATATCTAACAAATAGTTTTGCTGTTTTCTTTGCACTTTTTTCATTCCAAAATAATCTATTTGATTCTCTTTGGTAATTCCGATTACCGTGTCCATCATCATTTAGATTAATAACTCTGCCATCCTTAAGTCGGAAATTATAATCATCAAAATCGATTTCCTGATACGAATCAACTGGTAATTCATAATCAGACCAGCTTAAATTTAACGAAAGCTTTCCGTATAAAATTAAGAATAAATAAGCTGCAAAAAACGTTGATGACCAATCAACAACCAATTTTGCCATATTACTAGGTATCCCAGCTTTCATGATCAAAAGATCGGCTAATAGTTTAACCACAGCATATAAAGACACCCAGAATAAGATTATTATCCAAAGGAAGAAAGGATCCCACTCCGCTTTTCTGACAAACTTTGGAGTCAATCGTTCAACTAGCTTGTACAGGTATTTAGGCATCAACCATAAACGATGGATTGGTTGTGATTTAGGTTCATAATTAATTTCGTCCATTGGTAATTGTTCATTCATTATTTGTTTTTGTTGTTCCATTAGCTTCTCTTCTTTCTGATTTTGGTTCATATATAATTCCTGCCCGTGGTTCTAAATCGAAGCCGAGTTTTACTAGTTCGTTATAAATTTGTTTGGCAGCCTGATAAGTTTTGCTAGTATTAGTTTTCATTGACTCCACTCCTTTTATTAATCGACAAAGTTAATTTACATTTTTCTTTGGAGCGACATACTTTATAACAACCAATCTTTCTTGTTTGCGTAAATGGTAATTTTTATAAGCCTTACGTTTTGTTGACGTTAGATATTCAATTCGAGTTTTGCCTTGGTATTGCTTATTACCAATTACCGTTCTTTTGACAATCCTTTTATCACCATTTAGGTCATGGCTAAAATAGAGTAGTTTCCCATTTTTAAGTTTTAAGCAATATGTGCCATTATTATTATCTTGATTTGGAATATGGTAATAGGAGTCAACCGGTAATCGTTCCATTTTAAAATAGCGATTATTTAAATTAGTGTCAGAAGCAAAAGAATATATTTTTGAATTTAGATGTAGAACGAAGGCAAGAGCAAATACTAGTAGAGCGCCGCACACAATCCCAATACTCACTGATATTAATGAAAGTTTCTTATTCTTATACCAACGTTTATCGTCCACATCAGTTGGAAGCATAAGACTTCCAGCAATTAATCCAAGAAAAGCTAAAGCTAACAGTCCAATACCTCCAAAAGTAAATAATGGAAAGCTGCCACAAGGATCACTATTATTAGTAAACAAGTTATATAAATTCGCTGACATATTAATTTCCCCTCTAAAAATCAGTTGACGCTAATGCATCCCGTAACTCAATATCAAAGAACTGCGATGGTCTAATAACCGTTTGAGATTGTTGCCACTTGCCATTATTAATGTCATTTAATAGTCGCCCAAACTGATCCATTCTTTCATTAGCCTTTTCAACCGTCTTAACCGGTTTAACGATTTCGCTTTCCCACTTAAAGCCTAAGAAGGTATGTAAGTGAGTCGTTTGTCCAGCTAATTCACTATTCTGGATTTCTCTCTTCGCCCGTTTATAAATTGGCCACATATCGTTCATGTAATTTACCAAACGCTGCAATGTTAGCTCTTGATCATCATAGAGGTCTGCTAATTTTTCAGCAGGCGTTTTCCCAATGTATTTAGCTGGAGGGAAATAGATATTTGCTTCGTTAATTAATGCTTGTTCGATTTCAGAATTTTTGATCAAACTAAAAGGTTTTTTACCGTTTAAAAACTTCACTTTAATCCTAAAGAGGTAATGATTTAAGCGAAAAGCATGGTGTATTGAATCGTAGGTAGAAAAGTTATTTACAAATCTCGGCAAAACATAAAAGCCTCGCCAAAAAGCACTACAATCATAACGTCCTATTTCACTCGTATCAGTCGTATTAGTCACTAATATAAAGTTCGAATTCATATAAGTCCATTGCTCAAAAAATTCAGCAGGTGACAAAAACGATATGACTGAATGTTCCGCTATCTGAGGCTTTTTCTTAGTGACCACTAAGCGGTTGGTATTCTGTAAATCTTGCCAAGCTTCACTGAAGCATTTTTCTGGATTAATTCCTAACTGACAACAAAGAATACTCAATCTCGCATAGGCATTACCAATCTTTGTTGGTATATGTTCAAATTCACGATTATCATATGCCAATGAAGCATCATCTAATTCCTTTTCCAGCTTATAAACTTGATAACTAATATTTTTAGCCGATAGATCTAAATTTCCTAACCTTTTTTTGACTTGTCGGTCTGTTACGACAAAATTCTCATTTTCATCTTGCATGTTAATTTTTCCTCCCTATGTACTGGTTTTAACTTATTTATTAATGGGTTAATCTTCACGATAATCATTTTTATGTAAGTTAATTACTTGTCCGACCACATCTTCAATTTGGTTCGATACACTATTAAGTAACTGAATACGATCCAAATCATATAAATTGATAATTTGATCTACCTTTTCATCAGTTGAATAATCACTGTTAATAATTCTTGCTAATAATTCTGCATTAGTCATTTTCACTTCTCCTTTTTGGTTTCCACAGGCGCTTGGAAGTGATATTTTCCATCGTTAATATCCCGAATTTGTTTTTGATAAAGACTCACTTGCGTTTGATACTTAGTAATCTTTTTCTTCGCCGAAGCAATGTTACTTTGTTGTTGTTTAATATCCGATTCAGCTTGTTGAATGGACTGCTGCTCATCATCATTATCAACCGAGTATTGAGCATTATTTTTCGTCGTTTGAATACTGTTATTGTCGGCCGTAATTTGCTTTTGATAGGCCTTGATAGCCTGTTTTTGCCCCTTAATTTGCCCGTTAACGTCCTTAATGGACTTGTTAAGGGAATCAATCGCATATTCCTTTTGTGTCTTCTTAACGAGCTTATTATTGACGTATTTGTTGCTCTCATTGATAACAAATCCATACGAGTTCTTTTTAGTAGTATCGTCAGTTGAACTGCTGCTGGATGACGCTGTACCATCATTATCAATTTTGACATCGGAATCATTACCAGCATTGGTCAACTGACTAATATCTGGTTGCGTATTTTTAGCCGTGATCTTAATAGCTTTAAACCCACGGGATAGATTGTTTAACACCACCACATACTGGTTATTCGACAACGTAATCACTTGGTACTTAACCGGTTGTGGATTAACCATTGTCACCTTGAACTTAATGTTATTAGGGTCTAGTAGCTGATTGTTATTCGGTTTGACCGTAAATTTAACCACCATGAATTTTTGTCGCTTATTGTATTTGCGACTGGTCATCATGATGGTTGCGTTTGAATTGTCCCCAAAACTTTCGGCCGTATTTAATGACGAATCCGCAAATTTCGATTTAGTTGGGACAAAGCGAGTATTGATCAACAATCCCACCATCATTAACAGGATCGTCCCTGTAATGATCAATTTCTTTTGCATCGCATGTTCGGCCATGAAATCATGGTATTTTTTTAGCCGTTTTAAATAGGCCTTCCGCCAGGCTTTAAGTTTCTCCAGCATTAGTTATCATCTCCTGATTGCTTATTTTTTGGCTTTAGCGGCGCTATTCCAATCAGTTCGGTTCCTGGTTGTTTTTTCGTCAAGAAGGTGATGTTGATTGCGGTATACGGCAGATAGAAGAAGCTAAGTCCAACTGCCGACATTGCAGAAGCACCCATTATCTTGACGTCATGATTAGTTAGCGCAACATGATTTAAATTATGATAATGGCGAAGCGATTGGCTAAACAGATCCATAATATGAAGCCATTCGCTAATGGTCATGAACCAGGCAATGACAAGTAAAACTAACACCACATAGGTGGTTATTCTGATAACTTTCTTTTGATGGTTTGTCGCCGGTATGAACTTTGTATTTGCTTTTAATTGATGATTTTTCATCTTTTATTTCCCCCCATTAACTTTTCGATTAACTTTCCAACAGCGATGCCAATCAACAGTGCTTATTAAAGTCAACAAACAGAGCGTGCCAGCCCACCACTGCTCATTAATAAATACCAATGGAATCGTTACAACTGAAATCCGTAAGCTGTATTTACTACAATGTTTGCTATATACTAAGTATCGTTTTACTTCTTTTGCAGCTTGATAGGTGGGATAAGGAGTATTAATTAACTTTTTATGTGTAACGGCAGTGGAATAATCAACTATACATTTGATTAAAATCATAAACATAGCGTAATTAAGCAATTATCTAGCACCTACCTAACCGTTAAGTTCGTGTAAATCTGTCGAACTGCATTCGGATCAGTTCCGGAATAGTTTAGATATGGTCGATTGTTAATCATGAAGATTTGGGGTTGACCATTTTTGAAAACCATAAAGGTTGGTACATAGTTGATTTTGTATTGCTTAAAAAGTGCTTTATCATACTTGTTTTGCCATTCCACAAACATATTTTGATGTTGGAGTCCATGACTCGATGACGCAAACGTTGCAAACTGTTGCGAAACCTCAGCCTTCTTCACCACTCCTCTGATCTTTTTACAATCAGGACAAGTTTTGGAGTAAAACATCACCACGGTCGGCTGACTTGAGGTTAATAATTTATTCTGCTCAACTGTTTTGGTGCGATGATATGAGACCAGATTAACGCCCCCAATAATCATCAAAATTAAAACAATTATTCCTAAAACGCCCCAGGCGATTAACCGTTTTTTACTACGTTCTTCTGGATCTTGATACATACTTCCTAACTTTCCTCCTACAATCCATTCACGGCTGCTTTGCCAATTGATAGTGACTCGGTCAAGTCATCATCATTAATCCCGGTTTTGTTTAAAGCCGCTGGATAAAAATTAATTACAATGCCTTTTTCCAAGCCATCCATAATGGCCCGTTCCTGACTCGCTAAATTGTCCGCATTCACACTGGGTAGCATGCCATGGCACAAGACAAAATGGTAAGCATCAACCGGCGTTTTAAAGATCATGACCGGTTGCGTCGTCCCGTTCTTCAGTTGTTCATTCACTACATAACAGAATTTCATTATCATTCCTCTTTCTTGATTTCGTGTTACTCAAAGATGTTTAACAGAACATCCTTTTTGGGCAAAATAAAACAGGTATTGGGCCCGGAAACACTTATGTTTACTGAACGTTGTCCTTTAATCTCTTTGACATCAATCCATATCACTTCGTTTTCTAAATAGGGCTGCACAATTGTAAATTCATCTTTTCTTGGATCAAGGCCATAGTCTTGACAAATCTCAATAACCTGTCGTTTCAATTTGTCTATTTCAGTATTTAGATCTAATTTTTTCATTTTCGCTTTACCTTTCGTCATCATCATGAACCTCGTGAACCATAAGAATACATATAATCCAAAACAGAATTAACAATGGCATAAACGCTAATGTAATTCCGAGCAACCACGGCTTGATATTATTTAATGCAAAAAAAATCCACCATAGTGCACCCCCAGCAGTCGCACAGTAAAATAAAAATAGTAGGGTTCCCCACCATATTTGCTTTAAATTACTCATAAAAATAATTCCTCCTTCTCAATATTCCGCAGTAATTAATAATAATTTGAGAAGCATTACAAGCATAATTAAGCCAACCAGAACACCTGGTATTGCTAACAAATATTTTTTATCCTTGGAAGTCTCTCACTCAGTTTTAGCTTCCCTCAGTACCTCTTGAGCAAATAATGATGGTTTGCTTTTTTGTTTTCTTCTCATAAAATTTATTTCTCCTCCTCAATGTCTGGCAAGAATTGATAATAAATAAACGAAAGCCATTTGAATTTCATTTCAATTCAATATAAAAACTTACCCAAACTAGAATAAGAATTGGTGCAATACCTAATACAAACCCAAATGGATCTTCGACATGGTCAATACAAAGATCAAACCAAAGTGTTTGCAACACGACACTTCCAATAAAAATTCCAAATAGTACTGTTGCTTCTAACATTCTTCTAATAAATCTCTCCTCCTTTCATTAACTAGTAAAAGTTGGAATTAGGTAGACAAACATTAATACGCAGAAAGCCAGAACTAGGACGATCCCAATAACTCCAACAACTATAACCTGAGTGTTTAATCTGTTATCTTCCATCATTCGAGGAACAAGTTCGCATATCAAAGTAACTCCAAGACCAAGAACAAAAATAAGTAAAGCAAATTCCCATAATGGTAACTTCATAAATCTTTTCTCCTTTTATAAATTTCTATAAATATAGGCAACTGCACAAAACTCACACACGATGACTAGAAAAAAGAAAAATAGTTTGATTAAGCCAAATAACATAATGTGTAGCAAAGTCTTCATGACCAAACAATAAATAAGCCAAGCCAAAATAATAAAAATAACTGGTGATGCTAGTGCCAAAATTACATGTCTTTTGTGTTTATCCTTGGCTGTGTTTCGTTTAACCTTTGCTTCATTTAATACCTCTTGAGCAAATAGTGACGGCCTGTATTCGGCCTTCCTCATTTCGGTAACCTCCTAATGTGGCGATTTGCTTCAAGCTTTGGTAGGTGCATGGTGGCAATCCGTTCAATCTGCAAAGCTTTTTCGTTATCCGGTATATTGCGTACTAAATCAATTGATTCCATGGGTTCACCATCAGCTAACCGGCATGAGCAAATGATGCTACCCGCGGTTCTGCCATGTTCTGGTAACATGCGCAGTAATTTGCCACCAACTTCCGCTAGTCGAATCCGATATCCCCGATCAGAACTCATGACTAAAAAATTACGTCCGCCAGTTAAGCGACGTGCTTGACGAATATCCAGCTGCTTACTTTCCGGAATTTTCAGAAAAAAAGAACGCTCTTCAAACCCGTCTAAATTTAAAAAGCGTCCCTTCATGTACATCATCATGTCTCGAATCCCCCTTACTTTGCATCAGAGAACTCGCCATCAATAATCTTTTGATCTTCAAGATGAACCTGTTTCCCCTTGCAAAGGTCTTGTATTTGTGTGGCCCGATCTAAGAACCACTGCCCTAAATTGGCTAAATCTGTTTGACTAATCTCCTTCGTGCTCAGCTTTTCAATATCCGGAGTCAGAGCCAAAACATCAATTCGACTTGCGGCGGTTAGCATTTCTGCAGTCTTTGCAGAAACTCGCTCGAATGCTAACCGTTTTTGAGCTGCCGCATCATTAGCTGCTTGCACCTTCTTATGCAAAGTCTTGTTTTCATTGGTTAATTGATCAATTGTTGCTTGTAAATCATCAATATCTTCTTTGCTAAAACGATTATCTTCAGCTGCCTGCAATTTTTCCTGGGCAATTGCTAGGTCATCATTAGAATCTTGTAACTCTTGTTTCAGTTCCAGTAAATGCTGCTTGATATCATCGTAATCATCAGGCGGTACGACCTTTTCTTCCACTTCCCGATGTTGCAAACGTTCATTTTCCAGCTGTAAGTGTCGGGAACGTTGCCGTTCCTTTTCTAGTTCAACTAACGTTTCACTACGAGACTTTTCCACGTCCGCATTATGTTTCGTTAAACGATGATTCTCTGCTTGCAACGACTGGTTAGTGGCTTGCACTTTAGCGTTCAATGTCTTTTGCTCATCTAAACTTTTTAGAAGCGCTTTAAAATGCGGGGTCTTACGAAATTCAGCATCACTACGCAAAATTAAATCTGCAGTCTCTGAATCCGCCTTGCCCGTGGCAATCATCTCCTGGTACATCTTGGGTAAAGCCAGATAGTTATTAATCATTTGCTCCCGATCAGGGTCGTCTGACGCTAATAGTTGGTTGTAACCTTCCGCTTGACGCATCGCCCGATGAATTTGCGATTTACCAAAACCATGTCCCTCATACCAACGCTTAAAGCTAATACCGCTATGGGTTCCTGGATTACTAATATGACTTTTCACGTCCAGGGCAATTCGTCCTAAATTGATTACTGCCATTTGTGAAGTCTGCCAAATCTGATAATCTTTCTGCTTAAAATATTCTTGTTCAGCTACCGGTAAATCTTTATAAAGCTGATTCAAGGTGGTCTCAGCCTGATTACCTTGTGCTTGCGTTAGTTCTTCACCCATTAACACTTCTCCTCTTCATCTTCAACTCCTGATAACCATGCGTTTGGCTAAACAACTGCCACGCTTGTAACTCATGGCTATTAAATTTCTTAATGTGTACTTCATTTGCTAAAATTACTTCAAACCGTGGCCGGTAAGGCACTTCATATAAATCTGTTACGATCACCGTCTGCCATCGTTTACCATCAGTAGTATTCGCTTGATATTTCATCACCGTGCCCACAGTTACTTTGTCGTGTAAACGCTGATCTAATATGGCTAAATACGGTTTAGGATAGGTACGTTTACGATGCACAAAGTAAAAGCGAATCATCCTAATCGCCATTAGTAAGGTTCCACTTCATACTTTTCAGGCGAACCTGGCAGGCCATCAATCGCACTCGCCGCCGCATCATAACTAGCAAACTTAGTGGCTTCGTCACGTCCCACTTGCGTAACATTAAATGTCCCTACCAGCATCCACATATCGCTACTCATGTTTTTAATCACATACTTATGATCATGATTACTTAATCCAAACATTGGTCTTGCTCCTTTCGTTGTTTAAAAACGTTGCTAATCACTTTTAAGTCCCGGGAAGGAATTGTCCATGAGCAAAACGTACTGTATCGGTGCTTACAAAACCGTTACCAGCCTGAATTTCGACAATGTCTCCCTCGTAAATTGACTGACCATCTCGATCCTTAACTCCCGTAAACTGCATCAATTGACGTTGTTCATTTACTATCGTGCCCAACATTTCCGACTGCTTTTCAAAAGTAAAAATTACTTGATTATGTTGATCCAATCGGGTTGAATACGTCATTAGCTCAGTGTTATGCGAGTCGTATTCACGAAACCGAATATCTTTCAATTTGCTCACCTCATTTATCTCTAAATAATTCCTGGATCCTTGGTCTGCAGTTGGGTAAAGAAACCAAAAATCATCAGTAATACCACCAGAACGATAATGATAATCATCAAAATCGTTAAAGCCTCTGAAAACCAGGTAGCATGACGCTTTTCTGTCATTGCTTTTTCAGAATCGATTGGTTCCGTTCCCCAGGCACCCTTCATCTCATTGTCCAGCTGATGTTGCTTATACTCTGCCCGACTTGGTTGGTGATTTGATCGAATCATTCGATCGCCAGCCCTTCGTTAAAATTAAAACGTTTCTCAATTGGAGTATCAGCCAATACTTTCGTCAAAACTTTCAACATCATGGCGTTACCACCGTCATAGTCGCCGTTACCATGCTTGTTAAAGTAATCGACATCCACAAAATACAAGCCTTCAATTGCAATCCGTACGCACATAATTACTCCGTATTTTGCATCTTTATCAGTAACCACAATTGAACGCAACTCTTGGTCAATAGTGACTAGATAACCACAGCGTTTAACCTGCTCCAGATATTCGTTAATTTTCATTTATATTGCCTTCCTAACACTTAATTCGATAGTCTCCGAGGTATGTTATTTTCCGAACTGACATTGGGTCAATCATCAAAGGTTCTGAACCGAGAACTAAATAATTATCTTCATCCTTATCAAGATTTTCAGGGTCAACGTAAAGCGGAGAAATTCTAACTTTCTTAAAGGTATTAAATATTCTTGATACGTCATGCTTTGTTAATCTAAAGGTTGGTATTCCACTAGTGTTTTGAATACCCACTCCTGAAAAACATTCCACCTGATAGATTGACTGCAGATGATCAGCAACCGGTTCCTTTTGAATTCCATCATTGAAATCACTACGGTGACTATTACGCATTAAACAATTAAGAGCTTTCTGATTTTCATGAGTCATCGCCAAAATTTGGTCGAGGTTGTTTAACTGCTCCTTTTGCAACATATGCGAAATACCAAGAAGATGCTTCATCTTCATGTAATCAGTCGAATCTTCGGCAATAATCTGTAAGCCAATTGCGTTAGCTAAGTCATTGATCAAAAATTTAATTCCATCATCTGTAAACCCCAAATGTTGAATCACCCGACTTAGTTCAAGTAAACGACGATCCTGCCCATTAGCTTGCACAATATATGATTTCCCCAACCAGGCCTTTAATAGCCCAGCGATCACTTCATTTGGAATCATTAGGCCGCTTAGTGGGTGAGCATCATCCACAATGTCATTACTAAGTATCTTTGTTGAATCATGGTGGTTCATCTTAAACGCCACAGCATAAGTCTCCGGGTCGGTTTTAAGACTTTCCTTCACATCGTCAGAAAATTGTTTAGCTACTTTTTCAGCTTGTGGTTGATTTCTAGTTTTCATCTTGATGGTGCTGCTCCTTTGCTAATTTTTCGTTTAATTCATCCAACCGTTTAGTTGCCGCCAACATATCTAATGGCTTAATACCTAAGCTGATACAGATAACGGTCATATATTCAGTCAACGTTAGTTGAACATCTTGATTAGCAGCGTTGTAGGCGTTATTAAGCTGATACAGCATGTTCTCAATGTGTGGCTGACCATTAACTCCTAGGGCCCCAACTACATGATTTTGGGAATCCAAAAAACTAGCGTAAACGACATGGTCTTTAATCCCATTGCTTTCGAGTTCTTGAATAACATGCCGCAAGACTTGTTCTCGCTTGCTAAATTTCTCTTTGCTTTCCATGTTTGACTCCTTTACTCACTTTCTCCGGACGTAGTTTTGACAATAACCACATCAACGTACAAGACATTCCACAAGTTGATGGTTCGCTCATGTTCACTAAGAATCATTTTCTTGCCTTGTGGTTGATAAACCTTGGTATATAGCCAGTAGCAGTTCATGGGAATATCTTGAAACGGCAAATAAATGTAGTCCTCGTTGACCATCTTCATGCGCAAGATTTTCATACACTCGCCCCCTAGTTTTGCCGATCCGATTATCTATCTGAATCACTAGCCAGCCAGTTCGCAAAGTTGATGGCTAAGACCACTGTGATTCCTAAAAATAGCCAGGTGAATAACACGTTGTACCCGTGTAATTTCGATGCCATTAAGCCCATACCAAGTGCCAAGTAAATTAAGTTATTTAATAATTTCATCATGAAGTACCTCTTTTCAATTTGATCTTGCTTGTGTGGCTGGTTAATCACCACTCCAGCCAAGGTTTTGTAAACTAGTTATAAGTTTTGTGTTTCTTGCGGTTAGCCTTAAGTTCGGCCATCAACCGTTTGTTTTCCGCCAAGGTTGCTGCATCAGGTGGATCAGCCTTGAGCTGATATCCTGATTGCGCCCACTCCGGCAGCTTTTCAACCACCCGAGCGGTCTTTTGTCTGTTCGAATGCTTAAAGTTAGCTTTACCAGGGTTCGGTTGGCCTTGATGATGCTGATATTGTGACTTACGACGTTTGAACAGTTGTTCACTAGCAATCGCTGTCGAAATATCGTGAACCTGGTCTTTCCGGTACTGTGCCACTACTTTATTCAAAAATTGCAGTGGATAACTAGCGCCATTCATAGCGGCATAATCAATCATGTGGAGAACTACGTCCGTTCCAAACTCACGTTGCCAGCTACTGAAGGCGTTTTGACAATACTGGTTCGGCCAACTGAATTGGTCTTTCCAGGCAGTGAAAATTTGATTTAATCCATTCGGGTCAGCTAGTAAGCCTGCGTTCGGCTGTTTTAGTTCTTTATGCTCTACGTTCGAGCTAGAAGATTGTTTAGCCAACTCGTCTGGTTCCGTCTGGGTCTCATTTGCAGTTGTGACCTTTGACGAATGATCCTGGTTTGGAATTTCCGTGTGTGCACCTGGACTACTACATACAACATTATTTGTTGTATAAGTATTTATTAGTGGCTGGTTATCCAGCGCTGGAAAACGTGATTTAGGTGAAATCGCTTTTATATCAACGTTTTGACCTAAATCACGTTTTCGGTCTTTAGGTGGGAATGCTTTATTATCAGTCTTTTGACCTAAATCACGTTTTTGAACTTTAGGTGCCGATTGATTACGTAACCTCCCAAATTCATCAAGGTGCCAAACGTAATTTGAAAAACGTCCTTTTTGGTCATGTCTGCGTTCAATTCGAACAAAACCATGTTCTTTTAGTTCATCTAATGCGTTCCTGGTTGAAGTTTTCCCATTGGTTGACTCAGAGATGATCTGATCCATGTAATACTGCCAACCTTTCGGCTTCTTCCAAAGCATCATAAACAAGCCTTTTGCTTGTAAACTAATGTGTTGCTCTAATACTGTGTTATCAACGGCTGTGTAGCCGTGACTTTCATTTTTATCAATTGTGATTGAAGCCATATTCGTCACCAATTAACTTTCTGAAAAATCAAATTCAGGCATGTGACGGTCTAACCAAGCTTTAAATTGGGGCCCCGCAAAATACCAAGGCGAATTCTTACTTGGACGCTTCTTGATAATCCCGGCAATCTCTAATTGATTGCGTTCCAATTCGTACTTCGGATTGTTGAGAATCCGAGAACTAACTTTTCGTGAAGATGTCCGCAAATATTTTGCAACATCTTTAATGTCCCAAATCCCAGTGACTTGATTGGCCCGTTCTTTGTAGTCCTCCAAGACAACTTTTTTAACAAGCACATAATCACTTGGGATAGCAATTTCCACTGGAACAGTGGCTTTAAGCTTTTGGGACTGTGAATCAAACGACTGATGCATTCTTTTCACCTTCTGTCATGTTTTCCTTACTATAAGGGCAAAAAAAATATCTACCAATTTCATCTACGCTAATGTCTAATACGTGCGCTATAGATATAATTTCACTTTGCTTAAACATTGATTTATTAGTCATTTTGCTGTTAAGCGTTGCCCTATCAATGTTTGCAGCCTTACTCAAAGAAGTTTGATTGTACCGTAACTTCTTCATACGTTTATTTAAATTAGAATAATCAAACATCTTGCTGGCCATCATCACATCTCCTTTCGTCAGTTTTTCCTTACACAATGTATATTAAACCTTTTGTTTGAAATGTCAACAGATTTTGTAAGTATTTCTTTACTATTTTTGATTGTTTTGTCATGTTTTTATGTTACTATGTATATAAGTAAACAGGAGGCATTTTACGATGATTAAAAAAGTTGACAGCTTCCAAAATAGATTGAGGATTGCACTTACTAATAAAGGAATTACTCAGTCAGAATTAGGAAGAAGAACTGGAATTAATAGACAAATGATTTCTGACTACCTTCGAGGAAAATATGAGGCAAAACAAGATAATGTATACTTACTAGCTAAAGCACTTGGAGTTGATGAAGCTTGGCTTATGGGATTAGCTGACCAAGACAAACAATCATCTGAAAATAAGCAAAAGGCATCAACCATAGAAGAAGCAGCGGATCAATATGCCCACAACTTTCGAGCTTTTAATAACTTAAATATTTCTGATGAACAGATTGAAGCGATTAAAGAAATAACATTAGGTTATTTGAAGTCACAAGGTATCTCAGATAAAGATGACAAGAAAAACTAGCGAAGTGAAGTGATTAACATGAATCTATACTTGATGGACGATTTAATTGAACATCTTTTTGACGTGATAAAGGAAAAACACATCAATTATCGAATTGGTGATGCGTGGCATTCAGATTGGCCTTCAACGGCGAACGCTGACATTAACCTACTGATCTATAACCCAAATTGGAAGCCTGCTTATGAGCGTCCAATTCAATTAGCACATGAAATTGGGCATATTCTAGCACATCACCCGTGCAAAAATCAGTGCGAGTCCGTAAACGTTGATGACCGTTATGAAGAAGAAGCTAATGAAATTGCTTTACGATTAATTCTGGATTATATTTCAGAAAATGACATTAAATTTGAAACCAAGCAACAACTTATCGATTATTTTGGAATTCCAGAAAGTATGATTTATCCGCTTAATCACCTTCTCAACGCACAGTACTACGACATTTTTGGATATCACTATCCTTACCGTCCATCATTCGGACGGATAATTTTAAATCCTTAAACGAACATACGTTTATATGCAACCTACAATTTTTCTATACAGGAGAAACCTAGCTTTTAGATTGGAGTGATTAGAATGGCAATTAAAAAACTTAAAACCGGTAAATGGCAGGCCATCATTAGTTGGTACGATAGCTCAGGTAAGCGACATTTCAAGCGGAAATCTTTCCGCTTGAAACAGCAAGCTGAATCCTACTTAATCAGCAAGGAAGTTGACAAACAAAAAGGCAACCTTTCGGTTCGTTCCGACCAACCCTTTCCCGAATATTTCTGGAACTGGTTTGAAACCTACAAAGAAGCTAACGTCACGGAACGCACTAAGGCCACTTACCATAACGCACTTGGCCCTCTCCGGACTTACTTTGCCAATACCCCTATTAGTAAAATTGATCGCCGCTTGTATCGTGAATTCATTGCAGCGTTTGGTAAAAATCATGCAAGGGCCACCGTCCGTAAATACAATTCGCTCTACCATGCCTGTATCAAAGACGCCATCTACGATGGTGATATCAGTAAAGACTTCATTCGTAATACCGACCTGGTGTATGACAAATCCCGTACCAAAGAAGTTGAATACATCAATGTCAAACAGTTCCACCAACTGGCAAATTATTGTTTTAATCACTTAAATCCTCGCTATACCTCCAAGTATATGATTCTCACCGCTTTGTACACCGGCTGTCGTTTGGGGGAAATTCAAGGGCTGCAATGGCAAAACGTCAACTTTAACTTCAAGACGATTACGATTGATCATGCCTGGGACGCTATCAATCATGAATTTAAAGACACCAAAAACGAGTCTTCCAAGCGCATTATTCGGGTTAACAATGATTTATTAAGCACGCTTAAACAGCTCTTAAAACGTACGTCACGACCAATTGATCAGGTCTTTAAAAATGGTGACGGCGAAATTCCAACCTCCAATGCAGTCAATAAAACCTTGCGCAACACCATGAATGAACTCGGAATTGTGAAGAAAGGGTTTCACTTTCACAGTCTGCGGCACTCACATGTGGCCTATCTCCTTGATCAGCATGTGGATCTATACATCATTTCAAAACGCCTTGGTCATGCTGATATTGCCACCACCAGCCGAGTCTACTCCTATTTGATTGATGAGTATAAAGTGCGCTCTGATGATCAGATTGAAGGCATTTTAGATGGGGTTAAAGACCAGCCAATCACACATGCAACTGGTATTAAAAAAACATAATTAGCCATTGCAATTTAGGCTAATTATGCTATATTGAAATTGTCCGAACGTAGGACACTAAGTACTTCTTTTCATTAGGATAACTTTTTATTCTAGTTTGAAAAAATAAATGACTCACGGATCACCACCTGTGAGTCATTTTTTGTATCTAAATTATAGGTTTTAATAATACATTCAGAATATAACGTAGGTTTCATTCTGGACAGTTAATATTAAATCTATGTTTTAGATATGAAATAAGGATTTATAATCAAATACCTAGATTTTATTTTAATAATTACTAATTATTCTACCAAATACCTATGTTTAATTATTAATATTGAACACTATTATACTTTATACCTATGTTTTTGATGTTTCTTTTCAACGTTATATATTATTCATAGGTTTAATATACCGACTTAATAATAAAACCTAGGTTAAATATTCAGAATCGAGAATTTAACCTAGGTTCTAGATATATAAAATTGAGTAGGTTTTAGTCCTTCGTCCTTGGTATAATCATTTGTGCAGACCCGATGACTTTGGCGAGTTGCGGACGATCGTTTATTGATCCAATGTAACTAAGGCCACCGTCTTTGGAACGGGTCTGCCTTTTTCTTTACAATTACATTAACATGAACGAGAGTAAATAAAAATCTCCCCATTTTCCGTAGAATGGAGAGACCCGCAATAGGCTCCGTAGAGTATCTACCGCTCTTCCTTACTAAGGATTTTACTACTAACCCTTAATCATATCAATAACTAAAGATTTACAACGTAGAGAAGGCTAGGAGCAATCCCTAGCCTCTTTTTTCTGTTAATGGTTAATTCCATTATTCAATTTAGTATTACGTGACAACATACCTAGATCTACTTCTGATGATTGATCGTCACTACCCTGGTATGCAGGCTCCTTTGCATCTTGCTTAGAATCGTCTTTACTTTCTGAATCCATTGACTGATCCACAGACTTTTCAACTTTCTGTAAATTCTTAATCCGACCAGTTTCCTTATCGTGTTTTAAAATTTCTTGGGCTTGCTGACTAACTAAATTTTTCATCTTAGCCTGTTTTAACGCCATGGCTGTTGGCAAATCAGTCATTCCATATTCCCCAATTGCCATTAATATCGCCGTCGTAATTGAATTGGTACCAGTATCCTGTTGATTGAACCATTCCGCTATTTGTTCGTTATCAGGAATTCGATAATTAAACTGTTGTAATGGTTTAAATGTCTTCTTTTTTGCCATAATGATTCTCCTCACTTTCTCATTATATCAAATTTGAGTTCCGTTCAGGATTGAATAGCGCTCAAAATTAATTTAAGTCCCATCTCATTTAATACTTGGGCATATTTTGGTGAAACCCAAATAACGGGAATGTCATCACCACCATTGAAGCGTTGCAACTTCTCTTGAATCTTTTTGCGGAGTTGGCTTTCCTTAGCCATTGGAATTGAACCGCCACCATAAACAAAGAGCAATTCAATACCGGCTCCAGATTGCCGAACTGCAGCTGAAATAGCGTTAATAATTTGGTCCGCAAATGGTTCTAATTGGCTATAAACTACCTTCCGAACTTTTTCTTGATGTTTCTTGGCAAATGGACTCGCCGGTTGACTCAGGTAATCTTTGAGTTGGGCCCGATTATCAAAGTTCATTTGCTGTGCTTGGAGGACTTCAACTGCAGACTGCAACACATTACCATAACCTTTTGGCAGTGATGAAGAAGCATTCGTGTTAACTTCACCGTTAAGGATCGTCACCAAATCGGTGGTTCCTTCACCAATGTCCACCCCCAAGACGTTATCGTCTTTAATAATATCTTCAGCAGCAATATTATTACTAAGTTCTGGATAGTGATGTTTAAAGTCGGCTAACAAGGCTTGTTTTAGTCCACTCCCTGCATTCTTGATCATTAATTGAGCGGTTTCCCCTTCCAGGGCGACAAAAACCTTCCGGAAGTGAATTTGAACGGTAATTGGATCCTTAAAATTATGAAACGTCACGGTGTGATTGCTACCCGTAAACTTATCATGATATGTTTCTAAAACATTTCCCCGTTTGCCTTCACTCACTGGTAAGGCTGTGGCCATATTGACAGTTACCTGCAAAGGATTACCTAAATTTGCTTCGTGTTCATAGGCATCCTTAACCGTCTTCCCGGCAATCATGCTCAGCGTCAGAATTAAGGCTAGATCATCTTCTGATTTGCCAGCGAAGTCATTCACATCAAATGACTGCAGCGGTAGTTGACTCCGTACAGCCGCATTTCCAATGAGAAAGCGCCCCTGTTCGGTAATCGCCGAACTTGAAATCGTGACATCTAAATTGTCCATAAAATGCTGCATATAGTTAGTTGTTTCGTCTGAATGATCAAAGTTCTTGGGTAACCCCGTATTTTCCGGAGTGAGTCGAGCAATCACTGAGGGGATCATGATTTTCTCATCATTTAAGCTCCCCTTGATTGAACCATATCCCAAATCATTGGAGACATTTAAAACATAAGTACTCTTTTCATCCATTTAGAAAACTCCTTTCTTTTCTAGCTAAAACATAGGTTTAAGTTTTAACCACATATATAATATCTATGCTTTATATATGTTTCATCTATATTATAGATAAAATTCGTCAAATGTAAAGCTAAAATATAGGTTTTTTATATGCTAAATATATCTTTTACAGGAATTTCAGAATTTTAACGCTTAATAAAACATAAAACCTAGGTTTAATTCTGACTAAGCAGAATATAACCTAGGTTCCTTATATGTTTATATTAATTAAAGTTCATGTTTATGATCATGATTGATAAATGGTTTTAAAGACCTCTGTGGTAGTCTTTCCAAGTTCTTTCCATAGATTTGTTCCACTGCTGCTGTATATTCATCAAGTGATTGCCCCAGGGTATCAATTAAATATCCGGGTTCTTTAGCAAACTGTTGGAGTCCACGAATATAGAACGGACGGTTCTCATCCCGAATAATAAATGGCATTTGACGATTCTTACACCGTTCTTTAAACAGTAGAATGCGGCCAACTCGACCATTGCCATCACTAAACGGGTGAATTCTTTCAAACTCATAGTGAAATTTAGCATAGTCAGCTAAATACTTTTTCGGCAGTGATTGCCATTTTCTCAACAACTGTGTTAAATCCTGTTCCACTTCATTAGCGTCCGCTGTTTCGACATCACCTTGCAGGGTGTTACCAATCACATTATTGAAGCGTTTAAAGCCACCAACCACTTTATTAGGATTCTGTTCATCAGAAGTTCCCGCTTTCAGAATCCCTTGTAATTTAGCTAGATAAGCAATTGTTAAAGGTTGATCGACCGTATCAAGCATGTAATCAAACAGTTTGAAATGATTTTTACTCTCAATTTGATCGTCCGCCCGAATTAACTGGTCTTTATCTGCCACATAATTACCCGTAGAATAAATTTGCGCCGTTTGATCCCGAGTAATGGTTGAGCCTTCCATGTGATTACTGTTATAGGAGAATTCAACTTGTGACCAATCATATAAACCACCGGATTGCTTCTCATCTCGCTCTGTTCTCAATGCATATGCGATATCCATTCAATCACCCTCACATTTTATCTGCCATTACCACCAATCATTCTTCAACATATTTATTATATCATTACTTGTTAATTTTCTGACTTTTCGCCACTTATGCAGTAATTGCTCACTGATGAATTAAATTATCAAGTTGATTTTTTGACCAAGTAAGAGTATCTTAAATATGTAATCGAACAAACGTTCAGGAGGAAGATATTATGCCTTTATTTTATCGGTTAAAGAACCCTATTTCTAACAAATACTATATTTGCAATGGCTGCTTAGTTGATGAAGTGGACAAAGAAATTGCCCCCGTCTATAGCGAAAAAGTGGCTAAAGGTCTTTTACATGATGCCAATACCATTCAAGGAATTATTAGTGATCACTTTAAAAAGAATGAAACATTCCCAGGATATGACCTTGAGGAAGTTAAAATCAGCGAAGTGCCATTGGATCATAAACAAATGGCCCAGGTTCGAGCTTTTGCCAGGGATAAACATATATCGGTAATGGAATCCGCCACTAAATATCGTTTACACCTAGTCAACATTTGGGATAGTAATACCAAATCAGTTTTTGATGAGATGTTTCACCACGAAGAGGCATAACATGCCATCACCTAAAATTGAACAACAAGTTAAGTCCAGCATTAAAAGAATTACGCAGTTTTACGCCAACTCCAACGGCCGGCCTTATCTCTGGTTAACTAGTAACGCTAGTACAGTGGTGGGTAATCATGTCCAGCTTTCTCATGTGCTAGCTTTTGAAACCCATCAGGTACGACCAGGAATTCGTACTGAGATCGCCCTGGTTTTGCCAATGAGTGAATATAGCTTTGATGACTTTTTAGCAATTGTCCGTGGTATTGAAGAGCACTTTAATTTTCCACTTTTAGTCCATGCCTACCCAAGAGACCAGGTATTAAAAATGCGTGATTACTTTGATCAGCACGTAAGAGAAGATGTGGTGCTTTAACAATGGTTAGTTTAACTAATAAAAAACGTGGTGAACAACTCACCACGCAAATCAAACATTATTTTAAAAATATTTCTCGGACAAGATACTGGATTCGGCTGAATTATTATGCCCCGACAAACGGGTATAATTTTTTCTTTCAGCAATGGCGACAACATACCCTATCCAGATCATGGCCGATTGGCGATTTTCGCAACTGTTCATTTGAGGATTTAATTGAGATTCTCACTGTTTTACGGGAAAGTTATCAGTTTACCATTGAAACAGCGCATCTAACTAAGGAACAGTTGCAAAAACTACGTACGAAGCGATTAATATAATAAGGATCACCAACCAAAAGTTGATGATCCTTATTTTTAATTACTATTGTACTGCTTTTTAAATAACAAGTTTCAATATTGCTGCTAATCTAGAATAGTTATTTGGCTCTCCTTTGACATGGTATAATTCATCAACTAACGAATCAATTTTTTTATGAATTCGGTTTAAATTATTAGGTAAGCTTCCGTTAACATACATAGTTGACAACGTATTGCCTTCTTTGAATAGATACGTTCTTTCTTCATTTAGTTGCTTACCCAATTCAATCAATTGTTTTTTATCTCTATTACTAATTACTGGAAGTGGAAATTTTGAGTAGCTAATTGTACTCGAATATCGAAGACTATTACCTAAAGTTCCACTAACTAAAGTTAACCATACATAATGTACTTTACTCTGCAAAATGACAAATAACCATAATGGACAGTTAGGAACTTGATAAACTCCATCACTAATCATAGTTTGTTTATCCATGTATCTCATGGGCAAAATTGGTCTACTTTTGATATCAGCTGAATGACGTGGGATTGCAAGAAAATCTTTACCGTAATATCGATCTCGTTTATATTTTAAAGGTACATCACTTAGTTTTTTATCTTCATCAGAAACAGTTTTTCTATACTTCTTGACGTCTTGTATACGTGACTGAAGCCACGCAGGACAGTGTTCTGGTAAGATTTGATTAGGAAAGTAAAATACATATTGCAGAGGCTGTACGCTTTGCATTAGCTCCTTTGCTCCAAAAAATGGATGCAGGTAATCTAATAATTCAGGATAATTAGCTTTAATTTTGTCATATTCTTTGATGCTAATTCTATATTTATCATTATCTAAGAAAAGGCTACCTAATTTCATGCTAGGCAAACTAGAATTAGTATGAATCTGATCTACATTCAACCATTTCCCTGGTAGTAAGTATTGATTAATAGCAGACACCTGCAGTTCTTCCCCATTATTAGTAGTTGTCAAATGTTTTAAGTTATGTGAGGTTAACGCATGTGCTTTATTAAAACCAATAATTACAACAAAGACTTGTGCCCCATTGTTATCCCATTTAAAAGATTGATTTGCAAAATCAATTTCTATATTATTCTGTTCCATCACTCTTTTAAGAGTTAGTGCTTGTGATCCCTGAGTTAATGAATTTACAGAAACAAATCCAGCCTTTAGTTGTGGATTAATATGATTCATAATCTGTATGCACTTCAGATACCACCCAAAGACATAGTCCATGTTATCAACATTTTTTACATCAGGAAATAATAAAGATAGCTTATCACGTTTGGCTTTACCCTTCTTAGTCTTTGCACCAATAAAAGGTGGATTCCCTAATACATAATTTAACTTTCTTACATTAACAACAGAATTCCAATCTGCAGTTAAAGCATCAGCTCTTTTAATATTAGCGGATTTACGCAGCGGAATCCTTATATAAGGTATACCACTTGCTATATTATTAGAGAACTCAATATTCATTAAATGATCCATCATCCACATACCAGCCCGGGCAATATCTATAGGAAAATGATTATACCTAATTTGATTATTTTCCTCATATGGAATTCCAATTTCTAACCCACTAAATTGATTTACATCAACTCCAATTAACGGTTGCCACGTTTTTTGCGATTTATCGCTACTTATTGTTCCATTTTTATTGAATCCAAACTCAGTCAGATCATTCATACCAAATCCAAGTTCAATATTCTGATCTGTCTGTTGTAAAATTTCTGAAATGACTTCATGTTCTAAGCGCCTAAGTTCTCGATAGGAAAGGATCAAGAAGTTACCCGATCCACAAGCAGGATCAAGAAAAGTAAGATTAGATAACTGCTTTTTAAAATTCAACAATCTTGATACAACACTGTTTGAAGAGTTTTTTATGGAATTAAATTCACTCCTTAAATCATTCATGAACAACTTGTTAATTACTTTTAGAATATTATTTTCGCTTGTGTAATGTGCCCCTATTTCACGTCGAGTTTTCTTCTTAATTGCCCCTTCATACATTGAGCCAAAAACGATAGGATTAACCTTTGACCAGTCATCTTCAGAAATATCAATCAACGAGTTAATTAAATTGTTCGGTAATGGTTTTTGAACAAAGCCCATCGTCTGTTCTGCATTTCTAAATAATCCACCATCAATATAAGGTGCTCCAGGATAAAGATTATACCGTTTTTCTTCATCTTGGGTATCAACAGCTGTAAAAAATTGTGCCAGATTAGCTAGTCTCAATCTTTCAGGTGTTTCCAATAATGACTGAAGATAATGTGTAAATTCATTTTCTTTATTAAAGATTCCTGTATCATCTGCAAACATTAAAAAAGCTAATCTAACAATCATTTTATCAGCTTGATCTTGAGTGAAATTCAAATTAACAAGTTGTTCATGTATTTTCCCCATCTCACTAGCCTTTTCAGATGAGACTCTTAATCCTAATTGCAATTCCTTTTGAACCCTATTTTGAAGAATAGAAATAGGTGGTTCCGATTTTTTATTCTGATTAAGTTCTGGTACGATACTTTGAGGCGCAAGAAAATAAAATAGTTTTTCAAGTTGACGAATGTCATTAAGCTTACGCAAATTTATTGACTCTGATTCAATACGATTTTCAGAGTATATTCTCAATTCAACGAAATTAGTAACAATTTCAAACCTTTTATGGTGATTTGGATTTAAGAACTTAGCAGCATAGTCAAATACCTGGTCCACCCCTCGTCCTCTATCAGACCTTTTTTCACCAAAACTATAGGAAGTATCCTCCACCTCTATAAATGCATCAGGATACACAATACTTTCCGTGTTTAAATCGTTTGCACTGAAAAATCCCAAAATTCCATCAGGAATAGTGCCAGTATTATCTTTATATTCAGTTGCGAATGTTACATAGCGTCCACGATTAATAGAATTAGTCTTCTTATATCCCAGAATATTGACAAATAGTTCCGTTAAAAAATCCGGACGATGTTGATCCTCTTTCCATGTATAGACTTCTTCACCATGAAAACTATCAACAAAGTCTTGCGCAGCTTTCATGACACGTCTATCAATCATCTTTCTAATATTTTGCTTTTTTATATCCTGAATTAATCTGCCTTCGTCTATAAGAGGCTTATTATAAATAGTAATTTTTCCCATTTAGGCCACCGCCTTTTTATCAACGGTGACTTTATTGTCGCTATATAAATCTATGTTAATTAGGAGCGGGGTTTTACCCCCCCCCCATCAAAATTTTAGCTTTACAAGTAATTAAATTCATTTTTTAAAACCTCACTACAATTTTTCATCATTATCTTATCATAATCAAAAATAATATTGGAGCACCAAAGTGCACCATAAATTGAGAGCACCATAAGTGCACCACAGTGTTGAAAAGTACAACTTTATTCAAACAATGCAAATTAAAATAAAACAACCGTAAACGCTGATATAAAAGCATTTACGGTTGTTATTTTGTGAACTCGAACATAGCTCATACATTGCTTAAACGGAGAAGGAGGGATTTGAACCCTCGCGCCGCTTGTCGCGACCTACACCCTTAGCAGGGGCGCCTCTTCAGCCACTTGAGTACTTCCCCAATGGGCCTAAATGGACTTGAACCATCGACCTCACGCTTATCAGGCGTGCGCTCTAAACCAACTGAGCTATAGGCCCATACCAAAATATAGGTAGAAGCGGGTAACGAGAATCGAACTCGCGACAACAGCTTGGAAGGCTGTGGTTTTACCACTAAACTATACCCGCATTAAAACAATGGCGCGGGACGGAATCGAACCGCCGACACACGGAGCTTCAATCCGTTGCTCTACCAACTGAGCTACCGAGCCATACGGTCCGTACGAGACTCGAACTCGTGATCTCATCCGTGACAGGGATGCGTCCTAAACCAACTAGACCAACGGAC
>NZ_CAKPYE010000006.1 GCF_934202705.1 uncultured Limosilactobacillus sp.
CATATGGACAATAATATACGGTTTGCTCATTGCTTGTATCCTCCTTCATTTGTTATTTTCATGATAGAATATTTGAACCGCTATGCAAAATGCTTATTATAAATGGTAATAAATTCATAAAAAGCATAATCACTGAATTGAATGCAGTGATTATGCTTTTTTGATAAGTAATTTATAAACTGTTGCCGTTATTCCTTTTGTTCGGTTTCCATGAGCTTTTTCCCCCATTCAAAGAGGTCGCCCATTGTATAGATAAGATTTTTCCCCGTATCGGTTAAGTGGTAGGTCACGGAAGGGGGCACCGTACCCTTAGAGACCCGCTTTAGGAGGCCATCTGCTTCCAGTTCGCGCAGGCTCTTGGTCAGCATGGTGTTGGTGATTGCCCCGATGCTGCGTTTCAATTCGTTGTAATGTTGACCATCGTTAAGCATTAGATACCACATGACCGGAATCTTCCATTTCGAGCCAATGATCTTCATTGAGTACAGGATCGGACACTGCTTGGGCATATTATCGTGAAAATACTTAATTTTTTTGTCGAATTCTTCCTGGTTCATTTTGTTTCCTCCTCAAAAATTTAAAGGCAGAAAAAGGTGCGTACTTGTCTTTCCTTTTCTTAAACCATACAATTACCACAGTTGATCGTCAAGTAAGAAAGTAGATACATAAGGAGGTATATCTAAAATGCCATTTATCATGTCGCGTTTAAATATTAAATTGCCCAAAAGCAAAGAATTAATGTTGAAGAAACGCCTGGGACAGGTAATTGCCAACGTTCCAGGGAAGAGTGAGGATGCATTAATGGTCGGCTTTCAGGATAACTACTCGTTATATTTACGCGGAAAGGGCGATGAACCGTTAGCGTACGTTGAAGTGGCTATTTTTGGAACAGAGCACCACATCGGTTACCAAAATCTGAATGCGGATATCACCCGGGCGTTTTATGACGTTTTGGGTATCCAGCCGGACCATCTCTATATCAAGTACGAAGACATCACCAGTTGGGGCGTTCAGGGGCAGTTCATTGACCGGCGTGACTATATGAGTTGATTGTCGAAGCCCCACTTATTTTTTACCCTTTAAGAAAGAAAACCTGTAGTACATACTTATTTGCTTATACAAATTAAAGGAGAATCATCACATGGATAAAAAATATGAACCATTATTTCAACCCTACACATTAAACAATGGCGTCGAAATTAAGAATCGGCTGGTTGTTGCCCCATTAACAGTTTACGACGCCGGTCCCGATGGGGAGCTCACCCCGGCCTCACGTCGGTTCTGGCATGACCGCTTCAAAGGTTTTGGCATGTGGATCATTCCATTCACCAATGTTCACCCGAGCGGGATCGGTTTTGAGTCACCAAATGCCTTTAGCGAGGCTCACCTGGATAACTTAAAAGAGTATGCCAAGATTTCCCATGAACAGGGAGCCAAGGCGGTAATTCAATTAGCCCACGCTGGTGTTCACGCGGATGCATCAATGACCCGGGGCAATGGTGTTTGGGGGCCAAGTGACCTGCCTTACTTTAACGCTCGCGCCATGACTGATGCTGAGGTTCGTGAAATCATTCATGCTTATGCTTACGCAACTGAGCTGGCTATCAGGGCGGGGCTTGATGGAGTAGAAATCCATGGGGCCAATGGCTGGCTGATTCAGCAATTCGTTTCCGCAAACTACAACCACCGGACCGACCACTGGGGCGGGACGCTGGAGAAGCGTTTTAATTTTCCAATGGCAATTATCGATGCTGTTGATGAGGTTCGGCAGAAGCTCAACCGCCCAGATTTTATCGTTGGTTACCGATTCTCACCGGAAGAACCAGGTGAGCATGGTTTGACAATGAAGGAAACCCTGGCACTGGTGGACCGGCTAGTTGAGAAACCGCTGCAGTATATTCATATTTCATTGTGGAACTTCTACAAGAAGATTCGGCGGGGTGGCGACACGAAGATGACCCGAATGGAAGCCGTTCATGACCGAATCAATGGCCGAATTCCGTTTATTGGAGTCGGGGACCTCTTTGCCGAAGAGAATGGGCTCAAGGCTTTCAACACCGGCTGGGCAGATTTCCTGGCGGTTGGTGGTTCAGTCGAACTGAATCCGCACCTGGTCCAGATGATTAAGGACGGTCGTGAAGACGAAGTTCAAAGTGAATTTGACTGGGAGAAGATGGATTCCTATCGGTTCACACCGGCCATGCTTTATGGAACCTTAGCCGGTAACGCAATGTTTCCAAAGGTTAAACAAAAATAATGAATGAATATTAGGGAGGGATTACCATGGCAAAATTAACGATTACTACTGTTGCGGACCCCATGATGGGGCTTCTATGGGAAACGTGGCCGACGATACGGAAGCTCGAAACCCATTTCCGCGAGCAGGTTGAGTTCAAGTTTATGATGGGCCAGTTGGTAAGGGACGTTTACGAGTTAGTCGACTCGGAGACCGTCAAAAAGTACGGGAAAACCGTCGCCCTGAACCAGTATTGGACCCGGCTGATGCAGGTCTACTTGCATGAAGAACAGATTGCCGGGATGCCGATTTACATGGGCGGCAATGAGCGCCTTTTTGATGCCACCCATACTTCGTCAGTCCCACTGAGCAGGGGTCTGCGGGCAATCGCCGGCCAAAATCAAGAAGTGACAGGCCAGGTGCTTTATGAACTGCAATATGACACGGTAGTAAATGACCTACAGACGAATGATCTGAAATATTTGACCGCGCTCGCCGCCCGCTTCAATGTCGATCGCTCACAATTTGTCGCCCGCTATAATTCAGCCGACGTAGCAAACCAACTCGCACAGGAGCAGCAAGTCATGCAGCAAATGCAGGTCAGCCAGTTGCCAGCCTACATTTTGGCTTATAACGGAAAGACCTATGTTGTTAAGGGGATACCTCAGTATTCCGAATGGCTTAAGCTGTTCAACCAGATTGCTGGCGGAGCATTACAGGAAAAAGCGGCTAAATTTAACATTGATGAAGTTAACCGCTTGATCGACAGTCACCCCCACATCTCAAGCTTAGAGTTAAAAGAAGCGTTTGACGTTGATGATGAACAAACGATAATTGACCTTTTGAAAGATTCCTCACTGGAAAAGCAAAACGTCAAGGGAACTTTTTTTACAAGAAGGTATAAGGAGAAGGCGTAATGGAAGAATTAGCATTGGCAACCAAGCGGGGAAGTGTTTTACAGGGGGTGTTGTTCGATGCCCCCGCTAAAGTGACTACCGTTGTGATTGCGATTACGGGAATTCACGGTAATTTTTATTCAAACCCCTTTTATGTCAACATTGGCCGCACCCTTTCCAAGGCTGGGATTGATTTTATATATGCGCAGACTGCGGATGCGTTCGGTGAAATGCCCACGGTGAATGTCAAGACCGGGAAAGAAGAGTTGATTGGCTCATGGAACGAAGACTTTAATAATACAGATGAAGATATTGAAGCCTACCTCAATTATGCTGAGCAGAAGGGCTACCAGAACATTATTCTTGCTGGACACTCCCTTGGTGCGAACAAAGTAATCTATTACTTGGCTCGTCACCATAGTGATCGGGTCAAGCACTTCATCTTTCTCAGTCCCGCAAACCTGGAGCACCTAACGAGCGTGGTAACGGATGCGGAGAAGCAGGCGATCTTGGCCCAGCGCAAGCGCGGCGATGGGGATAAGAGGATGCCCTTTAACCTGCTCGGCTGGATTCCGGGAACTGCCAATACGGACTACCGGTGGGTTTTTGACAATATTCTTAACAATGTCCATGTCGAAGCGGACAAGGATTTTTCACAGGTTGCAGCCATTACCCAAACCGGGGCCCTTGTAATTGGCGGCTACGATCGGTTTACGTATGGTGATCCAGCTAAATTCCTCCAAACAATCAATGACCATATGGAACATGCCGGGGAGAATCGGTTGGTAATTATTCCGGCGACGGGTCACACCTATCAGCAAAAAGAACAACAGCTCGCCGATGAGCTTTTGAAGCTGCTTAAGGGCTGGGGTTATTAGTAATAAATTAGAACGACTCGATAAAGGAGATGATCAGGATGAATAAGGCACGAGTTGAAGCATTTACCGACGCAATTGTTGCGATCGTAATGACGATCATGGTTTTGGAAATCAAGATTCCGCAGGGCGGCCATTGGTCAGCATTATGGGCGGAAAAGTCATATTTCTTGGCCTACTTGATCAGTTTTTTCCGGATTGCAACAACCTGGTACAATCACCATTACCTCTTCACCAGCGCTCACTGGATTTCACGGCGGGCTTTCTGGTTAAACATCTTGTGGGTCTTCTTTATGTCATTGTTCCCGGTAGCAACCGGCTGGGTTAGTGAAGAGCCCTTCTCGCAAGCGGCGGCTTACTTCTACTTCCTCATTTTTGCAGTCTGGTAATGGTTGCGGTATTGGCCAAAGATAATCCTCACCAGGCCGAACAGATTCGTCAAATGTTAAAGCCCAAGCGGTCGCTCTTTGAATTATCGTCCTTTGTGATTGGTTTCATAGTAATTACCTGGCTTCCGATTGCCGCGCTGTTATTTTTAGGAATTAACATCATCTTCTGGTTAGTATTTCCACCTAAGAAATCTGACCGGTTGTTGTAATACTAGCTAGAATTTACTGAACAGGAGGAGAAGACAATGAAAGCAAAGTATCAACCATTGTTTCAGCCGTACACGTTTAATAACGGGGTGCAACTCAAGAACCGGCTAGTGGTTGCGCCAATTACCGTTTATGATTCGGGGCCGAATGGGGAACTGACCCCTACCGCCCGGAAGTTTTGGCAGGACCGTTTCCGCGGGTTTGGGATGTACATCATGCCCTTCACTAACGTTGCCCCGAGCGGAATCGGTTTTGAATCGCCGAACGCCTTTAATCAGGCCAACTTGGCGACTCTAAAGGAGTATGTAAAGCTTGCTCATCTCCAGGGAGCCAAAATTGTAATGCAGATTGCCCATTCGGGATACAAGGCCAAGAAGTGGATGACTAAGGGCCATCCGGTTGTTTCGGCGAGTAGTAACCGCTATGGGAGTGGCCGTGCAATGACAGGGGCCGAAGTTCAGCAGATGATCGCGAACTTTGCGAACGTCGCTGAGTTTGGCCTTGTGGCAGGAATGGATGGTGTTGAGATTCAGGGGTCAAATGGGTGGTTAATTGAACAGTTCTTTGCCGGGAACATTAACCACCGTACTGATGAATGGGGAGGCAGTTTGGCAGAAAGAATGCGTTTTCCGCTCGCCATCATCGATGCCATCAATGCAGTTCGCCAAAAGCACCACCGGCCTGATTTCATTATCGGCTACCGCTTTTCACCAGAACGGCCGCGGCAGGGTTTTACCATGCAGGATACCCTGGCACTGATTGATGAATTAGTGCAGAAACCACTACAGTACCTGCATGTCTCCCTGCTTAATTTCTATTCCCATCCACGGCGGGGAGCCGACCGGCAACTTACCCGGATGCAGGTCTACCATGACCGGATCAATGGCCGGTTACCGTTGATTGGGGTTGGTTCCTTGAAGACCGCTGACCAAATGCTCGCCGCTTATAATACCGGCTGGGCGGAGCTGATTGCAGTCGGGCGTGCTGTAATGCTAAACCCCGACCTGATTGAACTTATCAAGAGTGGTCATGAGGATCAGATTGAAACCAAGTTCAATTGGGAGCATGCGGCTCACTATCGCTATACCCCGTCAATGCTGCAGGCAGAGCGCGATCACTTGGACCTCGCAATCCATAATCCCAAGCCGCTTCACCATTGGTGAGAGAGGAGTGCAGGCATGTTAAAAACATTAACAGTAATTACTAAGACCGGGACGCCGCTTACCGGCAGGATATTTAAACATCCGCATGCCCAGACAGTTGTGATCCTGGTCACCGGCATCGAGGGCAACATTCAAAACAACCCTTTCTACACGGTAATCGGCAAGAAGCTTACGGCATCGGGAATTGATTTAATAGTGGTCCATACCCGCGATGCCTTCAATCAAACCAATGTTTTTAATCAGCTTACCGGACAGCGGGAGGTATATGGGTCATTCAATGAGGATTTTCAGGATACAAATGGCGACGTCGGTGCTTATCTCGACTATGCGGTCGCTGCCGGCTACCAAAGTATTATTTTGGGTGGACAATCCCTGGGCGCAAATAAGGTAATCCATTTTTTGGCTGATCATCCAGAGGCACCGGTCGATAAATTCTTACTGATGAGTCCAGTCAACGTCGATGTATTACGCAGGAATATCAGTTACCGGCAAAGGGCGGTGATTAAACAACGGCTGGCGGACGGGCGTGCCAACCAACGGCTACCGTTTAACCTCTTTCGGTGGCTGAGTAGTACCGCGCTAACGGCTCATCGGTGGTTAACCGACGATACCCTTAACAATGTTCACCCTGGTCAACAAGGTGATTTTTCCCAGTTGAGACGGATTAACTATACTGGAGCATTGCTGATCGGCACACGCGATCATTTTACTGGGGGCAGTCCGGTTCATTATTTAGCCAACATTAATAGTTACCTGCCAACGGCGGCAGATAATAAGTTAATATATATTCAACATGCTGGCCACATCTATCGGCAACGGGAAAATGTAGTGGCTGATAAAATTTTGGCTTTGCTGACGAAGTGGGTAAAGGATAAAGCATGACCTATAACCTTTTTTTGCCTTGGTTACCGTGGTAGGGCAATTCGTTGTCAACGAGGTAATTGCGGCGGACTTTCGCTCCATACTGACCGGGACCTAACATTAGGGTATCTGACCCGGTGGATACTGCTACGGTTTCAGTATCAATTGACCAGGTTGGCGTCCCAAATATTGATCTTAGGGGATGCCAATGGCTTTTATTTATAAAGGTAGGAACCGGCGGAATGCAGCGGCAATGCTGAATTAGATTTTCGTGCGAACCTGCTACTTTAACTTTAAAAATCGAGAAATAGCCTGTTACAGCGGCCTTGCCAGTCGTTATAACAGGCTATTTTATTATTTGTCCAGTGATGCCGTTAGCCGCTGGATGAAGACCTGGGCCACCTTGGACTGCGTCACGTTCTTCTTCCAGATGACGTTGGTGGCATCTTCTAGTGTCGGGGCGAGGGGACGGAAGGTCAGTTGGCTATGGTTGGAGTTGTCGATTAAATGGTCAAAGGTCACCATGTAGGCACTACCCTGCTTGACCATCAGCTGGGCGTTGAAGACCAGGGTATAGGTGCCGACAATGTTCATTTTCTTGCCGAGGTTTCCCCACCAGTCTTGAAAACGGTGCTCTTCCAGCCCCTCCGCAGAGACCAGCAGGGGGCGGTTAAGAAGGTCGTTGGGCGTGATTACATCCTTCTTGGCTAGGGAATCGTCACGCCGCAGGACCAGTCCCCAACGGTCTCTTTCGGGTAAGCTGAGATGGTGGTAGTCCTTTAGTGAGCGCTGACCCATCAATACCGCGAAGTCAATGGTTCCCCGCTTTAGGGAAGATTCCATCTCATCTGCGTTGCCGCTGACGAGGTGGATCCGTACGTCGGGGTAATCCTGGACGAGGTCGCTAAGGATCCTCATTATCCGGCGCATACCGACACTCTCCCCAGCACCGATGGAAAGTCTGCCCGTGACCTCTTCTTTAGCCTGAATGTTAGCCGCCGTCTGATCAGCCAGCTCGACAATTTCCCGCGCCCGGGTCTGCAGATATTCGCCTTCCTCCGTCAGGGTGATTTTGCGGTGGGCACGGATGAAAAGGGGCGCGCCGAGTTCGTTTTCTAGGTCAGCCAGCTGCTTGGAGAGGGTTGGCTGGGAAACCAGTAATTCGCGGGCGGCCTTGGTCATATTTTCATATTGAGCAACAGCGAGAAAGTATCTTAATACGCGTAGTTCCAATGTTAATTCCTCCAATAGATAGAAACTATTGATTTTGATGATTTATAAGTATTTTACATTAAAAGATAGTAAAAGTACAATGAAAACAGTTAAGAAAGCGTGGTGAGTAACGATTAATGAAGAGTTAATTTAATGAAACAGAACCAGCGTTTATTGCGGCACCTGAATACCAGTCGGCTAAGCAATAAGGAAATTCATCAATTATTAAGTGAAATCTTTGGTTACCGCTTGGCGGACAGTACCCACTTCTTGCTGCCGTTTTACAGTGACTACGGTCGAAACATCAGGATCGGCAAGAACGTTGCGGTGAGTTGTAACGTAACAATGGCTGACAGGGGCGGGATTACGATTGGCAACAATGTTGAAATCGGTTCAGGAGTGTCATTATTAACGGTCAACGGTAACCAGGCCGGCCCGATTAAAATCGATTCAGATGTAAAAATCGGTGGCAACGTCATCATCTTGCCCGGTGTTCGGGTCGGTACTGGTGCCATCATTGGTGCGGGAACGATTGTTGCTCACGATGTTTCACAAAGGCAAGTGGTTTCTATCGATAGCGAAGGAGGAACTTTAAAATGATTAAGAACAAAGTAGTTATCATTACAGGTGCATCTAGCGGGATCGGTGCGGCGACCACCCGACGCCTGGCAAAGCACCACGCAAAATTAGTGTTGGCAGCGCGGCGGGTGGACCGTCTCCAAAAGTTGCAAGCCGAATTCCCTGATGAAGAGATCATGATTAAGAAGGCAGATGTAACGAGCAAGGAGGATATGCAAGCCCTGATTGATGCCGCCGTGGAACAGTTCGGTCGGGTCGATGTTCTCTACAACAACGCCGGGGTAATGGCCGTCAATGCCCTGGCTAACCGGGCCTACGACGAGTGGCAGCAGATCCTGGATGTCAACATTATGGGTGTCCTGAACGGGATTGCCGCGGTGCTACCGGTAATGATTAAACAAAAGAGTGGGCAGATCATTGCTACCGATTCGGTTGCTGGCCACGTGGTGGTTCCCAACCTAGCCGTTTACAACGGATCTAAGTTTGCTGTCCGGGCCATCTTTGAGGGTTTGCGGCAAGAACAGCACAAGAACGGGATCCGAACCATGATTGTTTCACCCGGCTCGGTTGCAACTGAACTATATACTTCCATTAACAATCCAGAAAATCGGCAGGCAGAAATTGACTTTGAAAAGGAAGTTGGCTTGCACGCTGATGACGTTGCGCGGTCAGTTGAATTTGCCATTGATATGCCAGACAACGCTGACGTCAATGAAGTAATTATCCGGCCGATTAAGCAAGATATTTAAGGAGGAAAAGCATTATGAAATACACTATTAACCCATTAACCACCGTGAACGACACCCGGGTATTCGACGTTGATTCCGCCATTACGGTTAGGAACGTTCGCTTCCAAAACCGTTATGGCTTCATGGTTGCTGGTCATCTGTACTTGCCAACGGACTTCGACTCTAGTAAGAAGTACGCAGCCATTGTAATCTCCGGACCGTTTGGGGCTGTCAAGGAACAGGCGAGTGGTCTGTACGCTCAAACCTTAGCTGAACGTGGCTTTGTTACGGTAGCCTTTGACCAGTCCACTACCGGTGAAAGTTCTGGTGACATTCGGAACGTGGCTTCACCAGACATCTTCGTGGAAGACTTCTCGGCCGCGGTCGACTTTCTTGGCACTCAATCCTATGTTGACCGGGAAAAGATTGGGGCGATTGGGATCTGTGGCTTAGGCTCTCACGCCTTGACGGCTGCTTCAATTGATGTCCGGATTAAGGCCGTCGCTACTTCAGTGATGTATGACATGGCTGAGTCGATGTGGTCTGGTTTGAATAATTCCAAGACGGAAGCACAACGGGAACTCGAAAAACAATACCTAGCCCAAATGCGGTGGGAAGACGTGGATAACGATACTCACGTTGGTGGTTACCACGAATTGCCATTTGACGAAAACAATCAACCAGTCCGGGCTAATAAGCTCTTCCCTGATGAATTACCAGCTGATGCTGACCTAGTCACGACGGAATTCTTTAACTACTATGTCAAACGGGCGTTCCACCCCCGGGCAATTAATTCGGCAACAATTTGGGATGCTACTAGTCCATGGGGCTACTACAACTTCCCGCTGCAGCAGCGGATCGAAAAGATTACCGCTCCTAAACTGATCGTTACTGGTGAAAAGGCGCACTCCCGCTACATGGCAGAAGCTGCTTACAAGCATCTCAGCGATCCCAAAGAATTAGTATTAGTGCCCAACGCGACCCATACTGATCTTTATGATGGCGGCGGTCATGACTACATTCCATTTGATAAGTTTGAAAGCTTCTTTAAGGAAAATCTGAAATGAAGGGCTTTTACGAATCAGCAGCAACCGCAATTAGTGTTTTAAAAATGAGGTGAAAAATGAAACAGCATAAAAAGTTATGGGACACCGTAATTGCCTTAGTCGTGATTGTAATTGGAGTTTTTGGTTATCGTGGTTATGCCCGCCATGCCAATGCTCACCGTTACATTAATAGTTCAACGCCATCCGTTTTTGTCCATGGTTGGGGTAGCAGTTACCGAGCGGAAACACAAATGGCCAATGCTGCTAAAAATGCTGGAGCTTCCAATTCGATTATCCGAGCTGACGTTAGCAAAAATGGCAAAGTTAAATTAATTGGTACCATCAAGAAAAACGCCCAAAATCCGATCGTCGAAGTTAATCTTGAAAATAATAAGAGTGCCAACTACAAAAAGCCCAATGATCCTGAATATGTGGCTGAGTACCACCGTAGCGGCATTTACATTAAGAATGTCGTTTTAGCCCTGCAAAAACGTTATCACGTTAAGAAGATTAACTTTGTCGGTCATTCAATGGGAAACTTACTAATTGCTTATTACCTGGCTGATAATGCTAACAATAAGCGTCTTCCTCAACTTGAACATCAGGTAGTGATTGCCGGCCACTATAATGGTTTGACAATGGAAGACCCGCGTTCGATGAAATCCAAGGTTAATAGCAAAACTGGCAAACCAAGTATTATGCTGCCTGAATACAAGGGCATTCTCAGTTTACGGCAGACTTACCCGAAAACAGCAAAGGTGATGAATATCTATGGTGACATCAAAGACGGCAGTCATTCCGATAGTCAAGTACCGGTTAACTCAGCAAAGTCATACAAATACCTAGTCGGTAACCGGGCAAATTCATATGTAGAACACGAGATTACCGGCAAGAGCGGTAAACACGGTAATCTGCATGAGAACAAGCAAGTTGATCAATACCTAATCAACTTCTTATGGAGTAAAGCCCAAAACTAAGCTGATTTGTGAAGGTAATTGGATAAAAACAAGGCAAGTAGTAGTTCATGAATATGGTGCTCCGGATATTTTGAAAATGGAAAATCACGAGCTACCCCAACCGGCTGCCGATGAGGTGACCATCTATAATCAATATATTAGTGTTGACTATACTGATATTTATTGGCAAACCGGTCAGTTAGATGCCCCAAGACACCGCTGACACCGGACTGGTGTCGGTTGTGACGGTTAAATTGGCCAAGGTGCAGGCAATGGGGCCAAACATCAAGGTCACGATTAGTCGAGTGGAGGATAAGTAAATGGAACGTGCAAAAGTAATTGTTCATATGTATGTCTCAATTGATGGAAAGATCGACGGAGACTTTGATGGTCAACCGGTTGCCAAGGCCTCTGGTGACTTCTATTCCCAACGCCTTTTTCAGTTTAGTCCAGCGAATGCGAACGGTATTACAACAACTAATATGTACGCCGCCAAGGGAAAATTAGATCTGAGCCAATTTGATGGTAGTAACCTAACTTATGAAGACTGGGTGCCAGCTGATTCTCATTCTGAAACTTACGATGTTTGTTTCGACCGTCATGGCAAAGCAGGTTGGGAACACAACTACTTTGACTACGGCGGGCACAAGAGTCGCACAATTGAGGTTTTAACTGAGCAGGCATCTAATGATTACTTGGCATTCCTTCGTTCTATGGATATCCCTTACTTAGTGTGTGGCAAGGATGACTTAGACCTAGCACAAGCACTGGTGAAGCTTAAACAACAATTTGACCTGTCAACAATTGCCCTGTGTGGTGGGGCAACGATTAATGGAGCGTTCTTAAGAGCTGGCCTGGTCGATGAAATTTCGCTAGTGGTAGCTCCATTAGTCAGTGGTGATAATCAGGTTCAAGCGGCGTTCAATACAAGGGGACAATTTGTTAACCAACGCTTTATTTTTCAATCAGCTGACCGTTTACCAGACGGTGGCGTTCACCTATTATTCGCTAAAGCATAAGGAGGAACCTTACAATGAAGAATATTTTAGTTGTTGGGGCACATGGCCAAACTGGTCGTCAGGTGGTTACACAATTAAAGGAAAATGATAATTTCACACCGATTGCTGGTGTGCGTGACCAAGCAGAAGTTAAAGAATTTACGGATCAGGGCGTCGAAGCACGATTGATTGATGTTCGCCAATCAGTTGCTGCTATTAAGGCAGGACTGGATAACATTGATGCAATCGTGATTTCTATCGGTGGTGGCTGGATGATTGACCTTGATGGTAAGGTCAAGTTATACCAGGCCGCTGAACAGGCTGGGATTAAGCGGGTGGTTCTGGTTAGCGCCGGGGCCATTCAACACTTCCACGATGACAAGAAACTAGTTTGGATGAGCCAATGGGAAGAATATAGTGCCGCGATGTACTATGCGGACTTATTGCTTACCAAGACGGATCTGGATTACACCATTGTGCGACCAGAAACACTGACTAATGATCCCGAGACAGGGCTGGTCAATATTGGAAATTACCTACCGCATACTACGACTAGCCGGGCTAACGTGGCGGCCGTGATCGTTGCTGCACTAGAAAACGACAATACGATTCGTAAAGCATTCGATGTTGAAGATGGTCAGACGGCGGTTAAGCAAGCAGTGGATAAGATCTGATTTATGCAATTAGTGGGCAACGCTCGGCTTCATTTCATACCAAAAGACTATTAAGAGAGCAATCCATATTTAGTCATGTTAATACCAAAGAGGGAATGAAATATGCAACTACTTTTGACCTTAATTATTAGTTATGTCTTAATTACGTTAATTGTTCCGAAAAAGGGTAGGATGGTGGATTTGAAAGGGAGGTTCGAATCCTCTAGTCAGCACTAGATTAGGTTTATAACCGATTAGAAGTCTACAGAGTAAGCCGTAAAAGCTTATTATGTAGGCTTTTTTGTATATTTTAGAATTGAAGTGAATGGTTCTGAAAAGGTGCGAATTACTGTTTCAAACACACAATTGGCCACACAAAATTTAAAAAGATGTTCTGTGTGTTTATTAGAAAAAAGAAGAGGTTCTGACCGTTGATATATCAACGTTTTAATTTTAAAATTGTGTGTTTGAGCGATTAAATATCCATTGGCTAGTCAAATTATAGAGGATTAATGTTTAATACTAGTTAAAAGCTATTAATTAGCTATGCGGGACTAGCTAGCAGCTACTGATTTTATCATTTTGGCTACTTTTACTGAAAGGGAGCTGACCCGCTATCTGGGTCATTCCAGATAGTGACTTTTGGCTCACCTCGTCGTCAGTGACAAGGTAAGTCATTTTTTGTTTACTTTTTGATGAACTCAAAAAGTAAATTGCGGAATCCAAGCGGGCAAGTCTGATTGGTCAATGTTGTATTACTTATTTTGAATTAATAAGTAATATCGTCGGAAACCTTCTGGGAAAAATGGCATTATTCCTGCCCTGTAATAACGGGCTTGCCGACGATTCGCCGTTAGGGTGAAGGGACTCCCCGGGGAATCCCTCCAAGAAATATTACAAAATGCGCCGTATTGTGTAATTAATTGCTTGCAAGAGCCTTTTTAAACGAATATGTCAGACGTATAATATACGTAAAGGGTATTGATATATAATTTCAATGCATAATTTGAATAAAAAGGCTCCCGACGATTTCGATAATTTTAGTCAACCGTTGTCGCTCGCAAGCGAAGGTTGAAAAATTATCTTTTGCCGGGACGGCAAAACTGAGGAGGTTATAGCAATGGATAATGCACGGAACCACCTGATCCAAACTCGTTTGAACGATCAGGAAAAGGAGCAGTTTGAACACGCTAAACAACTAGTGGGCGCTCAAAATAGTGCCGATGCTGTCCGGAAAATGGTGCAAGATGAGTTGCTGATTGATCGGGCAACCCACCTGCATGAACAGGGCCAAGATACCATGCTAGAGATGATTAAACTGTTGAATGGTAAACGACTACCGATGACCCAAGTATTACTGGGTATTAAAGGTCATACGGCTAATCAACAGTTAAGTGATATTCAAACACGGTATCAAGATGTCCAAGCCCAATTAGCGGGCATTCTGTGGTCCGCCACATCGGTTACCAATGATATTAAGGAGATTAAGAGCATCTTGCAGGAAGCCGCCCAGGCAGAACCTGAGGATGCTGATACCTGGAATTGGGTGACCCATCGTTTGGCCGAGATGCACGACACGGTCCAACACTTGAATGTGTTAGTCGACCAGTTTAACGGTGAAGAGAAACTAGGTGACCAGCTTGTCAGTGATTCAGACACACGCCTGCCAGCATAGCTATGGTCGGTTGAAGTACGTTTTTAATGATCCACCCCATAGTTATCAGGTAACGGATCACCGGGTGTTAGCGTGTAACGGCTTCAACTTGAACATGCTGCATGACCAAAACGGGATGTTAAGCACCACGCAAAATGGGGCTTATTTAGAGAAGCAATTTCACCAGTCATTGAAACGGGCTCATAATCCCCAACGGTTATATCAAGCCCAAACGATGATTATCAGTTTCAGTCGTGACGAGTTTAACCCAGACCAAGATTTACAGCAGTCCGCCGGGCAAGCACTCGCGTTGGTGCAAAAATACGTGACGAAGCATTTTTCCGATGCCCAATGTGCGGTGGCTATTCAGGCCGATGGTGATGGCAGTAAGCTCCATGCCCATGTAATTTTTAATACAATCAAGAAGAATGGTAAGACGATTGCGACTTCACGCTTCAATATTATCCGAATGCGCAAAGACTTTGACCAAGTTATGGAAGAAAACTATCAAAAGCTTACTGGGCGTAAGTGGGTTGGTCCGATTAATCGGGATAAGCCACGACAGGATATTGATAACCTAACTAATCGTTCTGATTGGGCTAGTTATCTGAAGAAACTGATTGACCAAGTGAAGACGGAGGTCAAGAATACCAAAGAATTTTTGGATCACTTAGCTAGTCATGGGGTAACCGTCAAAGCACGGCAACATGGGAAATCCTGGACTTATATGCAGGAAGTCAAAGCACAATCAGGTACTAAAGTACTGCGTGTTCGTGATTTTTATCAGAATGTGGATAAGAAAACCGGCCAGGTGAAGCGAACCCGGGGACTTGGCAAAGCATACAGCAAGGCCGAATTAGAGAAGTATTGGATGCAACGTCAAACGAAGAAGGGAGAAGACCTTAATGAACAAAGCAACGATGAACAACTCGTCAAACTTAAAACCATGGCCCGGGAAGCCCGCGCACGAGCCAAGCAAAAGCAAACCATCAATCAACTCAATCGACGACAGCTCCAAGCCGCCGAAGCTGAAGAACACGCGCAAAGAGCTCAGCGACAAGCTCAACAAGCTAGCCAAGCAAAGTGTCAGCAAAGACGACTTGCAGACCTTAGCCGACAAAGACGACATCAAGAACTTGCACGCCGCCGTGCAGCAGAACAACAAAGCCATCAAACAGGGACTGGCGGACCAAACCTCTAAGTTAACCGACGCGGTTTCTGATGCCCGCGACATTGGTTTTAACGATGGCCTTGGTGATCGAGTGGATGCCCTCGCGCAGAAGTATGATGGCTTAGAAACCAACATCAATTTGCGTGAACGAAAGATGGATGCCAAGACCCAACAGTATATTGCCAAGCTGGCGGACTTGGACCAAGTGGGCCGCTATTTAGAGCGGTACACTAAGACAGTGAATGATAATCTTGTGCCGACCTTAAGGCAGTTAATTTACCGCTTTAAAGGTGGCTTAACCATTCATACTAGTCAGGTGACAAGCGATGTCTATCAGCAACTCCAACAAGATACCGGGTTATCTGTTGACCAGATTATTGCAACGGTGGTTAGTCAGCAATTTAAGCAGGATCGAAAAGATGCCCAGGAAGCGTCATTAGGGGCCAAACTAGCGGCTAAAGCTAGTCAAAAAAGTGCTGATCAGCTTTCTCAAGATATGGGTAATTGTGTGAAGTGTTTAGCAGGGTTGCTAGTAGAATTTCTCATCGCTCTTAGCGTGGTGCTAGCCGTGCCTGGCTGGTGGAAATTAGGTGGTGCACTAGTCATGACTCTAGTCAGCGGTGTCCTTGATTATTATTATCTGAAGAAAGGTGGTCTGTCTTAATGTCATTTAATATTAAAATGATGAGTGATGCCGAAATTGATCAATTATTAAATAGTAATAAGCGGGTTCCCAAGTGGCGGTTGCGCAATACGCAAAGCGAACGGGAGCATAAACGGTTGCGTCAAATCCAAGATTTCCGAAACTATTTAGAAGAAGTGCGACAACAGGAACTGAAGCAAAAACGGCAGGCGCAAGAACGGCATCGTCGAGAAGAACAAGAGAAAACTAGTCGGCATAAAAAGAACTCACCAACCAATCAGGCTGATGAGCTAGGTTTGTAGAGGTGCTTCCAATGGCTAATCGACGCAAATTACACTCATTAATGGTTTACCAAAATCAATGGCATAAGTATTGTCAACGCTATGCCCCATATCCAAGCCAGCCAACCGCAGAATTTACCAAATATCGTGGGGTTAAGTACCGCGGAAGGCGGCAATGGACTGCGGAGAATCGTCTGAAATATTGGCCGGAGAAGCCTTTTATTTTACCGCGCTGGGTGAAAAACTGTCACGAGCAAGGCGATTGGCGGATAAATGCTACTTTAAATATGTCATTTAGCAAATCTGCTGAATTCTAAATCCAGCCAAATGTACTATGTCATTATAATTCATATTTCATTTTTGCATCCAATTATACAGGATTGGGTGCTATTTTGTTTAGAAAAGTTTTAAAAAATGATATTTAGTATTTCATTATGCGCTGTTTGTAAAATTAATTATCTGTATATACACAATATACACATTTATTACATCTTATGATAATGAATGTATGGAAGTTTTTTTACCATAAAAATGTTACCAAAAAGTGACCAGTGTCCGACCATTTTCTCATGTGTAAATGGCTGATATATAGCTGTTCTTCCCTTTGTCTAGGTGGCTGATATGTTAAAATATAATTGTTGAAAAATAATTGGATGGATAAAGGATATTTATAAGTTCTCTATTCAAAATATTTACTCAGAGTTGAGAAAGGATTGGTTACGATGATACCTACTGAAGCACTAACCAATTTACATAAAAATAAATTGGTTGCCCGTGCGGCGCGGTTCTGTGAAGACAAAGACGACGGAATATCTGAGAGTATGTGGATACCGACTTCATCGGTGATGTCAGTTGTGATTACTGCGATGAAGTCACTAAATCAAAACCGTTATTTAGTGAATCCAATCGGATATGCGGATAAATCTCTTTTTGACGTTTTCGGGATGTGTCACTTAATCTCGATCTCACCTGCGCCCTACAATGATTTAAGAGATCTTACTGATTTTTATCATTACCAATCAATCCATGATGATGACAAGATCAGCACCGAAACCATGACGGACAACGAACTGGTTGACGCCATCTTTGACCCAGACGATGGGGACCGTTTCAACGTTACCTGCTAATGACGTTTAAATTAAAACCCGATACCTTCATTCACGGCATCGGGTCTTTCTTTACCAAAAAACGGAAAGTGGGCGGCAGTACATTGTTCTACATCATGTGGAGACAAAAGTATCACTAGTCGATAACTTACCAGTTGGCCATCAAATTAAGGGCCAGTTATCTTTTAAGTCATAGACATAAAGATACTCAGTCAGTGGGTCCTTATCATCTCTCAAAATATCACCAAATCACCTTATCTATAAGATCTGTTCGGCGGTCACCTTTATGTTCTGATTGTCCAGACATTGAGAAGTTCGGTGTTTGCCAGGCTCTTATACTATCGCGATAATTTAGAGGATCTCATTTGCTTTTTAGCGTATAATTGGCCGCCGAACAATTTTATAGAGTATCTGAGCGAATTTCCTCCCTTAGTTCATATAGAGCTTTGTATACACATTGATGTAGTAAGGTAGCATCTTATCGTTACATCACACCACTCAGGGCATTTTTCTAAAATTGACGTTCCCGGCGATAATTCATCAACGGCGTCTTTTAGTAAGACCCAGTTACCGAACAAATTACGCTCTGCTTGATAAGCGCTAAGGGTGTATGAGCCCGAACCGTTACCGGTGATTTCATCTTTATTCCAAAGGAAATCGGTTAGATTGTCAGTCGGGCCTTTTTTGCGAAGAAGCACTGTTAAGTCGTAATTTTCTCTAAGATATGCTTTTATGTCATCAGTCTCATGACGCAAGTAGTCGTAAACTTCCATCTGTTTATCATCCCTTCTTGTTATATGATTCGTTACATAACACTGTTAAGGTCGGCTATGCCGAACCGCCAATCAAAAAAGGCGCCCCCTTATTTGGCGCCGTGTGCTATAATGATGTGAATTGAGTGGTACGAAATTGAAGGAGTGCAGTTTATGCATTCCTTTTGTCGTTATTTGACGAAAATAAACGACTATGGGCAGAATATGGGCAGATGCATAATATACGCGTTTGCAGCCCTTTATCGGCGGGGGTTCTAAGTTCACTTGCCATATTTGTCCCGAATGTGCAAAACAATATCAGTATAAATTATACAACCGGTGCCGTTGAACAACGATGACGTGAACCCTAGAGCCACACGGATTTTGACCGTATGGCCTTTCTTTTTTGCGTTATGTTTACGTCTTGTAGAGACATGCATTGTTATTCTTTTTTTGCTGTCAAAGGCGTGGAGCTGCAAATCATCCCCGCGGTAGTAACCACGGAAGCGGGCCCGATAGCGGACACCACGCGTCTTGGTGGGTTTGAGTTTTGCAATTGAAACAGACATGATCTCACTTTCTTACTTGATAGTGCCCAGTTTTAGTAACATTTTTGAAGTAAAAAGTTATTTTAGAATTAAAACTCTAAAATATAAATCACTTTTGTCCCAATTTGCCCAGTAACCTTACATTGAGGTACCACGATGCTAACTTCATCCATGTAGAGTTAAATAAGCCCCTCTATCATCAATTATTTAAAATACCTGTAGATAGCGCTACGAAGTATAGTGGTCAAACTATTACAACGCAAATTCTCTCGTAACAAACGAAGGATATCCGGCGGCATTTCACATTTAAATCAATTCTGGTCGTTGTTTTTATAGCAGTATTATTCCTGGCGATCATTTTAATCATTAAGTTGATCCTCAATCACGTTTCTTTGCTGCCACAATCATCATTGCTGTGTTGCGGCTGTGCGACTAATTTGAGCTTTATCGACTGAATAACGTTATTAGATAAGTTGTCACAGTTCAAGCAGGGGGTGAATATGTGTTTGTCAGATGGTCATGCCTAAAATAAGTGGATAAGCATTAACTATAGGTAATTTACATTTATAGTTTGGGACTTCATAATTAAGTTAAGGAAGTGATAAAAGATGAAGTATAGTTATATTCCAACAACAGATATTAAGATTTCCAAATTAGCGGTTGGTGGGATGAGCTTCGGCAAGCCCGCCATGAAGACCTATCGCTGGATCCTGAATGAAGAGCAGACTGACAAGGTGATTCAGCACGCCCTAGGACTCGGTATTAATTTCTTTGATACTGCCAACGTATACGGGATGGGAACCAGTGAAGAATACATTGGCAATTCGTTGAAGAAACACCAAATTCCGCGTGATAAGGTGGTCCTCGCTAGCAAGGTCTACTTCAACGATGGTCGCCTTTCAAGGGAGGCCATTAATCGAGAAATCGATGGTACCTTACGGCGGTTAGGCACCGACTACCTTGACTTATATATTATTCATCGCTTTGACTACGACCACCCGATTGAGGAGACCATGGCGGCCCTGGATAATTTAATCAAGGCAGGCAAGGTCCGGGCAATTGGCGCCTCCGCCATGTATGGTTACCAATTTCAAAACATGCAACACGTTGCTAAACAGAATGGTTGGCACCAGTTCGTAGCAATGGAAAACCACTATAACCTGCTTTATCGTGAAGACGAACGGGAATTGATTCCAATCTGCCAACAGGACGGGGTGATGCTGATGCCGTACAGTTCACTCGCCAGTGGGCACTTAACGCGGCCAACCTGGGAAGGTCATTCGAAGCGCAGTGCAACTGATACTTCGGAACGGGCCAAGTATGACCATGCCGAGAAGCAGGATATGCCAATCATTAAGCGGGTAGCAGAACTAGCGGACCAGCATCACGTTAAGATGTCCCAGATCGCCCTGGCTTGGCAATGGGCCAAGGGAATCACGGCACCGATTGTCGGCGCCACCAAGACGCAATACTTAGATGATGCGGCGAGGGCCGTTGAAATTGAATTGACCCCTGATGAGGTGAAATACCTTGATGAACCATATACGGCTCATGAAGTTGTGGGCGCCCTGAATCAGAACCCGGTGGGGATGCTGCCCAAGGACGTTAAGTAATTAAAGAGGAAGGTAGTTCTAGCAATGTGAACGGTTAAACTTAATAATGGAATAACGATGCCCCAACTAGGCTTTGGGGTGTTCCAGATGGATGACTTGCACGAGTGCTATCCGGGCCGGCTACCGTTTATTCGATACGGCAGCGGCTTACGGAAACGAAGCGGCCGTTGGACGCGCCATTAGGGATAGTGGCATTCCGCGTAACCAGTTCTTTGTTACTGCTAAGATGTGGGTACCAACTACCAGGGAGCAAGGCCACAGCAGGCGATTGACCGGTCGTTAGCAAAATTGGGCTTCGATTATATCGACTTATATTTAATCTATATGCCCTATGGGGATGTCTTTAATGCCTGGCGGGCAATGGAAAGGGCTTATCAGGCTGGTAAGCTCCGGGCAATCGGGGTTTCTACTTTTTCGCCAGACCAGGTAACGAGGGCTATGTCTACTTTCGGCCGCTAGATGATCTGGAGACGATTCTCCTGATTGATCACTGGCGTAATCAGGCGGCGCTGGATGCCCACCACGCGTTGCCAATGATGCAGGAATTGGCCGCTTTGCGTGCGAAACATGATCTTCATATGAAGGTTGAACGCTACCTTATGGATAAGCAGGGGATGCTGTCCGCAGACCGCAAATTTATCCGTAGGTAGTAACTGGTGGAAGAAACTGGACAGCGTTGAAGACCAGATATAATCATGAATAAATCCTAAGTCAAGTTGGGCGGCCTTATTCGTAGCTTTTAATAAGGCCGCCCGTTCTTTTAAATTTAGTACCTTCCTTGGTGACAGGTTGGTATACTTGAATTGAATAGTATCGTGGCATCGATTCAAGGAGGAAAAGTATGGAAACCAGAATTTTGCGTTATTTCTTAGCGGTCGCCAAGCAGGGGACCATCTCCGGGGCGGCCCGTGAACTCCACATTTCCCAGCCAACCCTCAGCCGCCAAATTCAGCAGCTCGAAGCCCAGCTGAAGGTGCCCTTGTTTATTCGGGAACGGCGACGGATGGACCTTACCAAGGCTGGTCGTGCATATGACGCAAAGGTCCAGCATATCCTAAACGAACTCGATCAGGCAAACCAAATGGTGGCCACAATCAGTAACGATGATCTGACGGGGACAATCAGTATTGGTTGTGTTGAGTCTGAAGTAACCAGATTGCTGATTCCGCAGCTTATTGCCTTCCATGATCGCTACCCGCATGTTTGCTATAATTTTTACGATGCTGATGGTGAGGATATCAAGGCACACCTTGACCAGGGGCTTTTAGATCTTGGCCTGGTATCAGCGCCCATTAGTACTGCCAAATACCATACGCTAAAAATGCCGATTACGGATCGTTGGGGATTATTAGTCCGCCCGGACAGTAAGCTGGCTGGTCAGCAGGCCGTGACGGCAGCCGAACTACGTGATTTACCGCTAATCATCCCTCATCGGTCCTTGATTTATGATGAATTAAACGAATGGTTAGGTTTGCAAAGGAGCCAACTGCGCGTGGTCGCAGAATCAAACCTCCTGACCAACGTCTGCTATCTTGTGGCGGCCGGTTTGGGTAACGTTGTTTGCATTGAAGGTGCTCCCCGACCGGCTTCCACGAGCCTAAAGTTCATCCCCTTTTCCCCCGCACGTCGGCAACAACAATTCCTTATTTGGCGGAAGGGGACAGTATTGACCGAGCCAGCCCAGAACCTTATTAGGTGGATCCATAAAAGTATTGATGCTGAAAAATAGCAATAATGGAAAAAAGGCGGCAGAAAGGAATATGTCAAGGAGGCGACTAATAATGATAATTGATATCTTTGGCCATATTCGCCTTCTAAATTTTTAGGGATCCTTCGGAATGAAGTGCAAGACAAAAGTTAGACAAAATTAAATTATTAAACCACTAAGGTATGATTTCGGTATTCAACCGGGGTCATACCTTTTGTCTTTAACGTTGTTAAAATATTGAACGTATTTTTGAGAAAGTTCAGTTAGTTCTGTAACGTCCTTGTACGGTCTACCTTTCCGGTGTGGCTTCAAAGCTGTGATCCCGTCTCGTTCGAATTGTGAGCGCCAGATCTAAATTTTTGCGTTTAAAGTATCAAAACGAGCCGCTACTTCAGCCATTGAATCCGCATGGGTTTTGGTAGTAGTCTATCACATTTAACTTAAAATTAGTGGTAAATATCCGTTTACGACGTCGTCGTTTCAAGGCATCGATGCCATCAAATCGGTATCTTTGAATCCATTATCCATTCAGCTATTTGACGCCCGCTAATTTGATATTTTTCACTTAAAGCAAGTGTACTTTGCGAAGTGGAAAGATATTCATTAACAATCTGCACCTTTAATTCAGATTTGTATTTGACCATATAAAAAGTGCCCCACAATCATTAGGTTTTTTGTCTAACAATTGTATGGCACTTCAAAGTGTATTGAGTCCTGCTTTTATGTATAAAAATTATATTTAGTAATTATTTACCTTTATCTTAATTTTACTTATTAGCTTGCTGTGGCTTGCGATTGTCTTTTTCCATTTCCATATGGTCTTTTCCCCACTCAAATAGGTCACCCATGGTATAAATAAGGCTCTTTCCCGTATCAGTTAGGTGGTAAGTAACTGATGGGGGAACAGTTCCTTTGGAAACCCTTTTGAGGAGGCCGTCCTCTTCTAGCTCACGAAGGCTTTTGGTAAGCATCGTGTTAGTAATGGAGCCAATGCTTCGTTTCAACTCATTATAGTGTTGACCATCGTTAAGCATTAAATACCACATGACCGGAATTTTCCACTTTGAACCGATAATTTTCATTGAATAAAGAATGGGGCATTGCTTAGGCATATTATCATGAAAATATTTAATCTTTTGGTCGAATTCATTTTGATCCATAATAGTCCCTCCAAAAAATTTAAAGGAAGAAAAAAGTGCGTACTTGTTCTTCTCTTTTCACCAAGATACAATTACTTGCATAATAAGTCAAGAAACAAAGGAGTGACCAAGATGCCATTTATTATGTCACGGGTAAATATTAAAATCCCCAAGGGAAAAGAATTGAGTTTAAAAAAGAAGTTGGGATTAGCAATCGCTAATGTTCCAGGGAAAAGTGAAGATGTCCTAATGGTTGGTTTTCAGGACAATTATCCGCTCTATTTACGGGGAAAGGGTGATGAACCATTAGCGTATATTGAAGTCAGTATTTTCGGTACGGAAAGCCATATTGGCTACGAAGGATTAAATGCTGATATTACCAAGGCTTTCGATGAGGTTTTAGGAATTCAGCCAGATCACCTCTACATTAAATATGATGATATTAGTAGCTGGGGCGTCCAAGGACAGTTTATTGATCGTCGTGACTATCTCTGATAAGTCATTAAATTTTTTTGCATTTTAAGGAAGAAAAAAGTGCGTACTTGTTAAAAATTATCTATTGGATAAAATGAACACAACGATAAAGATGAAGGAGCATAAAGATTATGAATAAAAAATATGAACCACTATTTCAACCATACACATTCAATAACGGTGTTGAAATTAAGAATCGTTTAGTTGTTGCCCCGTTAACCGTTTATGATGCCGGTCCTGATGGTGAACTAACCCCTGCTTCACGGAAGTTTTGGCATGACCGTTTTAACGGATTTGGAATGTGGATCATTCCGTTTACCAATGTTCACCCAAGTGGGATTGGGTTTGAATCGCCGAACGCTTTTAGTGAAGAACACCTTGATAATTTAAAAGAATATGCGCAAATTTCTCATGAGCAAGGTGCCAAAGCAGTCATCCAACTTGCCCATGCTGGAGTGCATGCTGATAAGTCAATGACTCGTGGAAACGGCGTTTGGGGGCCAAGTGAGATGAGCTACTTTGGTGCACGGGAGATGACTGATGAAGAAGTACGGGAGATTATTCATTCGTTTGCGTACGCCACTGAGCTAGCTATTCGGGCCGGATTAGATGGGGTGGAAATTCACGGAGCCAACGGGTGGCTGATTCAACAATTCGTTTCAGCAACCTATAACCACCGAACAGACCATTGGGGTGGGACAATGGAGAAGCGCTTCAATTTCCCATTAGCAATCATTGATGCGGTTGATGAGGTTCGGCAAAAGTATCATCGGCCTGACTTTATCGTTGGTTACCGGTTCTCACCAGAAGAGCCTGGTACAGATGGTCTCACGATGAAAGAGACAATGGCCCTGGTTGATCGGTTGGTTGAAAAGCCACTGCAGTACATTCATATTTCATTGTGGAATTTCTATAAGAAGATTCGTCGGGGTGGCGACCAGCATATTACCCGGATGGAAGCAGCACATAAGCGAATTAATGGTCGGGTGCCATTCATTGGGGTTGGCGACTTATTTGCAGAAGAAAATGGGCTAAAGGCCTTTAATACTGGCTGGGCTGACTTCTTAGCTGTCGGGGGCGCGGTTGAACTTAATCCCCACCTTGTCCAGATGATTAAAGAAGGTAAGGAAGACGAAATCCAAAGTGAATTTGATTGGAATAAGATGCCTTCTTATCGGTTCACTCCCGCCATGCTTTATGGAACCTTAGCAGGGAATGCGATGTTCCCAAAGATAAAACAACGCTAATAATGAGGAGAAAAATATGGCTAGATTAACAATTACAATAGTTGCGGATCCCATGATGGGAATGCTGTGGGAGACTTGGCCCACGATGCGCAAGCTTGAAACTCACTATGGGGGACAGCTTGAATTTAAATTAATGATGGGACAGCTGGTCAAGAATGTTTATGACTTAGTTGACCCCAATGTTGAAAAAATGTATGGCCAACGGGTAGCCCTAAACCAATACTGGACACGGTTAATGCAGGTGTACCTCCAGGAAGAACGGCTTGCGGGGATGCCAATTTACATGGGCGGTGGTGCTCAGTTATTTGATCAATCCCATCTGTCATAAGTACCCCTTAATCAGGGGTTGCGGGCAATCGGTGGAAACGATCAAGACACCGAAATGCAAGTCCTTTACGAAATGCAATATGACACTGTTGTGGCTAATCGGCAAACAAATGACCTTAAATATTTAACTACGCTAGCGACAAAATTTAACTTAGATCAAGTTGAATTTAACCGCCGCTATCACTCAACGGGCGTTAAGGGACAATTGGCTCAGGAACAGCAGATCATGCAGCAAATGAAAATCAATCAGTTGCCAGCTTATCTTCTTACCTACAATGGAAAAACCTATGTTCTTAAGGGAATTCCAAAGTATGAAGAATGGCAAAAGTTAATTAAGCAGGTCACAAATGACGAGGTATATGCCCGACCAGTTGAATTTAATGCGGAGAATCTTGCCGCTTTGATTGCTCATCATCCCCACATCTCAAGTTTGGAATTAAAGGAAGCGTTTGATGTTAAGGAAGCAGCAGTAATTAACCAACTAAAGGATAGTTCGCTAACAAAGGAAAAATTAAGTCAACAATTTTCTATCGAAAAGAATCGTAAAGAAGGGAATGGCAAATGAAGAGGTTATCGTTACCAACTAAACGGGGAAGTCTATTAACTGGGGTTTTATTTGACGCACCGCGGAATGTTCAACCATCCACAGTAGTGATCGCCATTACGGGGATCCATGGCAACTTTTATTCTAATCCTTTTTACGTGAATCTTGGCAAGACGCTATCGGATGCAGGAATTGACTTTATCTATGCCCAGACGGCAGACGCCTTTGGTGAAATGCCGACACTAAATGTAAAAACCGGCAAGCAAGAACTCATCGGGTCATGGAATGAGGATTTTAATAACACTGATGAAGATATTGAGGCTTATCTAAACTATGTTTACCGGCAAGGATATACCAATATTATTTTGGCTGGTCATTCTCTCGGTGCTAATAAGGTAATTTATTACTTATCACGGCACCGTGATACGCGAATTAAGCATTTCATTTTCTTGAGCCCAGCTAACTTAGAGCATTTAACAAGTGTTGTTACTGAAGAAGAGAAGCAGGCGATCCTTAATCAACGCCAGCAAGGAGCTGGAGAAAAGCGGATGCCCTTTAACTTACTAGGCTGGATTCCTGGGACCGCTGATACTGATTATCAGTGGGTATTCGATAACATTTTAAATAATGTTCATGTTGAACCGGAAAAAGACTTTTCTCAGGTGGCAGCGATAACCCAAACCGGTGCGTTGATCATTGGTAGTTACGATCGCTTTACTTATGGCGAGCCGCAAAAGTTTCTGGAGAATATTAATGACCATATGCAAACCGCCAAACAAAATCGACTAATTGTTATTCCTAAGACCGGTCATACCTACCAACAAAAGGAGCAGGTATTAGCAGATGAAATTCTAAAACTAGTTCAAAGCTGGCAGTAATTAATTAGAGGAGGGAGAGCACATGAATAAGGCACGAGTAGAAGCATTTACCGATGCAATTGTCGCAATCGTAATGACGATTATGGTATTGGAGATCAAAATCCCATCCGGAAGTCACTTTAGTGCGCTATGGAGTGAAAAAGCCTACTTTTTAGCTTATTTAATTAGTTTTTTTCGGATTGCAGCAACCTGGTATAACCATCATTTTCTGTTTACGTCTGCACAATGGATTTCTCGGAAGGTATTCTGGGCTAATGTCGTGTGGCTGTTCTTTATGTCACTCTTCCCGGTAGCCACCGGTTGGATTAGTGCGGATCCTTTCTCTAAAGCGGCAGCTTACTTCTACTTTTTGATTTTTGCAATTTGGGGAATCACCTTTTACATCATGGTCGCAATGCTGGCTAATGATAATCCCCAGCGTTCACCGCAAATTATGTTGATGCTGCGTCCCCAGCGCTGGCTATTTGAGTTGCTTTCATTGGTAACCGGGTTAGTGCTAATAGCTTGGCTGCCAATCGCTTCTCTACTAATCGTCGCAATTAATATTATTTTTTGGATTGTATTTCCACCAAAAGGTTCAGATCAAATCACAGGATCGAGGGATAACGATGAAAAGTAAATATCAACCTTTATTTCAACCATATACACTTAATAATGGTGTCCGGCTTAAGAATCGCCTTGTCGTTGCACCACTGACAATCTATGATTCGGGTAAAAATGGTGAATTAACATCGACTGCCCGCAACTTCTGGCATGATCGTTTTCGAGGATTCGGTATGTACATAATGCCGTTTACTAATGTTTTCCCAAGCGGGATTGGCTTTGAATCGCCTAATGCCTTTGACGAGTCAAATTTTGCTACTCTTCAAGAGTACGTTAAAATTGCCCATCACCAAGGAGCTAAGATTGTAATGCAACTTGCTCATTCCGGATATAAGGCAAAAAAGTGGATGACGAAGGGGCATCCGGTTGTTGCACCAACTGGCGATCGTCGTGGTCGGTCACGGACAATGACGGGGGCCGAGGTTAAGCAAATGGTAGCCAATTTTGCTCGTGCGGCAGAATTGGGACTTCGTGCAGGAATGGATGGCGTTGAAATTCAAGGATCAAACGGCTGGCTAATCGAACAATTTTTTGCCGGTAATATTAATCGCCGGACCGACGAATGGGGCGGTAGCTTTGCCAACCGGTTGAAGTTTCCGCTAGCGATTATCGATGCGATCGACGCGGTACGACAAAAATACCAGCGGCCTGATTTTATTATTGGTTACCGCTTTTCTCCCGAACGTCCTCGACAAGGATTTACGATGGAAGATACGCTAGCGCTGGTCGATGAGTTAGTGAAGAAGCCACTGCAATATCTCCATGTCTCATTACTTGGCTTTTATTCGCATCCCCGGCGTGGTGCTGATCAGAAGTTAACTCGAATGCAGGTTTATCACGATCGTATTAATGGTAAGTTGCCGTTGATCGGGGTAGGTTCCCTGAAGACAGCTGACCAGATTTTAGATGCCTATAATGCTGGCTGGGCCGACTTAATAGCAGTTGGTCGGGCGGTCATGCTAAATCCGGACTTGATTGACTTAATTAAACACGATCACGAAGATCAAATTGAAACCAGTTTTAATTGGCAACACGCGGCTCATTATCGTTATACGCCAGCAATGCTGCAGGCAGAGCGGGATCATTTAGACATGGCGATTCATAACCCACGGCCAGTTAGACGAAATTAGTGAAAGAAGGGGTAAATAATGTTAAGGGCATTGGATGTTGTTACTTCAGCAGGGACGACCTTAAAGGGAAACATCTTTAAATCCCCAGGGGCTAAAACGGTGGTAATTGTAATTACTGGAGTGGAAGGAAATATCCATAATAATCCCTTTTATACGATTATTGGTAAGCGTTTAGCGCAGCAAAATGTTGATTTTATCGTTGCCCATACACGCGATGCCTTTAATAAGGTTACCGCCTTTAATAAGCGGACCGGGGCAAAAGAAGTATACGGAGCATACGATGAAGACTTCCGGCGAAGTGATGAGGATGTTGCCGCCTACCTGGACTATGCACGAAAGATGGGTTATCAACATATTGTGTTAGGCGGCCAATCTTTTGGCGCTAATAAGGTGATTCATTATCTTGCTAATCATCAGGAATCCGCGGTTGATCGCTTTTTGCTAATGAGCCCGGTTGATTTAAAAGTATTAAGAAAATGTGTTACTAACCGACAACGCCAGCTAATTAATGAGCAATTGGCTAGTGGTAAGGAAAAACAAATTTTACCGTTTCGCCTATTTCGTTGGTTAACAAGTACGGCAGGCAATGCTCAGCGTTGGCTGACCGATGATACGCTTAATAATGTTCATTCTGACCAAAATGGCGATTATACCCAACTAGCTAACGTTAATTACACGGGGGTGCTCCTTATTGGGACATATGACCGTTTTGCGGGTAATTCACCTAAAAATTATTTAGAAAATATTAATGATCATTTACCGTATTCCACCGACAATAAATTAATCTATATCCAAAATGCTGGACATATTTATCGTCACCAGGAAGATAAGGTAGCCCAGGTGATTGAAAACTTATTACAGCAATGGTCACTGCTGGGAAAGTAGGTGGCTCAAATGTTTAACTATTGTCCGCAATGTGGATCGCCGTTACGCTGGCAAGAATGTAAAGGTCGCCAGCGGCAGGTTTGTCCCCGTTGTCACTATGTTCTGTGGAGTAACGATGAATCGAAGAAGAAACAGGGATTGTCGCCAGGGCTCGGCAAATAGTTTTCATTGCCGAACTGCCAGCTGTTAACTCTTTCTAGAAATTGCTCCTTTCAATCATTAGACATCGATCCAGGGGCAACTAATGGCTTTTATATGTATGGTTAATTTGAGAGAAAAACATAAGTAAGTATAAATAGGATCCAGTGCTTGGTAGTCTAGACACTGGATCCTATTTATTATGGCGTCATTATTTTTAATTTAACGATGCTAATAAACGTTGAGTAAATAATTTTGCTGCTTTTGATTGAGTAACGTTCTTTTTCCAAATTAGGTTGGTTGATTCAGTTAGAGTTGGCGATAGTGGTCGGAAGGTAAGTGGACTATCGTCCGCCGTATCAACTAGGTGATCAAACGTAATCATATCGGCACTCCCTTGCTTAACCATTAACATAGCATTGAAAACTAACGTATAAGTACCAATAATATTCATTTTGTGACCAATGTTTCCCCACCAATCTTGAAAACGATGTTCATCCACTGCTTGTTCAGATACTAAGAGGGGGATCCCGAGTAAATCCGCTGGGGTAATAGATTCTTTTTGAGCAAGCGGATCATTTTTTAATAAAACCAATCCCCACCGATCGGTTTCCGGTAATTGTATGTGATTATAGTTAGTCAAACTACGATGAGACATCAAAATAGCAAAGTCAATTACTCCATGTTTTAAGGCTGTCTCCATTTCATCGGCATTGCCGCTAATAAGGCGAATTTTCACTTCGGGATAATCCTGAATGATTTCACTAAGAACGTTCATGATTCGTTGCATTCCGACACTTTCACCAGCTCCAATTGAAATCGTGCCAGTAACCACCTGCTCTGCCTGGATGTTGGCAGTGGTTTGATCCGCAAGCTGAATGATTTCTTTTGCTCGTGTTTGAAGATATTCGCCTTCTTCCGTAAGGGTAACTTGGCGATGACCGCGGATAAATAGTTGGGCCCCTAGTTCGTTTTCTAAATCACCAAGCTGTTTTGAGAGGGTCGGTTGGGAGACCAGTAACTCCCGAGCAGCTTTTGTAAAATTATGATATTGAGCGACGGCTAAAAAGTAGCGTAATACACGAAGTTCCATTTTCGTCTCCTTTACTATAACGAAAAACTATTATCACCAATATTATATAAGTATTTCACATTGTAAGCAATCCAAAATATAATAAAAACAGTTAAACGAATGGAGGTGGGTAATAATTCTTAAGCAAAAGAAAGTTAACCAGCAATTATTAGAACAAAATCAACGTCTCTTGCAACGTCTCAACACTTGTTGGATTACTCTTCGGCAACGAAGACAATTGCTAAGTGAGATTTTAGGTTATCAATTAGCTGATAGTACTGAGATCCTATTGCCGTTTTACAGTGATTATGGTCGGAACATCAAGATCGGAAAAAATGTTTCGATTAGCTGTAATGTCATGATGGCAGACAAAGGTGGAATTGAGATTAATGATAATGTCAAAATTGGTGCAGGCGTATCGTTACAAACTGTTGATGGAGATATTACTAAACCAATTGTAATTGATGAAGGCGCAAGGATCGGCGGGAATGCCACAATCTTGCCGGGTGTTCATATCGGTGCGAATGCGGTTGTTGGTGCTGGAGTAATTATTACTCACGATCTTCCAACAGGGGAACATGTTTCTTATCAACAAGGAGGAATTCAAAGATGATTAAAGGAAAAGTCGTTGTTATTACCGGAGCTTCGAGTGGAATTGGCGCCGCAACCGTTAAACGCTTAGCAAAGCAACATGCCAAGCTAGTAATTGGCGCACGACGGTTGGACCGGTTAACAGCATTAAAGGATGAATTTCCCAATGAAGAAATTCTCGTTAAGCAAGTTGATGTAACTAAGAAAGATGAAGTTCAAGCATTAATTGACGCTGCGGTTAAAAAATTTGGCCGGGTTGATGTTTTATATAACAATGCTGGTGTCATGCCAGTCAATGCATTAATTAACCGCGCATATGATGAATGGCAACAAATTCTCAACGTCAATATTATGGGCGTGTTGAATGGAATTGCCGCCGTTTTGCCAGTGATGGTTAAACAAAAGAGCGGTCAGATTATTGCCACGGATTCTGTTGCGGGGCACGTGGTAGTTCCTAACTTGGCGGTTTACAATGGCTCTAAGTTTGCTGTGCGGGCCATCTTTGAAGGATTACGTCAGGAACAACACCAAAATGGAATTCGGACCACGATTGTTTCACCAGGCTCAGTCGCGACGGAATTATATAACTCAATTAACAATCCGGAAAACAAGCAAGCTGAGATTGAATTTGAAAAAGAAGTCGGATTAAAGGCTGATAATGTGGCACGGTCAGTGGAATTTGCCATTGATATGCCTGAAAATGCCGATATTAATGAAGTAATCATTCGTCCAATCAAGCAAGATATTTAAAGGAGACTCAGAAATTATGAATTACAGTATTAATCCACTAACTGCCGTTAATGATACCCGGGTATTTGATGTTAATCCCGCTATTAAAGTAAAGGACGTTCGTTTCCAAAATCGTTACGGTTTCATGGTGGCTGGACACCTCTACTTACCGGGTAACTTTGATGCTAGCAAGAAATATGCGGCAATTGTCATTTCAGGACCATTTGGGGCCGTCAAGGAACAAGCCAGTGGGTTATATGCTCAAACATTAGCTGAACGGGGCTTTGTAACAGTTGCTTTTGATCAATCAACGACTGGCGAAAGTTCTGGTGATATTCGCAATGTCGCTTCACCAGATATCTTTGTTGAAGACTTCTCAGCTGCTGTTGATTTCTTAGGAACGCAAAAATATGTTGATCGCGATAAAATTGGGGCCATTGGGATTTGTGGCTTAGGTTCGCATGTCTTAACCGCTGCTTCAATTGATGTGCGGATCAAAGCAGTCGCAACATCTGTTATGTACGATATGGCTGAATCCATGTGGGCTGGTCTTAATAATTCCAAGACCGAAGAACAGCGGAACCTTGAAAAGCAGTACTTAGCACAGATGCGGTGGGAAAATGTTGATAATGATACTCATGTTGGTGGGTTCCATGAATTACCATTTGATGAAAACAATCAACCGGTTCGCGCCAAGAAACTCTTCCCTGACGAATTACCAGCTGATGCAGATCCGGTCACAACTGAATTCTTTAATTACTATGTCAAGCGGGCTTTCCATCCACGGGCAATCAATTCAGCTGCTATCTGGGACGCAACAAGTCCATGGGGCTACTACAACTTCCCACTTCAACAACGGATTGAAAAGATTGCAGCACCAAAGCTAATTGTTACTGGAGCTAATGCTCACTCACGTTACATGGCGGAAGCTGCCTATCAGCGCTTGACCGATCCTAAGGAATTAGTATTAGTACCAAACGCTACTCATACTGATCTTTACGACCAAATGGATAAGATTCCATTTGATAAGTTCGAACATTTCTTTAAGGAAAACTTAAAGTAATAATAGTTATGCAGAAGAGTGGTTGTACCTGCAATGTAACAACGATTTTCCGTAATAAAAAAGGGGTAAAAGATGAAACAGCATAAAAAAATTTGGGGCTTCATAATTATATTATTGCTAATTGGCATAGGCTTGGCAGGCTACCATCGTTATACACGCCAAGTGAATGCCAAGCATTATATTAATAGCTCTACACCAACGATCTTTGTTCATGGATGGGGGAGTAGTTACCGAGCTGAAACACAAATGGTAAATGCTGCCAAAAAGGCTGGTGCTTCCAACTCAATTATTCGAGCCAATGTTAGCAAGGGTGGTCAAGTTAAACTGATTGGTACCATCGCTAAAAATGCTAAAAATCCCATTGTTGAGGTTAACTTAGTTAATAACAAGAGTGCCAATTATAAGAAACCAAATGATCCAAAATATGTTGAAGAGTACCATCAAAGCGGCATCTATATTAAGAATGTAGTTTTAGCGTTGCAGAAACGGTACCACATTCACAAGGTTAACTTTGTTGGTCATTCAATGGGAAATTTACTCATTGCCTATTACTTAGCTGATAATGCCAATAATCAACGACTGCCTAAATTGGCACATCAAGTAGTCATCGCTGGTCACTTTAATGGCTTAATGATGGAAGACCCTCGTTCCAAGCAAGCTAAAGTCAATCGCAAAACCGGCAAGCCAAGTATAATGTTGCCTGAATATAAGGGAATTTTGAGTTTGAGACAAACTTACCCACGGACAGCAAGAGTAATGAACATCTACGGTGACATCAAAGATGGTAGCCATTCAGATAGTCAAGTGCCAGTTAATTCTGCTAAGTCATACAAGTATTTAGTAGGTAAACGGGCTAAGTCATATGTTGAACACGAAATTACCGGCAAAGGTGCTAAACACAGTAATTTACACGAAAATAAGCAGGTTGATCAATATTTAATTAATTTCTTGTGGGGTAAAGGTCAAAATTAAGTTGGTTTTTTCAGGTGATGATATGCAAACAAAACAAATAATAGTTCATGAATATGGATCTCCTGATGTACTAAAGGTTGAAAGTCATGAGATACCCGAACCATCTGTAAACGAAGTTATGATTCATAACCAATATATTAGCGTTGATTATACGGATATCTATTGGCGAACCGGCCAACTTGATGCACCACAACCGCCACTAATACCAGGGAAGGCTGGTGCTGGTGTGATTACTAAAGTGGGTGCTAATGTAACGGGAATGTCAATTGGTGGTGGCTGGATGATCGACCTTGATGGTAAGGTAAAGTTATATCAAGCGGCAGAACAAGCGGGAATTAAGCGTGTTGTGCTTGTCAGTGCTGGTGCTATTCAGCATTCCATGATGAGAAGAAAATGGATTGGATGGGTCAATGGGAAGAATACAGTGCAGCCATGTATTATGCTGTTTTATTATTACGTCAGTCTAATCTTGACTACACAATTGTTCGTCCGGAGAATTTAACGAACGAAACGGGGACTGGTAAGGTAATAATTGGTGATTACTTACCACATACCTATACTAGCCGTTCTAACGTTGCGGCAACAATTATTGCTGCATTAGAAAATGGCAATACAATTCAAAAGGCCTTTGATGTTGAAGATGGTGATACACCGGTTAATGAAGCAATTAATGGCGCTTTTTAATTAACAGATAGTTAAATAAAAAAGGTGAAGCTGATTGATGTTCAACTTCACTTTTTTAGATTATTTTTCATAAACAGATCGTTTCAAAATTCCGACATAGGGGAGATTCCGATAAAGGCCGTCGTAATCGAGACCATAACCGACAATAAAATCATTTGGAACCTTAAAACCAAGGTAGTCGATCTTTACTGGAACTTCGCGTCGAGCGGGTTTATCTAGCAATGAACAAATTTCAACGCTTCTGGCACCACGACTAGCAAATAGTTTATTCAAAAATGCTAAAGTATGACCGGTATCAATAATATCTTCAATCATTAGAACCGGACGACCACTAATATCATGAGAAAGATCACGTAATAAACGTACTTTGCCTGATGACTTAGAACTGTCTTCATAGCTAGATACATCCACGTAATCGATATTCAGCTTAAAATTAAGACGTTTCATCAATTCTGATGCGAACACCATTGCACCGGTCATAACGGGGACAATAACCGGAAACTCATCATGGTATTTTGAAGTTAAAGTAGCGGCGAGTTCATCTATTCGCTGATCGATTTGTTCTTGCGTATATAAGACTTTTTCGATATCGTTGTTCATTATGATTCTCCCTCTGACTCAATATTCGGTAATCACGAACATTAATAAGTGTAATTGGTTATTAACGTAAGAATTTTACCATATAGCAAATTAATTTAAAGGGAATTTATATAGAAAGTTAATAAAAAAGCCTCCTATTGATGGAGGCCGTTAAATTATTTTAATCAACCCAGACCTTCTTCGCAACGTTGAAAGCACTCCAGGCATTTGGCCAGCCGACATAGAAGGCTAATTGGGTAATCATTTCTGCAATTTCTTCCTTTGTAATCCCATTCTTTTTTGCTGTCTGCATATGGTATGGCAATTGTTCAAAGGCACCTTTTGTGATTAATGCAGTTACAGTTAGAAAACTTCGGTCACGAGGACTTAATTCCTTTTCCCGCGACCAAACTTGACCGAATAATACATCATCGTTTAGTTCGGCAAATTTAGGTGCAAAGTCGCCTAATTGATCACGACCAGCTGTTTGTTTTTTCACCATTGATAAAACTCCCTTCAAAAAACTTGAATTGTTACTTTTACTATAAGCTGAAACAAAGAAAATTAAAAATACTCATATTAAGTAATTATCGATGCGAAAAGTGAATGTAAAGTCAGCTCAGATTTTGCTTAACGTCTTCCAAAAAAGCGTTACCTAATCGGGTCAATTGGTGGTTCTTCCGCCAGATCAGAGTTGAGCGAATCGGTTGTAAGAATTGGAGCCGTCGGAAATGAATATTACCTTGTTGGTAGATTGGCTTATCAAATGTCAGGGCTAGACCGATCCCAGCATTAACCATTTCACGCATATTGTAGTGCATATCATAAGTGGCAACGACATGGTAGTCATCAACATATTCATCAAGATATGACAGTAATTGGGAGCTGGAATCTAATTGGCGGGGAATAATTAAATTTTGCTTTTTTAAATCAGCCGCAATGATTTCGTTCTTCTTGTCAAAAGCATGATTAGCAGGGAAAGCAACGCCCCAGTGGTCCTCGAAGGGGAGGGTGATTGTATTATAGTCACCAAGGGGTTCGTTAGTAGAGACAACGCCAAAGTCAAGACTTCCGCGGTCGATCCCTTCGATAATTTGGTCGCCATTTAGGCTTTCATAGTTAATACGGATGTTATCCCCAGCATCAATTAGCCGTTTAAAACTCGGGAGTAGATATTGATTAGCTTCATTTTCTCCTGCTCCAATATTTAATTCACCGGCTAAGGTCTTACCTTGCAGTAAATAATTTTCAGTATTTTTTGACAAGGATAAAATTTCTTGAGCTCGATTATAGAGAAAATAACCATCTTCGGTTAATGAAATCTGCCGAGGACCACGAATTAATAATTGGGTTCCTAATTCTTCTTCCAAATCTTGAATTTGCCGCGAAAGGGTTGATTGCGAGATATGAAGATGATTAGCAGCTCGGGTAATTCCGTGTTGATTAACGATTTCAACAAAATAATTTAAAACTCTTAATTCCATCTAAATCACTCCTCGTAATGGATAACCATATTATATAACTATTTTACATTTCAAAAATCAGACTTAGAATAATTGTAAAAGCGGAGGTGTTAATGATGGCAAAAATATTTATTACCGGTTCGTCTACTGGCTTAGGAGCACTTGCGGCGAAAGAATTAATTGCTATGGGCAATGATGTTTATCTTCATGCCCGTAATAAGCAACGAGCGCAAGCAGCATTGCGAGTAAATCCCCACGCGAAAGGCGTCGCAATTGGTGATTTGGCAGACCTGGATGCTGTTCGGCAGATAGCAACTCAAGTAAATGCTTGGGGACAATTTGACGTCGTTATTCATAATGCAGGAGTAGATTCTAACGACAGTAAATTAACAGCCCGAGTCAATGTTGAAGCTCCCTATATCTTAACGGCCCTGATTAATAGACCCAAACGACTAATCTACGTTGATTCGGGAATGCATATTGGGGCACCATTGGATATTAATAGTTTAGAAACTAAGTTATCATATTCAAGTTCAAAACTTGCCTTAATGATTTTTACTGAATATATTGCTAAAAAATGGCCAGATGTAATCGTTAATGCGGTTGACCCTGGTTGGGTACCAACACGGATGGGTGGACCAGCAGCAAATGATGATTTACACGGTGGTTACTCCTCACAAGTTTGGCTGGCAACTAGTAACGATCGGTTAGCACAGACTAGCGGTAATTGTTATTACCACTTAAAACTAGAGGATTATGATAAACGGGCTGACCAAGAACATTTACAAGCTCAGCTAGTAGCTAAGCTGAGTCAACTGACAGGGATAGCCTTATAAGAATGGTTTTTGTCTAAGACACTAACCATTTTATTTTAATTTTATCCATGCTTTTTAGTCATGATTTAGCATCGAGCATAACTGTTGTACATCTAAAGGGCGGATAACTATAATAAGAATTGTTGAAAAGAAAATACGGACAAAGAAAGGTGATTTAAATGACAGATTTATCAAGCAAGGTTATTGTAATTATGGGAGCTTCTTCAGGAATCGGAGCAGCTACGGCACGGCGGCTAGCTAAGGATGGTGCTAAATTAGTTATTTCAGCGCGTCGCTTAGATCGGTTGAATGAAATTGCTAGTGAATTTGCTGAAGGCCAAGTAGTCCCAGTGAAAGCAGACGTTACTAACTTTAAAGAAGTTAAAGCCGTAGTTGATAAGGCGGTCGCAGTATTTGGTCGCCTTGACGTCCTCTATAATAATGCCGGCATCATGCCACTATCACCATTGAGTGAGGGTCACCGTAATGAATGGCAAAACATGGTGAACATTAATATTATGGGTCCGCTAAATGGAATTGCAGCAGCTTTACCAATAATGAAAAAGCAAGGCCAAGGTCATATTATTACCACTGATTCGGTTGCCGGTCATGTGGTTGCTCCTGATATGGCAGTTTACTCTGGTACGAAGTATGCTATACGGATTATTATGGATGGTTTACGAATGGAAGAAGCACAAAACCACATTAAGACCACGATTATTACTCCAGGAGCAACCAAGAGTGAATTAACCAGCCACATTAGTGATCCTGAAACTCGTAAGGCAAATACTGATTACTGGGACACCGTTGATGGTTTAACGGCTGACCAAATTGCGCAAGCAGTTGAATTTGCGATTGCGACGAAGGAGAATATGTCAGTTTCTGAAATGATTGTGCGACCAACCTTACAATCAATGTAATTAATCATCAGCAATGTCATATACAAAGTTAAATTAAGAGTAAGTAGTTTTGTACTAATTGGGCGTTCAGTAATCATTTTTACTGAACGCTCTATTCATGATTACATTTGAGGATGACGTCATAATGGAGGTGGACGATTTGCACAAAATGGTGGTTGGTGTCATTGGCAATTCTAATTCTGGAAAGACCACTTTAATCAATAATTTACAACAAAGGGTAGACGACTGCCAAAATCATGTGACACGGTTACCGATGACGTTAACTGCCGAACCACATATTTTGACAAATAAAGATTTGCAGATAACCCTAATTGACACAGCTGGACAACCAGACCTGATTACTCAAACCGAGAATGTTATTAAAGTATTAGATTATGCAATTTTTGTGTTAACCGCGAATTCAGGCATTCAAGGTACTGATTTAATACTGTGGCGTCTTTTAAGACACTATCAAGTTCCAGAAATGATCGAACATGAAAAATATATCGGTTAAAGCATCTAGATGATGACTTTTAGACATTGTCATTGATTCAAAATAACTATTTCACAAAGGTTCTTAAGCAGACTATACTAAAGATAATTTAATAATAACTAACAAAGGAGCATTCATAATTATGGCAGATACTCTAATCATTTATTATTCAAGCACGGGTTATAATGACCGTGTTGCTAAACAAGTCGCTAGCAAGATAGATGCTGATTTATTTAAGGTGGAGCCGGTTAAGGCATATGACCAGGATATGTGGGCTGCTTGGGATGTTGCCAAAAAAGAACGTGATGAGGGGAAGTTGCCAGCGTTAAAGACGGGATATCCTGATATGACGAAATATCGACGCATCCTCTTTGGCGGTCCAGCATGGGGGTACACTATTGCCAACCCATTGCAAACATTTTTGAAGAATGCTGATTTTGCTGGGAAACCAGTCTATCCATGGGTAACCTTTTATGATCACGATGAAAAGTACTTAAGTGATTTAAAAGCGCAGCTGCATAACGGGCAGGTGCATGATTTGCTGGAATTAACAATGGGAACACTCAATAACGACCAACAACTTAGCAAAACTATTGATCACTGGTTAGCAAAGATTAATTAATAGCTAATTTAATCCGGGATTTTCAAGTCCCGGATTTTTGTTATTAGCATTTAGGTGGTAACTGAAAGAACGCTCTGTTATGATAAATCAATAAGAAATTTTGACTAAAGGATGGGTAAAATGAAGAAATCACGATTAGAAGCATTTACGGATGCAATTATCGCAATTATTGTGACGATCATGGTACTGGAAATTAAGGCGCCAGCTGGTGGTCAACTTAAAAACCTTTTTACCGAATGGCACACCTTTTTTGCTTATGCCGTAACTTTCTTTTTGATTTGCACGACATGGTATAACCATCATTACTTAATTAATCAGGCCAAATGGATTTCAAAACGTTCCTTTTGGTTAAATTGTTTATGGCTCTTTGCAATGTCGTTTTTCCCTGTTGCAACCAATTGGGTTGGCAGGTTCCCACAGGCAACCGCACCAGAATATTTTTATATTTTTGTCTATGCATTTTGGGGGATTGCCTTTTACTTCTTAACCGCTAGCTTAGCTCAGGATAATCCTAGCAATGCGCATCAAATTCGCCTAATGCTAAAAGGGCCATTTGGGATCCTTGAATTTGGAATCATCATTTTAGCAGTGGTGGCGATCAGCCTCTTCCCCTTTGCAGGATTACTACTATCGTTACTTGATGGGATTATTTGGTCAATTAATACTCCTAAGGATTCAGATAGGTTTGAAAGCTGAGCTTCTTAAAGAAAATATGGATAAACTTTCTATTTACTTTTCCGAAACTGAAAAGGGGTTAGGTTAGTCTTAGCCTTAAAATACTTACCAAATTGACTAGCTTGACCAAAGCCAACTTGATTAGCAATTACGGTTATCGGCAATTTTGTCTTTTTTAATAATTCGGCTGCTTTTGATAACCTGTATTCCAACAAATAATTATAAGGCGAGGTTTGAAAAACATGGTGAAAACATCGGTTACACTCTGCTTTACTAATATTGGCGCTTTTGGCTAATTCCGCTAGAGTAATTTTTTGTAGGTAATTTTGCTGGATGTAGTTTAGCATTGCTTTCATTCTGATCTTTGCATTAGAGTCTTGTTCCTGTTGGGGGAGCGAGACTCTTTTTTGTAGTTCCAAGAAAATATTAACTAAAGTTGTTAGGACCTCGTAAGAATACAGACGTTGCTGTCGGTTATTTTCAAATAATTGGGATAATTTATCTAATTTTTGGCATATGATTGACCACTTGCCGGTTGGCTCAAATTTGATTAGTTCCAAGTTAGAATTTAACGTTAGTTCTTCAACTAGTCGCTGAGTTGGTCCACCAAAGTAAAACTCTAAGAAATATGCTGGAAAAATAAAGGAGCGATAATGAGAGTTATTTTGATGGTTTACCTGGTGAACAACATTTTGATTAATAAAGATTCCCATCCCAGCTGAGATTTTTTCAGTCTTTTCCAACGTTTTAATTTGAACCGTTCCTTTTAATACGTAAATAAATTGTAGATCTCTATGCCAATGCATAACGTTGAATCCTGGATTAATCGGGTTCGCATGGTGGTTAATGACATTTAATACTAAATACGGAAAATCTGACTGGGCGTTAATATTTTTGGAATTAATATACTTATTCATAATTATTCCTTTTGATAATATTTAGATAATTTATGGACATATTAACATAATATAGAGCTTTTAGTGAAGATATAATCATAATAGTGCAGGAAAGGAACGTTGAATTATGCAGTATACTACTAGCTATCAATCACCTTTAGGGAAACTATTACTGGCGAGTGATCATCAGGGATTAACTGGATTATGGTTTGAAAATGATAAATATTATGCGGACAGTCTTGAACCGCAGAACGTATCAATGGAAACAACAATTCTAAAGCAAACCAGACAATGGTTAGATGATTACTTTTCGCAACGTCAGCCTTCATTCATGCCACCCCCTCATTTAATGGGGACCGATTTCCAAAAAATGATTTGGCAGATTTTGCTAACTATCCCATACGGGCAAGTAATGACTTACCGCGAAATTGCCGACATCGCTGCTGCTAGACTTCATAAAGAGCATATGTCGGCGCAGGCAGTTGGCGGAGCGATTGGTCATAATCATATTGAAATTATTATCCCGTGTCACCGGGTGGTTGGATCTAATGGGAGCTTAACTGGTTACGCTGCGGGGTTGCCAATTAAGAAGAAATTATTACAACTAGAAAAAATTGATGTAAGTAAATTTAAAATCCCCAAAGAAAGTGAGAATTAGTTTGAAAGTATCGAAGTATATTTGTAGCTTATCCCTGGGACACCTATTTGTTGATTTCAGCCAGGGAGCATTAGCGGCTTTATTGCCAACCCTGATTGCACAACACCATTACAATTATGCTGTCGCGGCAACCTTAGTTTTTGCGATGAATCTGGTATCTTCTGTTGTTCAGCCCCTTATTTGGCTTTCTTTCAGATAAGTACAATACCGGTTGGATTATTATTCTAGCAGTTTTAATTACGGGGGTTGGTTTTAGCTCATTGGACTATGTACCAACTTATGCACTATTAGTTATGGGTTGCTTAGTTTGCGGGATCGGAATTGCGGCCTATGACCCCGATGCAGCTAAATTGGTTAATGGCCTTGCTGGATATAACCCTGGACAAGGGATGAGTATCTTTTCATTTGGTGGAAATATCGGTTTTGCCATTAGGTCGATTACGTTGACTTTGGTTGTTAATCATTTAGGCATTCATGGAATTGGTATTTTCTTGATAATTGTGATTATTATCATGTTAATTTTGTTGAAACTTTACCCAATCACGCATCGTCAATCGGTCGCCTTTTGGTCAAGTTCAAGAAAGGACCGCAATTCCAAAATAGCTTTACATGGTCACAATGATTGGTTGCATTTTTCGCTGCTTTCAATGGTATTATTTGGACGTTCAATTATTTTCTATAGATTAAATACCTTTTTGGTCCTGTATTGGATGCACATTCTAAAGTAAAGCAACACGAACGGTTGTATTGCATTGAGCGTTCTCTTTGTCATTGGTTCTTTAGGGACGTTACTTGGTGGTCACTTAGCCGACAATATTGGTTCGATTAAAGTAATCCGGCTTACTTTTTGTATCTTGCCATTCCTGATTTTAGCTCTTTCTTTAACCAGAAATGTTTTAATCGGGACTTTGCTTCTGTTGCCGATTGGTTTTCTAATCTTTTTACCGTATAGTGCCATTGTTATTTTGGGCCAGTGTTATTTGCCAAATAATATGGGCTTTGCCTCAGGAGCAACGTTAGGACTAGCCATTAGTATTAGGGGAATTGCCACGCCGTTTTTGGTTACATTGGGGATGCCACAAGCCTAGTCACGGTTTTCCAAATATTAGCAGGGATCGGTTTGATTCCGCTTGTTTTCTCGTTTCTTATTCGTGAGCCAAAATAATTAAAAAAGCCCGCTTTGATGCGAGCCTTTTTGCTTAATAAGCGGTAATAAAGAAGTAAGTTGCCTGGATAAAAGCCAGTGAACTAACGATTAGTCGCACTGCTTTGACTGAGACATGGCGCAGTAACATGGGACCAAGGTAACCACCGATAAGCATCCCAATCGCTAGGATAATTCCTTGAGTCCAATATACTTTTGAGCGAAAAACAAAGATGATAAAGGCGACTAGGTTACCGCAGCCACAAATAACGTTCTTAATAGCATTATTGACTAAGAAGTCATTGTTGGTCATGTATTGAAAGGCGGCTAAGACGATAACGCCATTAGCGCCACCAAAGTAACCCGTATAACAACCCATTAAGAGCATAATAATTGCTACTAAAGTCTTTGGTAGCTCTTTTCTTGTGGCTGGTTGGTGTGCTGGCTTTTTATTACCGAAAATAAATAACAAACCAGAGACTAATAAGAGAATTGGGACAACCCGTTCGAATACCTTAGCAGGAAAGGCTAATAAAAGGTAAGTGCCCAGTATGGCACCAATAGTTGAACAAGTGGCGTAAAAACCAGCTTGACCCCAGTGGCCTTTTAGTTCTCGCTTGGAAGACGCAATTGCTCCAGCATAATCAAAAATCAAAGCTCCGTGATTAGTAATATTAGCAAAAATTGGTTGAACTCCGGAGAGTAATAATACCGGATAGGAAATAATTGAGGCACCACCGGCAATTGAGGAAATAATTCCGCCAATGATTCCCCCTATAAATATTAATAATCCGAGACTAATAGTCATTAGAAATTCCCCCTTATGATTACTAATTATCATCTTAGTTTCATAAGAGGGATTGAGGTATGATTAATCAATCAGAAATTAGCAAAATGTTATCATTATTCTTTCGCAATGAAGTAGAAGTATTCATGATTGGCATTTAGTTTATGGAATTATGAGATGATGAGCTATCATTGCGTTTTATAAGAATTGCTGAAGTTTTTGATATTTTTTTCTAAAACTGAAATTTAAAAGTACAAGTTACTTGATTTCAACTGAAGAACGATTCTTTACCCGTAACAGAAAGACAAACGCAATAATATTAAGGGCAGTAATTGCCCAAAATGACCAGTGAAAGCCTTGTAATCTAGCAACGTCTAATGGTAAATGATGAGTAATTCCTTGTTTTTGTCCCAGTGCTTGTGCGGTAGCAGCCATGGCATTTGCAAAGGCGCTGGCAACCTGACTAAGCGTTACCATAATTGTGTTACCAAAAACGACATATCGTTGTGGCAGGGCATTTAATGCGTAAACACTAATTGGCGGGTAAGCGAGATTAAGCCCCCCACAACGGATGGCATAAAGAATAGAAATTATAAAGAAACTGGTAGCAGTGGTGTAGCCAGTCATTGGAATTGAGGTGACTAAGCCAAGTCCAAGACCAACAAAGCCTACTAGCCTGATTCCAATTTGATCATACAAGCGTCCGGCAATTGGAGAAATAATAATCATTGCGATAGCACTTGGTAGCATAATTAAAGCGGAAGTGGTTGGAGAAACCTTAAGGACATTTTGGTTAAAAAGCGGCAGCATTAGCTCAGCAGACATCACTGATGCGGTGCTTACTAAGGCTAAGATGACACCAAGTCGGTACGAAGGCGCCTTGAATACTCTCATTTCAAGTAAGGGGGTAGTAAGCTTGAATTGTCGCTTCACAAAGTATGTAGTTAGTCCAATTCCTATGGCCAAGATAGTAATAGTAAAAACATCTAAATGTCCCGTTTGGCCGATTCGACCAAGTCCGTAGAGAAGCAATCCCAGGCCAATAAATGAAGACATAACCGAGAGAAGATCTAATTTTAGTTGTTGAGTTGGGATGATGTTTTTAACAAAAATTTGGCTAGCAATAATTACCAAAATACTGATTGGAATTAGAATAATAAAAAGCATTCGCCAGCTGTAATGGTCAACGATAATCCCCGAAATAATTGGACCAATTGCCGGACCAAAGTTAATAATGATGCCAGTAACACCCATCACTGTTCCACGGTGTTGGGGAGAAAATACTAAGCTAAGGACATTGGGAATTAGTGGCATATTAATCCCAACAGCAATTCCTTCAATCAAGCGTCCAATCAGTAAAAGTGGAAAATTAGTAGCAACAGCTGAAAGAATCGTTCCTGCTAAGAAGATTGACATTGTTGTTGTAAACAGCGTTTTAAGCTTAATTGAATTAGTGAAGTAAGCAGCTAGTGGCATCGTGATTCCAGCGGCGAGCATGTAACCAGTACTTAACCACTGCACCGTCATCTCGTTAACGTGGACTTCACGCATAATTGTTGGCAGGCCGTTATTTAATAAGGTTTCAGAAAAGGCGGTAATAAAACTACCACAGAGAAGGGTTAGGACCATCAGGAATTTATTTGTTTTTGAAATTGATATTTGCATTTTGGTACTCCTTTCAAAGAAAAAGAGCTGGACAGGAATCAATCCTTATCCAGCTCTTATTTTTTCGCCCGCTGTTCTTGAGCGCCTGATATTAAACTATTGGTAGTCTATCAAGGTTCTTTTAGAAAATCAAGACAATCTTACTATTTAAAATGAGGAATAATGCGAATGGTACGAACGTTTGTATCCAGACTAATACACAATGTTTCACGTGTATAATTATATACGAGGTGAACGTAATGAAATATAAAATAGTTAAAGCGCAGCAACAGGGAACATCAATGGCCTTAACAGTTCCTGTTATTAGTGATGCTAATATTAAGCATGATTATAAAATGATTGAAGAGTCGTTTGACCATGATGCTCTACTTACCGAAGAAGATATGAAAAAACGCTTTGGGAGGTATGGTTGGGATTAAATTTTAAACACAATAACTAACTCGGAGAAAAAGACATGACTTGAGGAGGCACTCCTTTGGGCCATGTCTTTTAATTTATTTTTTCTTAAATGATTGGTAGCCAGCGTTAATAAACCGGTTCAAGAGTTCAACTTCGTGATACCATTCATCATCCTTAACAAAGTGGTGGCGCTTATTAATGGCAAATGACCCATGCAATATGTATAAAAACAGTGTTTCCGCATCATGCTGATCTAAACTGGTCCGGTGTTGAATTAATGGAATCATTTTATCACGTTCGTGAATGACGATTCGACCAATAATATATTCGCTTAAATCAGGGTCCATCAATAAAGCACGATATTTGGTTTCGCTAGCAATTCGTTGACAAGTCGGGAGCAATGATTCATTTTGCTTTAAATAGTCAATCGAAAGCTTACTAATATTAGGAAAGGTTCCTGTTGAATCATTGGAGATCATTAAGGCGTCATCAATGACAACATTTAAAACGTCAGTGAGATTATTGAAATGAAGATAAAAAGTGGAGCGGGTAATTTCAGCTTGGCGACAAACTTGAGCAACCGTGATTTGTGAGTACGGATGCTCATTGATTAATTCCATAAATGATTCCTTAATGACATTAATGGTGTATTTGGTCCGGCGATCAATTTTTCTAGTAGGCATGATAAAACTCCTTTACGACTTTAAAAAGGTGTCAATAAAACAACCTAAAGCTAAAATCTGTATTTAAGTTTAATTGGAAATTCATATATCCTATTTTAAGAAGTTAACGACACCATGTCCATAATAATACAAATAGTAAAGGAGTTAGCAATGGATGAAATCATTCAAGCGGCACGAACAATCAACGATGCTGATGCGGTTTTGATTAGTGCCAGTAATGGTCTTTCAATTAGTGAAGACTTTAATATTTTTGCAAATAATCAGGATTTTCAAAAATACTTTGGTAATTTTCAAACTAAGTACGGGATTCAAAGTATTTTGCAGGGAGCAAGTTTTAACTTTCCCCCTGATGAGCGAGCTGCGTTTATTGCTCAACTAAAGAAGTATCTGCTTGATGATTACCAGGGTTCGCCATCGTTTAATAATCTAAAGCAGCTTGTTCGTGGCAAGGATTATTTTATTTTGACCTCCAATGCCGATCAGCATTTTCAAGCGAACGGTTTTGATACGGAGAAAATCTGGGAAATTGAGGGTAATTTCTTTGATATGTCAATACGATCACCTTTATGGCAAGAACAGAAGACTAGATTTCAAGACTTTGTTGAGAAGTATCGGGGGAAGAAGTTAGTTCAATTAGAGTTAGGTATTGGAGCGGCCAATCAATTAATCAAAGCGCCATTGATGAAAATGGTCGCAATGAATACGGATTGGTCATATATCACGATGAATCTGGCTAATCAAATTAATATCATGCCAGTTATTGAAGATCGCTCAATTGCTCTGACTGGTGATTTAAGGACGACATTACAACAATTAAGGGAGGCCGTTGAACATGAATAAGCGAACAATGTATGAGCAGTTAGTTATCCAGACCCAGATGAATTATTCGCAGTATTATGGAGTGTACGCTAGCGGGAGAACGCCAGTTAAGTTAACGGAAAAGCCACAGCCATCCTATGATGAACAAATTAAAATTTTTGTGGATAAAATCAAGGAAGCAGATCATATTGTGATTGGTGGTGCCTCGGGCTTATCAGCTGCTGGTGGTGGCGACTTTTATTACACCGATTCGCCATCATACAAAAAGCGCTTTGCTAAGTTTTATGAAAAATATAGCTTTAAGGGTGCTTTTGCTGGGATGCAGCATCGTTGGGAAAGTCGTGAAGAATTTTGGGGCTATTTAGCCACCTTTTTGTACACTACTCAGCACGCTGAAATTCGCAGACCATATAAGGACTTACGGGCAATCTTAAAGGAGCGTGATTACTTTATCGTGACGACCAATCAAGACACCCAAGCAATCAAGGCCTTTCCTGAAGAAAAGGTGGCTCAAATTCAAGGCGATCACCGTTTCTTTCAATGTTCTCAACAATGTACTGATGAAGTGTGGGATGCCGTTAAGCCGGTCGAAGAGATGGTCAAAGCAATGGGGGATAGTACCAAAGTCCCAACTGAAATGATTCCACGGTGTCCCCACTGTGGTGCCGAAGCATTTCCCTGGGTTCGTGGTTATGGTAACTTCCTTGAAGGAACCCGCTACCAGCAAGAGTACCAAAAAATTTCTGACGACCTTGAGAAACACATCCAAGCTCATGATAAAATTCTGTTTGTTGAATTAGGTGTTGGTCGAATGACCCCAATGTTTATCCAAGAACCGTTCTGGGCGTTAACTAACAACTTACCAAATTCATTTGATGTGATGGTTAATAACGAATATCAATTCTTGCCAGAACAGATTGAAGATAAAGGAGTTGCTATTAAAGGCGACATTGCTAAAGTATTAGATGATGTGAAAGCAGCATTGTAAAAAAGACATATAATAATGGTCCACTAATCAGCTTATGAAGAACCAGTTAACGGGTCTAACTGAAATTATTATTTAGGCCAAACTTTAACTAGCTTTTTTGCCAACGGAGAGATGATCTTTCGTTGGCTTTTTAAATAGGCTGCATAAAAGGTCATGGTGGCGGCATCGTCGGTGATGGGGATGGTGACTGTATCTGATGTATCGTACGGACCTTCGGGGTTAGTGATATTAGTTGTAAAGAACGGAAAGTTGGTGTATTTAGTTAGCTCATTGAGTGCATCATATTCGGCTTGATAAAGAAATTTTGCGTTAGGAATGTGCTCTTGAATAACTTGTTTCCACGGACCAATTTTGTTAAGAACAACAAAACTAAGGCCAGTTAATTCATTAAAACTAACTCGCTGTTGATTAGCCAAATACATAAATTGATCGAGGTTAACATAGAGACGTTCCTGTCCGAGATGACGTGATTCAATTAAATCAGTTTGAATTTCTTGATTAGTAATGATCATCGAATAATGGTGATCCATTAGGGAAGTGATAACCTGATCGGTAGCTAATAGGTGATGGTTAAGATTGATTTTCTTTGGGAGGTGCTCAGTTTCTCGCCGAAGGATAATTTGTGGTCCTGGTGCAACACTGGCAATCTTTAACACTTTTTGGGACTGATCAAAATCACGAATCTCATCAATAAATTGGTGATTAGCTTGTAAGAGAATCTCAGCTTTTTTAGCAGCAAGCTTACCAGTCTTAGTTAAATCAAGTTTATTTGGCTGACGATCAAATAATTTAACTTCTAATTTATCTTCTAATTTTTGCATCCCCCGCGTGACGGTTGGCTGGGTTACATTTAACTCACCAGCCGTTTTCGCAAGAGTGCCGGTTTTGGCAAAGGTAACGAGTTCTTTTAGTAGGTAATTATCAATCATCATTATTCCCTCTCTGTTCAACTATCCATTCATGGAACTATTTAATCGCTCATTAATTTTATACTCAGCACTAGTATACACCATTCGTATACTGTTATGCCCATCAAGTAATTTTCAATTAGTTAATATGCGATTATGCTATAGACAATCACTAAGATAAAACGAAAGGAAGTTAATAATGATGGCGAATGTACCAACGATTAAATTAAATGATGGCGTTGAAATGCCAACGCTTGGCTTTGGGGTTTTTCAAGTACCAGACCTTACAGAGGCGGAAAAGGCAGTAACCGAGGCAATCGAAACAGGCTATCGCTTAATTGATACCGCAACTGCCTACCAAAATGAAGAAGCAGTTGGTAAAGCAATTAAAAATAGTTCCGTTAACCGTGACGATATCTTTGTAACTTCTAAGCTCTGGGTATCTGATTTTAGTTATGAACGGGCTAAGAAGGGTATTGATGCTTCACTACAAAAGCTCGGGCTTGATTACATGGACTTATACCTGTTGCATCAACCATATGGCGATACAATGGGCGCTTGGCGGGCACTAGAAGAAGCCCAAAAGGAAGGTAAAATTCGGGCGATTGGTGTTTCTAATTTCTATGCAGACCAATTACAAGACTTGATGCTAACGATGCCAGTTAAACCGGTTATCAACCAGATTGAAGTTAATCCATGGTACCAGCAAGATGCAGAAGTTAAGTTTGCCCAAAGCCAAGGTGTTCGCGTCGAAGCTTGGGCACCATTTGCAGAAGGCAAGCACAACATTTTTAAGAATGACACTATTGCTGAAATCGCGGCTAAATATGGTAAGACAACTGGCCAAGTAATTCTTCGCTGGTTACTTCAACGTGGAATTACTGTCATTCCAAAGTCGGTTCACCAACAGCGGATGGCCGAAAACATTGATGTTTTTGACTTTGAATTGTCGGATGACGATATGAAGAAGATGGCTAGTCTGGATAAAGGAGAAAGCCAGTTCTTTGATCATCGTGATCCAGTAACAATTGAGCAAATTTTTGGCTCTAGTTTGAAGCAAGTCCAAGACAGTGAAAAGTAATTAGGAGGCAATCTATAATGACAATTCCAACATTTAAACTTAACGATGGTAACGAAATTCCTTCCTTCGGTTTCGGTACCTTCGAAATTCTTGCGGACGGCTCAACTTACCAAGCAGTTAAAGAAGCATTAGCTGCTGGTTATCGGCACATTGACACAGCAGTTGCTTACTTCAATGAACAAGAAGTTGGTCAAGCAATTAAAGATAGCGGGATTCCGCGGGACCAGATTTGGGTAACATCTAAGCTATGGCTACAAGATTTTGCTTATGAAGATGCGAAAAAGGCAATTGACTTATCATTGCAAAAGCTCGGCTTAGACTATGTTGATCTTTACTTAATTCACCAGCCATACGGAAAAGTTGATGAAGCTTGGCGGGCAATGGAAGAAGCACAAAAGGCTGGTAAGATTCGCTCAATTGGGGTTTCTAATATGACGCCAAAGATTTGGCAAAAGTTTGTGCCAAACTTTAAGGTAATGCCAGCAGTTAATCAGGTTGAATTTAACCCTTACTTCCAGCAAAAAGAACTTCGGCAAATTATGGCAAAGAATAACGTGGCTTTAGAAGCCTGGGCACCGCTTGGTCAGGGAAATGCGGACTTATTTAAGGAGCCGGTAATTACCAAGATGGCCGAAAAATATGGCAAGGATGCCGGACAAATTATTCTTCGCTTTGAACATCAAGAGGGCGTGATCGTCTTTCCGAAGTCAGTACACGAAGCGCGAATTAAGAGCAATCAAAATATCTTTGACTTTGAACTAAATTCAGCCGAAATGGATCAAATCCGAGCATTGGATAAGGGGAAAGGAATTCACAACCCTGATGCACCAGGAATTGAAGAGATGCTTCGTGGAGCTTTGGATGTACATGCTAATGATTAATAAAAATAGTGGGGTATAATATAATCATCATTCAAGTTAACTTGAAGGAGCAGTGATGATTATGCCAGATACTATTCAAACTTATTCGATTGGTGAAGTGTCGCAAATTACCGGGCTGCCAAGTTCAACAATTCGTTATTATGATAGTTTAGAGTTTCTACCATATCTACAAAAAAATTCGCAGGGGGTCCGTCAATTTACGCAAAAAGATATTGATACCATTCAGGTCATCGAATGTTTGAAGCGGTCAGGTTTAACATTAAAAGAAATTCAAAATTATACGAAATTAATTGCGCAAGGCGATCACTCACTTAAAGAACGACGAGAAATATTTTATCGAACACGACAGCGATTGCTTAATAAAATGGATGAACTGCAAGCAACTTTAAAAGTCTTAGATTTTAAATGTCAGTACTACGATCGAGCGCTTAAAGAAGGAACAGAGAAAAATGTGCTGGCAGAAATGTCACTGTCACAGCTGGAAAAATAATTTATCAGTGAATGATAAATTATTTTTTTGATCCTCTTGACTTAAAGTATACTTTAACCACTATACTGACCTCGTACTGAAGAATAAAAACCAACGGGGGAGTGATAAAAATGGCAAAGACCCTTATTTTATACTATTCTGCTACTAATACAACTAAAGAGATTGCAGAACAAATCGCACAAAAATTTAATGCTGATATAACTGAAATTCAGGCAGCTCAACCGTATACCACGTCAGACTTAAATTGGCATGATCCAAGTAGTCGGACGTCCATTGAGCAACATCAACACAATAGTCGCGTTGCAGTTAAGGATGATTTACCGGATGTTCAGAATTATGACAATATTGTAATTGGCCATCCGATTTGGTGGGCGATTCCGCCACGGATGATTGCTGATTTGATTGATAAGTTGGATCTTAATGGTAAAAATCTGGGCTTATTTGCTACTTCTGGCGGTACTAATTATGATCGTTCGCAAAGCTTCATTGAACGAGCAGTAAAAGAGAATGGTTATGATACCAAAGTCAATTCTGGGGCAGTACTAAATAGTCCAAACCAGATTGATACATGGATAAATAATCTCAATTTTAATTAGACTAGTAAAAAGGCCGGGGGATAACCTAGCCTTTTCTTATATCCGCAATCTATTCTTTTTGATTATAGTTAACTATTAATTATAAATATTTCACATTACTGGCTTTCTCCTTTAAAATTATGATTAAAGAAAATATGAAAGGCAGTTGACAATGAAAGAAATGACTCGTGATGAAATAGCAATGATTACCCAGACCGCACTTAAAACACAAAATCAACTGCAAAAATTAAATAGTAGTGCTGCTTCTCAAACAACAATCCGCAATGTATTTACAAAAATAACCGGACATCTTGTTGACGATTCAGTTGAAATTCGATTACCAATTTATAGTGACTATGGTGCTAACTTAAAGATTGGTAAAGGTGTCTTCATTAATAGCGGTGTAATGTTTACTGATTTAGGCAGGATTGAACTAGCAGATAATGTTTTAATCGGCCCTAAAGCAACGATTATTTCTGTTAACCACCCATTAGATCCGCATAAACGTCGTCAAGTTGAAACTGCACCGGTACTTATTGATAAGAATGCTTGGATTGGTGCAACTGCGGTTATTTTGCCAGGGGTAACTATTGGTGAAAATGCGGTAGTAGCAGCTGGTGCCGTAGTAACGAAAGATGTGCCAGCGAATACCGTTGTGTCCGGTGTTCCTGCAAAAGTAATTAAGAAAATTGGAGGGGAATAACATGTCATTTGGATATATTACTAAATTAGCGACAAGTGTTGAACGGAAGAGTGTTAGTTTTAATAATCGCTTTAAGACAAAATTAGCTGGTGATCTCTACTATGCTAAGGACTTAGATCTGACTAAGGCACATCCAGCTTTGATTATTGGAGCCCCTTATGGTGGTGTCAAAGAACAGGGACCAGCTGTTTATGCTAATGAACTTGCTCAACGTGGCTTTGTCGTTTTAACCTTTGATCAGGTTAACATGGGAGATTCAGCTGGTGAGCCACGACGGTTATCGTCTCCAGAATTGTTTACCGAATCTTTTAGCGCTGCGGTTGATTTTCTTGGGGTTGAAGTACCATTTGTTGATCGCAATCAGCTTGGTGTAATTGGTATTTGTGGTTCAGGTGGTTTCTCACTTGCAGCAGCAGCGAATGATCCGCGGATTAAGGCGGTAGTAACGGCTTCAATGTACGATATTACTGATATTCGTGGAATGATGAATCCAACGGCTGACCAGCTAGCGAAGATGAAAGAAGAATTAGCACAGCAACGGTGGGAAGATTACGCTAACGGGGTACCGGAATATAAGCCGGCTTTTCCAACAAAACCATATCCAAGTGTTGATGATTTGCCGGAAACCGATCCAATTAGTAATGAGTGGAATCGGTTTTATGCCGTTAAATGGGGATTCCATATTCATGCCCGTGGAAATTTTACGACGACCTCAAACCTTGCCATGATGCAGTTCCCAGCCTTAGCTTATATTGATGAAATTTCCCCACGGCCAATTCTATTTATTGTTGGGGATCATGCTCATTCACGGAGCTTTTCTGATCGTGCTTATAAGCTGGCAAAAGAACCTAAAGAAATGTACGTCGTAGATGATTGTGAACACATTGATCTTTATGACCGAGTAGATAAGATTCCGTTTGCTAAAATTCAACAATTTTTCAATGATGCTTTTGAAAAGGAAAACTCAAATAAGAACTAGTTTCTATCCGAATGTCCATCGGTCAGCTTGGCTTATTTTGAAACCAACATCTTGCTTCATTGATAAAAAAAGCGATCCTCAGTTCAACTAGCCTGAACTGAGGATCACTTTCTTATTGTTTAGAAATATTCAATTATTTTGACCTTGATTATTTTTTAACTGCCGTTCATGAATAAAGACTGTAATTAAAGCAGTAAAAGGCACCGTAATTAAAACACCAACGAAAGATAGTAAAATTTCAAGTAGTTCACCGACCATAATTTGATTATTAATAATCATCCCTGGTGAATAGTGAAGACCAGCAAACCAAGTAAAGAGGGATAGCAGCCCACCAAAGAAGCCGAAAAACAAAGTATTCAAAGCTGTCCCAATAATTTGATGACCAATGTGCATTCCAGAATTAAATAATGGAGCAAAGCCTAAATCTTGGTGCTTTTCAAGCACTTCCTGCATACCGCTACTAATGGCGATGGCTGCTTCTGCAATCGCCCCTAAGGTTGCTAAGGTCGTGATGGCAATCGAAATTTGAATGTAATTAATGCCAAATGCAACTGACATGCCTTGCAAATCGTCACTATCTTCAAACCCGAAACCATAAGCCATTCCTAAATGAGTTGTAATGATGACTAAGATAATGGTGAATGCCACAGTCATCAATGATGCATAAAAGGCAGGTAATGTTGCCTGAATGTTATCCGCACCCATGAAGATGGTAATTGCTAGAATAATAACACTAAAGGCAATCGTTAATGGCAATGGCGGTAGGTGCCATGCCATTAAAGTAATTAATAATACCATGGCACCGAAATTCAACCAGATACTTACAAATGCTGTCCACCCCTGCTGACGACCAACACTAATCATAATCACCAATAATGCTAAGCTAAGTGCAACAATACTACTCATTATGATTCCTTTCTGCCCAATAGAAGAGCACCAAAAGCACTAACGATTGGAACTACAATGGCGATACCAATACCGCTAACTAAGCTCTGCGTCATTCCAAGGCTCATATTCATACTAAACGTGTATCCCCAGCCGTTCCCATTTTTCAGGTATAAGATACTAGAAGCAAATGTCCCCGTCATGAACACTAGAAAAAGCACATTAATGAGGGGACCCATAATTTCGCTCCCAACACTTTGTCCAGCAGAAAATAGTTGTTTACGACTGATCATTGGATTGAGTTGATGCAACTCAAAGAGTGTTGCAATGATATCGCTGCATTCATCCATAACTGCGCCAAGGGAGCCTAACATTAATTCAGCTAAAAAGAGTGTTTGTGGCACTTGAGTCACATATTGCATGGATTCATAAATCACTCCTCGGCTATGGGTGATTCCTAAAATCAAGATGCCTAATAAAAGGGAAGCAAATGTTCCAAGAATTGTTGCTGCTAAGGTGGCAAGCATTTTTTTGTTGGGACCTAAAACAATTAGCAAACTAGCGGTTGCAAAGCCAACAGTTAACAAACCAAAAACAATTAAAACCGCGTTTCCTGATATTTTTCGTTCCAGCCAAATTGCTAATATAAATAATCCTGTATTTAGAATCACGCTGCACAAAGTTTTCAAGCCATCATAACCCATGAGCAGAATTAATAACGCAGCTACTAACCAAGCTAGAAAAGCAACAACCGCATCTCGCTTAATACTATTGATGTTGCCTGTTAACCGATGCTGGTGGTGGTTAAGATGATTGACAAAGACTTGGTTGCCTACGTGAAATTGCTGATCTGTAGCATGAGTATTCGTGAAAGCATTATTTAAATGGACAGTCTGTCCGCGATAACGACCATTGAGGATGGTCGCCGTTATTTTTTGGTGAGTAAGCTGATCATGATTTTTGAATTCATCCACTTGTTTTTTCGGTTGACCGTTAGTTACCTTGGTAATTTTAGCAATTGGTTGGTGATAGAGTACCTGATCATGATGAACAAAGAACATCACAAAGCCACCAATCAATAATGCAATCATTATTTTAAACGTAATGTGGGAATGAAACCTTTTGGTCGCGTCAAACATCTTAAAATCTCCTCATGTTACTTAGAGCTGGGCTGAACAACTGTTCCTAACTTGTGGAACAATAAAGCTAGAAAGTAAATACCGACTTCAAAAGAAGCCACGAAGAAGCTAACCGGCCAATTAGTGATGTAAGCGGATACCAATCCCAAATAAGTCCCAACTAAGCAGAACATTGTTGATAAAATAATAATGCAATCAATTCGATGGGTAAAGTATTGGGCACTAGCTGCAGGAAGCGTTAATAAAATAAAGATCAATAAGGAACCAACAATCTGAGCCGCAACACTAACGCTAATGGCAAGCAGGAGTAGAAAGATGGTCGATACTAAGTTAATTTTAATACCGGCAGCCGATGCCCCAATGTGATCAAAAGAATCAAATTTTAAAGGCTTAAAAATCATCCCAATCATAATGACCACCAAAATTGATAGGATAATTAATTGAGTAACCTCATGACTGCTAATCCCGACAATACTACCAAATAAAATGCTGGTAGCAGAATTTGACATTTTATTACTTAACGATAAGAACAAAATTCCCATTCCAAAGCAGAGCCCAGATACCGCTGTGGTTACCGACTCACGTCGATTGCTATCGGTACTAAGCTGACCAACGAGAATTGAACTTAATAGGGTAAATAATAGCATTCCATTTAATAATGGCCAGCCTGCAAAAACAGCAAAGGATCCACCAGCAAAGCCAATTTCTGAAAGGGTATGCGTTAAAAAAGACATTTTCCGAGCGACGATAAAAACGCCCATGACACCACTGGTAATCGCAATAAAAGTACTGGCAATGAAGGCATACCGCATAAAATCTAAATCAAACATCATTTTTCTCCCTTCCAATTGGGCAGGTCATTAATCGGTCCTTCCTGATAGCCATCCTTAGTCATATATAGGAAACGGTTCCCATACTGCCGAGCAAGAGGTAAATCATGAGTAACCAAAATGACAGTGAGTCCTTTTTGCCGAAATTTTGTTACTAGATTTAACAGTTCAAATTTCATGGAATTATCTAAACTAGCAGTAGCTTCGTCTAATATCAATAACTGTGGTTGATTGATCAATGCTTGGGCTAAGTAGGCACGTTGTTTTTCACCACCGGAAGCTAAACCTAGTGGTTGATTTTGTAATTGAGTGAGATTCGTCTTTTGCAAAATATTCTGCCGGGCAAGTCGTTCTTGGCGAGTAGTCCACGGTAGCAGGGCAGTTTGGTAATTTAGCCCAACGAATTCACGGATGGAAAGCGGGTATTCTTGATCTAAGTTTCTGAATTGTGGAACATAGCCAATGGATCGTTCTTCTGGCAAGTTAATGGTCCCCGTTTGCGGATGCACCGATCCTAGCAGCGTTCGAATCAAGGTTGTTTTACCGACCCCATTATCACCACAAATAATAAAAAAGTCTCCCTGCATTACTTTGCAGTTCAGAGACTTTATGATGGTGTGATTACCAAACGCCACTGTTAGATTGTCAATCGTGACAAGTGGCTTCATAGCTAATCCTCCTATTGTTCTTGTTTTTGAATTTTAGCCAACTGTTGATATTGGCTCATCATCCATTGCTTGTAGGTTTTTCCTTTAGGCTTTGATTCTGTTACCTTCAGTACTGGAGTGTCATGCTTTTTTGCATATTTGACAAGATTATTAACCACTTTATCACTTGTTTGCGAATTTTCAACAAAGAAAGCTAATTGATGATTTTTCATATCATTTTTAATTGACCGAATATCCTTTGGTGAAGGATCAGTTTCGTCTTCAATTGCTTTTTCAAAATGACGATCAGAAACTTGATAACCAGTGGCCTTGAGCGCGTAATCAAAAACTGGTTCACTGACGGCGACCTTGTTGCGTTGAGGGTTAACGTTATTTTTAATTTTATTAATTTTATCATTAACCGGTTGTAAGGATTGAGCATACTTTTTAGCATTAGCTTGGTAATACTTGGCGTGGTTTGGATCAAGCTTACTGTATTTATCAGCTAATTGATAGGCTAAATCTTTCATCGTGGCTGGTCGATACCAAACGTGTTCATTATCACCAGACTTCTTGCCGGCAACGGATTTCCCAACATTGACTACTTGAAGATTTTTGTGATGATTATTCTTAACTAATTTATTTAACCATGGATCATAGTCTAGACCATTTTCAATGACCACATTGGCCTTGCTAACTTGCTTAGCTTGTTTGGTGCCAGGGTGATAGTCATGGGGATCGATTGAAGTGCTATTAATAATCGACGTAACGTGTCCATAGCGTCCGGCAACTTGGCTGGCTGCTTCACCATAAAAGTCTAATCCAGTTACGACTTGGATTGGATGATCGCTACTACTTGAAGCAAACACTTGGTTCCTACCGGTCACCACAAAAAGGGTGATTGCCATAATTATTAGTCCTAAATAACGGAAAACATGTTTCATTGGAATAACTCCTTCCTTTATTCGTAATTATTACTATTTACGAATAAAGAGTATAATCACCTAATTTTATTTTTGCAAGAGGAATTTAGGAAATTCTTAATTTCAGATTAATATTTATGAATTTCATCATGAATAATTGCTTGAAAAAAGGGCCAGAATAGCCGAAAATAGACCTGTATTCCATGAATAATTATTGGAGAAACAAGAATGTCAAATGAAATTAAAACGACTGGTAATGACATCAATACCAATCGAATCAACATTATTTATAACAACCAAGCTAAACGCATGACGTTAGCACAAATTTTTGATGCAGAAAAGTATCCGCAATTTATGGGGATTACTGGACAAATTAGTCCAGAATTTCTTAATCGCTACCTTGCAAAATTTGTTCAGGTTGAAGTGGCGATGGGGAGCTTACCAACTCGTCATCACTATACTTCAATGGAAAATGTCACTAAAGATGCGTTAGCCAGTGCACTTTTAAATACTGCTAATAAAGCATCAATTAAGCTTTTCCAAAGTCTGAGTTCTCAACTTCAATTAGCTGCATTAGCCGGAGTTCTAAAATTAGAAGTCGCACCAACCCAAGTGATTCATTCTCGGTTTTATCTTTTAGGCAACCCAGCTACTAAAGAGACTCGCGTTATCTTAGGTTCAGCAGACTTAACGGAACCGTCATTTGATGCCAACGCAAATCGCTTTGAAGAAATCATGATTTTTGATAATTCACCGCTCTACAATAGTCTGCTTAAACACTTTAAAGAAGATTTACGGCCAGTATTACAGCCTTATTTTACTAATGAACTATTAAGAGTTGCAGAAAAACAACTAAAAGCACTTAAGGCAGCTAAGGGTGATAATGACAACATCATTATTTTATCCAACGATACGACGGATGAAATTTCACGGCGCGAAATGACTAATTTAATTGTCGACGACGTTCAACACCAGATCGACAAACAACACCTTAGCGCTGGTGTGACCTTGGCAATGCGGAACGTTACTGATAACCGGACGCAAGATCAAGACCGCGAAGAGCGCGCAATTAAACAGCGAGATACTGTCTTGATGCTTGAAAAAGAAGCAGTGTCCCCACGAGCAGCGCGCCCTAAGATCAAAAAGCGAGAAGTCGTAGCAGAAAACGTCAAAAATGCAATGGCTGCGGCAGTTTCACCACAAGATTTAGCTGTCGAAAAGAAATACACAACCTTCCTTTATGATCGACCCTTAGAACGAAATATCGCTCATAACAAAACCGGATTATATACACCAAATGATGCTGGAACATTTCCAATTGCTTTTGGTAAGTTAGCAACAATTAATCAAATTCGTGATGGTATTCACCAAATTGAAAATGTAATTAAGGGTTACCAGCAGTTTGTAGTTGATTTCACGCCCGAATATGGAAAACGGTATTATGAAGCGATTATGTATGCTTTTACAGCTCCATTTTTGTGGGAAATCCGTCAACGAGCGAGTCTTAATCCTGAAGATGGCAATGATATTCCTAACTTCTTGATTTTAGGTGCTAGTGCCGGCTCTGGGAAAACCACCCTTTTGCGGATCATTAATCAACTAACTTGGAACACCGATAAATCGTTGATTGATTTCGGAACAATTTATCCTACAGATACAAATCAACGAAAAGCTAAAACCATGCAAGCTTTAGAATCGTATATGAAGCAGGGGAGTTCCTATCCGGTATTGGTGGATGAAATTGAACCATACTTCTTCCAACAACCACAGTATAGCCGACGGTTAATTGTGGATACGATGAACCAGCTGGTCAATAGTCCGAAACCATATGCTCCATTGATTGGAACAACTAACTACAATTCCGGTTTTACAATGCGTCGTGAAACTGCTCGACGCACTTATTATTTGCAGCTCGATAAAGTCATTGATAGTGAGAAAAAAGGGGTTGCTTCAAAATATATTTACGGTGTCCGGAAAGATCTCAATAATACCCTTTTTAAAGATTTTGTTGTTCGAATGGCTAATTATCTCGAAGATGACAGTACGCCATGGCGATTATTTGATCATACTACTGGTCAGTTGGATTTTCTGGCTAATACAAGAAAAATTTTCCGTGACTATTACAAATTAATTGATGAACCAGTTCCAGAATACTTTTCAGATGGTTTAAGCGATGACTTTGGAGAAAATGCCCGGAGCAAGTGGTCAAAGTTATATCTGACTCAAAAAGATGACTTCATTTATCATGAAGAAAAGAACAGTTTGCTATTTGATATCACTCGTTTAACCACTTTCAATGGTTTCGAAAAGGATTCCATCGAAGAATATCGCAACGCCTTACCTGTTGAAATTTGTGTTGACGGAATTAACGGTAAAAATGGAAAATTCGTCGAATTAAAGGCGCCTGCTTTTTATGATTGGATTGGGGTTGCTAACCCCCAGTTGCAGCCTGAAAAAGCTGTTGAAGAAAACCAAGAAACGGTTACCGAGCCAGTTGAAGAGAAGCCAAAGAAGAAGGGCTTTTGGGCACGGTTATTTGGATAGAAGGTGGCAAAATGCTCGCCAAAATTGGTCGGAGTTTGCTCCGCATCATTATAATAATTATTTTAATTGGCGGAGCGGTGCAACTGTATCTTCTCCGTGGCAGTCGATCGTCGCCAATTGAACAGACCAACCCGCGGGTCGAATATCGTTCAACGCCGACCCTATTAATTCCTGGATGGGGTGGCAATTCATGGACGTATCAAAAGTTGATCCAAACCGCGCAGCAAAAAAACATTGCACAAAAGGCGATGACTATTTGGGTCGCACCGAACGGCCATGTGCGAATCAAAGGAAATCTAAACCATTCTAACCCGATGATTCAGTTATTGTATGATTGGAACTATACACCAGGCTATCAAGCGCAAACTCGTCAGTTAATGCGCGTGATGAAGATTCTTCATCGCAACTATCATGTTCAAAAAATGAATATCATTGCCCATTCTTATGGCGGTACGGAGTGGCTCCATGCCTACATTGGTTCACCTGATCTTCAGAAAAATATTCGTTTTCCCAAAGTCATTCTCTTGGGAACCCCGGTCGATGAAACTTTCGGTGAACGCACTAAGTTTACAAAATGGCTCTTTAAAAAATCGAAAGACGATAATTTTAAGTTGATGGAACGCCAAATTCGTCACACCTCATTCGTAAGGATCGGTCATATTTACAATTGGATGGGTGCTAAAGGTGGTCGGACAGATGGAGAAGTGCCACATATTCAGTCTGAAATGCTCCGTTCGTTAATTCAAAATAAACGGATTCATTATTCAGAACACGTTTATCCGCGAACTAATCATATTCAACTTCATCAAAAAACAATAGTCTTAAACGACCTTTTTAAGACACTTTGGTTCCGTTAATCAGGAGGAAGTATGCAAAACACGAATTTTAAATATCCAGACACGAAAGCTTTTAATTTTGTAGTTGACCGGTTGAAAGCACGGGGAGTTACTATTAACGACCTTGTCGACCTCACCTATAACTTACAAGCGGAATTTATTCCCAACTTAACGCATGAAGAATGTGAGAATGCCGTTATTGATGTGATGCACAAACGAGAGTTTTTAAATAATGCGATGGTAGGTTTGGAATTAGATCGGCTGACCGAAAATCATCAAGTGGCAGAACCACTTGCTTCCATTATTGCCAATGATGCCGGCGTTTTTGGTGTTGATGAAGCTCTTGCTTTACAAATTGCGGAATTATATGGAACTATTGGAATCACTAATTTTGGGTATTTAGATCGTGTTAAGTCAGGCATTATTAAAAAGTTTGATACTGATGGCCAACATGTTAACACCTTTATTGATGATTTATTAGGAGCAATTGTGGCCGCAGCTTGTGGTAAATTAGCTCATCAAGAAGCATAATTAATGAATCTGCGAAAAATTTTTCGCGGATTTTTTAATTTGTGCGTAATCCTTCATACCAGTAAATAAAACGATTACATTTAATCGTCATATTACAAAAATGTGAGAAAACGTATTGACAAATTAGAAATTTCTAATTATTATCTTACCCAATAATTAATTGAACAAAGCATTTTGCGATGAGAGGAACAGTAAATGTTTTCTTGGTGATCAGAGAGTCCCCGTTGTGGTGAGAGGGGAAGACCATAGGAAGGTTGAAGATCATCCTCGAGCAATGTGACTTGAACATCTTGAGTAGAGTCACCAGGAACGCATCCTTTATCATGCCGGCGTATGAACACGTACGCGCGAGGTCTAGCCAGCAATGACTAGATAAAATTAGGTGGTAACACGGTAAATGGATCGTCCTAAGTAGCTATGAATTAGCTACTTAGGACTTTTTTTGTTCAATCAAAATAATTTTTAGTGAGGTGAGGAAGATGGAATCAGACATTACAGACATTAGTGAGATTAAAATTTCGGTTAAACCAACACCTTACAGGAGGAATCATTATGAAGATGAACAAAAAAATGATGACTTTAGCTGGAGTCGCTTTAACAGCAATGTCGTTAGCAGCGTGTGGTAACAGTGGCAAGAATAAAGCTAGTGGTGATTTAAATGTCACCCTCAAGGCGAATCCAGTAACTTTAGATCCAGCAAAGACAATCGAAACCCCAAGTACTTCGATGCAAGTTCAATCATTTGAAGGACTACTGAAATTTGATAAGAATAACAATGTTGTTCTCGGTGAAGCAGCTACCCAGCCTAAAGTTACCAATGATGGAAAAACTTGGACCTTCACTTTAAAAAAGGGTCTTAAGTGGAGCAACGGTGATGAGGTGACAGCCCAAGACTATGTTGCCTCGATGCGTCACTGGGCTGATCCTAAGACCAAGTCCCAAGCAGCAGATAAGGTCGCTAACTTAGCAAACTATGATCAGGTTGCTAAAGGGAGTATGCCAACGTCTTCCTTGGGTGTAAAAGCCCTTGGTAAGTATAAAGTTCAATTTGACCTTGCTAAGAAAGAACCAACCGTTAATGTTCGTAATAATTTTGCTGCTAATCTCAAACCGGTTAATCATCGGGTTCTCGCTAAAGAAGGTAATAAATACGGTTCTTCGTCTTCTAAAGCTGTCTACAACGGTCCTTTCAAAGTTGCAAATTGGACTGGTGGAAGCGATGACGAATGGAGTTATGTTAAGAACGAACGTTACTACAACCAAAAGCAGGTCAACATGAAAAAGGTCAATGTTCAAGTTACTAAAGACAACAATACAGCCCAAAACCTTTTTAAGTCTGGTAAGGTTCAAGAAACTGCTGTTACAGCTGATTACGTCAAAGGTAATAAGGGTAACAAAGAACTCCACACGAGCTTAATGGCCACCCAGTACTACCTGTATTTCAATGGTAAGAATGAATTGACAAAAAATGGAAACTTCCGTCAAGCCGTTAATTACGCATTTGATAATAATCAATTAGCCAAGAAGGTCCTGCAAGATGGTTCCGTTGGGGCCACTGGATGGGTGCCAAAGGGTGACATGAAAAATCCAAAGACTGGTGAAGACTTTGCTAAACAAGCGGGCGATCTTCAAAAACAAAATAAACAAAAGGCTCAGAACTACTGGAAAGCAGCCCAAAAAGATCTTGGCAAAAAGAAGTTAACGCTAAACTTATTAGCTGATAATACTGACGATCAAAAACAAGTGGCAGAATATCTTCAATCGACACTTCAAAAGCAATTCAAAGGCTTAAAAGTGGAAGTTACAACTTTACCGCATGCTCAACACGTTAGTCGTGATTTTGCAGGAAAATTTGAATTAAATCTGACTGATTGGAACTCCAATGTTCCTGATGCTTCTGATTTCTTATCACTTCTTAAAACTGGCAATAAGGTTAATTTCACTAACAATACTGATCAGAAATTAGATAACTTACTGAATGAAGCAAATGACGGAACGAAATCTGCACACGAACGTTATCAACTTCTTCAAGAAGCTAATAAGCAAGTTCACACCAATGCCGATGGGGTTCCACTTTACACCGCCGCCCAAGCCCACTTAGTTTCAAAACACGTCACTGGTTTGAACTACGGGCCGTTTAACACAGTTGCTCAATACCAATACGCGCAATGGAAAAAGTAATTAACGTGATCAATAAGGAAGGTCGACTTGCTCCTCTGTCTGACCTTCTTTATTTATAACAACAGGAGGCAACTATGAAAAAGTATCTATTAAAACGTTTCCTAATGATGGTAATGACCCTGTTCATTGTGGCAACCCTGACGTTCTTTTTGATGAAAATGATTCCGGGGTCACCATTAGGCAACATCATGAAATTAACTAAAGCACAACAATTAGCAGTGGAAAAACAGTATGGATTAAATCGTCCTGTGTGGCAACAATACCTAGCGTATATGGGGGGATTGTTGCACGGTAGCTTCGGAATGTCATATCAGTACACAGGTACTTCAGTTGCTGAATTAATTGGGCGAAGAGTTGGTCCTTCAATCCTAATTAGTTTTCAGGCACTGGTGTTAGGGGTTGTCGTCGGGATAGTACTTGGTAGTCTCGGTGCATTGAAAAAGGGAACATGGGTTGATACCAGCAGCAGTACGTTGGCCGTCATCGGAATCTCATTTCCCAGCTTCATTTTAGCAATTCTTTTGCAATACTACCTAGGCTTTAAATTAGGACTATTTCCAGTAGCAAGTTGGGATGGATTCCCATCGACAATTTTGCCAACGATTGCCTTGTCAGCTGTACCAATGGCACAAGTTTCACGGTTTGTCCGAACCGAAATGGTGGAGGTTTTGAACTCTGACTATATCCTTCTTGCGAAGGCAAAGGGCCTTTCCGCACATGAAGTTGTTTGGCATCATGCTTTAAAAAACAGTATTATTCCCGCTTTGACTTTAATTGGTCCATTAGCGGTGACATTAATTACCGGTTCCATGGTGGTCGAAAACATCTTTTCAGTCCCAGGAATTGGCGAGTTATTTATCAACTCAGTTTTAGCAAATGACTACCCGGTAATCATGGGCTTAACGATGTTTTACTGTTTACTACTATGTAGCATTATTTTATTAACTGACATTGTTTATGGACTGGTTGATCCACGAATTCTTTCGGAAGAAAAGGGGGAACATTAATATGAAACAATCTCAAACGGTCTCACCATTTGAATTTGTGAATGCGGATATTCTCAACAATCATTCTGGAGAATTAGCAGAACAATCACTATCATTTCGAGCTAAGGCTTGGTGTGAATTAAGAAAAAATAAGACAGCAATGATTTCGTTGGCTTTTCTAAGCTTGGTGGCCGCGGTTTCACTAATGTCGTTCGTTTGGATGCCCCATAACCCGAACACTCAAAACGTTAGTCTGGCTAATCTTCATCCGTTCCAAAATACTAGTTATTTACTGGGAACCGACAATCTTGGACGGGACATGTTTTCAAGACTACTTTATGGAACACGGATTTCATTGATGATTGCGATCTTTGCGACAGTGGTTGACATTGTAATCGGGGTTCCATACGGCCTCGTTTCAGGTTGGTGCGGCGGTCGGGTAGATAATATCATGCAACGGATGATTGAAATTATTAGTTCAATTCCAGAATTAGTCTTAATTATGTTATTGCTGATCATTTTTAAACCAGGATTAATATCCATTGTATTTGCCATTGCACTTGGCTCTTGGGTTCTAATGGCAAGATTAGTACGTGCCTCCGCAATGCAACTTAAAAATGCTGATTTTGTTTTGGCTGCCCGATCAATGGGTGAAAGTCCCCTTAAAATTGCTTGGCATCATATTCTTCCTAATACCATGGGTGTAATTATTACACGAACGATGTTTACCATTCCCGCTGCAATCTTTCTTGAAGCTTTATTATCATTTATTGGCATCGGTGTCAAAGCGCCCAATGCATCATTAGGAACTTTGCTAAACGCTGGTGAAAAAGGTTTTCAGTTCTATCAATACCAGCTTTGGGAACCAGTGATCATCCTTTCATTAATGATGATTGCCTTTAACTTACTTGGTGATGGGCTTCGTGATGCATTTGATCCAAACACAAAGAGGTGAATTAAATTGACTAAAGACGTTTTAAAAATTAAACATCTCTCCATCAATTTCCAAACTTTGGAAGGAGATGTCCACGCAATCCGTGATGTGACACTTAAACTACATCCTGGAGAAATACTTGCGCTTGTTGGTGAATCCGGTTCGGGTAAATCTGTGACGACAAAGGCAGTAATGCAGTTATTGCCAAATAACGCCAAAATTATCAGTGGATCGATTGAATATGAAGGTCATGACCTTCTCAAAATGTCAGAAAAAGATTTACAAACCCTTCGTGGTAATGAATTAGCAGAAATTTTTCAAGACCCGATGACGGCGTTAGACCCAACAATGCGCGTGGGCCAACAAATTATGGAACCTCTTTTAAAGCATCAGAAACTGGATAAAGCGACGGCGCGGCAACGTGCATTAGCAATTATGGGAAAAGTAGGGATCGTCAACGCTAAACAACGTTTTAACAATTTTCCATACCAGTTTTCTGGTGGAATGCGCCAAAGAATTGTGATTGCAATGGCATTAATTTGTCATCCCAAGGTATTAATCGCGGATGAACCGACAACCGCATTGGACGTAACAATTCAGTCCCAAATTTTGGCATTAATTAAACAACTCCGTGATGAACTACAAACTGCAGTTATTTTCATCACTCACGATTTAGGAGTTGTTGCTGGTATCGCAGATCGAGTAGCTGTGATGTACGCTGGACGCATTTTAGAATTTGGAACTGTCCAGGATATTTTTTACGATCCAAAGCATCCTTATACAGTAGGTTTATTGAAATCAACCCCCACTTTGGACATGAGTGACGGGGAGTTGGAATCAATCCCAGGAAATCCACCAAACTTGATTAACCCACCAGCAGGAGATCCGTTTGCCAACCGAAACCAACATGCTCTTGGGATTGATTTTCAAAAACTTCCACCATTTTTTAAGGTTAATGATACACACTATGCAGCCACTTGGCTTTTAGCTAAACAGGCACCCAAAGTACACCTAACTACCAAGCTTGAACAGCGGCGTCATCATTATGCAGCCCGTTTAGAAAAGGAGGCATCCGCAGATGAGCAATAATCTTATCGAAGTTCATCATTTAAAGAAATACTTTCACCAGGGACATCCCGATGAAGTCCATGCAGTGGATGATATTAGTTTCAATATTCATCGTGGCGAGGTATTTGGATTAGTTGGTGAATCCGGTTCAGGTAAAACAACGACTGGGAGATGCATTCTTAACTTGTATCAGCCGACTAACGGCCAAGTAGTGTACGGTGGCCACAATATTACTTCACTCAAAAAAGAACGGGTCTTAAAAGACTTTCATCGTAAAACTTCTATGATTTTTCAGGATCCATATTCATCGCTGGACCCGCGGATGTCGGTTCGGGATATTATTGCAGAAGGTTTAAGGGTCCATCAACAGACTAATAATCGTAGCGAATTGGACCAAAGAGTTGCTGACACAATGGAACTGGTTGGTTTATCCCCAGATGTTATGAACCGCTATCCATATGAATTTTCTGGAGGGCAGCGGCAACGAATTGGTATTGCTCGCTCACTTGCAACCGAACCAGAATTTGTGGTTGCTGATGAACCACTATCTGCCCTCGATGTTTCAATTCAAGCGCAAATTGTTCAATTAATGGAACACTTAAGGGCAACTCGTCAACTTACGTACCTGTTTATTGCCCATGATATTTCGATGGTTAAATACATTTCAGATCGGATTGGTGTAATGTACCACGGAAAATTAGTTGAATTAGGGACCGCAGATGATATTGTGAATCATCCTCTTCACCCATATACCAAGAGCTTATTGTCAGCCGTTCCAGTTCCTGATCCAAATTATGAACGGATCCGTCAACCATTCACTTATCATGATGATTCAGCCAAGATGCCATTGCGCGAAATGACTGCTGGTCATTATGTGGCGCTGGCAGAATGAAGAAGGAGGTTATAAAATGACAACTTTATATAAAAATGGTCTAGTCTTTAACGGTAGTGAGTTTACCCCAACAGACTTTTTAGTCGATCACGGCCGGTTTCAAGCAGTTGGCCGTAATCTGGACTTAGCTGACCAAGTAGTTAATCTCAAAGGATACTATGTTACTCCGGGATTGGTAAATGCCCATACCCACATGACACTATCTTCTGATCCCCATTATTGGGATGATAAGCCCAAAAATACGGTTACCAAAACTGTTCTGGCATTACACAATCTTCAAGAAGCATTAAGTGTCGGCGTCACATACGTCCGTGATGTCGGTTCAACCGCAAATGTTGATCTAAACTTAATGAAGTTAGGCTTACCAAATTTGCCTGGAATTGTGGGCAGTGGTCGTGCTCTGTCGATGACTGGCGGACATGGTGCTAATAAAGACGGCCATCCCGAGGAAGGAACATTAGAGTGTGATGGCGAAGCTGAAGTGAGAAAGGCTGCTCGCGCTGTTCTACGTGCTGGTGCTAGAAATGTTAAGTTAATGGCTACTGGAGGAGTAGCTTGTCCAGGAGAGACCCCGTTTGATGTGCAGTTCTCTCAACAAGAATTACGGGCTGCAGTGGAAGAAGCTCACCATAAAGGCTTTTCAACAGCTGCTCATGCGCAAGGAACCACTGGAATTAAAAATGCAGTTTTAGCTGGGATCGACTCAATTGAACATGCCATTTACGTTGACGATGAGACATTGGAATTAATGAAAGCTCACGGCACATTTGTTGTACCGACATTAGTTGCGCCACTGGCAATTTATGAAAATCCAACTGAACTACCTGAGTTTATGGTTAATAAAGCAAAGTTAGTTGCTAAAGATCATTTAAAGAGTATTAGACGAGTGGTTGAAGCAGGAATTCCGGTGGCAATGGGCACTGATGCAGGAACTCCTTATAACACATTTGACCATTGGGTGGTTAATGAACTGAAAATGTACCTAACGGCAGGAATGTCACCAGTCCAGGTATTAAATTCTGCAACCTCTGTTGCCGCTAAACTCCTGCGGATTAATGATCAAATTGGTCAGGTAGCTAATAATTTTGAAGCAAATTTTGTTGTACTTAAAAAGAATCCACTGGATGATTTTGCGTCTTTTGAACAAGCGATGGCTGTCTTTCGGAAGGGAAAGTGTGTTGTTAATCGACTAACGAAAGTGGGTGATGAAAATGAATGGTTTAACTATTAACGATTTAGTTAATTTGGTGAACGTTGGTGATTTAAAAACGAATGGTCAGCATACTGTTTTCGTGACTGCTCAGCCAGATGCAAACCAATTAAAACAGTACCAATGGAGTGTTTATCATCAACTTGGTGACCATCAACAATTATTATTTTCTGTCGATCAGCATCCGGGCTTAACATTAAGCAATCATCCTACTAATTATCTTTATTATTCCACAATGGATAACCATAAAAAAGCTACTAGGCTGCATCAATTTAATTTGTTGACAATGAGTGAAGAACAAACTTTCAAGTTAAAGGATCGTCAATTAAAAGTTGAATTTGAATTGAATAAGCATGAGTTAATTATGTCTGGCACCTACCACGTAAATCAACCGGTGACCGAGCCATGGCATGAAGTTAGTGAAGTGCCATATTGGTCCAATGGCGAAGGCGCGGTGAACAATACCCGTCACCATCTATGGAAATTTAACCTGATTACCAAAACCTTGCAGGATTTAGTACCCACTAATTTTGATGTCGCTAATTTTTGGTATCAAGATCATCGGCTCCTAATAAGTGGTGTGTCTTATCGTAAAAGTCGACCATTTAAAGATGGTTTATATGAATATAATTTTGATCGACAACAGTTATTAGACCTGATTAGTCCAGGACAGTACCGCTTTGATGATGTTGCTGTATTGAATCATCGACTGTTTGCTGTGGCCAGTGATGGTAAGCGGTTTGGCATGGGCGAGAACCCAAAGTTTTATGCCTATCAAGATCATGCGCTAATGTTAGTAGCTAATTGGGATCGTGAATTTGGTAATATTGTTGTTAATGACATGACAGTAGTGGGCGGTAATTCAGCTAGCGTCAGTCATGATCAGCTTTTCTTCTATGCGACTGTTACCGATCACAACGAATTTTTTAAATTCGACGGTCACACTGTAACGAAATTGTTTAAGTGGAATGGTGCTATAAACTCATTTGCAATTACTAAAACAAGCATCCTTTTTACTGCAACTACCGCTGAACAACCACAACAACTTTATCGATACCAAGCGGACAAATTTGAAAAATTAAGTCACTTTAACAGCTTTCTAAAGCAACGGCAGGTTGCCCATTTTCATGAATTACATTATTTGGATTCCACTGGAAAAAGCGCAGTTGGCTGGTTATTGAAACCGACTAACTACCAGTCTGATAAGAAATATCCCGCCGTATTAGAAATTCATGGCGGACCGCGGGCAGCCTATGGACACAGTTTCTTTCATGAAATGCAGGTGTTAGCAAATCATGGTTACTTTGTATTCTTTACCAATATCCATGGATCAGCAGGTCAAGGAAATAAATATGCGGATCTTCGTGGAAAATATGGACAAGTTGATTATGATGACTTGATGGCATTTACTGACGCCGTATTAAATCAAACACCAGCAATCGATCCACAACGTTTGGGTGTGACAGGTGGCAGTTATGGGGGCTTTATGACTAACTGGATTGTCGGACATACCAATCGTTTTAATGCAGCGGTCAGTGAACGCAGTATTGCAAGTTGGTCATCAATGATGATTTCAGATATTGGACCTGAATTTGTTCCTGATCAAATGGGAATGGATTTGTTGGGCCAACAAGGGATGGACAAGTATTGGTGGCATTCACCGTTACGCTATGTCAACCGAGTACAGACACCAACGCTATTTTTACACTCAGATCATGATTTTCGCTGCCCAGTTGTTGAAGGTTATCAAATGTTTCAAGCGGTGAAATTGCAACACCAACCAACTAAAATGTTGGTCTTTCACGGTTCCAACCACAATTTATCAAGAAATGGACGACCAGATCAAAGAATGCAACGACTCAGAGAAGTTTTAACATGGTTTAATCAGTACTTAAACAATCATAAAGAAGGCGAGTAATATGACGACAACTGCATATTTCAATTGTAATTTATTCCAGGGAACCGCAGATCAAGTAACTCAAAATGCTTGGTTTGAAGTTGATAATCAGACTGGCAAATTAACGCAGGTTGGCAATGGTCACTATGATGGGAATGCAACTACCAAGGTAGACTTAAAGAATCGCTACGTCATGTCAGGATTAGTTGATGCTCATACCCACATGTTTATGAATCCATTAACGAATAAGCTGTACTATTTAACTGAAACCGAAGGCACTCTTCAAGCACTGGAAAATCTGCGTGAAGGATTAAAAGCTGGGCTCACTTATGTCCGTGATTGCGGTGCCGCCTTTGACGTTGATGTTAAACTGCAAAAGTACCGTCAGGAACACCCATTTACTGGACCCCAAATTATGCCTTCCGGGCGACCAATGTCAATGACCGGTGGTCATGGCGATTTTACTGAAGGCGAGCATGGTGAAACCACGTGGGGCTACCTTGTTGATTCACCAGAGCAGATGCGACATGCGGTGCGTCTGGCCTTCAAAGAGGGCGCCAAAAACATTAAGGTAATGGCAACTGGTGGTGTCATGTCAGCCACTGATCAAGTTGACGATACGGAACTGAGTCTTGAAGAACTCACGATGGCGGTCCAAGAGGCCCACTCTAAGCACATGACCGTTGCAGCTCATGCAGAAGGGGCAACCGGAATTCATAATGCAGTCGTTGCAAGAGTCGATTCCGTAGAACATGGGTGTTACGTTCGTCATGAAGACGTTGAATTAATGAAAAAGCAGGGAACTTATTTAACGCCAACCTTGATTGCTGGCTACACCATTCCAAAGTACGGGCAAGGAAAACTGCCTCAATATATGTTGGACAAAGCAGGCGCCTTCTTAGACGACTTCTTCCTCCATGTTGGTGACGCAATTAAATCAGGTGTGAAACTAGCTTTCGGGACCGATTCAGGGACCCCGTTTAACGCCTTTAAAGATGCTCCGCTTGAGCTTAGTTTAATGGTTAAGGCCGGCGCTACTAACTACCAAGCATTACAAGCCGCTGGATTAGGGTCTGCGTCATTATTGGGAATTGCGGATGAGTATGGAAGTTTGGAAGCTGGAAAATATGCTGATTTCTTGGTCTTAGACCAAAATCCGCTTGAAGATGTTGGCGCGGTTCAACAAACTGACAAAGAAGTTTATCAGCATGGTCAGCGCAAGTTTTAGGAGGGATGTTTATGACAGAAGAACGAAGAGCGGTTGAGCAATACGCTCTTGACCATTGGACCGATTTTAAAGAGTACTTGGAACATCCCAGTATTTCAGCACAAAACACTGGAATTCAAGAAACGAGTGACTATCTAGTTCAGACGTTCAAGGATCTGGGGGCAACTAACGTTGAAAAGTGGAAAGACCAAGGCGGCAATCCGGTCGTTTTCGCTGAATTTAAAGGGACTGCTGATCGAACAGTTCTCTTTTACAATCACTATGATGTTCAACCACCAGAACCATTGACCGAATGGCGATCTGACCCGTTTAAACCAACTGTCAACGGTAATCACCTCGTGGCACGGGGTGTTTGTGATGATAAAGGTGAATTAATGGCTCGCCTTGGGGTTGTGAAATATTTTCAAGAACATGATGGCTTACCAGTTAACCTGAAATTCTTCGTTGAAGGTGAAGAAGAAACCGGCAGTCAACATGTAGAACAATACGTTAAAGCACACAAGAATCAGCTAAATGCAGACGCCTGTATTTGGGAAGGTGGCGGCAAGAACTCCGCCGATCATTTTGAAGTCATCGCCGGTGTTCGTGGAATTGTTAGTTTTGATATTAAAGTTAAGACTGCGGATGCAGATATCCATTCATCATTAGCTAACTATGTACCCAATGCGGCTTGGCGTTTAGTAGAAGGACTCGGGTCATTAAGAGATCCCAAAAACGGCCGGATTACTGTGGGTGGTTTTTATGATGACATTTCTCCACTAACCACTGGCGAAAAAGCTGCTGTTAAGCAGATGGATTTTGCTCAATCAACCGTCAAAGAAGCGTATGGTTTAAAGCAACCATTGATTACAAATCATCCACGTGAAGAAATTGTCAACGGAACTACATTAACGATTAATGGTCTTTCATCCGGCTACGAAGGTAAAGGCGTCAAAACAATTGTCCCTCGTGAGGCCCGTGCTAAATTAGATTGCCGATTAGCACCGAATCAAGCTCCCAAAGACATTATGGATAAATTAAAGCAACAATTGAAAGCGAATGGTTATGGTGACTTCGAAGTCAAATTAAACGTTGCTGAAGATGCGTGGCGGACACCAATGGATGATCCCTTTGTGCAGGCAGCCCTGCAGACGGCGCGTGTTGTTTATGGTCCAACCACTAAATACGTACCGAATACTGCAGGAGGCGGACCGGTTCGCCCATTTGGCGAGCTTCTGGGATTGCCAGTAGTTATGGTTGGAGTTCATTACGCAAAGAGCGGGCCGCATGCTCCAAATGAACATCTGCGACTAAGCGATTATGCTGAAGGAAGCTACTATTTAGTAAAGTTATTAACAGAATTAGGATAAAATTAAACAGCTCTTGCACTTCATTACCGTCTTCTGCGAGAGCTGTTTTATCTATTATAGATTATTAGTGATTAATTAACGTTGCCGCACCCATGCCTCCGCCAATACAAAGGCTTGCAACCCCTGAATGAACATTGCGACGTTGCATTTCATGTAAGAGCGTCACAATAATTCGCGCACCAGTAGCACCAAGCGGGTGACCTAATGCGATGGCGCCACCATTAACGTTCACCACTTGCGGATCAATGCCCAACTTGTGAATTACCGTTAGCGCTTGGTTAGCAAACGCCTCATTGATCTCAAACAAGTCAATCTCATCCTGAGTATGGTTAGTAGTCTGTAACAATTTTTGAATAGCATAATAGGGACCAATCCCCATAATGGCCGGATCAACACCAACCAAGCTGCTAGCCGACCAATACCCAAGAATCGGTAGTCCATGATCTTTAGCATAACGCTCCGAGGTTAGTAGAACAGCAGCGGCACCGTCATTAATTCCAGACGAATTACCAGCAGTAACCTGCCCATCTTCCTTAAAAACGGGTTTTAATTTAGCCAGTTGATCCATTGACGTATGACGAATTGCTTCGTCATCTTTAACAATCCTTGTCTGTCCATGACGACCATTAACCGTTACTGGAACAATTTCGTCAGCGAACCGTCCAGCTTGTTGCGCAGTCGCTGCTTTTTGCTGGCTAGCTAATGCAAGCTGATCAATGGTTTGACGACTTTCTGGGTATTTTGCCAACAGATTTTCTGCTGTCATTCCCATCGGATAATTCCCATAGGCATCTTTTAATCCATCTTGGTAAAGACTATCAACCAATTCTGCATTCCCGTAGCGATAACCAAACCGTCCTTTAGGAATTAGGTAAGGGGCATTTGACATACTTTCCATTCCACCGGCAATGACCACGTTGGCAACTCCGAGCAGAATTTGTTGAGCAGCCAATCGGATAGCCTGCATTCCCGAACCACAGACGTCATTAATCGTCGTTGCAGGAATTTGTTCTGGTAGACCGGCGGCGAGAGCTGCTTGACGCGCCGGATTTTGTCCTTGACCAGCAGCCAGAACATTGCCCATAAACACTTCATTAACGTCATGAATGTTAATTGAAACATCAGCTAGGACATTACCAATCACCAGCGATCCTAAATCAACAGCTGATTGACTAGCCAAGGCACCGCCTAATTTTCCGATTGGCGTGCGTTTAGCACTGACAAATACTACTTTCTCCACAAAAATCTCCTCACTTTGTCAAATAGGCCGTTAACTCAGGCAACAAGTGTTCAGCTTGTCGTTGTCCCTGGTGATAAAGCTCTTGTAACTTATCAATATTCTTTTCCAGTCGGCTGACTTTTACCATGTTTTCTGGTGAAAAACAAAACCAGTCACCATTGGCCGCTTTTTGATTAACAACCTCAACTTGATAATTGTATCCTTCTGGTCGTTGAATACCAGTTTCCGCAAACGCAGAATTGTCTTTAAAAACTCGTCGGTACATTTGTTGCAACAATTTAGAAGTTGGTTTCTTTTGGTAAGCCCGCGGACGAGTACGGACAACGACGATCTTTTTAAAACCTTGTTGTTCAGCGATGTCGTACGGAATGGAGTCGGCAACGCCACCGTCTAAACACTTTCCCTTCGTTGTCATTTGCGGATCCATTAAAAAGGGCATCGAGCATGAGGCTTTGAGATCATTTACTAATTCAGAGCCAGTCGGGTTGGTAAATGACACCATCCATCCTGAAGATAATTGGGTTGCAACAATTGTAAAATTGGTTGATGACCGCTCATATGCCCGTTCATCAAAGTTATTCCAGTCCCAGCCATGATCTTCAAAAAGAAAGTCTAAATTTAAAATATCTTGATGTCTAAACATGTGTAATAAGGAAATATATTCCTTATCCTTTCGATAATGAGTATTCACATGGAGCATCCGTCCATATTGCTTTGAAACGTATTGCGCACCGCATAAGGCACCCGCAGAAACGCCAATCACGCTTTTAAATTCAATGTGGTGGGCCAAAAAAGTATCCGTAATCCCAGTGGAATATTGGCCACGCATTGCGCCACCCTCTAAAACCAAAGCTGCATCATACAACATGCGAAAGTTCCTCCGTTTTCATCAAATGAATGATCATATTTTACCATTATTCAGTAGGGGAGAACAAAATAGTTTTTAACACTAATTTACCAATATTTATTTTATGTAAAGTTTAGACTTGATTTATCAAACCATGAATTACTAATTATCGATAAGCAACAGAAAATAATTTTTTACAAGAGTGATTCCAATAGCTGTGCGGTTAAATACCGATAAGTATTTCGGCTGGCGATTCTCTTTTAAATTTATTCATGCTATACTTTTCAATCAGTGACAATAAATGTCAAAGATGCCGTCAGGCGGATAAGGCATGATGAGCTTTCGTCATGAACCTAAAATTTAAAGGAGTTTGGTTATCAATGGGAAATTCTCATGAAAACTATTTCGTATGGTTGTTTAGACAGTTAAAGGGGTGGCCGGTACAAAACTATTGCCTCTGGTTTTTTGCTTTTGGTTTTCAACTAGCACTTTTGATCGAAGCAAAGGTTACTACAGTCACGATAATTACTTTTATCGGGACACTACTTGGGACTCTTTGTGTCCTGGCGATTAACGCTACCAAGGCCATCAACGGATGGCTAGGGCTAATTAGTGCCGCATGTTTTATTTATGCAGGACTAGCTGCCAAAAATTATCTCTCAATTTTTGAACAAATTGCTTACATTGCGACACTGGATTTACCCGTCATTTTAGCAATTAATTCTTGGAATGATGACACCAAGAACCACCTGCGAAAGTTTGGTGGTAAGGAATGGCTGGTAGCCATTATTGGTACCTTACTGGTTTACCTAATTTCCGGTTATTTAATTGGTCAATTTACTGACGATCCTCGTCCGTGGATTGATGCAATTAGTTTTTCCATTAGCTTAACTGCCGGCATTATGTGTTTCATGCGTTATAATAACCAATACTTCTGGTGGTTAGCATCCGGGATTTTCCAATTAATTCTCTGGGGAATTACCTTTGCTCAAGGTGATGCAACGCTGGCGATGGCAGTCAATAGTTCAATTTATGTTATCAATGATATTCTGGCATTTACCGTGAGTCCTTGGTTTAATCATGGACGAAAAAAGCAAGGCTTGAAAACCATTAATTAATTGATCTCAACGAAAAGCTTAACGCTCGCAAAATGAGGTTTTTATCGACCTCTTTGGCGAGCGTTTTTTATACTCCCTTTAAACACGAACATTAAATTTAAAAATCGGTTTTAAGTTATTGACATCACGAACTATGTCCATGAAAATGTAGACGTGCAATAACTTAATTGTTAATTATTAATATAAATTCACATTATATGTTCGCATTTGGAGGTAGTTATGCATTGGTTAGCTGATTTAATGGCAGCAATTGGCGTTGCCTTGAACGGGATCCCCCAAGGGATCATGGCAATGGGGCTAGGATTTGCTGTCTTTCCAACCACGTTTTCATTTGTTTTATTAGGCGACGATGAACTCTCATACGCAGCCGCCAAAGAACTATTATCAAAATTGCCCAAAGACTTTGACTATCTAGTCACGATGGAAAGTAAGGGAATTCCACTAACCCATGATTTAGGACTACTAACGAATCATCCACATTCAATTGTGTTACGTAAATCGATTAAGGGCTACATGCAACATCCTGTTACAACTAGTGTTAACTCGATCACAACCAAGCATCAGCAAGAACTAGTTCTAAACGGTGATGATGAGTAACGATTAAAAAATCAGCGAGTAATATTAGTAGATGATGTCGTTAGCACTGGCAACTCAATGCGGGCTGCCGAAGACCTGCTCAATCAAGTTGGCGCCAAAGTAGTTGCTAAAGTCGCGATTTTAGCAGAAGGGGCGGCCCAAAACCGCACTGATCTAACTTACTTAAAATCACTTCCATTATTTAACCCAGACGGCTCGATTAAAAGGTAGTTGAATCGGTCAGTTACTCATGGTTAATTGAATGATATTATGTGATAATAAGACGTTTTAAAACCATTAGTTTGAGAAATCAAAGGGTTTGCATTAAAATAGGGTTAGATGTTGAATAGGTATTTTAAACAAAAAAGGGGATCATAGATATGCCTTGTACAACAATTCTAGCTGGAAAAAATGCTACTGCAGACGGTTCAACCTTAATCTCACGGAATGAAGACTGTGGTTATACGTTTAATCAAAAGCACTTCGTCGTTGTGACACCTGATAAGCAACCAAAGAACTATAAGTCGGTTACTTCGAAAATTAAGGTTGATTTACCAAGCAATCCAATGCGATATACTTCCATTCCAGGTATTACATCCCAACAGCGTAAAATGGGTATTTGGGGGGGAAGCTGGTATTAATGATGCTAATACTGCAATGTCTGCTACCGAAACCAGTACCACCAATTCACGGATCCTAGGAATTGACCCATTAGTTGATAAGGGAATTGGTGAAGAAGATATTGTCACCATCGTCTTACCATATATTCATTCTGCGCGTGAAGGGGTCCAGTTGCTAGGGGATTACCTTGAAAAGTACGGTACGTATGAATCGAATGGGATCGCGTTTGCCGATCATGATGAAGTTTGGTATATGGAAACAATCGGTGGTCACCACTGGGCAGCTCAGCGAATTCCAGATGACTGTTATGTGGTTGCTCCAAACTGGTTTAGTATTACAGACTTTGATTTTGATTCTGACGATACGATGGCGTCTGCTGATTTACAAAAATTAATCGATCAATACCACTTAAACATTGATTCAGATGGTAAGTATAACCTTCGCCACATTTTTGGAAGTCATAAAGATTCTGATTATCGTTACAATATTCCACGGCAATGGTACGTTCAAAAACTCTTTAATCCAAGTATTGTTGAATCACCAGATAATCCAGATTTACCATTTATTCGCAAACCGGAACGCTTAATAACCGTGGAAGACGTTAAATATGCGCTCAGTTCACGCTATCAACATACACCATATGACCCATACGACAGTAAGGGTTCAGATGCAACGCGGACAGCATTTCGTCCAATTGGTTTCCAACGAAATGCCGAAAGCCACATTATTCAATTACGAAATGATGTCCCAAAGGGTGAAGCGGGTATTTGTTGGTTATCATTTGGACCAAATGCCTTTAATTCAGTCGTTCCATTCTACACAAACGTCTTAGATACTCCAGCAACTTATAAGAACACTAAAGAACACTTTGATATTCATAATATGTACTGGATGACTCAATTAATCGCCACGATTGCTGATGATCACCCAAAGCGTTATCAAATGAGTCTGGAAAACCTCCGTCAAAACACCATGGCTGCTGGTCGAAATGTTTTAATGAAAACTGATCCGCAAGCAGCTAAGCTTTCTGGAGCAGAACTGCAAAAGCAACTTCAAACTGCTAATAATGAAACCGCAAAGCGCGCTTATGACTTAGCAATGAAATGCCTCGGCGGGATGGTTGAAAATGGCGCTTTAAAGCTACATTTAAACTACGGTAATGAATAATTTACTCAGAATATGTTAAAGTCTTCAATCAAAATATGTTAAAGTCTTCAATCAAACTGGTTGAAGACTTTTATTATTAAAAAGAGGGGTGAAATACGTGAAAATTAAAACTGGCTATTTATCATTCGGCAAATACCACACTTATTATCGAATTGTTGGTGAACCATCTCCCAAACCACCACTTGTTTTACTCCATGGCGGACCAGGTTCAACCCATAATTATTTTGAAATTTTAGATCAGCTTGCTCAGGATGACCAACGGCAATTAATCATGTATGATCAGTTAGGTTGTGGTTTATCATCGATCCCGGATGAAACGCCAGCAGTTTATAATCCAACTACCTGGGTTCGTGAACTCATCGAACTTCGTCAACAGCTTCACTTAGACCACATTCATCTCCTTGGTCAGTCATGGGGTGGGATGTTAGCAATTATCTACCTCTGCGATTATCAGCCAACGGGGATTCAAAGTGTAATTCTGGCTAGCACGCTCTCATCAGCTCAACTCTGGAGCACAGAACAGCATCGGATGATCAAATTACTACCGCAAAATGAGCAGGCAGCGATTGCAAATGCTGAGCAAGCGGGAAACTATCAGGATCCAGGATACCTCAATGCCAATGCTCATTACATGCGACTCCATTGTGCTGATGAGCCGACTGCTAATAGTCCTGAGTGTTTGCGACGCACAAAAAACGTCGGAACTGTCGCTTATCAAACTGCTTGGGGGCCAAATGAATATACACCGCTAGGGAATTTAAGGAATTATGATTACACAAAGAAATTACCTCAAATAACGATTCCGGCTTTAATTACTAGCGGAACTAATGATCTATGTACACCCATAGTAGCAAAAACGATGGCTGACCAGTTGCCAAATGCAACTTGGCAACTCTTTGAAAACACTCGACATATGTCATTTGTCGAAAAAACATTTGAATATAAACAATTATTGAAGTCATGGCTAAACCAGCATGATTCGTAAACCCAAAGCCCAGTACCAATTCATTTGGCAACTGGGCTTTTGATATTGATAACAGTTAAACTATTGCAGCTTTTTTAATAATAAATAGTCAGTTTGCTGATCATTACCAACTGTGAAGGTATGTTCGCCAACACGCTCAAATCCATAGTGTTTGTAAAAGCCTTGGGCTTTGCCATTATTCTCCCAAACACCTAACCAGACTGAAGATTTTCCTAAATCCTTAGCAATGCTAAGGGCCTTGTTCATTAAACGACCACCAATGTGCAACTTTTGGAAGCGTCTTAAGACATAAATTCGTTGAATTTCTAGAGCATCCGGGTAAAGCTTCTCTGTTTGCGCAGCTTCCCAATTAACTTTCAGGTAACCAGTGATTTGACCATTGACGTTATAGAAATAGGTTCGACTAGTTGTCGATGATAATTCTTTGGCTAGCTGCTTAGGCGAATATGTTTCGTTTAAAAACTTCTGTAAATCTTTAGGATCATTATCTGCACCAAAAGTTTCAGTAAAGGTTGTTTGAGCAACTTCCTGAAGACGATCTAGATCCTGTGGATCCAATGTCACTAACTGTAAATGCGGATCATTAAGATCGTTAATTGCCATGATATATTAATTCCTCCAATTAATTGTTTAAATTAGCTTAATTTTAGGTCCCTCTTGTTAAAATTCTTATTTACTTTACATAATATATATTAAACAAAGTAATGACAAATTAAATCAAGGCTCACCCACTTTCATGGTGCATGTAAATTAAGGTTACATGTCCGTGGATTGTTAAATTCGTTTCTTAATGGCTGGTACAACAAGCATTGCGACAATTGCACCAACAATACCTTGTAACAGATTAGTACCAATCCCTAATAATCCTGCTACATAAGTATAAAGAACGGAATCAGCAATAAAATAGCCCGCGACCATTACTAACGTTCCAATAATAAGTGCAAGCCATTGTCCGAGCTTACGGTTGCCAAAGTGTTGATAAATTAATCCAGCGACTAAGCCTTCTAAGCCGTGGGCGATCAACGAAAAAATAGAATATTGAGTAAAGCCAGAGATCAAGTCCAATAACATTCCACCAAGTCCGCCAACAACTGTTCCATAGGCCGGACCTAATAACATGGCAGCAATAAAAATTCCGGCATCACAGAGGTTAATATTACCATGTGTCCACGGGATGGGAATAATAAAGATCCTCCCAAAGACTACTGTAATGGCAAGTAATAAGCCACCTAGAATGAGCCGTTTTAATTGCTGACTTGACTTACTCATAATATTTCTCCTTTTTGCTTCAAATTAACTAATTGTCGGATTAAGTTTCCTAATCTTAGTCCATATTTGCGATTAGCCACGGGTTCTTCTTGAGCTGTCTCTGTAATCGCCACTTTAAGCATTCGCGTTGCTAACTTAACCGCGGTCGTCAGCGAATGATCCTTCAATAAAAATCCCAAAATTAGGGCCGCAAATGTATCGCCGGTGCCATAAAAATGTCCTTGAACCTGCGGATTCCCAACAAATTCAAATCCTTCTTCCCGTGATTGGAAGACACAACCAATTGCTGAGTGGTGAATCACTCCCGTAATGATCACTTTAGCATTAATTTGGCGTTGTTGGAGAAGATTCATTAGCTGTTTAAGATTCTGATTAGTGGCTGGCAGTTGAGGTGATTCACCAGTTAACAGACATAATTCAGTCCAGTTAGGCGTAATAACAGTCGCCGATTCACATAACTTTTGAATTGCCTTAATGTATTCTTTGTTTAAACCAGGGTAAAGTTTTCCCTCATCCCCCATTACGGGATCAACAATTACTGGGCGGTTACCTAACTTGTTAGCAAGAATCTTTTGGACACTTGCCACCAAATCGGGTTGCCCAAGATAACCTATTAAAGCACCATTAAAATCCAAATCAGGAATTAACTGCCAGTGATTTGTAGTTGACTGCACCCATTCATTAGTAGCTAGGCGTTGAGGGGTACCAAAGCATTCTGTTTGAGTAGACAAGATTGCAGTCGGTAATGCCGCTGTTGTAAAATCCATTGATTGTAAAATGGATAATGCACTTACTAGCGAAATTTGACCAAGTGCCGAAAAATCTTCAATTAATAACGCTGCTTCTTTAATTGTTGTCACCCTCAATCCCGTCTATAACACTGCTTTTAGTATACAGCAACTTCTCCCCTGCTCCAACACAAAAAAAGTGGAACGACAATTGTTCCACCTTCAGATTGAACTAATTAGATTGAATTAATTTTTAAATTCCGAACATTCCAATAACCATGGCGATCACCAGAATAATCATCACAATTGTGGTAATCCAAACGTACAAGCGATCTTTCATTACCACAAAGGCATAGATAGAAACTAACACCCGCAGAGCTGGAGTCAAAATTAGTAAAAACAGCCCCAACATGATGACTGCATAAGGCTTCAACAACAGTAGGCCATGACCAATTGCATAAAAGGAATGGGGAAAACTATTACCTTGATAACCAGATTGACCACTGATAAAGAACATTAGCAAACCAATTACAATTACAATTGCCGAAACGATCACGCCAATTTGCATAATCACGCCAATTACGTTTTCCACTTTATTCATTTCTGCTTGGGTGGCCTTGCTTTCTTGATTTGCCATTAGTTAATCACCCCAAATCCTTTTAAAATCATTTGGATTCCCATAATTAGTAGGATCGGTACAAAAATCATTCTTAAGAGTCGTGGTTGAATCCGTTGCATTAACCGCGTTCCAATTGCAGCGCCAATTAAAATACCAATTGCTAATGGTGCTGCGATGTGCGGATGAATCGACCCATTAAAGAAATAAACTGTCGCGCTTGCTGCTGCCGTAACTCCCATCATTAAATTACTAGTCGCGCTGGATGGCTTCAGAGGCATCTTCATAATGGTGTCCATCGCAATTACTTTGAATACCCCGCTACCAATTCCTAACAGACCACTCGCCAATCCTGCTGCATACATCATTGCAAAGCCACCTGGGACATGAGTAACCTGATAGTATTGTTCTTTCATTGCCAGTTGATCATAATATGAACCCTGAAGTTTTAACTTCTTCGCCCACTTGTCATCATCAACATGGATCGCATCCTGCTTAACTTTGCCACGTAGTTTTTGGATCATGTTGTAAGTAGAATAAACCAAAAAAATACCAAAAAGAACTTCAAGCCATTTACCATCAATAATCCCAGTAAGAATGGCTCCAGTAATCGCACCAATCGTTGTCGCAATCTCTAAAAACATGGCAACCCGGAGGTTTAACAGATCATCCTTTAAATACGCAATCGTAGCTCCTGAACTGGTAGCAATGACAGCAATAACACTGGCTCCAATTGCATAGCGCATTGGCAATCCCATCAGAATACTTAAAATTGGGATAATGATCATTCCACCACCGATCCCCAGTAAAGCACCTAAAGAACCCGCAAAAACGCCAATCAATAATAATATGGCTGCTTGTGTAACCAAGACTAATGCCTCCTTATTTAACGTTGTTACGGGTTCTTATTTTACTACAATTTTTTTATTTAACTAAATATTTATGTTAGTTTTTAAACAGGAATTCATACTCACCATAGCCGGATGCACGCAGTTGATCGACAGGAATAAAACGCAACGCGGCCGAATTAATACAATAACGAAGGCCTCCGCGATCCAATGGCCCATCAGTAAAAACATGGCCCAAATGAGAATTAGATTGTGGACTCCGAACTTCAGTCCGTTCCATTCCCAATGACTGGTCCCGACGCATTGTTAATTTGCCAAGTGGTTTTGTAAATGATGGCCATCCACAACCAGCATCATATTTGTCTAAAGAAGAAAAGAGCGGTTCACCACTAACAACATCAACATAAATTCCGGGTCGATCAAAATGATCATATTCCCCCGTGAAAGGGAGCTCTGTTGATGCATTTTGGGTAACATCATATTCCAACGGGGTTAACCGTTGCTTCAAATTACTCTTATCCATTTACCTCACCGCTCTGATTAGCAATCATGAGCATGGGTCATTTTTGTTTGTTGCAGATCAGCATTACTAACGTCTAATACTTCAATATCATCAGTCAACACCCCTTGTGGCGACTTCAAAGGCATTGTAAACACATGCGAGTTAAAACTCACAGTCATTTGATCTGCAAATTGGGGCTTAGTATATCCCTTGTAATAAATTTTGCCAAGATTAGAGTCAAAACTAGCGTTAAAATCTTTGAAAGATTGATTTCGATTAACAAAAATTAATTTGAAATTATCATCAAGTGAACAGTTACCTAAGGCTGAAAACGGCCCCACGCCATCATCATAATCAAGCAACATTTTTTTGGAATCGTTTAAGTAGTGACTAAGTCGTTGCTTAGCTTCCTCAGTAAATGTTAAAAACATTTGAATCCCCTCCTCGTCTTGATGACTATTATTATAGCTCAAGTCATTTTCACTTACAATAAGTAAGTTTAAGCGTATTAAAAAACCTCAGTTACAACTGAGGTTTTAATTAATTAGCCTTCAAAGGCTTCTGTCAATGGCGGAACCACTTGCTTCTTTCGTGAAACAACACCAGGTAGGTTCATCCGATGAGCATCATTTAGCTTCTTACCAAAGGCCTTTTCAACTTTATCAGAATTAGCACCGACCACTAGTAAGTCAGAATCACTATTCAAAATATTTGTTGCAATCAAAATGAACGTGTCATAACCATTTTGGTCCATTAATGACTTCATTTCGCTTTCCAAATCAGCTTGACGTGCAAAAACATCATCTAAGTCAACCGTGTTGACTTGACCAATTCGAACAGTGGAACCATTCAGTTCAAAGGACTTAGCATCACCATCCACAATATCATTGTCAGACTTAGCATCCAGGTTAGTACCTGCTTTTAGCATTTTAATACCATAGTCTTCATAATCAACGTCCGCAATTTTAGCTAAGGCTTTTACTGCTTCACGATCATGATCAGTTGTCGTTGGTGACTTTAAGAGCAGGGTATCAGAGATAATCGCTGAAAGCATCATTCCAGCTAAGTTCGCCGGAATATCGATATGTTTGCTTTCAAATAATTCATAAATTACGGTGCTAACACAACCGTATGGACGCACAGTTGCCCACATAGGTTGTGAAGTATTAAAGTTAGCAATTCGGTGGTGGTCAACCAAGTGTGTAACTTGCACTTTATCGATGTCAGAAACACTTTGTTGTGGTTCGTTATGATCAACTAACATTACTTGATCAACTTCGTTCGCCACAGTCTTAACAACTCGTGGAGCTTCCATCTTAAAATGGTTTAAAGCAAACTTGGTTTCATCATTTGGTTCACCAAGTGCTACGGCTTCTGTTTCATATCCTAATTGGTTTTGGAAATATGAAAAGGCCATTGCTGCCGTAATGGCGTCTGTATCAGGATTTTGGTGTCCAAAAACTAATTCTTTACTCATAATTTTGGGTTCCTCCTCAAACTAGTGATGATAACACATCTCACATCTATAATCATATCACGACTTGGTCAATTCTCCATAACTTTTTTTGACAGAATCATGAAAACGATCAATTAATGAATGTCCAAACTTTCTTGTTGCACTTCGTGATTCTGTTTAGCAGATGGATGGTCGTTACTTGGTTCATCCATTGTCATAATTTTATGGCACAGTATTACCGGAATGCCTTGTGTATCAGTATCAATAACAAACGTCCCATTTGACTTAGCAGTTCCCAAGTGATGATCATCAACCAAAACATCCTGAAATTCAGGCCGGCTCGTAATTACTTCTAAAGCACCATGGAAGTTAGCTGGATAAGCTAAAAAGTCCACAATTTCATGCGGATGTTTCTTTAGCTTATGGAGAACTAGAACACCACGTCGCGCCCGACTACCAACTTCTAATTCGTTTGCCCGCATTTCTTTGAAAGCACCTCGCTGAGTAATCATTGCCAGACAGTCATCATCGTGAGTCTGAACCAAGTTGACGAGTTCATCATCATCTTTCAGATTAATTGCTCGTACTCCAGCAGTTCGCGTCCCTTGCGTGGGCACTTCGGCAACATCAAAACGGAGCCCATATCCCTGCTTGCTGATAGCAGTTAAGCTGGTGTTCTGATCTTTTGGCTCATAATACTCAGCGTTAATCATCCGGACGTCTGCTCCCTTTAGCTTCATAGCAACACTGGCCCGACTCTTATAACGTGATCCTGGCTTGAGGTCTTGAAGCGTCGTTTGTTTAACTTGCCCGTCACTGGTTGAAAAGATAATTGTTCCTGGAAGATCAAGCTTATCGAAAATTAGTACCTTGATAATTTCTTCATTATCCGCTAGTCCAATGGATTGTGAAATATGTTCACCAGTTTCTTTCCACTTTGTATCCGCTAGTTCATGCACTGGACGGTAGATCACATGGCCTTGATTAGTGAACATAAAGAGGTGATCAAGCGTTGATGCGTGTTGAATTAGCAAAGGATAATCATCTTCACGCAAGCCATTATCATTTAAATCTGAAGCTTTAAAACTCCGCAGACTTGTTCGTTTAATATAGCCTGCATGAGAAACTAGCACAATCACTTCTTCATCGGGGACTGTGACCTTCGTATCAACTGTTAACTTCTGGATATGTTTTTCAATTTGGGTTTTGCGACCTGAACCAAACTGTCTATCAATTTCCTTAAATTCTTTAACCAAAACTCGATTTAACTCGTTCCGATCATTTAATATCTTATGATATTCAGCAATTGAATCGTTCAAACGCTTTTGTTCATCCTGCAGATCCGTCACATCAGTATTCGTTAACCGATAAAGCTGTAAAGCAACAATTGCTTCAGCTTGTGGTTGAGTAAATTGATACTCGCGAATTAAGTTTTGTGTAGCATCCTTACGGTTTTTACTTGCTCGAATGGTTTTAATGACTTGGTCAAGAATTGACAGTGCCTTGATTAGCCCCTCGACAATATGTAAACGAGTGGACGCCTTGTGAAGGTCAAACTGCGTTCGTCGGGTGATAATTTCCTGTTGGAAAGCTAGGTAAGACTTTAAGTAATGCTTCAGCCCCACGCGCATCGGTCGCTGGTTATCAATTGCCACCATATTAAAGTTATAGTTGATTTGTAAATCAGTGTTCTTCAGCAAATAATTTAATATACCATTGGCATCTGCGTTACGTTTCAACTCAATCGCAATTCTTAACCCGCTCCGGTCGGTTTCATCACGTGCTTCAGAAATTCCCTCGACCTTTTTATTTAAGCGAAGATCGTTAATCCGTTTAACTAATTGCGCCTTATTAACTTCATAAGGAATTTCGGTCACGATAATTTGTTGTCGGCCACCACGAAGGTCCTCGATGGCGGTTTTGGCTCGGAGAATCACTCTGCCGCGACCCGATTCATATGCTTTACGAATCCCATCAACCCCTTGGATGATTCCTCCTGTTGGAAAGTCAGGTCCTGGAACGTATTTCATTAATTCATCTAATGAAGCATCAGGATGCTTAAGTAAATAAATTAACGCTTGAATTAATTCCCGTAAGTTGTGAGGTGGAATTTCGGTGGCATATCCGGCTGAGATTCCTGTAGAGCCATTCACAAAAAGGTTAGGAATTCGCGCTGGTAGGACGGTCGGCTCTTTTTCTGTATCATCAAAATTCAGCGTCATTTCGACAGTATCTTTTTCGATATCCTTTAACATTAAGCCAGCGATCTTACTTAATCTGGCTTCGGTATACCGCATTGCAGCAGCCGGATCTCCATCCATCGACCCATTATTCCCGTGCATTTCAATTAATGGTTCACGCAGTTTCCAATCCTGACTTAAGCGGACTAGCGCTTCATAGATTGAACTATCACCATGGGGGTGGAAGTTACCCATCACATTTCCGACCGATTTGGCAGACTTTCGGAATCCTTTATCATAAGTATTGCCATCCTTGTTCATTGCGAAGAGGATTCGTCGTTGAACTGGCTTCAATCCATCACGGATATCAGGAAGCGCACGTTCTTGAATAATAGATTTTGAATAACGGCCAAACCGTTCTCCCATCAACTGTTCCAGCGTTAGTTCTTCAATTTTATCGTCACTCACTTGGCACAGTCCTTTCTCACTTATTGATTATTCCAGGTTTTAACTTGTGGATCAGGAGCTACTTGTCCCTTGTGTTCAACTAATTCATCGGATACCTTATCATCGGTCATCGTGAATTGAACATTTTGTTCAATCCATTCCCGACGCGGTTCAACTTTGTTTCCCATCAAGGTAGTAACTCGTTTTTCTGCTAACTGAGCATCTTTGATTTGAACCCTAATCAGTGTTCGTGTTTCCGGATTCATTGTAGTTTCCCATAACTGATCAGCGTTCATTTCACCCAGTCCTTTAAACCGTTGCAACGAAGCTGTCTTCCCCATTTTTTGCGTTAACTTGGTTAATTCCTCATTCGTCCATGCATAAGTAATTTTCGTTTTTGCCCCACGTCCTTGTTGCAAACGGTATAACGGTGGTAAAGCAATATAAACTTTCCCCGCCTCAATCATTGGACGCATATATTTGTAGAAGAAGGTCAGTAGTAAGATCTGAATATGAGCTCCGTCATCATCCGCATCTGTCATAATGATAATTTTATCGTAATTTGAGTCCGCTACGTTGAATTCGGAACCAACCCCAGCACCAACAGTATAGATAATGGTGTTTAATTCTTCATTTTTTAAGACATCATCAAGCTTTGCTTTTTCAGTGTTGAGAACTTTTCCCCGTAGTGGCAGAATCGCTTGAAATTTACGATCCCGTCCCTGCTTAGCCGATCCCCCAGCTGAATCACCTTCGACCAAGAACAGCTCATTTTTTTGCGCATTTTTAGACTGGGCCGGAGTTAATTTACCGGATAGGTTACGTTCTTTCCGACTTCGCTTTTTGCCATTCCTAGATAGATCCCGTGCTTTTCTTGCGGCCTCACGCGCCTGTCGAGCCTTTACTGCTTTACGAATTAGCATCTGAGCAAAATCACTATTCTCTAATAGAGTGTAATTTAGTTGGTCACTCACAATGTTATCGACAATTTTACGTGCTTCCGGAGTCCCAAGTTTATCCTTGGTTTGGCCCTCAAATTGAAGAATTCGTTCTGGTATCCGAACCGAGACAACTGCAGTTAGCCCTTCACGAACGTCGCTACCTTCTAAGTTTTTATCCCGTTCTTTAAGGATGCCAACCTTCCGAGCATAATCGTTAAAACTTTTAGTCCACGCACTACGGAACCCTGCTTCATGTGTCCCGCCATCAGGCGTTCGAACATTATTAACGAACGACAAGACATTTTCCGAGTAGCCATCATTATATTGAGCAGCCACATCTACTTCTACACCATCCTGTTTGCCTGTAAACGACAAAATATTCCCAAGCGTGTCCTTATCTTCATTCAGATACTCAACAAAATCGCGAATGCCATTTTCATACTGGAACGTTTGACTTTGCTCTTGACCAGAACGCTCATCGGTTAAAGTAATCTTGAGATTCTTTAATAAAAAGGCCGATTCTCGTAGCCGTCTTGCTAAAGTGTTGTAATCATAAACAGTCGTCGAAAAGATTGCTGGATCAGGCTTAAAAGCAACCGTTGTCCCATTTGACGCATTAGTTTTGCTCAACCTTTTAAGAGTGCCAACCGGCTGCCCACCATCCTTAAATTTTTCCTGATAGCGGATATGATCCCTGACAATTGTCAAAGTTAGATTTGTGGATAAGGCATTTACCACCGAAGCACCAACCCCATGCAAACCACCTGAAGTTTTATAGCCATCAGCCTGGCCGAATTTCCCGCCGGCATGGAGAACCGTCATAATAACTTCTGGAGTTGGTTTCCCACTAGCGTGCATCCCCACTGGCATTCCACGACCATGGTCTTGAACTGTGATAGAATTGTCAGCACCGATTGTGACGTTAATTTCATTCCCGTATCCTGATAGGGCTTCATCTACTGAGTTGTCCACAATTTCGTATACAAGATGATGGAGTCCGTAGGTGTCAGTTGACCCAATATACATACCAGGTCGTTTACGAACTGCTTCCAATCCCTTTAGAATTTTAATCGAGGATGAATCATATTGATATTCTTTTTTTGCCACTGATGGGGCCTCCTCACTTTTATGAATGTAACATTAACTAGTCTACTCGAATTAATACATCGGTGCAAACGGTATTTTTCAGTAGCTATTGATTGACAAACCATGCTATGATAACAACGTTAATGTATTAAGGAGTTTTACAATGACTATCATTATAATGATTATCGTCGCCTACCTACTCGGTTCAATTCCGTCCGGGTTATGGATTGGTAAGTATTTTTATCATCAGGACATTCGCCAAGAAGGTAGCGGTAATATTGGCACTACTAACACGTTTCGAGTATTGGGACCACGTGCGGGAGTAGTAGTTTTACTGATGGATGTTTTAAAGGGGACGCTAGCAGCCAGTCAGCCTTACTTCTTCCATTCTTCCGTTAACCCACTTTTGATTGGGTTAGTTGCATCGATCGGACATACATGTTCCATTTTTGATAACTTTCATGGTGGTAAAGCAGTTGCTACAAGTGCCGGAATTTTATTGGCCTACAATCCCCTTCTATTTTCGATTGCGGCAATCCTTTTTATTAGCGTTATTCTCCTCACCAGTATGGTAAGTTGCGCTAGTATTATCACCGTAACAACGGTTTTTTTGATTGCCTTAACCATTCATGATCACATTTTATCAATCATTTCAGGAATTATCACCATTTTAATTATCTGGCGCCATAAAAGTAATATTCATAGAATTATTCATGGCAATGAGTCCATGGTCTCATTTGGCCTGGGAAATTATTTGCGAAATCATCATCAATCAAAATAAATTAGACCGCCCATTTAATGGCGGTCTTTTTGTACTAAAATGGCTGAATTGCAAAACGATATTGCTGATATTTGCCTGGCTCAAGTCGATCCATCAATTGCTTGTGGGTTAATTGACCATCACTATTGATACCGTCAGCAATTCCCCACCATGGTTCAATGCAAAGTAGGTTGGCCTTAGCTGGGAATGGTGACCAGACCCCAATCAGTTTATTATTATTGGTGATTACATGAACCCCATGCTGCCTGGCTGGATCACTAACGGTGATCGTTGCTGGTTTACCAGCTGTTTGAAGAATTAAAGCATCTTCACTAAATAAGTCATGATGTAACTGAAGAGGCTTTTGGAAATCTAGTGTCGCTGGATGTTCTAAATCATTCAAAGGTCCCGGAGCTACTAGTTTAATTTGCGGATACTTTTTAGCTGGATCAACCGTTACCACCATTTCTTCAAAGCGGTGATTATTAGTTAGCGGAACGTTGAATCCCGGATGGGCACCTAAGGCATAGATCAAAATTTGATCAGTACTTGGATTCGTCACTTTATAGGTTACTGACAATTGACCAGCAACAATTTGATAAGTAACTGCTAGTCGAAAAGTAAATGGATATGCCTGACGAGTCCGTTCATTATCCGTCAATTGAAATGTGGCTTGAGTTAAATCATGGCTAATAACTGCGAACTTTTCATCACGAGCAAACCCGTGCTGCGTTTGGTGGTAAATAGCCCCTTGATATTCATATTGATCATTTTTTAAGCGACCAACAAACGGGAATAGAATGGGTGCCTGACGTTTCCATGACTTTGGATCTCCCTGCCATAAATATTCTAAGCCATCATATTGTAGACTATGCAGTTGGGCACCGATTGGATCAATTTGAACCTTGAGTTTTGAATCTTTAATCGTAATCATTTTTGATCTTCCTTTGTTAATTTTGCACGGGGAAATAGCTTCATATAGGTTTTTTGCAGGTTTTCTCTAGTAACATGCGTATAAATTTGCGTTGTGGAGAGACTTGAATGACCTAATAGTTCCTGAACCGAGCGAATATCAGCACCATTATTTAACATTGCAGTAGCAAAACTATGACGAAGCATGTGCGGATGAATGTGAATATTCAAAGAACTTTTTTTCACCACTTGGTTTAAAACGTACTCAATTCCCTCACTGGTAATTGGTTTACCATAATGATTAACAAAAACTCGTTCATGTTTTTCATGATACTGGCTCATTAATGGTCCACGACATTTTTCTAAATACTTCTGTAAAGCATCTCTAGCATAATTTCCAAACGGAACATAACGTTCTTTATCACCTTTCCCATAGACGAGGATCATTTGAACACTCCAGTCAATCTGCGAAAGCTGCAAATTTGCACATTCACTCACCCGCATTCCGGTCGCATAGAGTAGTTCGATGATAGCACGATTACGAAAATCAAGCGGTTTGCCATTCCCACTGGCGGCTTTAAATAACGCATTCATTTCTGGCTCGTAGAAATAACGGGGTAAAGTTCGTGAATGATGTTTCATTCGGATTTCTTCAAACGGGTTACTCGAGACCAGTCCATTAGTTAACAAAAAGTTATAGAAAGTTCGTAAACTCGCCAATTCACGATTAATAGTCGTCCACTGTCTTTGAAGATCATTTAGGTGCGTTAAATATGCTTGAATATCTTGATTACTGATTTTTAACCAAGCTTGCCAATGTCCTTTAGTAATTAAAAATTTACGAAACATTCGTAAATCATTTTCATAACCATGAACCGTTGTTTCTGCTAACTGACGTTCACTTATTAAATAAATAGCAAAAACATTTGCCAAATCAAACGGATTTTTTACGACAACTTGGCAGTCCTGAAGTAAACTGCCCAATTGATCTAAGTCCATCATTTTTTGACCTATTTTTGGTTCCCCGCTAACCGATTGCTGCTGATTCAATACACTTAAGTAGGCTGCAAAATCATTGGCTGTGACATTGGGCCAACCAGGGAAACCACCAGCAGATGCGAGGAACTTTTCAAACTGCTCACCACATTGTAATAGTTCATCAAAGGGACTCAATGATGAAGTAAGCTGGTATTGCTGATTTAATTTGGCTTTTAAATTAAGGTCCATCAACTTCCCGCCTTCTGATTATTTTTGCACTTCTTCTTGATAATCACCGTTTGGACAAATTACTTGCTTGCCACCCTTAACCTTCTTTTCCACTAAGAAATGGCCATCCTTTGGACAGTTTCGACCAACTGGCTTATCCCATGAAACAAAGTCACATTCTGGATAACGTGAGCAACCATAAAAGACCCGATTACGCTTTGATTTCCGTTCAACGACCGTTCCTTGACCACATTTCGGACACTGAATCCCGGTATCCTTGACAATTGCTTTGGTGTTTCGACATTCAGGGAACCGCGAGCAGGCAATAAATTTACCATAATGTCCCATTCTAATCACCATTGGCGCTCCACAAACATCACAGTTAGTGTCGGCTAACTCATCCTTCATCTCAATCTTTTGAACCTTTTCTTCAGCTGTTGCCACTTCTTTTGCAAATGGTCGGTAAAAATCGTCTACAACTTTTACCCACCTCTTCTTGCCTTCTTCGATCTTATCCAGATCGCCTTCAACATCGGCCGTAAACTGAACATTCACGATTTCTGGGAAGTTCTTTTCGATCAAGTCGTTGACAATTTCACCAAGTTCAGTCGGTTCAAAGTGTCGAGAAACTAATCTGACATAATAACGGCGTTGAATAGTATCAAGTGTTGGTGCATATGTTGATGGTCGGCCAACACCATTTTCTTCTAGTGTCTTAACCAGTGCCGCTTCAGTAAATCTTGCCGGTGGTTGAGTAAAGTGTTGAGCGGGATCATCGTTAACCATTTTAACTTGATCACCCACTTCAAGATTTGGTAGGAGATTATCTTTTTCGGTTCCACGTTTATAGACTTTTGTGAACCCTTTGAACTTCACTTTAGAACCATTCGCTCGGAAGTTAACATTATTCTGAGTGATGGTAACCGTCATCGTATCGATCACTTCTGCAGTCATCTGGCTAGCAACGAACCGACACCAAATTAAATTATAAAGTTTATATTGGTCCGGGGTGAGATACTTTTTCATTTTAGCAGGTGTCCGATAGACCGATGTTGGTCGAATGGCTTCGTGAGCATCCTGAGCTCCTTCGGGAAGTTTACCTTTAATGGGCTTTGTTGCAGCATACTCAGCCCCATATTCTTCATGAATAAACTGCGATGCTTCATGTTTAGCGATGCCGGCAATCCGAGTGGAGTCTGTCCGCATATACGTAATTAACCCAACAGCGGCCCCTTCACCAATGTTAATTCCCTCATATAATTGTTGAGCTGCCATCATTGTTTTTCGTGTTCGGAATTTTAAACGGCGGTTGGCATCTTGTTGCATCGTTGACGTGGTAAATGGCGGTTGTGGCTGGCGTCGTCGCTCTTTTCGATCGACATTATCAATGTTAAATGTCTTTTGACGATCTAATTTTCTAAGTACTGCTTGGACAGCTTGGTTGTTCGCAAGCGCCATTTTCTTACCATTTTCACCATAGAAGGATGCTTGAAAATGTTCCTTACCTTTAGCAAATTCAGCATCAATCGTCCAGTACTCTTCTGGTTTAAAATTACGAATTTCCTTTTCTCTTTGAATAATCAGATTCAACGCTACCGATTGCACCCGACCAGCACTTAACCCTTTTTTCACCTTTTTCCACAAAATCGGGCTAATTGAATAACCAACTAACCGATCTAAGACTCGCCGTGCCTGTTGGGCGTCGACTAAGTCCATATTAATAGAGCGAGGCTCTTTAAATGCTTCTTTAACAGCATCCTTGGTGATTTCATTAAATGTAACCCGATTTTTGGCTGTATCGTCCATTTTTAATAAATTAGAAACGTGCCAAGCAATCGCCTCACCTTCACGGTCTGGGTCAGATGCCAGATAAACCGCCTTAGCATTTTTGGCATCCCGACGTAATTCTTTAATAACGTCCCCTTTACCACGAATGGAAATGTAATCAGGTTGATAGTTATTATCGATTTCCACGCCCATCCGACTCTTTGGCAGATCCCGAACATGGCCGAGACTAGCAACGACCTTGTATGTCCGACCGAGATACTTACCGATGGTTTTCGCTTTTGATGGTGATTCAACAATCACTAATTTCTTTTTATTGCGAGTTGTTGTGCGCTTTCGACGCTTAGTAGTTGTTTTTTTAGTTTGTGTTGTTTTAGTTGCCAAAATGGTGGCTCCTATCTTTGATATTTTTAATTCAACATTCATTATTAAGGCATAAGCACCTCAGTGTCAAATTAAAAATTATTAAATGAAGGAAAATGATACTATGTCATAACTTATAGAAGCGATTTCCTAATTCTTCTAAAATATCTTGCGCCTGTAAAATCGGTCGAGCACCACTAACAATTAACTCATTACAGCCTAATGATTGATCACTAGTAATTGGTCCTGGTACTGCTAGTACATTGCGATTTTCTTTTAAAGCTAAATTAGCCGTGATTAAACTACCGCTTCTTTTGCGAGCTTCAACAATTAAACAAGCATCCGCCAATCCAGCAATAATGCGGTTTCGCTCGACAAAGTCCACCGTGATATTGTTTTAATATCATTTGATACTAAAACCGTTGTATATAATAGGTAGAATAATATTTAGATTCGTTTTTAAAGTAAACTACAATTAAAAACTGTTAATAATATTCCCCTTTTTTACCCCTTAAAATCAAAATCGACACCCTTAGTAGAGTGCCGTGAAATGATTGTTACGCTTATTTCAATTAGTATTATACAACAAAAAAAGCCCTAGTGGCTATTGCATAATTTGCAACGACCACTAGGGTATTTGGTTTATCTAAATTTGAATAGTTTGACCAACATAAATGACGTTAGGATCGGCAATATGGTTCTTGGCTGCTAGTGCTTGCCAAGTAGTGCCATGAGCCGATGCAATCCCGGAAAGTGTGTCGCCGCTCTTGACGGTGTAAGCATTAGAATTGCCACCAACGTAAATCTTTTGACCTACGATAATGATGTTAGGATTAGCAATGTTATTACGAGAAACCAGTGCTGAAACGGTCGTCCCGAATTTAGCGGCAATTCCTGACAAGGTATCACCAGCCTGTACATAGTAAGTATTTTCTGGTGAAGCATTACCTTGTACCTTGAGTACTTGTCCCGGATAAATTCGGTTCGGGTCACCAATACCATTGATAGCCGCTAAATTCTGGTAAGTCGTACCAAACTTACTTGCAATCCCCGACAAGGTATCGCCAGATTGTACAGTATAGATTCCACTTGCCTTGTGAACTGGTAACGGTACGTTGTTCGGTGCTGGTGTTGGCGCTGATGGCACGTTGCCATTAACTGGCCCAACCGTAAAGGCGCCGTCAAAGTCGTAACTATTATCAACCCCCAAAATACCATTATCAGTAAATTGCCATGCGGCCGCATTATCAATGCCGAGGGACGTAATTCCATAACCGGCTTCCCAAACTTTACGATTACCGAAGCCGTGACTATCGAGAATACCACCCATAAAGAATGACTTCATGGAGTAAATACCAGTCTTACCATATCCTAAGGCTTCAACTTCCTTTAGGAATGATAGTGAGGCACTTTGATAGTTAGCAGCAGAATGTACTTCCGCATCATCAATCATTAAGGTGTCGGACGGTAACCCCATTTGCTTGGCAACTTTAACGAAGAACCGAGCTTCATTTTGAGCGTCTGCATCATTAACGTATCGGGCAAAGTGATAAGCTGACACTTTCAATCCAGCAGCACGGGCGTTGTTAATTTGATTTTGTGCCCGTGGATTAATATAAGCTGACCCATCTTCTGATCCTTCGGTTAGTTTAACGACAGCCCCCATCGCACCCTTAGCTTTGGCAGCTTGGAAGAAAGCTAAGCTATCAGGATTATATGAAGAAACATCAATAAATAAATTTCGTAAAGCCATAATTAAGCCTCCTTCGTTGGGTCAATCGCTTTAGTGTCGCCTTTTGCTGAAAAATCATAGTTTGCCTTCACAGTAAACGGTGATTGTTCATACGCATTTTGAACGGCCGCTTCGATTGCCTTAACGTCTACATTGTTAAATCCTTGCTTAGACAAGGCACTTTGAACTAATTCCGTAGCTTGGTTAAACTTTTCATTTCCAGTTAAGTTTGAGCTAATCAACGAATTAACCGCCGTTAAAGATACTTGATCTAAGAAGTTCCATAATTCCTTAGCTTGCGCTGCTTTAGCATGTAACGCCTTAACGTGAATAAAGTTGTGGGTCATCTTAATTGCATAATAAATAGCAGTTGATACGACCGCCGTAATAATATATTCCGGAATTGCATTAATAATTGTATTCATTGCCGTTTCTCCTCTCGTTGTTCAATAACTCGGGTTAGTTTTTGAACTTGTCCCGTTAAATTGTGTACTTGTTCTTTTAACAAGGTAGTTTGTCTTTTTAATTCTCGAACTTGCGCCATTAATTCGATGTTCTGTTCCCTCAATCCATCACGCTCTTTAGTGATGTTATCCATCCGCTCTAGAGTTTCCTTAATGTGCTTGCCGTATATTCCTTCGGTTTCAGCAATGGTGTGGGCCGTATCGTCAATCTGTTTTCCTTTCAGATTCAACCAAGCTGTCCCAAATCCGCCAATTAGGGCGCTGATTAATGAGATAACGATATCTTTCAATTCCAGCCACCCCCATAACGTGCTTCAACTAGGATAAACATAAAGTTAATCCCCGTCATGATGGTTGCGAGCCTAATCGGCTGGTGGAAGTGAATATCTTGTAGTAAAAACACCACGAAATAAGCAAACCAAAGGGCGCCTAAGATAATCAAAATGACTGATTGCGAATGAAATTTCACTACATCAAATACACCAATGACCATTGCAACTAAACCAATACAGACTAGCATTAAAGCCCAATCAATATCGCCCAAGTGATGAGCCATGTGGATAAACTTATCATGCTGATCGTCCATAAACCATTGACGTTCTAAGAATAGAAACAAGCCGATTATTGCCGTTTCAAAGCCACAATATGCTAAAAAAATGTGTCGTCGCATATTATCACCTCAGTTCCAAGCGGTTACCCATTGCCATTCAGACCATTTACCATTAATGAACGTTCGGGTGTACTCATGATTATTAGCAACGTCAAAGTAATCTTGAACGGTAGCATTTTGCCCCTCTTTAACATCTAGTGTGAAGAAACCAGAACTAGCACAGTTTTGGATTCGCATTGCGTTGCCAAATAAGTGAGCTTCGGTCTTGTAGTTGTCAAGGTCAGCATTATCTTCAGTAATAAACGAACGAACCGAACTAGCCTTTGGAATGTGAAACTCCAACATAGCGTTGGTATCAGTACCAAGGTTCTTAACACTAGGTGCTGTGTTAGGGTCTTCTTGAACTACCGGCATCAGTTTAATGGTTGCATTAACTCCATCGCTGCCTGGTTCACCATCTTTAGGTTTTAGATTAGCAATCTGCTGCTTGGCGTTATCAATAAAGGCTTGAACCTTATTCGTAACATCTTCATACAATTGTTGCACTGTTGGCTGATTAATCGCTTGGTGTACATCACCATAAGCATTTTCGTTCACTTTGAAATCAAGCCAATCATGATTTGGGTAAATATCAGTTGATTTGTCTTCGTTCTGGTGCCAGAGTTCCAGTTCATACGTACCAACGGGCAAGCCATTTAATTCGTTTGAATTCAGTATTGCCATATTGCCGTCAATTACTGCCTTAGCAGTTTGAATGAAACCAGCATCCTTTTGCTTAATTACAAAGTACCAAAGACCATTATTAAGCGCTACGTCCTTGTTATCTAGCAATGGTTGGAAATGAAGCAAAGTGTTAGTATCGTCAATTTTGAATTGATTATCGTCTTTAGGGACTAGATCCATCGTTTTCATAGTTTCATCTCCTCCTACAAACCCGCCCATAAGAAAAAGCCCGCATTTGGCGAGCTTCTTTTTGTGTATTGTTATCTTTCGTTGGCGAGGATGTTAACTTCTCGGGGGTTTCCCCCTTTCTTAATTAAGCAGCAGGGACGTAGTCCTTGCCAGTAATTTGTTTATACTGATCAGCGGTAATGGAACCATACTTAACGTAGTTGGAAATATCCATGCCCCAATCAAAAATTTGTTTAACAAAATCATATCCAATTCCCATGATTAATCACTTCCTTTCTTATTCGTTAATTCGGCTACCTGCTGACCCAAGGTATTAATCATGCTCTTCATTCTCGAGTTCTCTTGAGTCACCGCTGCGACCTGTTGGCCTAATACGTTGATCATTTGTTGTGAAGCCGTTAGGTTTTGATTGCCCCTTGCTACTTGGCTACCCAAGGCATTTAACATTTCTTGAGTTGGCGTTGGGGTCGGCTTCGGCGGATTAGTTTTCAGGTATTCTGCTTTCGTCATCCCACGCCATTGCTGACCGTCCCATGTTTTATTACCCCAAATATCATCAGGAACGGGAACGGACGTCGAATTTGGAATTACAGTATTATCATCATCCTCAAACACCCGAGGATACAGATATTGCTTCGTTGTTGGATCATAAACGTAAACTGCACGCATATTATCACCTCCTAGTAGGCAATAGAGCCGATCATAAAATTAAGCCAATAGCTATCTTGCTTAACGGCTTGTGGGGCTTTCATTTCAATTGTCCCGTTTCCGGGTCCAGCTAACTGCCACTTGATATTATTAGAGTAGTCAAAGGAATCCGCCACAATCGCATTCCCCTTCCCAATATTCCACGGCAATTGAATGGTTCCCGCTACAGCAGCGGCGAGGTCTAATTTAACTGTACCCGTACCGACAATTAACCATTGTCCATTACCAAAATCCGTTTTGGAAACAATGAGACTATTACCATCATTTGACTTGGCAATTCCGTTGCCAAACACGAGACCGGTAGTGCCCTTCGTCGTTGTGACCTTTGGAACGGCATTAATCGCACCCAAAATATCGTCCATCGCTTGTCCGGTAATATGATGAGCAGTTAAGGTTCCCGTCACATCCATATCCGTAAAGGTTTGTTTAGCCCCAAAAGTTTGTTCTTTATTGAGTAAGGCCACGGCGTTGGCCTTCACTAAATCTTGATATGTCTTGAGTAAATCATTCAAAGCGTCAATCTGCTGTTTAGCTGACTGAGCGTTATCTTGAATGGTGTTAATCATGGCTTCGCAATTCTTCATGAACTGGTCAATGGTTTGTAAATAGGTTTCACTTTCAATCCGACTAACCAACGTATTATTCGCCCAGACTGTGAATGCCACCCGTACGGAACTTACCACGGTTCCGGCATCGTCTTTGATTTCTAAGAAACTTTCTTGATATGGCCCCACGGCTTGATAAAACTGTTGTGGTACGGCGACACAAATTAAACCCTTTTCGGCCACGATGGTTTGCACCGTATTAGTTTCTTTCAGCACGCCCTTACTGTCACGACCAACGAGGTCGACGGTATAATTGCCTAAATTCCAATCAACCCCATCATGTTGTAAGCAAATGTTCACCGGGCGCATATTATCACCTTGGCGACCGTTAATTTGCGGTACCCAATAAGAACTATCAGACGGAATGACGGTGTCAATAATGACGTATTTCTCGTTCCGATAGGACTTCGTTTGCGTTTCCACGGTATCTGTTTCTGCCATGTTTTCCCTCCTTAAATACTTTGTTCAATGTTTGCTAGGACTTGTTCTAGTTTTTTAAAATCTTCATTCATAATCGATTTGAAACTTGCTAAGTCCAAAGTCACTGGTACTACTAAACCAGCATTCTCAAGTTGGTTGAAATCATCATCAACCACTTCATTATCACTCAGATAATTGTCAAGCTGCCGTTTTAGCAATCTGACCGTATTAACTAGGTAGTCATAACAAGCCCGATTATAGTAGGCAAAATCTTGAGCTTGCCAGTCGTTCGACCAACTGTTCTCTGATCCAGCTTCCGTAATCTGTTGTAAGGCTCGAAAGATCCTCGTAAAATTACGGTTTGACGTTGGCAAAATCTGACTATCGGTGTCAATCAACTCTAATTTAATATCAAGAGTTGGCTTAACCGGTTGAACTGGTTGAAGCGGGTTATTAGGCTGGTTTGATGGCTGATCACTGACTATCTGCCCATCAAAAAACACTTGGAAAAAGCGTTCACCCATTTTTTTCTGCGTTTCCGCTGTCGGGTGGACAGTACCATCACCAAGGGTTTGTGTATGATTTTGTGCCGTCACAATGGGATCATCACGCCAATCTAAATATTTAAGGCCATTCAGTCGGGCAACGCGGCCGATCATGTCATCAATATCATTCTGACTAACGCCCATGGAATTTTTCTGATTCAGGGATCCGTTACCATTTTCCCAACTTTGCAGCGGCGTCGCCAAAAAGATTTGGATATTGGGGTTATCGCCTTTGACCTTATTAATTCCTGATTGTAAAACCATTTGCATATTACCAATGGTTTCATGCGGAAACCGATAATCGTTAATGCCCATGCTAATCAATACATAAGCATAGTCTTTGAAATTGACCTGCTTAACTTGTCCGCTAATGCCGTTACTATCACCAAAACTCACGCCGCCAACTGAAAGATTGGTATATTCCAGATTAGCTAACCTCGCCAACGTCTGCGCAATCACGGGTGGCCCATTTTTATGGCCATCGTACCCAGCGGTAATGGAATCGCCAATAATTGCCATCTTTTTCATTTCTTCACTTCCTCATAGACCCAGGAACAACTTAAATTGAAGTTCGCGTTATTTAAAGTTTTTCCGCCGGAAAACAAATTGATTTCCCCCGGTTTACCAGCTAGTAAAGCCACTACGTCACCACCACTAGTTAATGTCGAATTTCCTGAGAACGACATTCTTTCAATGTCTTCAAAGCCAAACTGCGGCAGCTTAACGTTCAAGTTAAATCGTCCTGCTAATATTGTCGTTGTAATCCAGCCCGTGACCTCCACTCGGTGCAACTTTCCTAAGGTTATTACCCGGTATTTCACCGGATTATTGTTGTCCTGCGTGGTTCCATTTAATAGTGAAACTCCAATAGTCGACCATCCAGAAATTTGTGGGCGTAGAACCTCAGATTTTTTAGCATAATCAGCTAATTCCGATTCTTTTGCTAATCCATTAGTGCTTGGAATTACTGGTTTATCTTCGATGTCAGCCCATTTAATTGTAGGTACGGACAATTTATTAAGCCGTGCTTCCAACTCATCAGACGTGACAAATTTAGGCTTATTTTGAATGCTATCCCAGTCAATCGACATGGCATTCGTAATCTTATTTTTAAGGAATGGCCACAAGCGATCAGCGTCTTCTTGATAGTATTTCTGACCATAAATTGTCCAATATACCTTAAAGGTTTTTCCGTTGTCGTATGAACAACCGAGACCATAAATACCCGTTTCGGAATCAAACCCCGCTTGAAGAATAATCTGACGAATCATAATATCTTCGGCCGTTGGTTGATATTCCTTGACCGGATCGTCAGCAACAACTTTTAAGATACCGCTAGGGTCAACGTCTCTATCAATATCCTTGGTATAGTTGCCAAAGCCTCCGGAACCGTGCCCGGACTTTTGCCAGACGTCATAGTTCTTTGGCTCTTTGCTGTAATTAGCAATCCACCGAATGACGTGCTCTGATCGCAATTGACTGTCATTAAATCGACTTTGATAAGGGCTGTCTGAAATATATAATCCGACTTTAAAATGACTACTTGCTTTCTGTCGAAAGTCCTCAAAGATTGCTGACCAATCGCCAGTGTGATTGCCCTCCATATCAAAGAACAGCACTTGTTTATTTGATAAACCGAGTGCTTGTGCTGACTGAATAGCGAACTCCGCTTCGCCAGATTGACCTTCCCAGTCATGATACAAGTGCCAATTAAAACCATACTTTTTAGCATTAGCAATATGAATTTTAACTAGTTTATCTAATCGTAAACTAGAGGTGGCACGAATAATGACGGTTTCAATACCAGCTTTTTTCATCGCTTGCCAATCGTCTTCACTTAGGGATTGAAACTCAGATATATCAACGGTATTAATTACTGCTGTCATGAGAACCTCCTTCCGTGAAAGCCTTGGTATTAGCCATATCAGCCTTACTATTGATTACCATATTGGCAAAGTGATCTTCGGTTCGACTCGATGTTGAAGATAGATTATGTTGTTGAATGATATTTGACGGCTTGTTAATGCTTCGGATAATTCCTAACATTGCCGCATTAATATCTTTCATTGCCAACGCTGTGTTATTCAATGTAACCGTAATCTGCGGATCACCATTAAATTCAGGCGTGTTACCAGATATTCCCATTACGGTTACATCAACATTCATGTTATCGAATTCCGGAATAATCAGCCGCCAAACATCACCGATATTAGGGACTTCACTAACGTTACCAACGGTTAATGAAGTTTGTGGCGTATGCTGAACATTCTGATCAACATACTTCTTCAAAGCGTCCATATCATAAATGCTATCAACGACAACAGGCGCCCCACGGTGTAAGCCGTACTTCTTAACACTATCTTGATCAGTATAGTGGAAATGCAGGGCGTAATAAGTTTCGGAAGTCGTGTTTAAATCATTTGACCCGTCACTAGAACCGCCACCAGCAATCTTTTGTAATGCTGGTACTCGTACCCCAAACGATGGCGGCCAATTACTGATTGGGCGTTCCACCGTACCATCTTGTGAGTTATCAGCTCCAATTCGTGTATTTGCATCAATCGCAATTGAAACGTGAAAACTGTTGCCCCGAGCACCCCAAAACAGTAAATCGCCGGCTTGATAAGGCGGGCCAACAACTTGGCCCATACCTTCCAGTGCTACTGTATTCGGCCGTGAATTTGGCCAAGGAATGCCTAAGTGCTGTAATAATACGTCAATCATGCCGGAACAGTCCCAACCACTAGTGCTGGTTCCACCCCAGACGTAAGGGGTGTGCCCAACAAACGGTTCGAGAAATGCCCTAATCTGTGAGCCACCGCCAGCGACGGTGTGACCGCCCCAGCCTTTGATCGTATTGACACATCCTGTAATCGGCTTTCCAATTGCTGGATTAGGTGTTACCCCTGCCAGATCCCAGACTGCCGCTGCTGTCCCTTGCAGATAGCAACGACCAATCGAGCCTTTGCCAAACTCTTGATTCCACTTAGCTTGTAAGCCGGGATTAGGTGCCATCGATCCTTCTGGAGCGCTCCACGCTGGATTAATGCTATCACTGTTAGCACATTCCTTAATCCAATTACATACGGACGTAGCGTCTTGGTAAGGGTCGCCGTTCCGGTAGGTGTGATTAAGCCATCCGTAATAGGTGCCCTGCTCTTGTAACTCATAAGCAAAGAACCACTCAGGACTAACTCCGGCGCCTTTGACTGTATCGAAGAGTCGATTAACGTCAACACCCCATGCTCGAACCCGTTGCGAACGATTAGCAAAATCGTTTAACATAGCACCTTTATTAACACCAAAATCGGCGTTAATCCCAGACTTACAAAAGCCTTCAACGCTATCAAGATTGCCACCGCCACCGCCTCCGGAAGTGATGTCTTTCTCCATCTTTCCGCCGTAGACTTCGCAATCATTAACTAAGTCCGTAACGTCAATTTGTACGTCAGCATTCGTCATGTTGTACATATAACGGAACTGTTTGCCAGTCTTCTTTTGCAAACTTGCCAAGTCGTAAATGTCAATAGTTTTATGACCCTGTCTTGGAAGCCAGTAACCACCAAAAAGTTTCAAATTTGAATTCAGCCATTCATATAATGAACCTGTGCAGTCAACCGCCGCTTGAATAAAGTTGCCATGCAACTCATACTCAAAGCCTTGATCATTATTATTAACAAACTTATCCATACAATCTTTCAAACTGTATGTTTGCTGTACCGCTGTTTGTTTTGTAACAACGCCAGGCTGTTTTTGATCATCCGAGCTTGAATCATCGGCGGAACTTGAAGAACTATCGCCAGTGTCAGGGTCTTGTTCCGTTGGTTCCTGCTTATCAAGACGAATATTTTTCATGTAGTCAATAACTTCAACTGTGGCGGTGATTTGTGCAGTTTGCATACCTTGTTCATCAGTTTTTGCCTCTCGCTGTTGAACTCGGTATCTTATTCCGTCATACCAGACTCCAACTTTCTCTTTGGCACAATTAAAAACTTCTTTGTAGTCTTCGGAGTAAGTCAAAGTAAATGATATTTCATAATTACTGTTGACTTGCCAGTTGAACTTAAAAGAATCATGCAAGTCCGAAAAATCAACTCGCCAGCCTTGACCACCGTTCTTTTTAGCATCTTCTTCATTAATGTTGATATAAACATAATTCTTGCTCATGATAACCACCACATCGCAAAGTCGAAGCTAATCGTTCCACTAAAGTTTTCAACGGTGAACTTGTTTTCGCCTTTTTGCAGTGAAATAGCGTTTTGATCATCGTAGATATCCAAAAAGTCATTTTTACCATTAAAAGTCACATTAACAAGGTTCAGCTCCTCAATACCGTTAAAAGCTGACTTTTTATGGAATACTTCTCCAGTAGTCTGATTAGTAATCTTCATTTCACCGTTAGACGAACCCTTCATTGTCATTTTGAACGGGTGGTGTCGCCTTTCTGGATCAACTAGAATGTCCGACGAATTCACAACAGTAAACGAACTTCCAGTAAAACTGTATTGTGGTTTAGTCGTTGGTTCGTTATTGCCAAAGCCAATCACTGCATTGTCCCAGTCAGCGGTTGTACCCACGCTTCGGCTTAAACCAATCAAGTCAGTAAAAGTCACTTCACACGTCCATGCCCGGTCATTACTGAAGGCCGGTTTAGCCAACTTAGCTTTAACAAAATACATTCTTTGGGGCCAGTTAGCAAAACAAATCCAATAAGGATCACGAGCGACGATAAAACGTTGTAAAGCGTCCCAAGCTAACATAGCGTCATCTTCATTCAAGCCTTCAAACAGAAATTCAACAGTAAAATCACGGCTATCGTACGTTGTCGAGACCAGCATTGACCCGTCAGCTAAGCCAACTTTCTTGGTGTTATTAGTAATCGTTGCCGGTTGTACGTCCGGAGCACGGTAGCAATAAACACCGTCGAGGTCTGGTACATCAAAAATGCTGTGCCAGTTTTCGCCTTTTCCATCAGCAGCAATTGAAAATTCCACAGGATCAAATGCAAGGTAGGTTTTAGCCCCAATCCCCACATCTCTAGCATGTAAAAAAGGATAAGCTCGAGGCTTATCCTTTCTCAACGAAAATACTTGCAATGTTTACACTATCCTTTCAGTAATGAAATTCGCTTAGCTTGCTCCTTGCTGATCTTGTCGGTCAGCTTGTCGTTGTCAACATAGACGTTCGGGTCAATATCACCAACAACATCAAGTAGCTTTTCAAGTAAAGTAATCATTCGATCTAACTTTGAAGTTCCACCTTGCGCATTGCCAGTGTTTGCTGGTTGTGCTTGTGCAGTAGCTTCAAAGGCTTTATCTAGTAATGGCTCTGCTGAAACAGCATAAGGATTTAACACGAACTCATGGTGTTGTGGATTGTCGCCAACCCAGCCGAACTGTTGCGACAAGATTTCGCCGCCAGTAGCCCAGCCTCGACCAGGAATACCAAAGGACCCCCAGCCGCCTTCGCCACCATGGTTCAAACAATTAATCGCCGCTAAAATCTGATCATAACCACTCATGATGTTAGTGTGACCACCAACAGCCCAGTGAGCGAAAGTCCGTGGCTTAAATTGTAGAAGACCCGTAGCATGACCGTCAGCCAAACCATCGGTTCCACCAATTGCGTTTGGATTACCGTGTGATTCAGTGTTGATCTGTGTCAACATCTTCTTCATTTGCCCAGCCGACAATTGAACGCCTAACTGTTTAGCAGCACGAAGAATGTAAGGGCGCCAGCGAGCGACACCAGCACCACCCGGGTTACTTTCAAGCAATTTATCAAGGACTGGTTCAAGGTGCTTAGTAATCCAGTCACCCATCTTGTCGGTCAATTTATCCCAGTTGCCTTTAGCTAAGTCGCCGAAATGCCCAGCACCGCTGTACATTCCGCTGACGGCCTTATTGACAACTTTTTTGACCTCTTCAACAGGGTGTTCCAGAAACTTCATTAAAGCGTCAATCTTGTCACCAATCCAACTGCCGATGTTTTCTAATGAACCTTTAGCCCAGTCGATCGCATCACCAACAATTCCACCATCGGCGAAATGTTGAACACCAACTAAACCACCGGTTGCATAATGATCAATACCAGCCATTCCCATAATAGCCTTGGTTTCAGGACCACTGTAAACACGAGCGCCTTCGGGTAAGTAACCCGTCCAGTTCCGTTCTTGACTCATAAATAAGCCACCGTCCGGCATTTGAACAAGTTCTTTCCAGTCTGGACCATCACCATCATTGATGACTGATAAGTGTCGATGAACAATACCACCTTGGGCAAAGTGAACTTTACCCAGCTTGCTAATTCCAGTACCGTGACCAGTAAAGAAGCTCCAGACCTTATCAATACCACTAATACCAGCATTAATAATGCTAATAACGGCATTAATTCCGTCAGCAGCCGCCTGCTTGATACCGTCCCAGATACCTTTAAAGAAATTAGCAAACGCGTTCCAACCGGCTTGCCAAATCCGATTGATCGTATTCAGTCCGGAAGAAATACCATTGTGAACATTGTTAATTCCGTTTGAAGAATGGCGTTTAATTGCAGACCACGCATTACGAGTATAGTCTTGCATGACTTTCCAGCCATTCCGCCAACTCTTAGAAATCGTCTTGAAACGGTCAGCAATGGTCTTTTTAGCATTATTCATACCATTAGAAGCGTGTTTTTTAATCGAGTTCCAAGCGTCTTGTGACTTCTTAGTAACATCTTTCCAATAATTATCCCAAGCCTTCTTTTGTTCCTTTTGCTGACGCTCCTGTTCCTTTTGGTAATTCTTAGCGTTCTTTTGATATTCCTTCTGAATATTCTTGAAGTTCTTTGATAATTCCTTCTCCCAGCCGGCTTTGCCAGTAAAGGTATCACCAATGGATTTACCAATCTTATGAGCTTCTTTACCAACACTTTTAGAAAACTTCGCAAAATCTTTGCTGATGTTGTTAAAAGTTTTTCCTAAGTCCTTTTCCCACTTAGCGTTACCAGTAAAGGTATCTTTAAGCGCTTTACCTAGCTTATTAACAGCATCACGGAAGGGCTTAATGTTCTTGTAAGCTAGAATAAATCCACCAACTAGTGCTGCAATAGCAATCACAATTAATCCAATCGGGTTAGCATCTAAAACAAAATTTAACGCTGTTTGTGCAGCAGTCATAGCTTTTGTAGCAACACCCCATGTTTTAGTGACGGCAAGTACAGCTAATTGAGCAGACTTATAGGTTGTGAGAATAGCAGTAGCGCCCCCAATTACTACACCTAATCCTTTGATTAAGTTAGTGGCACTCGAATATCCTTTCATACCACGAGATGCTTTATTAATCGGCTCTACTAGTTTTTCAAACGCCTTCCACAATGTACCAACGGTTGTTGAAATTAAACCAATGGTAATAGCAAATCCTTTGAAAATTCCGCTACCTAATGATTTCAAAACTAGTCCAATTACTTTGTTAAGCGCTTCAAAGGGCTTTACTAAATTAGCTACAAAGGAAATCGAGTTATTTATTCCTTTGGTAATACTCTTTCCAAAGTTATTGAAGCTTTTTGCGGTTGCTGGATCTTGAACCCACTTAGCAACTGCACCAAGTAACGGGTTACGGGCTTTAAACAAACCATTTTCCAATTGACCAACTAGACGGGGTGCCATTGATTGAATGGTCCGCATGGAACCCCAACCGGTTTCCATCATATTTTCAACGGCTTTTTTATAATCATGTTTCCCGTTACCGTTGCCCATTTTTTCAAAAACTTCTTCGAGGGCTTTCCCGCTGATCTTCCCTTGCTTAGCCATTTGACGCATACCACGAACGGTTGTGTGATAATGCTCAGCCATTCGCTCGTCAATCATTGGAAAATACATACCAATCTGATTTAGTTCGCCTTGGGTAACCTTACCAGTTGCCAGTCCGTGAACCATATCTTGGGAAACTTGAGTCATTTGTTCCCCTGTAAGACCAACGGCATCGCCCATGTTAAGCATGGCTTTTGTCATGTCGTCGGCTTCTGACTTACTTGAATGCAAGTGGTAAAAACCTTGTTCCAATTCATCGACAACTTGGGTTGCTTGCCCAGTCTTAACAGAAAGATTATTGATGGTGTCAACCATCGCATCACCGGCTTTAGCACTGCCTGTTAAGGTTTTCCAAGTAGCCTGCATTTTTTGCTGTTCGGTATCGAATTCCATACCAGCGGCAGCGGCATTTCTCAAACCGTTACCAATTGCATAGACACCATTTAGAACAGCACCACCGACAAACGTACCGGCCATAGTTCCTTTTAAAATGGAGAATGATTCTTTAACTTTATTCGCCTGTTGTTGAGCTTTTTGTAGCGGACTAGAAAAATTATCTTTTACAGTGACCTTTACAACACTATCTTTCTCGGGAGGGACGTCGTGTATTTGGCGATTTAATTTCTTTAATTTAGCGTCTTCAATTTCAACTTTGAAATGTGTAAATTGCTGTTTTGGTATGCCTTTAAGTTTGTTTTCATAAAGGTCGAGGTGATTAGTGACTCCCTGCATATCTTCAATAGCTTTACGCCTAAAATTTGAAAAATCTTCCTGATTTTTTTTAACGGCATTTGTTATCTTTTCGGTTGCTTCTTTGGCGTGAGTACCGTATGACTTCCACTTGTCGCTAGCTTCCGTAATCCCACCACCAGCAGATTTAACTTCGTTCTCTGCTTGTACCATTGCTGATTTAGCTTCACGGACACCAGCCGTTACCTTATCAATGAAACGCCACACGAACGTTTTTTCAGCAACTGCATCACTCAATTAATTCACCCCTTCCCTATTCGCTTCATTGCCTCAATAAATAAACGATTACCAGCCGTTAGTTTTGACTGATCAGCATTACCATCATTAAGCATCCGTTCCATTTGCTCTTTGTCACGATCAGATAACTTTTGAAAAGCCTCTGATAACGCATCTTGATTAGCTTCTATACTTGATACTGTGAGTTGTGGTACTGCATGACCATATAAAATTTGCTGACGCTGATCAGCAAGATTCAACTGGTAGCCCTTATTAAAAGCCTTAAAGTCCTTCGGGGTTAGCTCTTCTAACTCCGATAACGACAAGCCTATTCTGCGGGCTTGGACGAGGATTCGGTCGACGTCATCCACTCTTTGAGTTTGTCGATGTTGGCTTGCAGGGACTTCAGACCGATAGTCAATGTCTGCCGGCGTTCCTTGTCGTCCGTCTGTTCGATCTGATCTTGAACCACATCGGCGTTCTTGTTGGCGTTCTTGATAAATTCTGATAACTTCCGGGCTAAAAAATCATTAGCGTTTAAGCACTTGATAATATCTTCAAAGGCGGCGTCCGTTGCTTCGTCAGACTTAAAAATTGTGTCTTCGAGAGCTTTTTCAACGTCAGCTTCTGCCGGTTGCGTTCGCTTGTAATGAGCTAATGAGTGGTAGTAAGTAGCGACAATCATATCAACATTGCCGTCAACTAAGCCTTGAATTAAATTAGTAAAGCCGTCGGTGTTTTCGTCTTGCAGTTCTTTGTCGTCTCGTGTTTGACGATAAAAAGCAAAGTTTAACTTGGGTTCCATAGCTAAATTATTAATGTTTAATACTTGCATATTATTTCCTCCATAACGCCCGCCCGTTAGCTCTCATTAACTAACGTATTGTGTATTTGTGGGAGGCGGGAAATTTTAATGATTACTTACTTGGTGTAATTGTTGAAGTGCTGTGTTGCTTTAAATATTCATCCATTGGTAATGGTTGATCATCTTCAACACCACCGACATCAGTATTATGAGCAAAGTCGTACATTTGAAGCCCAATCTTGTAAATATCAGGATCGAGTTCTTTTTGAAGAGTAACCCCTTCTTTTGAGTCCCCTTCGATGTTGTACGTGATATTTGAGTGCAACAAGTTGTTTACGGCTTCGGTGTCAGGTACACCATTCGGGTATGCTTGAGCGTAAGTCGATGGAACAATGAATTGACCAGGATTAGCCGGATCGTCCATCTTTTCGTTAAAGTCCAAACGCCAAATATGAATTTTGACTTGTTCCTTTACTGCACGTTTAAGGCCGTAGTAAATCTTCTTATCGTTCTTTTGCCAGTAAGAGTCCACAACAAACGTTTCGGCTGTTGCTCCGGGTGAAGAAATCGTACCCTTCTTTAAATTGATCTTTGTGTTTGATGGCGTGTTGGTTGTGGACGTTGCCGCTTGCTGACCTAACATTGCGATCAGTGCATCCGGCTTGTCCCAAGGAAATTTAATCCCATACATAATCAGATCAGCTTTACGCATATCTGTCTCATTGATAACTGGTGTTTGAGCCATTATTTATCACTTTCCTTTCTGATTGAGTAAACAAAGAAGTTAAATAAAAGGGCGTCACGTTTTAACGGACGTCCTTCGTTTGATTCATCATCTAAAATTCTTCCGGAATAGCTATCAAAATTAGATTCCCAGTATTGGCATTGAACCTGCTTGACCAAGCTCGTGGCTTGTCGCCCAAAATCTAATAAATCGGCTAAATCTTCCGGGTACGTATATACATCGACGCTAATTGTTGACTTAATTACTTCCACGCCTCGCAATATTTCCGGTCGCTCTTGATTGTTTTGAAAATCAATAATCACTTGCGGATATACTGCTTCGTGGGGGTGGCCGTCATAAAATACGGGGATGGATAATCCCTTTAGCGCCTGTTTAACTTGATTCAACAAGTCGTTTTCTGGTCCCATCTAATCCCCCTAACGAATAGCATGGCGCATTAACTTTTCAAAGCGCCCATCTAGTTCACGGATCATTTCTTCACCGCTTGGCTGCATAAACGGTTCTTTTGGATTGTTACCATAGCCAAATTCAACGTCAGCGCCATAATAATGAACGTCCTCATCACCCTTTTTAGGCTTGTGAACATTCCTAATCTTTTTGCCCTGCTTAATTCGCTGACGATTCTTTTCGGCGTCTGCCGTGGTTGCTAGCGGAACAACACTCGCTTTCAAGTCTTGATTACTGAATTGAGCAGTAATACTGCCTTCAAGTGTCCCAGTAGGAACGTAACCGCTCTTACTTTGACCAACTTGTTGACGTTCTTTTTCCGCCGCCTTTTTGATCTCGTCAGCCGCCGCTTTACGAATAAATGCTTTACTGCCAGCTAGTGCTCGTTGATATTCACGTTCAAACTCAGCCATAGCGCCTGTCATTCCAGCTTCTTCTAAGGCTTGCGCCGCCATTTTTGCCTGTTCAAAGTTTCCCATATCAACACTGAATTCAACACGAGGCAACTTGTCGTAGTTATTAGCCATGATTGAATACCACCTCACTGTTGACAATATAGAAATCGGTACGCTGAAAGTGACGACCGACTTTTTGGATTTGATGAATGGTTGACCGATCTTTGGGATCGTAGTCACTAAGCCCAATTTTGTCAGCTTCCGCTTCACCAAACACTCGAACGATCGTCACATCGTACATGTTGCCATTACCAAACATTAAGTTGGTCCGTTTAACGTTAGCTTTAACTGCCATTGTTTCAACTTTTGGACGGTAATTCATACTGTCATCGTCCGGGGCGGTTTCCTTAATTAGATAAACTGTTTGATCATATCGCATATCATCACCAGCTTATGGCTTTCCCTTGTAAGCCGTTATCTTTACCAGAGTTATCAATCCACGCTTGAATATCTGGTAAATAGTCCTTTAAGTCATTGGAATTAAAGGTCATCGATAAGCCTTCTTCGGAAATACTGTTCATTCCTTCGTTATGGAATTTGTTGTACTTTGCTAGCGTGAGCTGGTCAACTAAGTAATTCAAACCTAACGGGAATGTATCATCATCCAGGTAAGGGCGAATATAAACCATAATCGCCTGCTTAGCCTGCTCTATGTAATACTTAACCCGTTCTTGATCTGTAGCGTCTAAGTCAAGTCCAATTAACGTTTGAATACGTTGCAAGTCTTTGCCGGCATCCATGTTCTCAGTCATGAGACCACCTCATTAGGCTTTTGGTGCTGCAGGAGTATCAGTAGTAGTTGTCTTCTTAATTGGTTCGTCAGTAGTTGTGAACTTAACGAACGGAATCAACTTTTCGTCAGCAACACGAGTCCAATACTTACCATTAGCCATATCAGCCAGGCTTGGGAATGCAACCGGCTTGTTATTGTTGTTCTTCATAGCGTCAGCTTGGAATGTGGATTCATTCCATGACATACCAGCCGGAGCCAAGATAAAGCGCCGACGATTAATCAGGTAATCAGTACCGTGGAAACGCAAGCCGTCACGACCAGTTTCAACGGCATGCTCTGCTGGTAATTCTGACCAGCCAAAAGCACCAGTAGAGAATAAGTAACTAGTGTAGACACCATTCTTCACTGGTAACGTATCATCAACAACAATCTTAACGCCCTTGATCGAGTCACCGGGATTAGGTGCTGAAATTTGAGTAGGCAACTGATTACCGTTGACCATGATTACATTACCAGTCTTAGGGTCAACAATGTTGGCGTTTTGCAGTTGCTTCAAAATATCTGAATGAACAGCCACAATAGCCAAGTCACGATAACGATCACCTAATTGGAACCGAGCGTTATTAAAGTTAGCCAGCGAGAACGTGTTATCAGTTTGACCGTCAGCGGTGGCTTCAAATTGGTTCTTATTCTTCATGGAGTTAGAACTGTATACCCCGTCCAAAGTACCAAGCAAAATCTTTTCGTTAATGTGACGCCAGTAATCAGAGATTGAATTACTCATCGCCGTTAGTGGGTCTGCCCCCGCTAATTCGGCTGCTAAGTCGGTTGCTGACCAACCTTGGTCCATCCCATATTCACGAGCTTGTGAAATTCCTGTTTCGATAGTGTTCAGTTGAATATCGTTGTTATCGTTTGGAATTTGTGGGTCAACGTCAGCTAGTGGTTTGAAGTAAGGCATGTTTACCAAGAAACCACCGCCAGCTAATTGATTAGCTAAGTTAGGCACCGCTGAAATGACGCCAGATTGGAAGAATTGATCTTGTTCGACGGAACGTTGAGCGGTATATGCTGCCCACGATTCCGGGATTTGCATATTTTCAAGTTTAGTTGCTGTTTGAATTTCTGCCATTATTATTCACTCTCCTTGATTATTGAATGAAGTAGCCCGTTGGTTGTGCTTGAGCAATCAATTGCCGGGCTTGTTCAGGATTACTATTTACAATTTGTTGTTGCTTAGTCAGGTTCCAGCCGTCCTTGCTCCATGGATTATTACCAATGGACGTTGTTACACTGCCGTTACCATTTGTTGGGTTCGACTTGCCTTGTAACAATTTTTCAGTTGCAGCTTGAACTTTCTGATCAACATATTTGTTTAATCGGTCAATATTTGATTGGGTCGCATCATCGTCAGCACCCATCAGTAAAGGCAACATATCAAGTGAAATGCCTTTATCAATCAGCATGTTCTTAGTTTCGACTTCCCGTAATTGCTGATTGAGTCGGCTTTGCTTGTCTTGATATGCTTTTTCACGGTCTTGCTGTTCAGCCTTTGCCCGTTCTTCAGCGGTCATTTTGGCACGCTCTTGCGCCTTTTGGATAGCGTCTTGCTTATCCTGTTCCGCTTGCTTTTGAGCATCTTTCAATAGCCGATCAGCACGATCACGCTCTTTTGCAATCGTTTCTGATAGCTTTTGATCAAATAAGCGTTGTTGATCATCGGTAAAGGTGACCTTTGAGCTTTGCTCTTGGTCTTGCTGTTCGTTGTTACCTTGATCAGTTGCTTGTTGTTCCTGCTCTTGATTTTGCAATCCTTCGTTATTATCCATAATTAAACCTCCGTTTTACGCTCGTCAGCTAAATTCCCGTTTATCCTCCGTCGAGTAAATCCCGTCCGCTCTTTATCGACTGTCAGCACGTTTGAAGTCATAAAATTTAATCAAGAAAAAAGAAAACCCTTGCTACGCATGAGTTCTCTTGATTATGATTTTTTCTCAGAAAATAAAATCTAATCCATTGCATCCAGCATCGCTTCAATATCTTCCCATGAACCTTCGGAAGGTACGATATTGCATGCGCATCTTGGGTGAAATGGTGGAACGTTTACCCCGACTTGAATTTCATCAATCTTGACTCGGGTATGATCCATTCCGGCACAAAAATTACAAGTATGTGGATTATCCCGAGTGAGAACTTCCACATATTTGTAGCCGTGATTCTTATAATACTTCGCCGTCGATTTAACTTGAGTAACCTTGGCTTCGGTCACAAAGACCCGTTCAACGTCCGACTTAGTCCGCATATAGCGCTTTTGAACTTCCGTCCGCCAGCCTTTCGATCGGTAATTCCACTGCTTATCAGCTTCTAAGGCTTCATTAGCTGCCTTTTTCAAAGCGTGGGGATTCATATGGCTTTGAACTTGATAATCAATGACCCTATCCATGTCGATTGAAAGGCTCTGCATATGTTTAAATATCAACGGTAGCGTGTCCGTGTCGTTCCCTGTTTGAACTGCAATCCGCATTAACGCCCTACGGCGTAATTGCGTGTTATATCCTTGATGACCGGTTCCACGCAATGATGATACTCGTTGAACAATCTCGCTCTGTTCAGCTTGTAGACGCTTGTTGACGTTAAGACCTAAGTTAGCAATATTAATTCGGCTTTCCAGCTTGGCAACATCTCGATTGGTCTTATAGGGTAGATTGTTAAGCAACGCCCCCAAAACTGTCTTCTGTTGCATTGTAAATGCTTGATTGCGTAATAATTCTCTTAGTGCATTAAAAACGGCCTCTACGTCCTTTTTATCGGCTCTGTCAGACCACCTCAATCCGTTGTTGAAATAATGGTCTAAGGTAACCTCTTGTTTCCGTTCAGCCTGTTCAACACTGTCACGCAATGCCTGCACCGATGGACTGTTGGGATTAAAGACCTTATTAAGGCGGTCAAACCATTCTTTATTGGTCATTATTGATCCCCCTCATTTGTCTTAACATTCTTATCTGTCAGTGCTTTTTCGCCATTGACAAATATATTGCCAATTCCAGTAGCACCTTGTTGATAGTCGTGTACTTGATCTAACTGGTGCTGCTGTTCGTCATCAATTCGCTGTTGTTCCGCATCTGCTGGTACACCAGTAATAGATTCGGCTAGTTCTCGTAATGTTTCCGGACTAACTAGGTCGGGTACTCCGGCCAGCGTTTGAATGAGTTGTGCCGTAGCATCGTCATTCTTTGGCAAGTTCGGGTCAAGGTTCGGCTTGATCATCTTAGTTAGCACGTTAATATCATTCGTACCCGGTAAAGCGTTCATTTTATCCCAGTAAAATACGCAACAACTCAGCCGACTATGCAGTCCTTTCTTGAATAGCGACTCTTGAATTTTACGCTCTTGATCACTGCCCCAGAGTTTGTAACTCATTGCCACACCAGACGCATTAGAAGCAAAATTAGGATCGTTGACGTTCGGCGTGTTGGTGTACTTATGAATTTCATTGATTAAGAAACTTGTGTACGTTGACCAGCCGTTAGCGTCGTATTGCTTAGTCAGGTATTGCAGACTTGGCGTAATGACTTGCCGTTGCCCGTCCACAATTCCCGTCTTAGCAACATACGGTTCCATATAGTAAATGTGAGCCTTAGGGTCAAGCATTGGGTGAGCTGGTTCAATCACAATTGGTTTGCCATCCTTGCCGATAACTCGGTTCCCTTTTTCGTCCGTCTTATAAATTGGCTCCGTTTGATTAGCAAACTTCCCAGTTGCGACTAATGCAGCGGTATTAAAATCCTCTTGAAAGTTTGCCATTGTGGAAATTGCCATATCTAAGGCGTCCATTTGATCAATTTCAGGTTCCCAGTCGCCCATTCGTTCATCGTTATTGAAGTATTCCGTGACTGGTACCCTGCCGAAAAATAACGGCTCTTCGCTATCAAATCGTGCATCATTCACCGGTGAATTAGTCTCCGGAATACCGCCGTCAGAGTGAAAACTAAATAAACGACTATCGGTGTAGATTTCGTATTGCTCTTGCAAGTTGTCATCAAGCACGCCTGTTTGATAATAACGAACTGCAAACAACGGCTTCCGCTTGATTGAGTCATCATAGACCACAAACACCGTCGTTGGGTCAATCTTAGCTAAATTAAGCGTATTTTCGCCTTTGTTCACGTATACCAAGTCATAAGCTCGTCCTGTAATTGACAAGTCTTTCTTAAGCATTTCGTCACAATAGGCTTCGTCAGAGTCCGTATTGTATTGATCAACTAACTTGTCTAACGCTTCCGCCATTGACTTTAGACTATCTTCGTCAGCCGTGACCTTATACTGAATATCATTGCCGACAAAGTAGCCGACACGAATGTTGGTAATATACCGAGCGAATGCTGTCGACACTTGATTGTGAGCATTGCGTGGATTGTCTGACCCTGCCCAGCTCTTGATCTTTGTTTCTGAATTGTAGTAATCCATTAACTCTTTCAGCCGTGGTACTTCACGGTCTACATGGTGTCGAATGAATTTATAGGCCACTTGAAACAGCGCCGTGGGATTATCCTTAACGCTATTAAAAAAGCTAACCGGAATGGTGTAAATCCGATTAGCTTCTGGATCAAAGCGGTGTTCTTTGGCTTTATTAATCTGCATTAAATATCAAACCCCATTTCTCTAGCAATGTGATACTGATTATTCCAGTCAACGCCCGTTGAGCCATCGTATAAATCCATATACTGACGGACGGCGTAGCGTAAGGCGTCCATGGCGTGATTATTCTCGTCTTTGGGACGGTTTAGCGTGTTACCGATGTTGTCAGTGTCAAATACATAATTGTTGAATTCGTTCCACGTATTGACGCATTTTGGGTGAACGTGGATTTTGTACTGCCATAACTGATCAATACCAGCTTCAATTGGTGTTTTGGAAACTGATTGAATGTTGTCGATTCCAAGGTCAATTAACTGTTGTGTCCTTTCTGATGAAGCACTATCCGCAAAGATAGACGCATGCTGATAACCGTTCTTCTTTAGCCATTCCGCAATGTGTGGCGTGGTCTGATGGTATGTATACATTTCATCGTAAATCCATATATTTTTAGTATCAGGATCAATTGCAACGGCTACAAAAGCGTTTGGGTCATTGCTGAAACCATAGTCTAAGCCAAAACCCGTATGACCGCATTCGGTTAGCTTCTCTTGCGGGTCAAAGTCAATCCGTTCTACATTGTCTTCAAAAATTAAGCCTTCGCTAACACCCCAGTCACCGTCTGCTGCCACTTTGGCACGGCGTGGATTCGTTCGGTATAAATCCATGTACCGTTGGCGGTCTTTATCGTCTAGCCATTCGTTACAACGAAATGTTGTAGTCTTAGCGAATACGTCGTCTTTCCGAGTCTGTGGATCAAAGAACGTCCGTTTAAGCCAATGGTGAGCATTCCACGGATTAAACGTAATCGTAATCTGTTTAAATGCGCCTGGTGCATCAATCTTTCCACGAATAGATTCCGTTAGCGTTTCGAGTTTGTCTTCACTTTCTAACTCGTACGCTTCTTCCAGCCATACCCAGCAAAGATAACCATGCGTAACGGTAATTGAAGTCAGCTTCAACGCCTTATCCATACCACGAAAGATAATCCGTTGTCCCGTCGGCTTATAAACAATCTCAGGCAATGATGGATTGCACTTAAACAAATCGTCAGCAAAGAAACGATGAATTGCCCAACACAAATCAGCATAAGTTGACTGTCTGTTGGTGTTTGAATAGCGGCGAATAACAAGAATGTTTGACCAAGGATATTTCATTAAACGATAGATCAGATTAAGCGCTGTGGTCTTTGACTTCTTACTAGCCCGTGAGCCTTTTACCACTCGGTAAAAGTGCTTATCATGCCAGTAGTCATAATATCCGCCGCCAACAATCTTCTGTAGACTAAGTGTCTGCTCCACCGTTTTCACCTCCCTTGTCAGGCTTCAAATCATCCTTAAATACAATCTTTACATCACTATCTTTATTAGACGGTTCCAAGCGGTTCAACAACTCCTTCATAGCCTTTTGCCGATCTTCCATTTCAACAACGGCTTCCCCTTTATCAATACGGACACTCTTGATATTTGAAGTATCAATTTGATCACTGTTTTTCAATTCAACAATGTTCTCGTAATAAACGGCTTGTTCCTTTGTTTCGGGGTCTATTTTCGGCACATATCGGAAGTGCCCTTGACTATCCTGATAAGGCCCCGTTTTATCCCTAACCTTATAGTACGCAAGGTGCTTTTCGGTACGAAAGGATAAAACATCGGTAATATCGCTAGTAGCTTGACGCAAATAACGCATCATAATATCGTTTGCGGTTACGTACAAATCGTTTGCTTGTTGTTCCTTTAATGCAGTGAGATATTTCTTAACGCAAGCATTAGCAAGCAATCGAGGCCCATTGGTTCGAGCTGTATCGTAGCTTCCACCGTACGCTTGTTGATAAGCCCATGTTGCGTTATATCGTTGCAGATAAAACAGACAAAAAAACTTTTGCTTATCGTTAAGCTGTTTATTATCGGGCAATTTAGGCGGTGATAGTGATGGTGCAACCTTTTTATTGTTTGTACGCATACTTTTTGCCTTTGTATGCGTACTTTTCTTTTTGGTTGCATTATTACGTTGCCACTTATACCTTGTTTTCCAAGACTTAACTGTACTTAAAGCCACTGCATACTTTGCAGCAATATCTTTGTACTTCATACCTGCTAAGTAGTCAGCTTTAGCATTATCAATCCTACTCATGGCATCTCACCACACCACCTTTCCATTTTGAGTATAAAAAAAGCACCTGCTGTGTAAGCAAGTGCATAACAAGAACGGGACGGAGTCGAACCGTCACCTCCGACCATCATACGTGCTCCGACCTCTCTCAGACGGGGTTCACTTAAAAGTATGCGGCCTTGTTCTTCCTAATAAACTACCGTTCTTCATTATAATTATGCCAAATCCGCTTGACTCGTGCAACTAACCCAACCTCATAGTCGTTTAACTTTCTAGTTCCACCAATCTCTTGATGAAAATATCCTAAATGAATATGCGGGATAGTAGCTTTACCGTTAATTTTATGAGGGTTTCCACTGACATCTATTTGCCCAATTCGTTTACCACGCCTGTAAAAATCAATAGATCGAATGTTGTTATGTTTCCCCAACGTGACGTAGATCCTATGTTTACGCATAGTTTCCATCGGAGCTTTGCCAGTTCCACCATCATTATATTTAACAAACTTAATACGACCAACTTGAAGAATACTACGATATTCAGTCCCGTATGGTTTCCCGTTTTTTGCTATTCCTGAAGAGGCACCTCTACTTCCCATCACGTAACACCTCTCGAAGCCGTTTTACATTTTCATTGTCGTAATAAACAATATCCAGTCCTAACGGGTAATTAAAATCTATCTTGCCACCATATACAAGAAGCTGTTCCGGTTCCAATTCTTGAATCATCTTCATTATTCCTTGCTGCCAGATTTGCAATGCTTCGTGGTTATGCTTAACACCAATCGTACTTACCGATAATGTACTGCGTTTAGGCAGCCCATCAAAGCAGAAATCAAACGATCTTTTGCCAGCCCACGATACGGTGGGAATCACTGTAATTCCTGCACGTTGCATCATTTGACCAAGCAGCCGTGAGCGATACACATTCCATACCGTCATGGATAATGGCATATCACGATACAAACTAAAATCGGGAGTTAATACACAATCAAATGATTTGAGCTTGTTGACGTAGAAATCAGGACGGTTCCAAAATCTTTCAAATTGGTAATCATCCAGATAAAAATGAACACCGGACGAGTGATCAGCAACATTAATCTGATTAAAACCAACTAATTTTGCTGGTTGATACACCGTCGGATAAATAGTCGGCATATCATAGTCACCCGTGACCATATCAGCGCGGTAATATTCAAGATTGTACTTGCTGATCGTTCTTTGGCTTCCCATCTTTTGTGTAGCTTTCCTTCCTTTTTCGTTTCTCGTATGTATGTTGAGCCTTAATCAACGCTTGATGTTCCTGCCACGAGTTGACTAAGCCGTATTGTTTTGTGTTACGCATTAATCTAACCTATAATCGCCATTCATCAAATGAATGCGACTATCTAATGATGTTTTATATGCAATCATCGCCTCTAACTGCTGAACTAATAACATCTTCATATCAATATCAACTTCGTTAACGAATACTTTATGTTTAATAAAATCTTCTAGTTTGCCAATTTTTATATCTAATTGGTCTCTTTCCGTAGAAAGACGAGTGATTTGTTCCCGAATATCATCTTTATGCATTTTGTTTATCCTTTCCTTTAGTCCTTTGGCACTCTCCTCTAAGCGGTATTGCATCCAATCAAGCTGATTACCTTTTAAGTATTGCCAATTGCCATGAATATCTTGAAATTCTAAAAACGAAAAACGTTTATTGACTAATGGATTACCGTAACCATCTTTAACTTTAGTTAATAGTTCCCCAGGCTTAGCTTTAAACCACTGATCAGTTCCGTCATGGAAAACTAAATGATAATTTGTAAACATTACAATGACCTCACAAACTTCTGCATATTTTGCCGTTGATGTTGCTGGTAATCTGGTTTCATCTTATCCAGCATTCGGATAATTTGTTCATTATTGCGTTTTGCCACGTTGTCAAAGACCTTTTGCCTAGCAATGTTGATACATAAATCGGCAATTGAATAGAAACGAGTTTGCGATTTTAAATATTCTGCTCTCTTAGGCAATTCCAGATAATGAAGTAATCCATTTTGATCAACGACTTCTGCTTTACCGCCATCAATCCCCCACGATCTACGGAACGATATTGCTATATTATTCATTGCTAATGTTGCCCATAAAGCTAATTTACGTGATGGCTCTGCGTTCGCTAATGGATCTACATCTATTAATGGTGTCATGCTTTTATCCCTCACTTTGAAGTTTCCTGAACCATTCAAGGTCTGATGATGAAATACGGACAATTACAGTATCACGACGATAAGCATAATGTGCTCGAGCGTCAGCTTCACAATCAAAACAATCAATTGGAGCTAAGCAATCATCGTACTGTTCGCAAACAAGAAATCGGTAGTTTGCTTTATCTTCCTTACGACGTTTTATAAGAACGTATAGCTCCATAGCTGTACCAAATCCCCATATTGCAATAAGTACGTATATTGACCAATCCATGTTTTCACCCCACAATAAAAGCCCGTAACCACCAGTCGTGGTCACGAGCTTCTTCATTATTCATTTTTCTGTAAATGTAATCAGCCCACCATAGGGCAATGAGTTTACTCCGTGTGTCCATCGTGAGCCTCCTACTATATATCTACTA
>NZ_CAKPYE010000007.1 GCF_934202705.1 uncultured Limosilactobacillus sp.
GTTGTGTTGTGTTGTGTTGTGTTGTGTTGTGTTGTGTTGTGTTGTGTTGTGTTGTGTTGTGTTGTGTTGTGTTGTGTTGTGTCATCACAATAATCTCCTCGTTGCTTTTTCAATAAAAAATGTATCAGATAATCTCTACTAATTCAATTTTCAATGTTTATTCCAAAGAAAATCTCCACCAATGAATGACTTTATACTAAAGCAAAACTTTCGGATTAGTTTTACTAAATTCTCATTTTAAATTAGTAGTGATGATATTTGTTAACCCTTAATTCTGCCATAGGAATTCGGCTATAATTTAAATCAAGATTCTCAATAAACAAAAGATCATTGTACCATTTATTAATTGCCCTTTTGAAATTGTAATTATATTGGTTACGACGAGTTAAATAAGTTATTTCTGCTTGAATCATTTCTTTATTTACAACAATTTGCCGCAAAATATGTCTTCGTTGTGCCTTTGATAAGCCAATTTTAGAATTAACATTATATCCAAGGTAATGAAGATGTGATTCAGGATCACCATAAATATCATCAGTAGATTTATTCTCCTTAATAAGGTTTTGCCTATCTGTCCAATATTCGTTGGTTACTATTCGACATAAAACTCACCCCTTACTCTGTAGCCATCTATAAACGTGTTCAAGAACAAAGAATTTATAACATGTTTGACAGTAAACAGCAGGAAAGCGAACATCCCTAACCTTATCTTCCATTACAACAGCAACTCTCCCATAAATATCAGCTAATTTGTGTTGACGTGATACATAATAGTTTAAATTTAATCTGGTAAGGAAAGTGTGCCTATCAAGCGGATAAACAATTTCCCCTTACGGTTTTCAAACTTTGAACTGATAGATTTTGTTGTCCTATGTTTGTTAACTGAACTATCATCATTGTTAGTTAACACTGCACAATTTTTTATTGTTTTTCTTAAAGTGACTTTCTCGTCCTTATGTATGGAATAAATACGCTGCTCTTGTGTTAAATTATCTTTTTTACTGATTTTCGGCTCATTTAACTTCTGTATATTATTAGCGTGCGATTTAAAAATAACTTTCTGAATTTTTAGAATAAATTGTTTAAATCTTATTATCACAATGGTAAGCATATGATAATCCCCCATTAGCTCCTCTAAATAGAATTACTAAGTAATTATCACAGATAATCATTACTCATCATAATAAAAATAACAGTAAACTTACCATCTAATTTTTCAGAACAGAAAAGATTCCGTTTGACAAAAAACGTTCAAAGATAGAAAAGTAATTAAGATAAACCCATGATATATTAATTACTGAAACTTAAAAGAAGGTGTTAGAAATTAGTAAAAAACTATCGAAAGAAATGACGGAAAAATTACACCAGGATATTTTAGCCACTGTTCGTCAATCCTACCCCGGTAATGGATATAAAATTGTTTCTGTCAGTGCTTCCTCAATTAGCGAGAGTCTCTATGTTTATGTTGTATACAAACAGAGACTATATTATTTAAGGTTTTCCGCCCACAATAACGAAATTAAGGGACATGCCTATACTTCCTTTAATCTCTTGGAATATGAAAATTGGTCAAAACTAAGAGCTCAGCTGCATTCCTACTTTTTGATTTCTAATCAAACTAACGCCTATAAAACGATGGGCTACTATAACTTTGTTTGGTTAGCCTTGGTCTACCGTTGTTCTACTAATCCTTCTTTTCAGATAAAACTTGAACCTTCTGATGAAGTACGAAAGACCACAATTTACATGGAAGGGGCATTCTTTGCAGAAATTGTCAATTCAAGGGCTATTAGAAGATTACTAGCTAATATATTCACTGGACTAATTACTTCAAATACTCATATTGATAAAGTTTATTTAAAAGAACCATGTTGGATAAGTATTACACCATCAGGCATTAAACTCTTAGAGTATTATCAAACCGTCAGTAAATACGGTACAAAGCGTCACTGGTTAACCAATCCTTCATCATTGAACACCCAAGAATTAGTTGAACTATTAAATAGTATCAACTAATCTTACACTCAGCTATTTTGCTGGGTGTTTTTTTTCGACCAATTTTTAAAGAATGGATCCTTGTCAGAATCAAACTTTACTGGTTTTGCAAAGACAAACTTATTAGTAGCGCGGGTTCCCCAACGTGGATTGCTATACAAGATAGCTTCGATTTTAGTAATTCTCTTTACAGGCACGTAATCTGCAATATCTTTATTACTTCTTAGCTTTCCTGTTTCTTCATCCAAGTCATATCGACTAACCTTAATTTTGTCTGGTAATTTATGGTTCTCTATAAATGTATCCCAAAAGCCAACATATTTCTTTCCACTATTCATAGTAATTCTAACTTTTTCAGCAACTGGATTAGCTTTTAAATGCTTGACGTCAGTTAAATATTGCTCAACAACTTTCCCAGTAAGATTATATTGAATAAATTTCATGAACCTACTCCCATTCTTCATCATTAGTTTCCGATGAGTAATAAAAATTATTTAAGCCAAAGTGCCCTGCTTCAAAATTACTTAAAATGACTTTCTCTTCTGAAATATCAAGCTCAACAAATACTTCAACCCACCGAAAATCTGACCGTTGATGGTAATAATCACGATTCCGATACCAAACCCTTAACGGAATAGTTATTTGACCATATAACAGAGCCCAGCAATCATTGGATCCCTCGTCTAACAATTGTTGGGCACTTTCCTTTCCAATATTCAATTAAAGTAAATGCTGTTGTTTCATTATTTCACCAATCCAGTTGTTCTTAAGCTTCTTTAGCAAAGGCTTTCGAATCACCTTTGGAATTGGCAAGTCCATTTCTTCAATTGGCTTTTTATCATTCATGTAATACATTGCCCGCATCAATTCACGAATATCATAAATTGAATTGAAGACTTCCGGTACACCGCGATCAACATCAAGTAAAGTATAAACAGCTTCCATTGCGGTTCGCACAGAATATTCAGTGGTAAAGACTGTATCCCGACTTGGTGATTCAGCGAAATTCCCGATAAAGGCCAGGTTTGCCGAGCCTTCAGGAACCACCGCTGGTCGGTCACCCTTAACCCGCGGCATGAAGTAACTAGTAATAAATGGCATGTAAACCGGAACCGTATTAATAGAACTTTCCTTGGCTAAGTCATCAATTAAGGATTCAGGGACACCCAGGTGATACAGCCATTCCTTAGTAATTTCTTCACCAGTACAATCAACGATTCGCTTCTTAATGTAGTTTCCCTTAGTGTTGGAGAATAAGCCATAAATCCAGACAATCGTTTCATTCTTCTTTTGCTGCTTGAAGTGTGGCTGACGATGAATGGTCCATGAAAGCATCCAGTTAGAGTCGGTAACGGTAATAATTCCACCAGTATTCACCTTACCGTCATGAAGATCCCGCTTAGTTAAGCGTTCGATGTATGGATCGACTTGCGGATTTTCAATGGTTGCCGTAGCTGAGACAAACCAACTTCGCTCAGGAAGATTCTTACAAAAGACATCCGGGTGACCAAAGTCTGGTGACTGCTTAGCTAGGTTTTCCCATAATTTCCAACTACCACCCAGTGCCTGGGTTGGACGAGCAGCCTGATGATGACTGCCGTAAGTCGAACTCTCGGTAATTGAACCATTAGTTACAAAAACAAGGTCATCATCAGTTAAATCGATCTCTTTTTCTTCACCTGCTTGAGTTAACACGATCTTCTTCGCGTGCTTTTGTTGGTTTCGGGTGTCAACAATCACGTTCTTAACCTGAGCATCATACTCCATCTTAACTTGATGGTCTTTTAGGTAAGCCAACAATGGCTTGGTCATGGATTCGTATTGGTTATATTTATTAAACTTTAGTGCAGTAAAGTCAGGTAACCCATCGATATGGTGGATAAAGCGCATCATGTAACGGCGCATTTCTGCTAATGAGTGCCACCGTTCGAAAGCAAACATCGTTGACCAGTAAATCCAGAAATTACTGTTAAAGAAATCTTCAGAGAAGTATTCGCTAATGGTCTTTCTTCCTAGTTGATCTTCCGGAGTCATAATCAGCTTGGTTAACTCCTTAATTGACTTCTTGCTTAGACCATATTTTCCGTCCGAAGGGACTTCATTCCCCCGATGATAAGTTAATCGACAATTTGAACTGTTCGGGTCTTCCTTATCTAACCAGTAATACTCATCGAGGTAGGAAGCCCCAGGAATTTCCAGTGAAGGGATGGATCGATACATATCCCACATACACTCAAAGTGGTTTTCCATTTCACGCCCACCACGGGTAACAAAACCTACGCCAGGTCGATCAGCCCCATCAAGGGATCCACCGGCCACAGGTAATTCTTCAAAAATATGAATGTTTTCCCCCGGCATTTGACCATCACGAATCAGGAAAACAGCTGCTGATAAACCGGCCAGTCCACCACCAACAATATAAGCATGTTTCTTTTCAACATCTGCGGGCTTCTTTGGCCGAGCAAAAGCTTCGTAATTACCATTTGAATAGTACACTTTTATGACTCCCTTCTGAATCAGAATAATAGTGCTACAGTTACCTCAATTTTATTGAAAGCGGTTCAAAGTGTCAATTTTATTAGCACAATTTTACTAAAGATAGTCAACACTACAGAGTGAACAGTAGGGATTGTTTTTCGTAACGTGTCTTTTACGGTAAATTGGGGATCGCAATTTACAACGTTCCCTCTGCTTAATTTTCATGTTACAGGCGCTAGCACTCTTTAACTTCTACTTCACTGTTCATCATCTAATTGCTACCTCGATAAATATCATAATTTTATAGCAGATCGTTCTAATTTGTTTATGGACAGCTTCATTTGTAATCTTCTTGGATTTTTGGCTTTGGAGAAATGGTTTCTTTGATGCATAGCAAGCAGACCCAATGTATCATCGATGGTTGTGAATAGCCGGTTAATTGTTCAATACATGATTTTACGAGCCATTGCATTACGACGTTTACTAATATGGTTAGCACAATAAATTGTCTTGATTCACAATGATGCAAAACTCAGTAACAAAAGCATCTAGATTTCACTCCTTTTCCCCTAAGAATTAACCTCAGTAGCGGATGGTTTCACGATCCTAAGGAAAAAAACTTATAATAGTAAGAAGAAGTGTAATAAAGTAGTTTATTGATTAGAATTATCATCTCATCAATCACTTCATGTTCAGAGATTGATGAGATGAAAGTTCACAAGGAGAAAGTAAACGATGGAAAAATCTGAATTACAAAAATTACAAGACGGCGAATGGTATAAGGTCAATGATCCCGAAGTTGTAGCTCGAAAAGTTAACTCAGCAACTCTCTGCCAAGAATTTAATGCCATCCCAGAAAATGATCCACAGCAACAAGAAGCCAAGGCAAGGGAAATTTTGGCTCAGCAGGAAAAAAACTTAGTTGTTCATAGCCGCTTAAATGTTGACTACCGGAAGAACATCCATGTTGGCGACAATTTCCTGGCTAACTATAATTTAACTATTCTGGATATTGCACCGGTTGAGATTGGTAACAATGTATGGATTGGCCCTAACACCGATATCTATACCGTTAACCATCCCCTCACTGGTAAGGGTCGGTAAAAGCGGCTGGAAATTGGTAAACCAGTAAAAATTGGTAATGATGTCTGGATTGGTGGTCATTGCACAATTTGTCCCGGGGTAACTATTGGCAACAGGGTCGTAGCGGCTGCTGGAGCAGTCATTACTAAAGATGTACCAGACAATACCCTTGTTGGTGGCGTCCCAGCAAAAGTCATTAAAAAAATAAAACAAGAATAGTAGGTTATCGTACTAAAAAGTGTACTAATTCCAATCATCAACAAAGGAATTAGTACACTTTTAATCTATCATGAATACTATCATGCGTTTGCCGCTTATTTTTCTGTGCACTCCATTATAACGATACTCTTCGCATTTTGCATCTTTCGAATTGCTTCGTCGTAAGCTCCTTATTCTTCGGACGCTATCGTGGGGGGAGCGTTATCAAGGTAGGTTGCCTTGGGCAAGCTAAATTGCTTTGAGCGGGTTACCAATTTTATAACGTTGATTCTTGATCATTTATGCTTGATCGTCCCTGATCTGATCCACTATTTGCGTTTTATTACTGGCTTTGAGAATCTGAACAGGGACAGCGATTTTTTAAGATATCACGCTCCATTTTAGCGTCATAGAGTTCCTGATTTTCCACCCATAGAAAAACCCTCCGAATATTTGAGATGAGTTTTTATTTCATCTGTATACTCGGAGGGCATTATAGCCGATTTTCTGTCTAACAATTATGAAGCATGTCATATAATTGTCCTTTTAAGGTTTAGTATTACCTTTCATTAAAAGACCTATAACATTAAAGTTTTATCTCCGCCCTAACATCAATTGTTTTCTTTATATTTCCATAAAATCATTCTAAGCATCATTGATCTGAAGTACATCTAAAACTTTCAGGGAAGCGTTCCTTAATTGGCGTGTGTTCTAAACATCATTGATCTGAAGTACATCTAAAACTGATCTTCCCAGCCCATTAAATAAGAAGGGGTTCTAAACATCATTGATCTGAAGTACATCTAAAACTCTACGTCTATGCGGTCGTTACCAGTTATCGTTCTAAACATCATTGATCTGAAGTACATCTAAAACCTTTTACTTCAGTGGTTTCAGAATCAGTGGGTTCTAAACATCATTGATCTGAAGTACATCTAAAACGAGATATTGTTTGCTTTATTCTTTATAAATGTTCTAAACATCATTGATCTGAAGTACATCTAAAACTACGGGCAGGATCGTATTTCACGGCGCAGGGTTCTAAACATCATTGATCTGAAGTACATCTAAAACACCATATTTACCTACCTAAATGAAATAAATGTTCTAAACATCATTGATCTGAAGTACATCTAAAACCATTAAATTCTAATTAATGAAAGCAATGGTTTTAGAGCATCCAATCAATGAAGTCTTGATCTATAAAGAGACAATTACTTTCTTGATAAAAAGATCGTTCATTAATTTCTGAGAATTCTATTAATAAAAGCGGGATATTCAAGCTTTTTACTTCCGCTTGTAATTCACAAAACTCGGACCTGCTTAAGTAATTAGCTATATTACAAAAACAGACAATGCTTTTTAAATTGCATTCTAGATGTATTTTAAGATCTGAAGCAATTATATCATACGGCCTCATTTCATGCTCTGCTGATAATTTAATTCGGCTATAAGATAATAGCCTTTTTAAGTCACCATCATAACTCACTTCAATTGGTAAATCTGTCATAAAAAGTGATTCTTGAAGTACCGTAAATAGTCGTTGCACTTCTTTATTAACTTTTTCATGATATTCCAAAGGCATATTGTCGATTTCTGCTTTAACAATGTCTTTAGAATATTTTTCATATAATTTGTGATTCATCAATACCTCCGAATCCAAATCAATCATTTTAGTTACTTCTAAAGAATTATATGAGTCATCAACAAGCTTAACCAATTCATTAAAGTCATTTAAACCACTCATAATTTCATTAAAAACGACTGGCGTATTAGTTGCAACAACAGTAATTTCCCCAGGATTAAGAGAAACTGATTTATGACCATTATAAGTAAGCTTCATAGAATTACCGTCCTTCCTGAGTAATTTCTAACATCTTCTTTCTCTCGTCCTAAAAGAAAATGCATATCATTATATTGCTTCTCAGTTAGCATTAGTGACTGAATAATGCCTTCTGTTGGAAGAAATTGACCTACCCTTTTCTCAATAAATCCTGCTGATTGTCTACTAACACAAACCCGAACGTAAACTGAATATTGGATCATTGTAAACCCCTCATTAATTAGTCTTTTTCGAAATTGACGATATGCTTTTCTTTGTTTGCTTGTTTCAACTGGCAAATCAAACATGATTAATAAGCGCATTATTTGGTACCTCATTCTTTAACTCCATTTCTAAATTAATCTCTTTAGTTATCCCACTAAGGTAATTTAAACAATTACCGACATACTTACTCAAAGCATTCCGTAATAAAGTTTTCTTTCCACAATAGGTAAGTTCAATGTTTAACGCATCAACCAAACCATATTTCACATCTGGAGTTAATTCCGTAAAATTCTGATTAGCTACCCAATAATCAATAACTGGACGAAACGGTTCCATGAGATCAGAACCTAAATTAAACTGATTCTCATTACTTCTATGATGGATTCCTAATGTTGTCAGATAACCCCTTTCAACAATTTCTCGATTAACCATTGACAATAATATTGAATAACCATAATTTAGTGCTGCGTTAACTGCGGTCCCAGTCCTTCGAGAAAATTTCTTGTTTTCAAATAACAGCGGAAAATATTGTCTAGCAACGGTTGCTTCACGATTAGTCAAATCATTTATTTCTAACTTATCCAATTCAGTCTCAACTTTATTAACCGGATGTCCGTAAATTTTTAATACCTGAATTTGGTTTTTTATTTTTTGATAAATAATCTTTGTCCATAGAAGCTCCCGTAAATTCTGTGACCAACTGAACTGTGTTTCTAATAAGTCAATTGTCCGATTATTTGGATAATAATTATTAATCTCACAATTTGGTTGCATATTTTTATCGACAAAGATAATCTTTGCATCTTGATTGGCTAATTCGCTAATTAAAGCAGTAGTAATAACTGCCTGGGTAGTAGATACCAATAGTAGTTGGATATCTTCTATTGGTACCTGACTTATTCCATCCCTTGTTTGCACCACCATTAAATGTGATTTATACGATAATTTTGCGTGCTGAGTTATTATAACGGAACGCCATCCCATATTTGTCATCTCCATTTTTCTATGGTAAAATAACTATGTCGCTTAGCTAACGACACTTTAAACATCATTGATCTGAAATACAGAGTTAAAATCAAACAGTACATTTTGTACAGAAGTTTCAATTTTTGAGTCAGTTATCTGACCAAATACATAAGTCAAAAGGGAAATCGTTCTAATGATCGATTTCCCTTTTCTAGTAGCTTGCTTATTTAATTAAATCGCTAACCCTTAACTCTCGCTGAAAAAGTGCACTTGGAGAGTCGTATATCAACTTAGCATTTTTTGAAATTAATATTCCTTTCGGTGATTGCAACATTCCAAAGGGTGTTTTTATCCCAATTGACTTCAAATTTCCCGTCGCAGGATCATCATGAAGTCCCATTAGAATATTTCTCAATACTTCAACTTTACCTTCTCCTTTTTTAGCAGCACCATCATAGACTGGTAAAACTGGTAAGGCTTCAAATTTATCCCGCCCCTTTTTAAGACCAGTTCTAAATTTATTCTTATCATAAAGCGGTAAGTATTGATTAATCTTATTTAAGATTTCATCATAAACATACATTAACTGTTCATTTTGTTCTTCAATTGTATCGCTACTTTTAGTGAAATCTGTAGCAAGAATCTTCACTGAATTATTAGAAAGGACTAATTGCCGAGCGTTATATTGGTAAGTAGAACTCCCCAACGTGTACTTTAACTGGCCGTCAATTATTAATTGCCGATAGTTAATTTTAGGAATCACTATATCAAATTGAAGATATTCTTTCTTCTTTTGACCGTTTCTTCGATTCGTTTGAACTTTAGCGGTTGTCTCAGCTAATACCCTATATAATCCTTCTAAATAACTATCATAGTCTTGCTTTTTCAATTTATTTAATCTTGTAAGTGCTCGCATCGGTACACCGACAACTTTTAATTTATCTTCTTTTTTCCCCTTTATCCGAATAATTGACATATAAGCATCCTTATTGCCACTATATCCTCCATAAATTTGGATTGGTTTGCCACTTTTAATGGGAATTAGTGTTTTATTTGATTTAGCAGGATAAATAGTTTGATCAAACATTGCTCCAGAATTCGTATATGTTTCTTGAGAGATTAGCATATATTTAAGTCCATATACCCGCTTAATTTGGCTAATCAATTCTGATTGCTTACCAATAATCTCACCAGTACTTTTATTAACAATGGTTTCTTGATCAGATGAAGTTAAATCATATAAGAAATTAAAGTGATTAAACTTGAGATTAGTTTTAACTCTTTGATCAAAAAAACGCTGATACTTTCCATATACGAAATATGATTGAAGCGCTGGATAACGATTATAAAGATATTGTCCCACAAAAGCACTTAAATACCCATCTACAGCGTGGTGATAATCGTTAACTTCCCGATTTTTATAAAGGTTAAACGACTTACGCATTTGGTGGTTTAAATTAGCCTTCACCTCAATAATCTGTGTTCCAGCATCCGAATAACGACTAGAAAGAATGTTAGCTGCTAGTTTTATTACCTGTCTAGTTTCAACTAATTGACGATTAATAAAGCCATTTGCCCTATATTTATCAATTGTATCTGGATTAGTTATTAAATGTTCATACTTCCGCTTACTAATTAAACGATGATCTTTTAACTTATCCCAGAAAGGTTTCATCTTATTGCCAAATAAATTCAGTGGAACATTGTTAGATTTACCATTATTGATAGCACGACTTACTAAGACCTTATTATCTAAGGAATCATCTTTAATAAATGCTTGAGGAAGAATATGGTCAATATCATAACGCGATGAGATTTCATCAATATTAATTATTTCACCAGTGTACATATCTCTACCTAACTGAGTGAAGTATAAATATAATCGATCATCCAAGTCCTTTATATTACCAAATTCTTTTCTTACTCTTTCGTTCTGAACTAATTCCTTAGCAGTACTTTCATAAATTCGCTTCAATTGTGTTAACCGAGATTGAGTTCTCCGTGAGGATTGATCTTCGCGAGCAAACTCAATAGAAATAAATTTGGGGGCTTTCCCTGCCGCACTTACAATATCATCTACAACTTTGATTACTTGGCGAATTGCCTTTTTGTTTTGCGGAGAAGTATACGCATCATCTAGTATCGATTTGTAATCCTCTTCTTTTAACTGATCTTGATTCTCATTTTTTATTTGTTCAGCAAATACAGGTTCATTAATGATTTCCATAAAAGTTTTTGAAGAATTCCACATAAGATCAATAATCGAATTACCATTTTGATCCTTAAATTCTGACAATAATTTCATCGATAAGCGTCCCCAACCGCGATATTGTTTAGCAAGCAATTCTGTAATTTGCGAATCACTTATCCATTTCTCTTCAGAAATTTTTTCTTTTAAAATTTTTTTATCTTCAAAAATAGTAATCCATTCAATAATCTTTTCAAACTTATCCGGATCATTAATCTTTGATCCAAAAATGGTTCTAAAATCAATAAATGTTGCTAACGAAGAATTAAACCTAGCTGGATCTGATAAGCCACTAATGATTGGATTAGCGGGAAAACCTTTGGACTCAAGGTAATTTACTAATTGCTTTTTAGTGACCCTTTTATGCTTTTCAAATAAATCATGGTAAATATCTTGCTTTAAGCCAATGTTTAATCTATGACCATTAACTCTGACGATATTAAGTTCACTTAATACCTTATAACGTTCATATAACAAACTATGATCCGGTAAGACGGATTCCCCTAACAAATAAGTATCCTTAGTCGTCATCCGCTTAATAAACTTATTTGCGGATGCCATGCGATCAACCTTTTCATCAAAATTCCAAGGAGTGATTTTCCCTTCACCCTTTCGAATCATCCAAGCAAAATCCGCATCTGATGTCTTTTGTTGATCTTCTTCCGTAATCAACGGACCGACATAATATGGTATCCGAAAAGCCACTAGTTCACCAATCTTATATTTTGCTTTACGTCGTCGCGCTTTATTAGGATTCAACTCCGCAAGCCAAGGATAATACTGACTCTGATTTTTAATAATCTGGTTTAATTCTTTAAGATGCAACTGATATGGAATAACCCCATTTTGATTAGTTCGCTGCTTAGGCATAAATTTATTATTAGCAATCAGTTCATTAATCTCACTGGCTAATTCCGAATCATTTAATTGACGTTTAATGGCCTTATAGAAATCCTCTTGCGTAGCCTTTTTCACAGAATCGTTTCCAATATAGGCAGCATATGCATCCATTATTTTTCGATAAGACTCACGATTTAAGGATTTGGCATACTTTTTCAATATTTTTAAGTGCTCTTTATGATCATTGTATTTTTGGATCATTGATTTACTTAAAGTTATGCCACTAGGTACAATATCATTCAAAGCAATCTGCGAATGAAGTTTTAAAAGAATATTCAAAATTTCTAGTTGTTGTTCATTTAAATCAGTAATTAAATCTTCTAAAACTTCATCAATATTTTCAGCACCAAAGCTAATTTTCCATTTGCTTTTATCTTCAGTAATTACTTTTAAAACACTAGCTAAATCGAACTTATAACCTAGCATAGCCTTACTAATTTGCTTGACAATTATGTTATTAGCTTTATTAGCCTCCCTATCTTCGGACTTCACAAAAAGTAGTTTTGCAATCGTCTTTTGCTTGTCTAAATTACTCATACCATTATCTAATAAATTATGAGATACTTCTTCAATATTATCTTTATTTAACTGAAATAGCTTGATTGGGTCTAATTGTAAGTAGGCTTCATTAACAGCTGAAAAATCCTGAGAAAAATCAACAGAGTCAGTATTAAAATCATCAACTGACATATTATATAGAAAATTACCACGATATTTTACAATGTGATGAATCGCTAAAAAAATTTCACGAAGATCGGATTTTTCTTTGCCTTTCATCAAATGATTTCGTAAATGGTAAATTGTTGGAAAATCTTCATAAAAACTACTATCGGTTCTTTTGGGGAATAGTAGTGAATTAGTAAATTGCTTTCGACTATCCTTTGGAGATAAATTAGATTCCTTTAGTCTAGCAAAGAAGGTCGGATCAACTTCCGCCATATACGGATCAAATATCTCCTCTAACAAGGCTAATCGCCATTTTCGCCTTTTAAGACGTCGACGAGTAGTCCGATAACCACGTCGCTCAGCCGCAGTTTCACCTTCCTTAAATAAGTTAGCACCTATGACAGTTTTACCCTTCAATTTGATGGGCTTATAATCTTTATCAATTGCTGAAAAACCAACTGATGTCGTCCCAATATCGAGGCCAACAGAATATTCCTTATTATACATATATGCTTCCTCCTTTGTTAGGCAAGTTAACTATATCACAAGAGAATGAAAGCGGATACTATTATTAATTCTTTTTCTTTACTGTAGAGAACAATGTGCCAATTTTACACCTTCTTTTATCACTTTCTGCTGAAATTAAATATATTAAAATTAAGTGTAGAAATTGAAACTGACACTCGCCTCACAACGTCAAGAATTCACTGATAGCGGTTCTACACTATTCAGTACTGATGTAATATTTCATCAGTGCCGTTTTTTCATTTATATGGTCATACATCACCACACAACCCCAAAACGTGGTGATTGTCATCCAGAAAAGAAATTAATCCTCATGACTAATGATATCAAATTTTTTAACCGTCATCCAAGACCCAAGGCTTCAATTTAGATCATGGAAGAACCGAAACGATTGGTGGTAACACCAAAGTCATTCATTTTCTCAAGACTCGCAAGTACCTTGTCCAATCTGTGGCCACCAATGTTAAAGAACGGCTTCCGCCATCATCTGGTAGTTGTCACCGCCCTATCGATCGCTGGTGTAAAGACCTTTCTGATGTTTAGAAAATAACAGTATATTTGTAAGCCAACAGCCAAATGTTCGGAAACTGTAACGAAAATCGCCACGATTAACGATATTATCAGTGGCTAACGGATTGCCAATAACGTTATACCAAAGACCTTCACCGGAATATTTCACAGAGCGAGTTAACTAAGGATTACCATGGTTCTGCCAACATCTTTGCCATAACCATTGATTCGCTAGAAGATCTCTTCATCCCAGATAAAAACTGGCTACTTTTTGATGGCTTTCAGTAAGGCAAGCTTGCGACAAGTGGGATTAGTATGTTCTTATTGAATCCCGTCAATCATGGCTGGCAGTACGGTTAATTGTGGTCTGTCTCTACCAACCCTTCCAAGACCTAATTAAAGAATTGTTTTCTAATGCGAACATTATTTTTCATCGTCGCCCAGGCTTATCGAGCCCTTCAAACTGTCCGGATCAAGGTAATGAATAATTATGGTCATTAAACTCATGAATATCACGCATCGAAGCGTTTTTGGAACTACTTTTACAGAAAGCTAGTTTCTTGGATAATGTTCATCACCGTCCACGACGTAACTTTCGTAGCGATTGGTTGTCCAGTAGTGAAGTCGTGGACCGTTTGATAGTTATGTCAGACGACTTACAAAAAGCTTATAACTACTACCAAACCTTGGTTGATGCAATTAGTTAAGTGGCCGAACTAACGGCGCTTTTAAAGCGTAAACTAAACAGTCTGCCTAAGCAATCCCAATAATTTCAGCGGACTTTACGTCAACACCATGATGAAATCATTAGGATTTTTAAATACCAGTTGACTAACGACCAAATTGAAAGCACTAACAACAAGATTAAAGTGCTTAAACGGAAGGCTTATAACTTTTGTAACTTTTTTCGATTACGCATTCACATCCTAATAGTATTAAAAAAATTCCAATATCATGTTTAACGAACCCATACTGATTAGAAAAACCAGTCCAAGCAAACTAGTTGCTTGAACTGGTCAAAATTAACTATCAGTTGAAATTGACAAATAGCCAGAAAAAGATCGATGTTGCTTCAGCAACAACATCGATCTTTATATTAGTTTTGACCATTCGCGATCTTTTCAAAGTTTGACGAAACATTGACGTTAGCAGTTGGCCTACATGTTGGATCCCCGTTATTAGTTTGGTCAACCAATGCAACCGGCTTCCCATTATGGAAAGTAAAGAAATACGTGATCCGCATTAATTGTCCACCACCATTGTGGTTGTAATTATAAATTGCAACCACATTGTAGTCGTAAGGCCCCTTACCAGATGGTGACCAACCAATTGAACCCCCGTCTGGGGTAACTTCCTTACTGAAGCCTGATGGATAATCCATACCAACATTGACGTGAAGGTCACCATCACCAGAATATTTTTCATATGACTGGTGCATTGTTGGTGCCCAACTATTCATAAATCCTTCTAGTTGCTTATCCTTTGAAGAATTCCATAACACACCACTCTGGTGATGAGAACTAGCGGTACTTCTACCATCATTATAGTTATTTTGATTATCATTGGCCGTACTAGATGAAGACGTACTAGTAATATTACGATGGTTAGTCGGCGAACTTTGCTTTCCACATGCCGTTAGCATCCCCAAACTAGCAATTGCTAACGTAGTTAGTAAAAACTTTTTCATAACTTAATCTTCAAATTTGTTATTACCGTTTCAGTTTAACTCTTTACTTTTTCAAAAGAAATACTAATTTGTGATGTGAATATTTAAAATATGCGGTCCTCATCTATTTTGGCTGGATGTTTTTCTTATACAATGGCTTAAAACTACTTCGATGAAATTTCTCAAAATGCTTACCTTTATACAAACTAATATCACTATTATGGAAGGCCAAGGTTGAAATAACATCCAAGACTGGAATAAGTGTTTTACCTTTTTTAGATAATGAATACTCAACTCTCACCGGCATTTTATTATATTGATGGCGAATCACAATGTCATCCTCTTGTAATTCCTTAAGTGAATTAAATAACGCAATATCAGAGATATTATCCATTGAATTTTTAAGTACCATAACGAACACTGCCGTTGTGCCCCAAAATACAAAGTAAACGCGGTTTCCACTTACCGCCAAAGACACTTAATGCTTAATCAACCGTACAATAGTATTCCTTCGGCAACTTATGTTGATACATGCTAACCATCATAATCAATTTTTGAGTACCTTAATCTCTTTTGAAAATATATCAATCTACTCAATGAAATCCTATCATAAAAATTGAAGGATTAATTAAGACAGGAAGTTTTAATAATGGCAGTCAAAGCATATTTACAAGTAACGATGGTTATCCCTGAAAAGAATCGTGAAGCAGCCGCAAAATTTTATACAGATTATCGAGAACCACTTTTTAAAACAATTCCTGGAGCAGAAACTAAGCAACTATTAGTTCGTGATGAATATGTCCAAGTTCTTCATGGATTTGATTTGGTAGAACATGCTAAAGCTCATTTAAAGAGTGATATGTTTACTAAGCATGTCTTTCCTGGCTTAAAACCAACCTGGTCTTCTGATCCAGCAGTATGTATTTTAGCTGTAGCTGGTTAACTTTGTCGGCAGATATTTTATCTCTATGGCATTCAGTTATTTTGACTGAGTGCCTTTTTATTTATAGCTGAATGTACATTCTTCTCAAGAAAATTTACCCAATAAGTGAAAACTCGATTCTATGTCAGTAGCTTAGTCCACTCATTTGTTAACTCAAAACCAGCCATTTTAACATTTCTTAACGCTGTCATATCAACTTTTACAGCTCATTCCATAACCTCATATCAAAATGGACACTTGCACACTCATCCCGTAAAAAAAGGACAAGGAACACTCAAACCTCCACCCGAAAAAGTAAAAAGTGTACAAATTTCCATCAATAAAACTGGAATTAGTACACTTTCAATCTATTAATATTAACTTCACACCGACGTTTATCGCCTATTTTTCTGTGCGTTCAAGCAAAGTAACGCTCTCGACATGCGTCGTCTGCGGAAACTGATCGACCGGTTGGATCGGCTTGGTAACATGATAACCTTGTTCGGCAAATCGCTGAATATCGCGAACTAATGTTGACGGGTTACACGACACATAAATCACTTTTTGTGGCGCCATTTGGCCGGTAGCTTCAATTAAGGATTCAGCAAGCCCTTTCCGCGGTGGATCCACAATTACAACATCTGGCTTCAAGCCAGTCGCTTGCCACTTGGCAAATTGGTCTTCAGCTTTGCCCACCACAAACTCAGTGTTGGTAATTCCGTTATTTTGCGCGTTTTTCTTGGCATCCGTAATTGCCGCGGGGACGATTTCGACACCATACACTTGCTTGGCATGCTTAGCTACTGCTAGAGAAATTGTCCCAATGCCACAATAGGCATCAATGACCGTTTGTGAACCATCAAGTCCAGCATTATCAATCGCAGTTTGGTATAAGCGTTCCGTTTGTTGCGGATTAACTTGGTAAAAAGACAATGGTGAAATTGCAAAGTCAATCCCTAACAATTGATCATGGATTTCATCGGCACCCCACAGCGTCTTATTTTTGTCGCCTAGCAAACGGTTGGTCTTTTTATCATTGATGTTTTGAACAACACTCTTTACTTCGGATACACTAGCAACAATTCCGTCAACAATTTTTGATCCCATTGGCAGGTGCTTAGTGTTAGTAACCAGAACGACCATTACCTCATGGCTATAGTAACCACGGCGCACCATCACAGTGCGAATAACCCCCTGACCAGTTTGTTCATTGTAGGGTGTAATATGATATTTTCGTAAAAGATCACGCACCACCACAATCGTTTGGTCAATCACCGGATCCTGAATATAAAAGTCTTCAATCGGTACTAATGTATGGCTGCCCCGCTTATAAAAGCCGGTTGCCAATTGACCATGTACTATCTTCACTGGCACCTGCGCCTTATTCCGATAATGATATGGTTGTTCCATCCCCATTGTGGGGAGGACTTTAATTTCATCCAAATGCGCCTTCGTTAAGAGTTCTTGAATTTGGTGCTGCTTAAATTTTAACTGTGCTGCGTATTTGAGATGACCAAGTGGTGCAATTCCTGTCTGAATATATTGGTTATTTTTAACCTCCACGCGATCTGGACTTTTGGTCTGCCAATCCATCACCCGTCCCCAGGCAAAATGACTTACCACTTTCGTGATTCGGACGGTAATCTTTTCTCCAGGCAAAGCATTGGGAACAAATACCGGGAAATCATTAATCTTGACTAATCCGTTTCCTTCGTATGTTAAATCAGTTACCTGAGCTGAGTATTCTTCATTTTTATGGACTGGAATATTTCTCTTCACAATTGATCCTCCATTTTCTAACGGTTAAATCTTTCTTATTATAACAAAGGTTGGCTAACAAAAATGGACCGTTTTGCCAATCTCTTTTCTGATCCTTACGAAAAAATTATTTTAGATTAGCTTTTTCATAAGACGATCAAATTAATCTATCTTTTCATCAGACATTCGGATATGATTAAGACATCAAATCGCCACTTGTCTCTGATAAACGCGTTATCATGGTCAAACCCGGCACGACACTCACTGGTTGAACAAATATCATTTGTTCATGGCAAAGAAAGAACACAGGTGAAAATTATGTACTGGATTTGGGTATTAATTGTTGGTGGTTTAATCGGTTTAGTGGCAGGGGCCATTACAAAGCGTGGCGGTTCAATGGGTTGGATTGCCAACATCATCGCTGGTTTAGTTGGCTCTTCCCTGGGACAAGCATTGCTAGGATCTTGGGGTCCAAGTCTAGCTGGAATGGCAATCATCCCGTCCTTAGTGGGTGCGGTCATTTTAGTCCTTATCGTTTCCCTGATCTTTGGAGTCAAACGTGATCCTGCCTAGATAGTCCTAAGCGTTGTCGTGCAACGCTTTTTTTGTACAAAAAAGCAGCGTAACTATTACGCTGCTTACTTTTTTATGATTCTTGATTCATCTGATCAACGCCCCGTACAAAATCATCTTCTGCCTTTTTCATATCAGGCGTCAAAGTTGAAATGGCATCATTTGGGATGGACTTCACATCCGCCACAATATCTAAGTGTTGCTGTAATGCTTGAAAATGCATTGGGGCATCGCCACCATATTCACCATCAAGGTTAATCATTAACCGATCATTTTGATCAACTGGCGTAATCTCAACATCTTTGGCCTTAACATAAATCACCCGCGGGTCGCCAATGTGCGTCCCTTTGAGTGCCTTGGCCATTAACTGCATTAACCCCACCATATTACTGTCTTTAACAATGATTAAAGAGAACAGTCCATCATCAAGCGCTGCATCTGGGACAATCTGTTCAAACCCACCAACGGAATTGGTAAGTGCTAAGAACACCGTTGACGCCATTCCATCAAACTCATGCCCATCATACTTAATATTCATGTGGATTGGCTTAACTTGGGGCAGCATTTCAGCACCCTTGGCAAAGTACGCCATATACCCAAAGAGCGACTTCATTTGACTTGAAACATCATAAGTGAGCTCCGTTAAGGTCCCACCAGCAGCGATGTTCATAAAGTAATTATCGCCAGCCTTACCCAAATCAATCTTAAAATGGTTTTGCGGATTTAAAATCAACTTAGCTGCCGCAACCGGGTCTTCTCGTGGGACATGAAGTGCTCTGGCGTAATCATTCGTCGTTCCCGCAGGAATAATCGCTAACCGCGGCCGGTGATCTAAACCGGCAAGACCGTTAATCACTTCATTTAAAGTGCCATCCCCACCAGCAGCAACAATTAGGTCAAATCCATCCTTCGCTGCACGAGTTGCTTCATTTTTCGCCGAATCCGGGTCCGGGGTCGTTGCAAACGCACTCGTTTCATACCCAGCCCGTTCATAAATCGCCAAAATATCCGCCAGGTCATCATGCATCGCTTCACGACCAGCGACTGGGTTATAAATAATCCGTGCTCGTTTCCGCATTGCTGACCTCCTGGTTATTGTGCATTTAACGACTTCATTAATAACTGGTTAACCACTTGCGGGTTAGCCTTACCACGAGTCTGTTTCATAATTTGACCAACTAAGTAGCCAACCGCACGATCCTTCCCATTCTTGAAGTCTTCAATGGATTGTTGATTATTCGCCAAAATATCATCAATAATTGGTTGCAATTCCTTTGGATCAGACAATTGAACCAAACCATGGGATTTCGCATAAGCCGCTGGCTCTTCACCTGCAATGATCCCTTTGAAGACTTTCTTCGCCATCTTGGATGAAATCGTGCCATCAGTAATCAACTTGACCATTCCAGCAAGGTTAGCTGGCGTCAGCTTCGTATCTTGCAAGTCAACTTGTTCATCGTTTAGATAACTGTTAACGTCATTCATCAAGTAGTTGGCAACCCGCTTCGGGTCAGCGCCATCCTTGACCGCTTCATCAAAGAAGTCAGACATTTCCTTCGTTTGGGTTAAGACCATGGCATCATAGTCAGACAGGCCAAGTTCCTTTGTATACCGTTCCCGTCGTTCGCCAGGCATTTCTGGCATTTCTCCCTTAATCTCATTAATCCATTCGTCAGAAACATCTAACGGCGGAATATCAGGTTCTGGGAAGTAACGATAATCTTCGCTCCCTTCCTTGCTCCGCATTGAAACCGTTTCTTTGGTTGCTTCATCGTAACGACGGGTTTCCTGGGCAATGGTGCCGCCTGATAAAATCACTTGTTGGTGACGTTTTTCTTCAAATTCCAGCGCATTCTTGACATAATTGAAGGAATTAATGTTCTTCATTTCCGTCTTAGTACCAAATTGATCAGACCCAAATGGCCGAATCGAAATGTTGGTATCAACCCGCATTGATCCTTCTTCCATCTTCACGTCAGAAATACCCGTAAATTGAATCCGTTGACGAAGAGCTTCTAGGTAGGCAACTGCTTCATCGGCTGAAGCAATGTCTGGCTTGGAAACAATTTCAATTAAAGGCGTTCCTTGCCGATTTAAGTCAACGTAAGAATATTGGCCGGTGTGAGTGTTTTTCCCCGCATCTTCTTCGATATGCATTTCCGCAATTCCAATCTTCTTTTTCTTACCATTGACTTCGATTTCTACCCAACCATCAGTCGCAATCGGTGTTTCAGATTGGGTAATCTGATAGGCCTTAGGGTTGTCGGGATAGAAATAGTTTTTTCGATCAAAGTGCATGTGTTTTGTAATGTTGGCATGGAGAGCCAATCCGGCCATGATTCCGTCACGTACCACTCCTTTATTCAAGGATGGTAAAGTCCCAGGATAGGCCCAATCAATTACGTTGGTATTTAAGTTTGGTTCAACACCATACTGAACCGGTGATGGACTGTAAATTTTTGAGTTAGTCTTTAATTCAACGTGGACTTCAAGACCAATGGTTGTTTGAAAATTCATCTTAGTCTTGACCCCCTAACTTAGCATTTTTCTTGTGAAAATCAGTTGTTTGTTCAAAGACATAGGCAGTGTTGTAGACCGTTTGTTCATCAAATGGCTTCCCAATAATTTGTAAGCCAACCGGCATCCCGTTGTCCTTAGAGAATCCAGCCGGCAGTGACATCGCCGGTAATCCGGCCATGTTAACTGGAATGGTCAGTGCATCATTCAGATACATCTTGGTTGGATCCATCACCTTATCACCAAGTTTGAATGCTGTTGTCGCATCAGTAGCGCCTAGAATGACGTCATAATTTTCAAAGACCTTATTAAAGTCGTCAGCAATTAACCGACGAACTTTAGCTGCTTTATTGAAGTAAGCATCATAAAAACCAGCAGACAGAGAGAATGTACCGAGCATAATCCGCCGTTTGACTTCATCACCAAAGCCTTCTGTCCGCGTCCTGGTGTACACATCATCCAGGTTCTTAACATCATCCGCACGGAAGCCGTAACGAATTCCATCATACCGTTGTAAATTAGATGACGCTTCAGAAGAAGCCAGGATATAGTATGCTGAAACTCCATACTTAGTGTGTGGTAAGGATACGGTATCCACCGTTGCCCCTAATGATTCAAGATGCTTAAGCGCTGCCTGAATCACTTCGCGGACATCATCGTCAATGGCATCACTAGTATATTCTTCTGGAACCGCAATTCTCAGTCCCTTAACACTTGCTTGATCAAGATTTGCCGCCCAGTCTGGAACTGTAACATCAGCTGAAGTCATATCGTGTCGATCAACGCCGCTAATGGCCTGCATTAAGATGGCGTTATCTTTAACATTGTTACTAAGCCAGCCAACTTGATCAAAACTGGAACCAAACGCAATCACTCCCCAACGTGATACCCGTCCGTACGTTGGTTTCATACCAACAATGCCGTTAAATGAAGCTGGTTGCCGAATGGACCCACCAGTGTCAGTACCAAAGGCAGCTAAGACGTCACCAGCAGCCACTGCTGCTGCTGAACCACCCGAAGAGCCACCGGGAACCCGAGTCAGATCCCATGGGTTCTTAGTCTTGTGGAAACCTGAATTTTCGGTGGAAGACCCCATCGCAAATTCATCCAGATTAGTTTTACCAACATTAATAAACCCGGCTGCGTTCATCTTTTCAACTACTGTTGCATCATAAACTGGCTTAAAGTTACCCAAGATTTTAGAAGCAGCCGTAGTCCGCAGTCCCTTAGTCACAATGTTATCCTTGACGGCTAACGGGATCCCAGCAAGTAAGTGATCGTTGGCAATCCCAGCTTTGTCGATTTCGGCAGCCCGCTTCAATGCGGCTTCCTCATTCAAAGTTAGAAATGCTTGAACATCATCTTCGGTCTCCTGAATCCTTTGAAATGCCGCCTTAGTCAGATCTGTTGCACTGACTTCCTTTTTGACCAGTTGCTCGTGAAGATCGGTAATACTGGTTTGGTTAAAATTCATTATTCGCCATCCTCACTTTCATCAATAATTGCTGGCACCTTAATTAATCCATCATGCGTTTCTGGAGCATTGGCTAACAGTTCATCACGTTGATTACTTCGTACTCCTTGATCTTCACGCATCACATTATGTTCCGTCGTTGGTGTATACATCGGTTCAACACCATCCGTATCCACCTTTTGCAAGTCCGTAAACAAATCAATAATCTCCTCTAATTGTGGAGTGATCTTATCTAATGCCGCGTCATCAAAAGATAACTTGGCGAGGTCAGCGACGTGTTGTACTTCTTGCCGATCAATTTTCTCAGCCATTCTCTTAACCTCTTTCCATTCCTTCAAAAAATATTACACGAAACTATTTTATCACATGCCCAATCCATTTACCGCTGTTCATTGCGCTTTTCACAAGACAAAAGCTGACGCTTTCTCCAGTCTCTATTTTTATTTAATATGAATTAAAAACGTGTGATTGGAAACTATCTGATCCAGAGTTTCTGTAGACCACTGCTTGCATTTCCGAATCAGATTGAATCTTAATGTCAATTGGAATTCCATGTGGCAGGTACCGTTTAGCAGCTCGGGCAATATATTGCGTAAAACTAGTAATTTCCGATTGACTATAGAATTGCGTCGTAATCGTAATGTGCATCCCTGAAAGGCTGCCATTATGGTATTGCGCTTGGGCAGTTACCCCGCTTAAGTTCGGGAAGAAGTTTTGAACTTGACTCTTGAAATTGGAAAAACTGTCATTATCGGTTGAGTTCCCAGAATTTTCACTGGTTTCTGCACTGGCTTTCGGTAAGACTGCATTCCGGTAATTTAATTTGGTCCAACTTGAAATCGAGTCCCCCTTATTTTTACTATAAGCAAAGAAGGTTCCACCCACTAAACTATCATCCGGCGCTTGCTTATACAGAGCAATCACAATTGGAATATTTTTAAGATCTTTCCGTTGACGAAGTCGGCGAAGAACTTTAGCTGCCGCTAGTTTTCCTTGCAGTTGCACTTCTTCATCAGAAATCTTCTTGGTATAAGAAGGACCATCCTTCTTCTTATGATACTGATATTCGCTGTTAATCCCAATCCCAATCGTCATTCCCTTGAGTTTTAAGGAATTACCGCTCTCCGTCATGTAGTCCTGCTCTTCAATTTGCTGGATAAATTCGGGGTTCGGGTTGCTCTTTTTCCCTTGTTTTGGGTTTAAACCATTCGGATTGCTACTCGACTTCCGACCTAACCAGCTTTCAATCGTATCTGAGCTTAAGTACTGTCCTTCTTGGAAAATGTAGTTCTTAGTTGAAAATACCCGCTTGGAAACTTGCGTTAAACCATTTTCAAAACTCTTAAGGTTGTATTGATTATTGTTTTGGCTTGTATTAACACCACGAGCCTTACTTGTTCGGTAACGCCCACCTTTGATCACACCCTGATAGGTACCGCTTCCTGCGCCAGTCGTCGTATAGTTTCCTTTACTAGAACTTTTTCCACAAGCAGCCAGCACTAACACAGTGAGCAATACTGAACTAGTGATTAGTATTTTTTTGACTTTCACGAGCCTAATTATCCTCCTTCATTGCTTGGCTAAAGCGTTGCTCGTCCCACACCGGGATCCCCAACTCCTGAGCCTTTTGCAATTTACTTCCGGCCTTTTCGCCAGCAATCAATAAGTTGGTCTTTTTGGAGACACTCCCGGTAACTTGAGCGCCACGTTCTTCTAACCAGCTTTGGGCTTCCTTGCGTGTCAATGTCGCTAGTTTTCCAGTGAGTACAACTCGCTGACCGTTCCACTTGCTAGAAAGATTTTCTTTTACTGCCGACGTATACTCCATGTTCACCTGAACATCTTTCAATTCCTTCACTAATTGGTGAACTTGCTGATTGGCAAAATAGGTAGCTACGCTATCTCCAATGGTTGGACCGATTGTGTCCACCGCCGCAATATCGGCTGCTGAAGCCTTCATAATTGTGTCTAAAGAGCCAAAATGTTCAGCAATCAAGCGCGCCACTTTAGCACCAACGTGCCGGATGCCCAGACCGAATAATAAACGTTCGACTGAATTATGACGACTATTATCGATTGATGTCAATAGGTTGGTCGCGGATTTAAGGCCAAATTTATCTAAAGTTAATAATTGGTCTTGGGTTAAGCGATATAGGTCTGCAAAATCACGTACCAGCTTTCGCTCCCATAGTTGTTCAATAATCTTCGGACCCAGGCCATCAATATTCATTGCGTTTCGGGAAGCAAAGTGCGCCAGGCCTTCCTTAATCTGCGCTGGACACATTGGGTTCACACAACGAAGCGCAACTTCCCCATCTAAATGAACGAGGTTCGATTGACAAACTGGACACTGGGTCGGAATCTGATACTCTTCACTATCCACGGGACGTTTATCCAATATTACCTGAGAAATTTCCGGAATAATGTCCCCCGCTTTGTGCAAAAGTACGGTATCGCCGATGCGAATATCTTTCTGACGTAAATAATCGGGATTGTGCAAGGAAGCACGGCTAACCGTAGTCCCTGCTAATTGGACTGGATCCATTACTGCCGTTGGGGTCACGTTACCAGTCCGCCCAACTGTCCAAACAATTTTGCGAACGATCGTCGCTTGTTCCTCTGGTGGAAATTTGTAAGCAATTTCCCATCGGGGTACTTTAACGGTATTTCCAAGTTTTGTTTGTAATGTTAGATTATTAACTTTTTCAACAATACCATCAATACCATATTCCAGACGATCCCGTTGGGCAGTATATTCAGCAATATACTGTGCCAACTCTTCTTCACTGCTGACAGTCCGGTTATGAGGATTAACATTAAATCCCAAATCACGCATCCGTTGGAGAGCTTCTTCCTGTGTTGCGACCCCTAATTTTTCATATTCAGGAACATAGTACATAAATGTTGCTAAATTACGATGTGCCGTGACTTGAGGATCTAATTGCCGGAGACTGCCCGCCGCAGCATTTCGTGGATTAGCAAAAACCGGCTGGCCATTGGCTTCTCGATCAGCGTTTAATTTTACAAACGACGCCTTAGGCATGTAGCACTCCCCCCGAAACTCCAACGATAGTGGCTCCGGTAGTTGATGCGGAATGTCCTTAATCGTCATTGCATTAGCGGTAATGTCTTCCCCGATGACACCATTTCCTCGGGTCGAAGCTTGAACTAATTGGCCATCTTCATAAACCAAAGACAGTGACAGCCCATCAATTTTCAACTCCAGATCATACTTAATCTCTTCAGAAGAGTCTAAATTGCTTTGTTGGCGAACGTTAAAGTCATGCAGCTCTTCAACCGAGAAGACATCCCCCATCGACAGCATTGGGATGTCGTGCGTAACCTTAGCCAGTTGAGTATCTGTATGTCCGCCGACCCGTTGCGTTGGTGAATCTGGAGTTACTAACTCAGGATACCGTGCTTCCAGCTCAACTAATCGTTGGTACTTTCGATCATAAACATAATCCTCCACAGTCGGATTATCTTGTTCATAATACTCTTTTCCCCACTGAATTAACTGTTGTCGAAGCGGACCAATTTCTTTACGCGCTTCTGTCAATGTTAAATCGTTTTCAGTCATGTTATTCATCTACCTTTTCAATTGGAGCAAAGGTGGCCAAGAGTCGTCGAACGCCCTCTTTGGGAAAGGCAATGTCTAATTCCATATCACTGCCCGAACCATTAACAGCCACGACGGTACCAATTCCCCACTTTTTGTGTTGAACCTTATCGCCTGCATGCCAATCCTGTTTGTCAGCACCTGTTCCATTATTGGTTTTCGGCGCTACTCGCTTACCAGCAGAAGCATATGAATGAGAAGGTCGACTAGCTCCATAAGTTGTTGCCGTCGCCGCCCGTTGTACAAAACTATTTCGTCCACCATTGCCAAATGGCGTTCGAAGTCGCTGATCATTATCGAACTCCAACAACTTATCATCAATTTCATCAATAAATTCAGATTCTGGATTTCTTTGAATTCGTCCATATAAGACTCGGGACATTGCATTCGTTAAAAACAGCTTTTTTTGTGCCCGAGTAATCCCGACATAGGCTAATCGACGCTCTTCTTCCTCTTCCTCTGCGTTGTTCAACGCCCTGGCCATTGGGAAGATACTTTGTTCCATCCCAATCAGGAAAACAACCGGAAATTCCAACCCTTTAGCAGCATGCAAAGTCATTAAAGTGACTGTATTTTCTTGGTCTTCGATATCATCTTGCGGAGAAACCAGTGCCAAATCAGTTAAGAAGCGGGTGAGCTTTTCTTGAGCGTTGGCATCATCCTGATCGTTGTTCTTATCAAATTCTTGAGTTACTGATTTAAATTCGTCTAGGTTATCTAACCGAGATTGCGCTTGCAGACTCTTTTCAGCCTCGTCTTGCAGTGCCTTGCGATAGCCGGTCTGATCTAAAATCAAGTCAGTTAATTCCGTAATTGACAATTGGTCTGCTTGCTCCTGAATTGCCCGCATTTCTTGAGCGAAGCCATCTAGCTTATTTCGAACGCTAGTGGAAATTTGGTTAGCCATCATAATATTTTGCGTCGCCGTTAATAACGACATGTTCGCACTGGCAGCAAATTCACGAAGTTTCTCAATACTAGTCGGGCCAATACCACGCTTTGGAGTATTGACTACTCGCTCAAAACTCATGGAATCATTTGGATTGGCAACTAAAGTTAAGTAAGCTAAAATGTCACGAATTTCTTTTCGGTCGTAGAACTTATGCCCACCAACCATTGTGTAAGGAACGGAACTCTTTAAAAAAGTTTCTTCGATTACCCGTGATTGAGCGTTCGTCCGGTACAAAACGGCAAAGTCACCATATTTATAACCATGCTCTTGCATCTGTTCCTGAATTTTTTTAACCACGTAATAAGCTTCATCGTGTTCACTCTGTGCCCGATAATAAGAAATCTGCTCTCCTTGGCCATTCTCAGTCCACAGATTCTTATCCTTCCGCTTTTGATTATTAGCAATCACTTCATTGGCGGCATTTAAGATGGTCTGTGTTGACCGATAATTTTGTTCCAACATAATCGTGGTGGCATCAGGATAATCCTTCTCGAAGTTCAGAATATTATTCATGTTCGCCCCCCGCCAGCCATAAATACTTTGGTCAGCATCACCAACAACACATAGGTTGTGATAGCCATCCGCCAGCATATGAACCAGTTCATATTGAGCATCATTGGTATCTTGGTATTCATCCACGTGAATATACTGAAATTTATTTTGGTAATACTGTAAAGTCTCCTGATCAGCTTTAAATAATTGGATGGTCTTCATAATTAGATCATCAAAATCCAGAGTCTGATTAGTTTCCAATTCACGCTGATACAACCGATAAGCTCTTCCAACCATCTTACGGAATGGGTCCTGGTACCGTTTCTCATATTCTTCTGGTGTCAGCATTGCATTTTTCGCATTAGAAATTGCACTCAGGATCTGTCGTGGATCAAATTTTTTGGTGTCAATATTTAATTCTGCACAGATCCGTTTCATTAACGTCCGCTGTTCACCTGGATCAGCAATCGTAAACGCAGTATTAAATCCTAATTTATCTATATCACGTCTTAAGATGCGGACACAGAGTGCATGAAAAGTCGAAACCCAAATATCATTAGCACTTTCACCCAGTAGTTTACCAATCCGCTCTTTCATTTCACGAGCCGCCTTGTTAGTAAAGGTAATTGCTAAGATATGCCAAGGCAAGACATCTTTTTCTTCAATTAAATAAGCAACTCGGTGGGTTAACACCCGTGTTTTTCCTGAACCGGCACCAGCCATTACTAATACCGGACCCTCTGTTGCTAAAACTGCCTCTTGCTGTTTGTCATTCATTCCAGCTAGTGCTGATTGCATTGTCACGACACTCCATCCTCTCTCAAAATCAGTCAATGATCATTATACCAAACTTAAGTTTGATTTCCGTCAAAAAAAGAAAGGTCGACAATTTACCTTTCTAAAATGCGTTATTCATTTGTCGTATCAGTATTTTCTTGGCTAAACCACACTTCGGTATCGTCAACTTGGCTTTGGATTTCGTCGACAGTGCCATCTTCAGCAGTTGCCCAAACATACGCAACAACTGGGTTCTGCTGATGATCATTTGTGGCAAAGAAACTAAATTTCCAATTATCACGAATAAGTACCTGTCGTTCTAAAGCTGGCAACTGGGCTTGACGGCCGATCAAAAAGACGGCTGGTTGAACTTCTTGAATAAAGTGAGCTGGTCGTCCTGCAGAAATACGAACTTGTTGTTCATATTGACTGACGTTCGCACTTTCTGTGAAAATGTTGCCGCTTGTCGAAACCCCAGGTTCAAGATCCTTGACATAAAGGTTGCCAGTGCTGGTGACATAAAAGTTAACGGAGATGATCCCTTTATACCCCAACTGATTACCAATCGAATTAGCAATGCGCTTCATTTCTTGGTGCATATCATCAGGAACAATCACCGGTGATTTCACAGCTTGTAGAAGATGACCCTCTGCACCATATTGCAATTCACTTAATGGATACAAGTGATTACCGTCTGCATCAATCGCCATAGTAATTGCATATTCTGCCGTATGATCAATCCATGATTCTAATAAATACGTTCCGGCCTGAATAAAATCTGCTGCTCGCGCAATATCTGATTCTTTGCGAATTACTAATAAATTTTCACCCACTCCACGTTGAATTGGCTTTAATACAGCTGGATAACCAATCGAATCAATGGATTGATAGATATCATCAAGACTGATCACCGTAACATATGGTGCCACATTAACGTTAATCTGGTCTAAAAAGGCGCGTTCCATTAGTCGATCTTGCATAATTTCTAGTGGATCGAGTCCTTGTGGAATGGCGGTGTATTGACTTAGGTACTTAATCACGATGGAATCAATCGCTGCTGTTTCATAAATTACCGCATTACAGTTTTGCCCAAACTCCGTCAGCTTATCCTTATCACGGTAATTGCCGATTAGCGTAAAATCTGCCTGCTTGGTAATCTCGGGTTCAGAATGGTCAAGATAGACACCAACATTCAAACCGGCTTCCTTAGCAGCCAAAATCAGTTTCTTACCATTACGATCAATCCCCATAATTCCCAAGGTATCACCTTGGTATAAAACATCCGTACTCATAACCGCACCTTCACTTCTTTACAAAAATTCAACCTGACCATCAGCAAGTGACTTGATTTGTGCCAAAGAGTAGACCTCGACACCCTTATCCCGTAATTCTTTACCACCAGGCTGGAAACTCTTTTCAATCACAATTCCTGCACCGGCCACTTGCACCCCGGCTTGGTCAGCAATCTCCATCATCCCTTCAACCGCCTGACCATTAGCCAAAAAATCATCAATTAGTAATACTTTTTCGCCAGTTTCGACGTACTTTTTGGAAATCGAAATCCGATTAGTCGTTTTCTTCGTATATGAATAAACATCCGCCGTATACATATTATTGTTGAGCGTTAAACTCTTGTGTTTTCGGGCAAAAATGACCGGCCGATGCATAGCTAAACCGGTCATTACGGCTGGAGCAATTCCTGAAGATTCAACCGTCCAAATTTTCGTAATTCCTTGATTAGCAAAATGCTTGGCAAATTCTTGACCAATCTTATACATTAAATCCGTGTCGACTTGGTGATTTAAAAAAGCGTCTACTTTTAAAACGTTACCTGGTAAAACAGTCCCATATTGTTCAATCTTATCTTTTAATTCTTGCATAATTTTCTCCTAACGATCGTATTGGTCTAAGTGATAAGTTTTAATCACGCCAATTAACTTACTTGCGTAGTCTGGATCTGTTGCGTAGTTGGCGTCCTGAAGTGCTTGGGCAGCTTGACGATAGTTATCCGCATCAATCACCCTTTGGTAATTTTCCTTCTTGTACTGCGTCCCATTCAGCATTAATTGAGTATGGTCCTTAATAGAGGCTGACCAACTTGGATAAACTTTAAAGCGGTCTTTAATCACCACCCACTTTCCATGGGTATACTCTTTAGTGGTCATCAGCTTCGAATTAGCTCCTGAACCCTTGATTCCAAACAAATTATGGTAATTGGCAGCTAACTTACTCGTTCCCCAATTAGATTCCAAAATGGCTTGAGCCATTGTAATCGATGCCTTGATATGGTATTGGTCTTGCATTGCTTGCGCTTCTGGGGCAATGGCTTTAATAAAAAGCTGTTTGGAATGCTGTTGTTTTTCAATAATCTCTTGCTGTAAATGTCTTTGATATAAATGGTGACCTACATAGCCAGCCGTTAAAACAACTAAGATCACCAAAATTACAGTTAACCATTTTGATGAACCAGAACGTTTCTTTCGTCGCGAACTCGTTCGTCGTTTTCTTTTACGCGCCACAGTCTGTTGACTCCTTTATTGAATATTCTAATGTAATAATTCTACCGCATTTTCCACTGGATTTTAAATTAATTTAATATTAAAAAACCGGTTGGTCATTAATTACCAACCGGTTTGTTTTTATGACAATGATTTTAATGGAACTGCATTCCACCATCCACTTCAAGGGTTTGACCAGTCACATAGTCAGAATCTGGACCAGTAAGAAAGGCCACAGCATTAGCAACGTCTTCAGGTTCAGAGAGGCGTTTCAAAGCAATGTCCTTGGCAAAGGTTTGCATCCCCCACTCATCATTTTGACCAGCATTTTGGCCAACCTTATGGGCGATGTCGTACATCATTGGTGTCTTAACGATTCCTGGAGCAAAGGCATTCACCGTTGTCCCTTCTTCCGCCAACTCACGAGCAACAACCTGGGTAATTCCACGAATGGCAAACTTAGAACTCGAGTAAACAGTTAAGTTTGGGTTCCCCACAACCCCCGCTTGAGAAGTAGCGTTAATAATCTTACCTGGATGGCCTAACTTCTTAAAAGCCTGATGTGCAGCTTGAATGCCCCAAATTGTGCCATAAACATTAATTGTATAAACATAATCCAGGTCATCCTTAGTAACAGTGTCAATTGGAGTCGTTGGAGCGACACCAGCATTATTAACCATCACATTAAAATCACCAAACTGATCAATAGTCTTATCAACTGCAGCAAAAATTTCGTCCCGTTTAGAGACATCTGCAGTCACTGGAAAGGCTTCGCCACCAACTGATTCAATTTCCTTGGCAACTTTTTGAAGATTGTCCATATGACGAGCTACTAATGCCACCGCAAAGCCATCCTTAGCAAGACGCTTAGCAATTGCTTCACCAATTCCTTGACCGGCTCCAGTAACTAATGCAACTTTTTTTGCCATAATAATCGCTCCCTTGTGTGAAACTTTTCTCAAACTAGTTTAATTTTAAGCGAAGCGATTTATCAAGTCAACGAAAAAAAGCACCAGGCAGATCCTGACGCTTTTATTTTGAAACGATAATCGAAATTAACGCTTACTAAATTGAGCAGCCTTACGAGCCTTCTTCAGACCTGGCTTACGACGTTCCTTCATCCGTGGGTCACGAGTTAAGAGACCAGCCTTCTTCAAGGCATCACGAAAGTCAGGGTCGACAGCGAGTAAAGCACGGGCAATTCCATGACGAGTTGCACCGGCTTGGCCAGAGAAGCCACCACCGTTAACGTTAACTAATACGTCATATTGACCTTCAGTTTGCGTTACGGCAAATGGTTGATTAACAATGGCACGTAAGTTAGCAAACGGAATGTAGTCTTCGATTGCTTTGCCGTTCATAGTAATCTTACCAGAACCTGGTACTAAGCGGACACGTGCAGTAGAATCCTTCCGACGTCCAGTACCGCTGTATTGTACTTGTTGAGCCAATTCCGTTCCCTCCTTAGATTAAGTTAGTGATATCGAGTTTTTCAGGCTTTTGAGCTGCATGACTGTGGTCTTCACCAGCGTAAACGTGCAACTTCATACCCATCTTACGACCAAGCGGGGTGTGTGGAAGCATCCCTTTAATGGTTTGTTCAACCATCTTGGCTGGTTCTTCAGCAAGGAAGTTACCAGCAGTCCGTTGCTTTAAACCACCTGGGTGATTTGAGTGACGGTAGTAAATCTTCCGACTAGCTTTCTTACCAGTTAACTTAACATCTGCTGCATTGATAACAATCACATTGTCACCAGTATCAACATGAGGGGTGAACGTTGGCTTGTTCTTACCACGTAAGATTGAAGCAACAACGGATGCCACACGACCTAAAGAAACGTCTTTGGCGTCAACGATGTACCACTTACGGTCAACTTCACCAGGTTTTGCCATGTATGTCGTTCTCACGATTAAGTCCTCCAATTTTTGTCTTTCTTTTACAATAAATTGTGTACCGAGTAATTTATGGAAAAGAAATACCAGCTACTAGTGTACTTGATTATCCCTTATCAGTCAATGGTTTATTCAAGTTATTCACCACCATAGTCAACATTAACTAGATAAAGTCCACTAGCCGGGGCAGTCATCCGTGCTTCTTGACGATCACGTGCAGCTAAAACTCGTGGAACATCATTGGCTGGCCGTTGACCACATCCAATTTCCAATAATAATGCCACCATAATACGAACTTGATTATATAAAAAACCATTGCCTACAAATTCAAACACCACTTCATGATCATGATCTTCATAATAAACTTTTGCTTCATAAATCGTCCGCACATTACTCTTCGCTTGAGATCCAGAAGCCACAAAACTTGTAAAATCATGAGTACCCACCAAGGCTTGTGCTGCTAGATCCATTTTTGCAACATCAACAGGATATTTAAAATGCGCCGTATAGTTCCGCTTAAAGGGATTCACAAACTCGCCTTGCGTAACTCGATAGCGGTACCTTTTTCGGTGAGCATTATAGCGAGCATGGAACTCCTGCGAAACAATCTCTGCTTTTTTCACAATAATGTCCAGTGGTAACTGACTGTTTAAAGCGCGCACCATTGATTTTTCAGGAATATGATAAGGAAAGTCAAAGTGTGCCACTTGATTCAATGCATGGACGCCTGCATCCGTTCTTCCTGACCCAATAATCGCAATCGCTGGGTCTGGATTTTTGGCCATCCGATTAACAATCGTTTTGAGAGTTTGCTCAATCGTCCGCTTATGGGGTTGAATTTGAAACCCGGAAAAATTAGTACCATCATATGCAAAAGTAATTTTATAACGAATCAAAACGTTCTCCAATCAGAATAATCTTAATCCAAATAGAATCAATGTAATAGCAATTAGCAAGATTATCGCCAGTGTATCCTGCCGGTGCCAAACTAGCAAACGATACTTGGTCCGTTGACCATTTGGACTATACCCTCGTGCTTCCATGGCAACTGCCAATTCTTCGGCACGTTTAAAAGCAGAGACAAATAATGGAATCATCACGGGTACTAATTTCTTCGCTCGCTGATAAAAATTCCCCGTGTTAAAGTCCATTCCACGTGCCCGTTGTGCATTCATAATTGTGGATACCTCATCCATAATCGTGGGAATGAACCGTAAGGCAATCGAAAGCATCATCGCAATCTGGTTAACCGGAACTTTTAAATAGTTCAATGGCTTCATCAAGCTTTCAATCGCATCAGCTAATTGTAAGGTTGTAGTAGTGACTGTTAAAACTGTAGAAATGGTAATAATATACGCAAACCGAACAATTAAATACAGTGATTGGACGATTCCAGACGAAGTAACACTCATAAAGTGCCATTGCCAGTAGATCTGTCCACCTGAAGAGAATAATAATTGAACTGCAGCGGTGATAATAATAATCCACATTAATGGCCGAATTCCCGCCCAATACATCTTTAATGAAACTCGGCTTAACTTAATTAAAACTAGTAAAATGGCGCCAAGCCAAACATTGGTCCAGACATTATTTGCAAAAAACACTAAGATTACATACCAAAAGCAAGCAACAAATTTAAGGCGCGGATCTAGACGATGAATGATTGATGATGTTGGCACATATCGTCCAAAAATTACTTTACTGCCCATCACTAATCATCCTCTTCTTTTGGCTCTTAATAATTTCTTCAGCAATACTATCAATTGTCAACGGCGTGCCATTAATTAAGCCTTGCTCACGTAATTGTCGGGCAAAAGCAACCGTTTGTGGTTCCGCCAAGCCAATTGAACTGACAAGGTCATGATTAGTAAACAGTTGATTAGGAGTCCCTTGAAAGACTACTTCTCCCTTTTGCAAAGCAATCACTTGGTTTGCATATTCCACAACCTGCTCCATTTGATGAGTAATTAAAATAATCGTAATCCCTTGTTTGTACAGTTGTTGTACAATTTGCATCAACTCGCGCTGGCCACTGGGATCTAGTCCCGCCGTTGGCTCATCTAAAATTAGAATGGATGGTTTCATAGCCAAGACACCAGCAATCGCCACTCGACGCATTTGTCCCCCAGATAATTGAAATGGCGAATGATCAAATAATTGTTCAGGAAATTTTAGCAACCTAAGTGCCTCTTGCGCCTGTTCGCGAGCTTGACCCTCTGATAATCCCTTATTAAGCGGCCCAAACATTACATCTTGAATGACTGTATCAGCAAATAATTGCGTCTCTGGGAACTGAAAGACAAAGCCAATATGGTGCCGTAATTTGGTATATTCATCTTTGGATGAATGATGGTTGACTGTTTGGTTTTGGACAGTAATTTGACCTGAAGTGGGTGTCAATAAACCATCGACCAATTGCATTAACGTCGATTTACCACTACCAGTTGGACCGATGATTGCCGTAATCTGATGTTCCATAATCTGAACAGTAACATCTTTCAAAGCATGATGAGCGAATGATGTCCCATTCTCATAAATATAATTTAGTTTTCGGATGTTAACTGCTGGTTTAACCATTTATTCATTTGCTCCTCAGTCAGATACTGCGATGGAACTTGCATTCCTTTTGATGCTAATCTTCTCTTTAATTCTTCAGTAAACGGTAACTTGAGTTGGTACTGGTTAAGAAGGTTGGTATCGCATAAAATCTTATGGGCCTGATCAACAGCTACAATCCTCCCCTGATCCATAATCACAATATTATCAGCATAGGTTGCTTCAACGGGATCATGAGAAATAGCGATAATTGTAAAGCCCTTTTCAACTTTTAATTTCTTTAAAAGTCGCAAAATTGTCTGCCGCGCCACTGGGTCCAACATGCTTGTTGCCTCATCAAAAATCAAAATTTTAGGACGAAGACTTAGAATTCCTGCAATTGCCACCCGCTGCTTTTGCCCACCAGAAAGCATACTTGGTTCCTTTGTAGCATAGTCTTGCATGACGACATCATTTAATGCTTGTTTTATTCGAAAATCCATCTCTGACCTTGGCACCCGATGATTCTCCAAGCCAAAAGCCACGTCATCTTCCACCGTAGTACCAACAAATTGATTTTCTGGATTTTGAAAAACAAAGCCAACATTTTGATGAATTTCAGGTAAATTATCTTCACTAACGGCAACCCCATCAACAAAAATCGATCCACTATCTACCGGCATCAAACCATCAATTAACCGTGCTAGTGTACTTTTGCCACTTCCATTATGACCGATAATCGTAGTCCACTGGTTAGCAGGAAAAGTGGCAGAAACATGCTGCAACGTTGGTTTTTGATTACCTGGATATGTATAAGAAACATCATGAATCTCAATAATCGCCATGCTTTTTTCCTCCCCGTTAGTTTTCTGATATTATTCTACCAAAAAGATTGTCTTATATGTATATGTATAAAAAAAATCACTTACAATTGCCGCGCGTGATTTCCCACATTCAAGCTAGACTAAGGAATTGTATCCCATCATCATGACGCTTTATACCATCAATTGTAGTGATTCTTTATTACGATTAATTAATCAACTAAACTAGACCAGTTCCAAAATAACCATCTTGGCCCCATCACCACGACGTGGCATGGTCTTCAAAATCCGTGTGTAACCACCATTACGGTCAGCATACTTTGGTCCAAGTTCTTCAAACAGGTTTTGAAGAGCTGATTGTACCTTAATGTCATCGCCATCTTCCTTCACATCAGCAACAACATTTCGAACAAATGAAGCAGCCTTACGACGTGATGAAAGATCACCACGCTTAGCAAGAGTGATCATTTGATCCATGGTCTTGCGAACTTCCTTTGCCTTTGGTTCAGTAGTTTTAATTGAACCATTAACAATTAAATCAGTTGTTAAGTCACGTAATAAAGCTTTACGTTGTGAACTAGTACGTCCTAACTTACGGTAACTCATGAAGTGCTCCCTCCTTTTACTTTTATAAGTTAATCTTCTTGACGAAAGCCAACACCAAGTTCATTTAACTTGATCTTAATTTCATCTAACGACTTTTGACCAAGATTTCGAACCTTCATCATATCAGCCTCAGTTCTTTCAGTTAAATCTTTAACAGTCTGAATATCAGCCCGCTTAAGACAGTTATATGAACGAACTGATAAATCAAGTTCTTCAATTGTCTTGTCAAGTACCTTTTCCTGGTGTGATTCTTCCCGTTCAACCATCACTTGGGCGCTCTGAGCTTCTTCAGTTAAGTTAACAAACATTGTTAAGTGTGACGTAAGAATCTTAGCAGCCAGACTTACAGCCTCTGTCGGTGTTAATGAACCATTGGTCCAAACGTCAAGAGTTAGTTTGTCGTAATCATTATTTTGACCAACCCGAGTATTTTCAACGGTGTAATTTACACGTTCGATTGGGGTATAGATGGAATCAATTGGCAAAACTCCAATTGCTAAATCCATTCTTGCTTTATTATCATCAGCAGAGGAGTATCCACGACCCTTATCAGCAGTCATTTGGATGTGCAATTCAGCGCCATCAGCAACTGTAGCAATGTGAAGATCAGGATTTAAAACAGTAACATCGCCATCACCTTGGATGTCCCCAGCTGTTACTTCTGCAGGACCTTTAACATCTAATTCAAGATTCTTCTGATCTTCAGAATCAATCCGTAAAGATACTTTCTTCAAATTTAAAATAATTTGAGTAACATCTTCAGTAACTCCATCAACAGTGCTAAATTCATGCAAAACACCATCAATACTAATGCTGGTAATAGCAGCACCTGGTAATGAAGCAAGCATAACACGACGAAGAGAGTTCCCAAGGGTCGTCCCGTAACCACGTTCTAGTGGTTCAACAACAAACTTACCGTAATTATCGGTTTCTTCAACTTTGTGAATGTTTGGCTTTTCAAATTCGATCATTCTACTCTAGTACCCCTTTCAAAACGTGGATCGTATTTTCCAGAAAGGCATCTGGCTTAAACATCGCCGTAGATGCACTACTAAACACGACGACGCTTTGGAGGACGAGAACCGTTATGTGGTACAGGAGTTACATCACGAATTGCAGTAACTTCTAGACCAGTTGCTTGAAGTGCACGAATAGCAGATTCACGACCAGAACCTGGACCCTTAACAGCAACTTCAACAGTCTTCATACCATGTTCCATTGCTTGCTTTGCAGCGGCTTCAGAAGCCATTTGTGCAGCAAACGGTGTAGACTTACGACTACCCTTAAAGCCTAAAACACCAGCTGATGACCAAGCAACAGCGTTTCCTTGAACATCAGTAATCATAATTAAAGTGTTATTGAAAGTTGAGTGAATATGAGCTACTCCAGTTTCAACATTCTTTTTTGCACGACGCTTCCGCGTTTTCTTAACTGCCATAAACTAACTAACCTCCTTTACTTATTTATTTCTTCTTGTTAGCAATTGCAACGGCCTTACCCTTACGAGTACGGGCGTTATTCTTCGTGTGTTGACCACGGACTGGTAATCCACGACGATGACGCATTCCACGGTAAGAACCGATTTCTTGAAGACGCTTGATATTTAATGAAACTTCACGACGAAGATCACCTTCAACCTTAACGTTTTCAACTTGCGCACGAATCTTTTCTTCTTGATCCGGCGTTAGATCACGTACACGAACGTCTTCAGAAACTCCAGCATCAGCCAAAATTTTCTGCGCAGTTGAGTTACCAATACCATAAATGTATGTTAAGCCGATTACAATTCGCTTGTCACGAGGTAAATCGACACCAGCAATACGAGCCATTTTTACACCTCCTATTCTTAAAAATTACTTACCTTGGCGTTGCTTGTGCTTAGGGTTAGAGCAAATAACCATAACCCGACCACGACGCTTGACGATCTTGCAATTATCGCACATCTTTTTTACAGATGGTCGTACTTTCATTGTAAAAATCCTCCTCTAGTATAGACTAAGACCTATTTAAACCGGAAAGTAATCCGACCCTTAGTCAGATCATATGGCGACATTTCAACTTTAACACGATCCCCTGGTAAGATCTTAATATAGTGCATACGAATCTTACCAGAAACATGTGCTAAAATTTCAACCCCATTTTCCAGTTGAACTTTAAACATTGCATTAGGTAAAGTTTCTGTAACCTTACCCTCAACTTCGATTACATCAGCTTTTGCCACTGAATGGTTCCTCCTTGCCGGACTTGAAATTACGTAAAAAGGTGGGTGCAAAAAGCTACCCACTACGAGCTAGATAAACCTTGCATAGTTTAACATAGACCGCCATTTTGCGCAAGAGTATTAATATCACCGATTTTAAAGGTTATCTAATACTTGCTTAACATCTTGATAAACCTTATCAATATCTTGTTCACCATTGATTTGGTGCAAAACACCCTGTTTTTCATAAAAATCTACTAGCGGTGTATTTAACTTAATGTTAACATCCAAGCGATTTTTTACAGTAGCCGGTTTATCATCATCACGTTGGAAGAATTCATGATGTCCACAAACGTCACAAGTTCCTTCAACTTTTGGTTGATTATAAAGCTTATGATATGTTGCACCACAATTCTTACAAATAAACCGACCAGATAAGCGATCAACCAAAACATCTGGCTCAACGTGAATATTTATGACAGCATCCAATTTCCGTCCATCACTCTCAAGCATTTCATTCAAAGCTTTCGCCTGAACTAAATTTCTTGGAAAACCATCTAACATAAAGCCGCTTTTCGTATCATCTTCAGATAAACGTTCCTTGACAATGCCATTTGTAACTTCATCAGGTACTAATTCACCTTTATCGATATACTTCTTAGCTTCCTTTCCCATTGGCGTACCATTTTTCATAGCCGCCCGGAAAATATCCCCAGTAGAAATATGAGGAATATCGAAGTCTTCAACAATTCTTTGTGCTTGAGTGCCTTTACCGGCACCTGGTAAACCCATCAAAACTAGGTTCATACTCATAACAGTGTCCTCCTAATTACTCATGGATAAATCCAATATACTCACGCTTCATCGTTAAACCATTCAATTGACGGTTAACATCTAAAGCGATTTGAACAACAATTAATAAACTAGTACCACCTAAACCAATTGATTGGCTCAAGTTCCAAACATTGCTAGCAATCAATGGAATTAATGAAATAATTCCAAGGAAAAGTGAACCAACTGTTGACAAACGCATTAGTAAATGTGAAACAAAAGTTTGAGTCCCTTTTCCAGGCCAAACACCTGATATATAACTACCTTGCTTTTGTAAGTTCTCAGCTAACTTTTCAGGATTAACTTGAACAAACGCATAAAAGAACGTAAAGATAATAATCAGTAATGTATAAAGGGTAATCCCAGGGCCGGATTGCATATTAAAAATGCTTGTCATGATCTGGTACCAAGAATCACCACCATGTGTTCGTTGAAAAGCCATTAAGATAGTTTGCGGCGTTGAAATGAATGATCCAGCAAAAATAACCGGAATAACACCGGAAACATTAATCTTTAGTGGCAAATAACTACTCTTTGGTGAAGTAGTTGTCCTTCTTGTATATTGAATTGGTAACCGTCTTTCTGCTTGTTGAACCCATGTCACAAAGGCAACAATGATTAACAAACAAAGTGCAACTACTGCTATAAAACCAATTCCAGCCCAAAGTGCTGATCCGGATTCACCAACAATTTGGTCATCCCACAACTGTTGCAGTCCCTTAGGAAACTGTGCAACAATTCCGGCAAAAATTAACATTGAAACTCCATTACCTAATCCACGCTCAGTGATCATATCACCTAACCAGGTGGCAAACATTGTTCCTGCAGTTAATATTAAACCAATTGTCAAATATGTTTTCACACCCGGATTGTTCACCAATTTAATAGTGCTCAATGCATTAAATCCGGCCGTAATTCCGATTGATTGGATGAAACCTAGTAGAATAGTCAACCATCTTGTCGCTTGATTCAGCTTTCGTCGACCAACTTCTCCTTGTTTACTCCATTCAACAAATTTTGGCACGATGTCCATCTGTAACAACTGAACAACAATTTGTGCTGTGATGTAAGGCGACACTCCCATTGCAAACACGGAGTAGTTTTCAAGACCCCCACCACTAAACGTATTCAAAATCGAAGCCAAACCAGTTGAGGAAATTTGTGCTAATGCTGCTGCATTAACACCTGGCACAGTGATGGATGCACCTAACCGATAAACAATCAATACAAACAAAGTAAACAAAATCTTACTGCGAATTTCTTTAACTTTGATTGCATTTTTGACGGTTGTGAACATTAGATCACCTCAGTCTTACCACCTGCTGCTTCAATTGCACTAACAGCTGAGGCGGAGAACTTATTAGCTTTGACAGTTAGCTTCTTTGCTAACTTACCGCTTCCAAGAATCTTAATGCCATTCTTAGCGTTCTTTACAATACCAGCTTCAACTAATACGTCTGGTGTTACTTCAGCACCATCATCAAATTTGTTAAGAGCTGCCAAGTTAACTAAAGCATAATCTTTATGGTTCATACTTGTAAAACCACGCTTTGGCTTTTGACGGTACAAAGGCATTTGGCCCCCTTCAAAACCAAGACGAGTCTTTCCATGAGCCTTTTGTCCCTTGGTACCACGGCCAGAAGTAAAACCATGACCTGATGATAAGCCACGTCCCTTACGGAGACGCTTAAAACGGGATCCTTCAGAAGGCTTTAATTCATTTAATTTCATTAGGTTGCACCTCCTTATTTTAAAATGTATTACTTAACTTCTTCAATTGAAACTAAGTGAGCAACTTTGAAAATTGCTCCACGAGTAGCTGCGTTATCTGGGAGGATAACAGAGCTATGTAACTTACCGAGCCCTAAGGCCTTAACTGTCCGACGTTGAGTTGGTTCACGGTGGGCAGCACTCCGGATTAAAGTAACTTTAACTTTAGCCATTATTTTGTCCTCCTATTATTCTGCGAGATGTTCAGCAGAAACACCACGAAGCTTAGCAACTTCATCGGCACTCTTCAATGACTTCAAGCCTTCAAATGTTGCACGAACAACATTAATTGGGGTGTTGGAGCCTAAACGCTTTGAAGTAACATCCTCGACACCTGCGAGTTCCATAACATTACGTACGGCACCACCGGCAGCAACACCAGAACCTTCAACGGCTGGCTTAAGCATAATCTTACCACCACCGAATGTACCAATAACTTCATGTGGAATCGTAGTACCAACTTTTGGTACTTCAATTAAGTTCTTTTGAGCCGCGGCCGAAGCCTTGCGAATTGCTTCAGGAACTTCTTGAGCCTTACCAGTACCAAAGCCAACGTGACCATTACGGTCACCAACAACAACTAAGGCAGCAAACCGCATCCGCCGACCACCTTTAACAACCTTAGTAATTCGGTTGATAGCAACAACTTGGTCATCAAGATCTAGCTTAGCTGGGTCAATATAAGTTGATTTAGCCATTACGGGTTATTCCTCCTTCTTATTAGAATTGCAGTCCGTTTTCACGAGCAGCTTCAGCCAGGGCTTGAACACGACCATGGTAAAGGTAACCACCACGATCAAAAACTACGTTGGTAATGTTCTTTTCGTTAGCACGCTTAGCAACTAATTCACCAACACCTGCAGCCTTTTCTGACTTAGTTTCGCCGTTAACTTCACTGTCTAAAGTTGAGGCACTTGCGAGCGTCACACCCTTTACGTCATCAATAATTTGAGCGTAAATGTTTTTGTTAGAACGGTAAACACTTAAACGTGGGCGCTCTGCAGTACCAGAGATCTTGCCGCGTACGCGCTTATGACGACGTTGACGGACTTTATTCTTATCTGGTTTTGAAATCACAACTGTCACCTCTATATTTTAATTACTTATTATTTAACTAACTAATAAGTACGAATTACTTACCAGTCTTACCTTCCTTACGAATAATGTGTTCATTTTCGTAACGAATACCCTTACCCTTGTAAGGTTCTGGTGAACGTACTGAACGTACATTAGCAGCAAATTCACCAAGTTCTTCTTTATTGATACCACTAATTTCAATAGTAGTGTTATTTGGAACCTTTACTTCAAGGTCTTCTGGAACTTCGACTTCAACAGGGTTGGAGTAACCAACAGTAAGAACTAACGTCTTGCCTTTCATTTGTGCACGGTAACCAACACCAACAAGCTTCAAAGTCTTGGAGTAACCTTTAACAACACCTTCAACCATGTTATTAACATTAGCACGAGTTGTTCCATGTAAAGAACGGTTACGGTTATCATCTTTGGAACGGTCGAATTTTACGACGTTACCATCTACGGTCATCGTAATTAGTGGAGAAATTTCACGGGATAAAGTTCCCTTTGGTCCCTTTACGGTAACAACATTGCCTTTTTGTGAAACTTCAACGCCTTCAGGTAAGTCAATTTCCTTGTAACCAATACGACTCATAAATACACCTCCTATCGACTATTCTTTTTACCAAACGTAAGCAATAACTTCGCCGCCGACCTTCTTGGCGCGAGCAACTTTATCAGTAACAACACCATTTGATGTTGAAATGATAGCAATGCCTAAACCATTAAGAACCTTTGGTACAGCATCTGCCTTAACGTATGTCCGAAGACCAGGTTTAGAAATCCGCTTCAAACCAGAAATAACTTGTTCCCCATCTTGACCATACTTTAAGAACACACGAATGATGCCTTGTTTGTTGTCATCAACATATTCAACATCGCGTACGAAACCTTCTTGCTTCAAGATTTCAGCAATGTCCTTCTTCATCTTTGATGCAGGTGCTTCAACTGTTTCGTGATGTGCCATATTAGCATTACGAATACGAGTTAAGAAATCTGCAATTGGATCACTCATAGACATCGATGTTTTTCCTCCTTTTGTCGAATTGTTTACCAACTAGCCTTCTTCATGCCAGGGATTTTACCTTCATGGGCAAGGTCGCGTAAGCAAAGCCGGCATAGGTGGAATTTACGGTAAACTGAGTGTGGACGACCACAACGTTCACAACGTGTATATTCACGTGATGAGAACTTAGCTGGACGCTTACACTTAGCAATCAATGATTTTTTAGCCACTTTTGTGAAACCTCCCTTTTACTTAGCGAATGGCATACCCAATTGTGCCAATAATTCATGTGATTCTTCGTCAGTGTTTGCAGTAGTTACAATTACGATATCTAAACCACGGACACGCTTAACATTATCATAATTAATTTCTGGGAAAATTAATTGTTCACGAACACCTAAAGTGTAGTTTCCACGACCATCAAACGATTTGTTTGATACACCATGGAAGTCACGAACACGAGGCAATGATACATTAACTAACTTATCTAAGAAATCATACATACGTTCACCACGTAATGTAACCTTAGCACCAATTTTCATACCTTCACGCAAACGGAAACCGGCAATTGATTTCTTAGCCTTAGTAATCATTGGCTTTTGACCAGCAATTAAACCTAATTCTTCGACAGCTTCATCAAGGTTCTTTGAGTTCTGTGTTGCATCACCCACACCCATGTTTAAAACGATCTTCTCAATCTTTGGCGCAGCCATCACAGAAGAATAGTTAAACTTTTCAATTAGTGATGGGCGAACTTCATTTTCGTATTTAGCCTTTAAACGGTTTTCCATGAGAAATTATTTCCTCCTTTCCTTAATTATTAGTCGATCTGTTTACCAGACTTCTTAGCAATCCGAACCTTCTTGCCGTCAACAAATTCGAAACCAACACGAGTTGGTTCATTCGTTGATGGATCAATCAACATCACATTTGATGCTTGAATAGGAGCTTCAGTATCAACAATCCCACCATTAGGATTGGCATTGCTTGGCTTCTGGTGCTTTTTAATTTTGTTAATTCCTTCAACGATTACACGGTTTTCTTTAGCAAGGGTTTTCTTGATTGTACCTTCTTTACCCTTATCCTTACCGGTAATGACGCGAACCTTGTCACCTGTCTTTAAAAACATGTGGTAGTACACCTCCTTATTTCTGGTAATCTTAAAGAACTTCTGGGGCCAGTGAAACGATCTTCATAAAGTCGTCATCACGTAGCTCACGAGCGATTGGGCCAAAAATACGGGTACCCTTAGGGCTCTTGTCATTATTAATTAAAACAGCAGCATTTTCGTCGAACTTAATGTATGAACCATCCTTACGATGAAGACCATGCTTAGTCCGTACAACAACAGCCTTAACAACGTCACCCTTTTTGACAACGCCACCTGGTGTTGCTTGTTTAACAGTAGCAACAATAATATCACCAATATTACCGGTCTTAACACGGGAACCTCCCAAGATCTTGATGACCAAAATCTCACGGGCACCTGAGTTATCAGCGACCTTCAACCGACTTTCTTGTTGAATCACGGTTAATGTCCTCCTTCCATCTTTTATAAGAATTTAGAATACGAATTTAATGATTGCTTTAGAAAGCATTATAGAATTACAGCCTTCTTGACAACCTTTACAAGCCGGAAACGCTTCTTTGCAGAAAGCGGCCGAGTTTCCATGATTTGAACAGTGTCACCTGCGTGAGCTTCGTTGTTTTCATCGTGGGCGTAGAACTTCTTTGAGTACTTCACACGCTTACCATAAATGGGAGCACTCTTATAGGTATCAACTGATACTACAATCGTTTTGTCCATCTTATCTGAAACAACGTGACCCTGGTACACCTTACGTGCATTACGTTCGTCACTCATGCGCTAATCCTCCTTTTCGTATTCTTATTTATTTAATTCTTGTTGGCGAAGAACTGTCTTAACCCGAGCAATGTCCTTACGAACGTTCTTAAGGCTTGCAGTGTTTTCCAACTGGCCGGTTGCTAATTGGAAACGTAAGTTAAACAATTGTTCCTTCAATTCCTTTTCACGGCTAAGCAATTGATCAGTGGTTAATCCATTCAGTTCTTTTACAAAATCTTTACTCTTCATGAGATTGTCCACCTACTTCCTCACGTTTGATAATCTTAGTGCGAACTGGCATTTTAGTACCGGCAAGACGTAAAGCTTCACGTGCAACTTCTTCAGAAACACCTGCAACTTCAAATAATACCTTACCACGCTTAACAGGGGCAACCCATCCTTCGGGAGCACCCTTACCATTACCCATCCGGACACCAACACCTTTGCTAGTGTAAGAGAGGTGTGGGAAGATCTTAATCCATACCTTACCACCACGCTTCATATAACGGGTAATTGCAATACGGCCGGCTTCGATTTGACGGTTTGAGATCCAATGAGAATCTAAAGCTTGTAAACCGTATTCACCGAAAGCGACAGTCTTACCACCTTTAGCTTCACCACGAAGGTGACCACGTTGAACCTTACGGTGCTTAACTCGCTTTGGTACTAGCATGTTTTACTTCCCTCCTTTAGAACTATTCTTCTTTTCAGGAAGAACCTCACCACGGTAAATCCAGGTCTTAATACCTAAAGCCCCATATGTGGTACGAGCTTCATCCCATGAATAATCAATATCTGCACGAAGTGTGTGCAATGGCACAGTACCGTCAGAGTATGATTCAACCCGTGACATATCTGCACCGTTTAAACGTCCAGCAACTTGGATCTTAACACCCTTTGCACCAGCACGCATTGCGCGTTGCATAGCACCACGCATAGCACGACGGAAAGCAATCCGGTTTTCCAATTGTTCTGCAACGTTTTGTCCGACAAGGTGAGCGTCCAAATCAGGCTTCTTAATTTCAACAACGTTGATATGAACACGCTTGCCAGTTAATTTATTTAATTCAAGACGAAGTGCTTCAACTTCTGAACCACCTTTACCAATTACCATCCCAGGACGAGCGGTATGAATTGAAACGTTTACGCGATTTGCAGCACGTTCAATTTCGATGGTTGAAACAGAGGCATCAGCAAGTCGCTTTTCGATATATTTACGGATCCGAAGGTCTTCGTTCAGGTTTTCAGCGTAGTGCTTCTTATCAGCGTACCATTTAGCACTCCATGGACGAATGACCCCAACACGGAAACCATTAGGATTAATCTTTTGACCCACTATTCATTCCTCCTATTTTTCTGTAACAACCACTGTAATATGACTGGTCCGCTTATTAATTGGTGAAGCAGAACCCTTCGCACGTGGACGGAACCGCTTAAGGGTAGGTCCTTCGTTTGCAAAGGCTTCAGAAACAACCAATGAAGCACGATCAAGATCAAAATTATTTTCAGCGTTTGCAACAGCAGATTTTAAAACTTTTTCAACATCTGAAGCAGCACCATTAGGAGTGAACTTCAGAATAGCAAATGCTTCAGCAACACTCTTGTTACGGATAGTGTCTAATACAAGACGAACCTTCCGTGATGATACACGAACCATCTTAGCAGTTGCTTTAGCTGAAGTAACATTTTCAGCCATTACTCAATTCCCTCCTTAATTACTTAGCTTGAGTTTTCTTATCATCAGATGCATGACCATGGAAAGTCCGTGTTGGAACAAATTCACCAAGCTTGTGACCAACCATATCTTCTTGCACGTAAACTGGCACATGTTTACGACCATCGTAAACAGCAAAGGTGTATCCAATGAAGCTTGGGAAAATCGTGGAACGACGTGACCAAGTCTTGATAACTGATTTCTTTTCGTTATCGGCTTGCGCTTCAACCTTTTTCAGCAATGATGCATCAGCAAAAGGTCCTTTTTTCAAACTACGAGCCATATTTGTACCTCCTCTCAGGTATTATCAATTTAAATTAACGGGTGTGTGGACCACGCTTACGACCACGAACAATAAATTTGTTTGAACGTGCTTTGTGTGAACGGGTCTTCTTACCAACTGTCTTCTTACCCCATGGAGAAAGTGGAGATGGTAAACCAACTGGTTGCTTACCTTCACCACCACCATGTGGGTGATCGTTAGGGTTCATAACAGAACCACGAACGTGTGGACGACGACCAGCGTAACGATTACGACCAGCCTTACCCTTAATAAGCAAAGCACGCTCTTCATTACCAATTGAACCTACGGTTGCACGGCAAGTTGCCAAAACCATCCGAACTTCACCTGAAGAAAGCCGTACAAGGACATACTTTTCTTCCTTACCAAGTAATTGAGCTGAAGCTCCAGCTGACCGGGTTAATTGACCACCTTTGCCTGGCTTTAATTCAATGTTGTGAATAACAGTACCAACAGGAATGTTCTTTAATGGCAATGCATTACCAACCTTGATGTCAGCTTCTGGACCAGATTCAACTGTCATTCCTACTTCGAGACCCTTTGGTGCTAAAATATATGACTTCGTACCATCAGCGTATACCAACAATGCAATATTAGCAGTACGATTTGGATCGTACTCAATTGCCTTAACAGTTGCTGGAACATTATCCTTGTTCCGCTTAAAGTCGATAATCCGGTATTGACGCTTCGTACCTCCACCACGGTGACGAACAGTCATTTTACCTTGGCTATTACGCCCAGCGGTGTGCTTTAAAGGTGCCAATAATGATTTTTCAGGAGCTGTCTTTGTAATATTAGCAAAGTCAAATCCGTTCATGTTACGGCGACCGTTAGTGGTACCTTTGTATTTGCGAATTCCCACTATTCTTTCCTCCTAACCTTTAAATTTAGTTGTTGTCGTCTGAAAACAACTTGATTTCTTTAGAGTCAGCAGAAAGTTGAACAATGGCCTTACGACGGCGTTTAGTGTAACCAACGTAACGTCCTTGACGCTTTTGCTTCCCCTTAATGTTCATAATGTTAACTTTTACAACCTTAACGTCGAAGATTTCTTCTACCGCATTCTTAACTTGAGTCTTGGTTGCTCGTAAATCAACATCAAATGTATAACGCTTGTCGTCCATTGCAGCAGTAGATGCTTCAGTAATAACCGGACGTAAAATAATATCGCGTGCTTCCATTATGCGAGCACCTCCTCTACTTGAGAAAGAGCTGACTTAGTAATGACGATCTTTTGAGCATCAACAACGTTTAGAATGTTTACACCTGCAGGAGTAACAACACTAACCTTTGCTAAGTTACGAGCTGATAATTCAGCATTCTTATCATCGTCAGTTACAACGATCAACACTTTTTCGTTGACCTTTAAGTTATCTAATACACTTGCGAATTTCTTCGTCTTTGGTGCATCAAAGTTAATTGAGTCAACAACAACAAATTTGTCATCTGCAACCTTTTGAGAAAGTGCAGACTTAATAGCAAGTTGACGAACCTTGCGAGGTAAGCGGTAATTGTATGAACGTGGAGTTGGTCCAAAAACAATTCCACCACCACGGAATTGTGGTGAACGGATAGAACCTTGACGAGCACGACCAGTACCCTTTTGACGCCATGGCTTCTTCCCACCACCGCTAACTGCGGAGCGGTTCTTAACTGCGTGTGTACCTTGGCGGAGTGAAGCACGTTGACGAATGATGGCTTCGTATTCAGCGTTTTCGTTCACTTCTACACCAAAAATTGCATCGTTTAAATCGATAGTACCGTTTTGGCTACCATCTTGGTTGAATAATGCAACGCTAGTCATAATTTAGTTCCTCCTTTCTTAATTGTTGTGTTGCTTGCTAAGGCTCTTCTTAGTGTTAGCCTTAACAGAGTTTTTAATAGTTACGTAAGACTTGTTGGCACCAGGAACGTTACCCTTAATAAGTAATACGTTGTTATCAGTATCGACCTTTACAACTTGTAAGTGTTGCATAGTCCGAGTGTTGCCACCCATCCGTCCTGGGAGCTTCTTGCCTTTGAAGACGTGGTTAATGATTGCACCCAGAGAACCTGGACGACGGTGATAACGAGAACCGTGTGCCATTGGTCCACGAGATTGACCATCCTTATGGATGTTCCCTTGGTAACCATGACCCTTTGTGATACCAGTTACATCAACTGTCTCACCTTCGGCGAAAATATCCGCCTTAACTTCGTCTCCGACTTTAATATCGTCTCCTAATTCAGCATCGCGGATTTCACCGATGAAGCGCTTAGGAGCCGTGTTTGCTTTTGCTGCATGACCTTGTTCAGCCTTGTTGCTCAAGATTTCCCGCTTGTCATCAAAACCCAGTTGAACAGCATTGTAACCATCATTTTCAACAGTCTTAATTTGCATTACAACGTTTGGCGTTACATCGATTACAGTAACAGGAACTAATTCACCATTATCAGTGAAAACTTGAGTCATGCCGACCTTTTTACCTAAGATTCCTTTGGTCATGAGTACACCTCCAATTTAGTTTGATTTATTTCTTACTTAATTGCTTTAAATTAAAGCTTAATTTCAATGTCAACACCACTAGGCAGGTCAAGCTTCATTAAAGAGTCAACCGTCTTTGGCGTAGGATCAACAATGTCGATCAAACGCTTGTGGGTACGCATTTCAAATTGTTCCCGTGACTTCTTGAACTTGTGTGGTGACCGAAGCACCGTGTATAAAGTCCGTTCAGTTGGTAACGGGATTGGGCCTGAAATTTGAGCACCAGTCCGTTTTGCAGTTTCAACAATCTTGTCAGCAGATTGATCCAAAACTTGGTGTTCATAAGCCTTTAAACGAATACGAATCTTTTGGTTTGCCATTATGTTCCCTCCTTCGTCAGATTTAAAATTTGACTAGCTCCATGGAAATTACCGCCACATCCTGTGGCAAAGCGGCCGGGTGTGTCGCAACCTTCCACTTCATCGCCTGTGATCTTGAATATATTAATCGGAAGCAGACTGCTCCCCATAAATTCAAGCACTTAACCATAATACTAGAGAATCATTGATGTCGCAAGGGTTTATCGTAATTAATTCGGATTTTTTTATTAAAAGTATATTACAAAAAAAGTCCGCACATTATTTGTGCGAACTTTTTTGGACAAACTTAAGATAAAGTTTTTAGTTGTTGCCACCATTCTTAGAAATGATATCTTCTTGAACTGACTTTGGAACTGCAGAGTAATGGTCAAATGTCATCGTGAACGTCCCACGACCTTGGGTAGCAGAACGAAGAGTCGTTGCATAACCAAACATCTCTGACAATGGTACGAATGCATGAACAAGTTGTGCGTTCCCACGTTCTTCCATTCCATCAATTGAACCACGACGAGCAGTAACGTGACCCATAACATCACCCAGGTTGTCTTCTGGAGTTACAATATCAACTTTCATAATTGGTTCCAGAATTACGGGATCAGCCTTCTTGGCTGCATTCTTAAGTGCAAGTGAAGCAGCAACTTTAAAAGCAGCTTCGGATGAGTCGACTTCGTGGTAACTACCATCATAAAGTTTGGCGTGCATATCAACTAATGGGTAACCAGCAAGAACACCGTTCTCCATTGCCTCTTTCAAACCTTGTTCAACAGCAGGAATGTATTCACGAGGAACAACCCCACCAACGATAGCGTCTTCAAATTCGAAACCTTTACCTTCATCCAATGGAGTAAATTCAATCCATACATCACCGTATTGACCTTTACCACCAGATTGACGAACAAATTTACCTTGTGCACTTGCTTGCTTAGTAAATGCTTCACGATAGGAAACTTGTGGCTTACCAACGGTTACTTCCGCGTGGAATTCACGACGGAGCCGTTCAACAATGATGTCTAAGTGTAGTTCACCCATTCCGGCGATTAATGTTTCACCAGTTTCAGGGTTAGTTTCGGTCTTAAACGTTGGGTCTTCTTCAGCAAGCTTTTGCAGACCTTTATCCATCTTATCTTGATCAGCCTTAGATTTAGGTTCAACAGAAACTTGAATAACTGGTTCAGGGAAGTCCATAGATTCAAGCTGAAGCGGATGATCAGGATCAGTTAATGAATCACCTGTTGTTGTGTTCTTTAAACCAATTGCCGCAGCAATATCACCAGAGAACACTTCAGGAATTTCGTGTTGTTGGTTAGAGTGCATTTGAAGCAGACGACCAATCCGTTCACGCTTATCCTTAGTAGCGTTCAAAACGTATGAACCAGATTGAAGGGAACCGGTGTAAACACGCAAGAACGTCAAACGACCAACAAATGGGTCAGTAGCAATCTTAAATGCTAAGGCAGCAAAAGGCTTGTCATCACCAGCAGTTAATTCAACTTCATTACCATCTGCATCGTGAGCAACAAATGGCTTAACATCTAATGGGGATGGTAAGTAGTCAATAACTGCATCAAGCATCATTTGAATACCCTTATCCTTGTATGCAGAACCAGCTAATACAGGGAACAGTTCTTGGGCAAGAGTTGCCTTACGAATGGCAGCCTTAATTTCATCAACAGAAATTTCTGAACCATCAAGGTACTTTTCCATAATGTTGTCATCAACATCAGCCAAAGTTTCAAGCATTTCATCATGGCGCTTTTCCGCTTCGTCCTTAAGGTCAGCTGGAATATCAACAGTATCCCAGTTAGTGCCCAACTTATCTTCGTCATAAACGTAAGCAACCATCTTGACAAGGTCAACTACTCCGGCAAAGTCATCTTCAGCACCAATTGGTAATTGAATTGGTAATGGGGTAACGTTTAAACGATCTTTGATTGTTTGAACTGAGTAATCAAAGTTAGCACCCATCTTATCCATCTTGTTAGCAAAAACGATCCGTGGAACATCAAAGTCATCAGCTTGACGCCAAACAGTTTCAGTTTGTGGTTCAACCCCAGCTTGGGCGTCCAGAACCGTTACGGCACCGTCAAGTACCCGTAAGGCACGTTCAACTTCAACTGTGAAGTCAACGTGTCCTGGGGTATCAATGATGTTAATCCGGTGATCCTTCCAAACCGCAGTAGTAGCGGCAGAAGTGATCGTAATCCCACGTTCCTTTTCTTCATCCATCCAGTCCATTTGTGAAGCACCATCATGAGTTTCACCAATTTTGTGAATTTTACCAGTGTAGTAAAGGATCCGTTCAGTGGCAGTAGTCTTCCCCGCGTCAATGTGGGCCATGATACCAATGTTACGAGTCTTGGCAAGTGGATATTCACGTTTGTTAGCCATCTTTTTGTGTATCTCCCTTCAAATCTTTCTTAAAAAAAGGGTGACGTTTTTAATCGATTGCGTCGCCCTCAGAGAAACTAGGTCGGCGACCAGTTTCAATTTATTACCAGCGGTAATGTGCAAATGCTCGGTTGGCTTCAGCCATCCGTAAAGTATCTTCCTTCTTCTTAATTGAAGCACCAGTGTTGTTTGATGCATCAATAATTTCAGCAGCTAACCGTTGAATCATTGTATGTTCACCACGAAGACGTGCGAATTGGGTTAACCAACGAAGTGCTAACGTCCGTTGACGGTCTGGACGAACTTCAATTGGAACTTGGTAGTTAGAACCACCAATACGACGTGCCTTAACTTCAAGTGCAGGTTGAACATTTTCAATTGCTTGTTCAAATACTTCAACTGGATCATTACCAGTTTGGTCTTTAATTTCGTTAAATGCTTGATATAAGATCTTGGAAGCGGTACCACGCTTACCATCTAACATCAAGTGGTTAATCATGCTAGTTACCAGCTTTGAATTGTAAATTGGATCTGGTAAAACTTCTGGTTTTGCAATATGTCCTTTACGAGGCATTTCTTATTTCCTCCCTTTGATGATTAGTCCTTAGGCTTCTTTGCACCGTACTTAGAACGGCTTTGACGACGACCTTCAACGCCGGCAGTATCAAGTGTCCCACGAATAATGTGGTAACGAACCCCTGGCAAGTCCTTTACACGACCACCACGAATTAGAACAACTGAGTGTTCTTGAAGGTTGTGACCAATCCCAGGAATGTAAGCAGTAACTTCGATTAAGTTAGAAAGACGAACACGGGCATACTTCCGTAAAGCTGAGTTTGGCTTCTTTGGCGTCATTGTACCAACACGGGTTGCAACCCCACGCTTTTGTGGTGATGGTGTCTTAACTTCTTCCTTCTTAAAACTGTTGTAAACAAAGCCCAAGGCAGGTGACTTTGACTTGTCCTTGTGACTCTTCCGGCCCTTACGAACCAGTTGATTAATTGTAGGCATAATTAATCCCCTTTCTTTGATTTAAGTCCACACATCCAGGTGGTTCTTTTTTGAGAATAAAAAAATGGATGGTTATTTAATTTGTGCTATCGCGGACGTTCGTCTGTCCAACGACAGACACACTCGCTGCTAACAAAAGCACCTTGACTAATTTAACATGTGACTTGTTTATTGTCAAATGATATCGATTAGGAAATTCGTTTAACTTTTGTAAATCTTGCGTAGTTATTTATTGAGGTGAAACTATGTCAATTGTTTTATTTTTAACTGGTGCCTGTTGGTGCTCTTTTTTAACTACCATGACTTGGCGAAAATTATTTTTTCGCAGTTGCTCTTTTAACCAGCGGTCTGTTTGTGATCATTGCAAGCAAATAATCCGTTGGTACCATCTCATCCCCATTATTGGATACGTCATTCAAAAAGGAAAATGTAAACAATGTGGAAAGCCGATTAATCGTTTCTGGATCACAACCGAGATACTATCCGCATTTCTGTGGATGGAATTTCCCATTTTCTCAATTTCTGACGCAATCATTTTCATTTTAGTCGATTCATGTATGCTTATTACCTGCACTGAAGATTGGTTTACTCAAAAGTTTAACGGCGCTTGGTTAATTAGTATTGGATTCCTTCACTGGCTCACAATTATGGAACCATTTCAGATTCTGACAATTGGTTACGTAGTGATCTGGAGCGTTTGCTACTGGTACCGCAAAATCGGCAATGGGGATGTGGACTTCATTTTATTAGCCATTTTAAGTTGTGGGGCGACCGTTGCCAATCAGATGATTTTTTTAGCTTGTTTCTTTTCTCTATTCCACCCAAAACTTTTTCATAAAGTCGCCATCCCATTTCTTCCCTTTCTGTGGTGTGGACTATTTTTAAGCCTAATTATAAAAAAACACGCCCTTGTCTAGACGTGTTCAGTATAGCAAGTTATTATTCAGATCGATCAGGAACCACCTTTATGGAAACTGGGAAGATCTGGACATTGTTATTAACAAGTGTTTCGATATATTGAAGCAACAACAAGATCCAGGCGAACGCTAACATAAAGGCAATTAATTCAAAAGCTGTTAAGGATAAATATGTAAATGCTTCAAACACAATATAATCAACCGCAATCACAGCTCCAATAATGTGGGAAACTTTCAAAAAGTCTTTAGTAACTTCAGGTAAAATCCAACGGACGGCGACAATTAGGATTAATAATAAGTAGACCAACCACATTGCAATCCGATCATGAAGGATGTGAAACTCTGGATTATTTGGAAATAGTCCGATACAACCGATACATGCACCAAGTGCATATAACAATCCACGCAAAGTGTTAACTTTCCACCCGCGGTACTTATGATTCAAGTTAACAAACAAGTAATCAATTAAAATCATTAAAAGTAAGCCAGAGAAAACTAACGTAATATTAAAGGAAAAGTGGTTACTATTTTGATTGGTCCCGAGAAAACTAAAATTGTGACGCCACCAGTTCTTGGTTGAATTAGTTAACATGGAGAATCCAACCCCACCAACAATCATAATCGTCATTAAATTGGTTATTACTCCAGGTGAAATCGTCATTGCCAAGTTAATCATTAAATAGTTGACTACGGCCTCCGCAATAAATATCAAAACTGTTGAGGTATAGATATCCAAGCGCAGCCCATGAAATAATTCTCCTAATAACCAATAAACCGCAAGCATGATGAAAATAATAATCATCGCACTTGCAACAATGAGCGGTGGTAAGCTTCGCCATGAAAACGATCGTGCCGGGCCGCTACCCCGCATCTTTTCAACAATAAAGGTAATCGCAAATGCCAACGTTCCGCAAATGGCACTGAGCAGGATTGAAGCAGTGGCAATCGAATCATTTCCGCTAAGCGGAATAACATGGTAGTGTTGACTCATTACATAAAGCAAAAAGGCAACTGCCGAAAGTGTTGCAAAGATTCCGTACCACCAGAAATGAATTTGTGGGATTAAATCCACCACATTAGCAGGTCGTACTAAAATCGAATTATGCTCCAACCGCATTGAGTATTCGGTATTATCTATTTCCAGTTGTTTTAATGCCGCCTCAGGAATTTCAATTTCATATTTTTTCAATTTTATCCTCCCCAACTTGTAACTTAATTACATTAACACCATTTTTATAATAAATACAAGCAAAAAATAAGACGTGAGCCAAATCGACTCACGTCTTATTCATTTTAGAAGAAAATTACTGATCGTCATTTTCTTTCATTTGTTCTTCCATTTCACGAATGGAACCGTTTGGCATTGCAGTAACTGCACTATCAGCAGTCGCCCCAACGCTAACTTCTTTTGGCTTAATGTTTCGGTAAGCACTCATTCCTGTACCAGCAGGAATAATCTTACCAATAATAACATTTTCCTTTAGACCAACAAGTGGGTCTTCCTTGCCACGGATAGCGGCATCGGTAAGTACCCGGGTCGTTTCTTGGAAGGAAGCGGCAGATAAGAAACTATTAGTTTCCAAAGCAGCCTTAGTGATTCCAAGAATTACCGGACGAGCAGTTGCTGGGATTCCACCAGAAATTAACGTCTGATAGTTAGCATCCCGGAATTGACTAATGTCCATCAATTCACCTGGAAGAACATCAGTATCACCAGGATCCATAACCCGAACTTTCCGCATCATTTGCCGAATCATAATTTCAACGTGCTTATCTAACAAGTCAATCCCTTGCATCCGATAAACACCTTGGACTTGTTCCAGCAAGTAAGTTTCAGTTGAGAGGACATCCCGAACACGAATTAATTCCTTTGGATCAATGGAACCTTCGTTCAAAGCTGATCCACGGTGAATAAAGTCACCTTCAGAAACCCGTAACCGAGCAGTGATTGGCAAAGTATAAGTCCGCGTATCATTCTCGCCCTTTACGGTAATATCCTTAGTTTGTTCAGCTGGATTTTCTTCAATTGATTCAATCTCACCGGTAACTTCTGAAATAGTAGCCCGACCTTTTGGATTCCGTGCTTCAACAATTTCTTGCACACGAGGAAGCCCTTGAGTAATATCTTCGTTTCCAGCAACCCCACCGGTGTGGAAGTTACGTAACGTTAGTTGCGTACCAGGTTCACCAATTGATTGAGCTGCGACAGTCCCAATTGCTTCACCAGCTTCGACCTTGTCTCCAGTAGCGGCGTTTCGTCCATAACAGCGTTCACACACACCATGTTCAGTGTTACAAGTAAATGCTGAGCGAATCGTTACTGTCTTCACTCCAGCATCAACGATCTTTTGAGCCATGGCTTCATCAATTAAGACATTCTTACCAACAATTCGTTCACCAGTGGAAGGATCGAAGACCGACTTCATTGTGTAACGACCAAGGATTCGGTCATACAGTGGTTCAATCATTTCGTTACCGTTAGTAATTGCTGAAACGTCAAGCCCACGATCGGTTCTACAATCTTCTTCACGAACGATGACATCTTGAGCAACATCAACCAGACGACGAGTTAGGTAACCAGAGTTGGCAGTCTTCAAAGCGGTATCTGTCATCCCTTTACGAGCACCGTGAGAGGAAATGAACATTTCCAGAACTGATAGCCCTTCACGGAAGTTAGAAAGAATTGGTAATTCCATAATCTTACCAGATGGTGAAGCCATTAAGCCACGCATTCCGGCAAGTTGAGTAAAGTTAGAAATGTTACCACGCGCACCGGAGTCAGACATCATGTTGATTGGGTTATGGATATCCATATGTTCAATTAATTTCTCTTGAACTTCGTCCTTGGCATCATTCCAAACACCAATTACCCGTTCATAACGTTCATTGTCTGTAATTAACCCACGACGGAATTGCTTCGTAATTAATGCAACTTGCTTGTGCGCCTTTTCAATAATTTCAGGCTTTTCCTTTAAGTCCGTGATATCGGCAACCCCAACTGTTAAACCAGAGATGGTTGATTCATAGTAACCAAGGTCCTTAATGCGGTCCAAAAACTCAGAGGTTTCTGTAACTTTATAAATCTTGTAGATTTCAGCAATGATATCCGATAAGAAGCCCTTCTTGAATGGTGGAACAAGTGGAGCATTTTCCAGGTATTCATGAATATCTTCACCCTTATCGAGGAAGTACTTATCAGGAACACCATTTTGCAGATTATCATCAGTTGGTTCATTAATGAATGTGTAATCCTTTGGCAGAATCTTATTAAACAATAATTTACCAACGCTGGTTACCATTACCTTGTCACGTTGATCATCAGTGAACGGCTTCTCAGGGTAAGCGGCAACTTGAACACCTACTCGTGTTTGCAATGCAACATAACCATTTCGATAGGCCATTTCAGCTTCATCGGCATCCTTAAAGATCATTCCTTCGCCTTCGCGACCCTTATCTTCCGTAGTCATGTAGTAATTACCAATAACCATATCTTGTGAAGGTGCCACAATTGGTTCACCATCACGAGGCGAAAGAATATGGTGAGCAGCCAACATTAATAGTCGTGCTTCCGCCTGAGCTTCATCTGATAATGGCACGTGAATAGCCATTTGGTCACCATCAAAGTCCGCATTGTATGCTGTACATACTAATGGGTGTAGCCGCATTGACTTACCAGAAACCAAAATTGGTTCAAACGCTTGAATCCCTAACCGGTGCAAAGTAGGTGCCCGGTTCAGCAATACCGGGTGTTCTTTAATAACATCTTCGAGAACATCAAAGACCTTATCGTCACGCTTATCAATCATGCGCTTAGCAGCCTTAACATTATTAACCATCTTGCGTTTGGTTAATTCGTGCATAATAAATGGCTTAAATAATTCTAAGGCCATCGGGATAGGGAGTCCCATTTGGTTCATCTTCAGAGATGGACCAACATCAATGACGGAACGGCCAGAGTAGTCAACCCGCTTTCCCAGTAAGTTTTGACGGAACCGTCCTTGTTTCCCTTTCAACAAGTGAGAGAGAGACTTCAATGGACGATTACCTGGCCCAGCAACCGGACGACCACGACGACCATTATCGATTAAAGCATCAACCGCTTCTTGCAACATCCGTTTTTCGTTTTGCACAATAATTCCTGGAGCATTTAATTCCAGTAATCGCTTCAAACGATTGTTTCGGTTAATAACCCGCCGATAAAGATCGTTCAGATCAGAAGTAGCGAACCGTCCACCTTCCAATTGAACCATTGGTCGCAAGTCAGGTGGCATCACAGGGATTACATCCATTACCATCCATTCTGGTTTATTACCAGACTTGATAAATGCTTCCAAAATGTCCAATCGGCGAACAGCACGCGTCCGTTTTTGGCCGGTAGCATCCTTTAATTCAGCTTTCAGTTCATCGGCTTCTTTTTGAAGGTCAACATCCTTCAAAAGTTTTTGAACCGCCTCAGCACCCATTTCTGCTGTAAATCGATCGCCGTACTCAGCCTTCTTATCACGGTATTCAGCTTCCGTCAGTAACTGTTTCTTTTCTAATGGCGTATCACCTGGATCTAAAACCACGTAGGAAGCAAAGTAGATTACTTCTTCCAATGCGCGTGGGCTCATGTCCAAAACAAGCCCCATCCGTGATGGAATTCCCTTGAAGTACCAAATATGTGATACCGGAGCAGCTAATTCAATGTGGCCCATCCGTTCACGACGAACTTTTGAACTAGTAACTTCGACCCCACAGCGATCACATACTAATCCCTTAAAACGAACTCGTTTGTATTTACCACAAGCACATTCGTAGTCCTTGGTTGGTCCAAAGATTCGTTCGTCAAACAGACCTTCTTTTTCGGGCTTTAAAGTTCGATAGTTAATCGTTTCTGGCTTTTTCACTTCACCATACGACCAACTCCGGATCTTATTAGGTGAAGCCAACCCGATCTGCATACTTTCAAAATTATTGACGTCAATCAAAGGGCTGTCCTCCTTTTTTAGTCTTGTTTAGCTTCATTTGGTTCAGATTGTGCTGATTGGTCAGAAGATGTTGCTTCCTGTTGTTTTTGTTGCGCATGCTGTGCGGACTTACGAACATCAATCACATCTTCATCCATGTTCTTTAATTGCACTTCTTCGTGGTTATCATCAAGAACTTTCATATCAAGTCCTAATGACTGCAATTCCTTAACTAAGACACGGAATGATTCTGGAACACCCGGCTTTGGAATGCGATCACCATTAATAATGGCATCGTATGTGTTAACCCGTCCGACAACATCATCTGACTTGTAGGTCAAGATTTCCTGAAGTGTGTAGGCTGCACCATATGCTTCCAAAGCCCAAACTTCCATTTCACCAAACCGTTGTCCACCAAACTGAGCTTTCCCACCAAGTGGTTGTTGTGTAACCAGCGAGTATGGTCCAATGGAACGAGCGTGAATCTTATCGTCAACCATGTGGGCAAGTTTCAGGTAGTGCATCACACCAACTGCAACCCGCTGTTCAAATGGTTCACCAGTCCGACCATCATAAAGAATCGTCTTACCATCTGATGGCAAACCGGCTTCCTTAACAGCATCCCAGACGTCTTTATCAGTCGCACCATCGAAGACAGGTGTTGCAATATGAATACCTAATTCACGAGCAGCCATTCCCAAGTGCAATTCAATAACTTGTCCGATATTCATCCGTGATGGCACACCCATTGGGCTCAGCATAATGTCAATCGGCGTCCCATCTGGCATGTACGGCATATCTTCTTCAGGAACCACAATGGAAACCGTCCCCTTGTTACCGTGACGTCCGGACATCTTGTCACCAACTTGAATCTTTCGTTTTTGAGCGATGTAAACTCGAACCATCTTGTTGACACCAGGCGACAATTCGTCACCATTTTCACGAGTGAAGACCTTAACGTCTTGGATAATACCGCCACCACCGTGAGGCACACGGAGTGAAGTATCACGAACCTCACGCGACTTTTCACCAAAAATAGCGTGTAGCAACCGCTCTTCTGCTGATAGTTCGGTTACTCCCTTTGGTGTAACCTTACCAACCAAGATATCTCCATCATGAACTTCAGCCCCAACACGAACAACACCGTTATCATCCAAGTTCTTTAATGCATCCGCACCAACATTTGGAATTTCACGGGTCATTTCTTCAGGTCCAAGCTTTGTTTCTCGTGCTTCAGATTCATAAGATTCAATATGAATAGAAGTGTAAACATCATCCTTAACTAAGCGTTCGGAAATTGCAATGGCATCTTCGAAGTTATAACCTTGCCAAGTCATAAAGGCAATTAATGGGTTTTGGCCTAGCGCTAACTCTCCTTGTTCCATCGATGGACCATCAGCCAAAATATCATCGGCATCCACATGTTCACCAACTTTAACAATTGGGCGTTGGTTATAGTTCTTCCCACCATTAGAACGACGGAACTTCATTAACTTGTAAGCATCAAGAGTGTCGTCATCGCGGCGAACCCGAATTTCTCGTGCATCTACATATTCGACAGTTCCTGAATACTTAGCAATTAATGCAACTCCTGAGTCGTGAGCAGCCTTATATTCAATCCCCGTTCCGATCAAAGGTGCGTGAGGATTAATTAACGGAACCGCTTGCCGTTGCATGTTGGCCCCCATCAGGGCACGGTTAGAGTCATCGTTTTCCAAAAATGGAATACATGCAGAAGCAACAGAGACTACTTGCTTAGGCGACACGTCCATGTAATCAACATTCTCAGCGGTTGTCGAGATATAGTCATCCTTATCACGACACATAATTTCATCTTCAGCAAATGAACCATCATCATTCAGCTTAGTGTTAGCTTGAGCAATGATGTAGTTATCTTCTTCGTCAGCTGTTAAGTAGTCAATCTTGTCCGTAACTTTATGGGTCTCCCAAGAAACACGACGATATGGCGTTTCAATGAATCCATACTTATTAACCCGAGCATAGGACGATAGACTGTTAATCAGCCCAATGTTTGGTCCTTCAGGCGTTTCAATTGGGCACATCCGTCCATAGTGAGTATAGTGAACGTCCCGAACTTCATAACCAGCACGATCACGGGTTAAACCACCAGGCCCTAAAGCAGAAAGACGACGCTTATGGGTCAGTTCACCCAGTGGATTAGTTTGGTCCATGAATTGGGAAAGTTGTGATGAACCGAAAAATTCCTTAATGGATGCGACAACTGGACGGATATTAATTAACTGTTGTGGTGTAACCGTATTAATATCTTGAATTGACATCCGTTCACGGACTACCCGTTCCATCCGTGCTAAACCAATCCGGAATTGATTTTGTAATAATTCACCGACTGAGCGAATCCGTCGATTACCCAAGTGATCAATATCATCAGTGGAACCAATACCTTCTTGCAGATTAAAGAAGTAATTAACTGATGCAATAATATCAGCAGGTTGAATATGCTTGAGTTCCAATGGAATATGACCATTTGAAACAATTGGCACTACCCGTTCTGGATCTTTCTTGGAGTATACCAGGATTTTTTGTAATTTAACTGGAGCAGTCACAACCGCTTCATCAGATGGTGTATAAGTAACCATCTTAAAATCGTCGCTTGCCAAAGCTGGCTCTAACTTTTTCAGAACCTCTTTAGTAACAACGTCACCCTTGTTAGCCAAAATTTCACCAGTCTCTGGATCAGCTAACGTTTCTGCCAAGGTTTGACCAAGAAGACGATACTTCATCTTTAACTTCTTATTAGTCTTGTAACGACCAACTGGAGCCATGTCATATCGCTTTGGATCGAAGAAACGCGCCGTTAACAGGCTTCGTGCAGAATCTGCTGTCTTGGGTTCACCAGGACGAAGTCGTTCATAAATGTCCTTTAATGCTTCTTCAACACGAGAATCCTCAGCATCCTTATGAACATCCTTATCCAAGGTTACACTCAGTGAATCAGAATTTCCACCAAGCATTTCAATAATCTCATCATCAGAGCCGAAACCAAGGGCACGAACTAACTCTGTTAATGGCAGTTTCCGTGTCCGGTCGATTCTTACGTACGAAATTCCCTTAGCATCAGTTTCATATTCAAGCCATGCTCCACGGTTTGGAATGAAGTTGGCACCATAACTTGGCCGACCATTTTTATCAGTTTCTTCATTATAGTAAACACCAGGAGAACGCACTAATTGGGAAACAATTACCCGTTCTGCACCGTTAATAATGAAAGTCCCTTGGTCAGTCATTAATGGGAAGTCACCAAAGAAGACATCTTGAGACTTAATCTCTCCAGTTTCGTGATTCGTCAACCGTAATGTTACATGAAGCGGTGCTGAATAGTTAGCATCATGCTCACGTGCCTCATCAACAGTATACTTGGGTTCCATAAGTTGATAATCAACGAATTCTAAGGAAAGCTTACCTTGAAAATCGTCAATTGGCATAATGTCATTAAACATTTCCCGGATCCCTTTATCCATAAACCAATTGTATGAATTAGTTTGAATTTCAATCAGGTTCGGTAGATCAAGGACTTCCTTAATCCGAGAATAACTACGACGGGTACGGTGTTTACCGTATTTTACTAAATGTCCGGCCAAAGTATTCACCTCTCTAATTTGTTGGGTAAGTTCAACATGCCAAATGTTACATTTTGATTACATTTAGTAAAAAACATAACTTTTGAGCAAAAAAAATCCAAAAGCAGCCGGCAACTACCTTTGGGATTTATAAGGATTGCAATGGACAATAGATCATTACAATCGTTGAACTTACATTTAAATACCCTAGAATTATAATCGTTTTAACTAATGAAGTCAACTCTCACGATAATAAAAAACGACCACCTCATCGGTTAGCCGTTATCTGATAATTGAATCTTTTAGCGTTGATTTAATCCATTGAGAAAAACATCTAAAATGATGCGATTCCGTTGTTCCTGAGTAATAGAACGCCCGCCAAACTTCTGAAACGAGTTAAACATCGGGCTTAAACTCGCAATAAATAATTCAGCAGCCTCCTTAGGCAAAACATCTGGCCGGATTTTAATATCCGACTGTTTAAAAAATTCGGAAACAGGTTCAATGTAATCAATCATAAAAATCACATTGAGCTTTCGCTTTGAACTTTGGCTCAGCAAGTCACCAGCGCTTTGCCATTGTTCATAAATATCCTTAGGGTGAAGCCGCAAGAAGGTCTTTACCAACTCCCATAAACGATCTTCCCCTGTCGATTCACTTTCCCGCATCACCCGGTTAATTTCTTGACGGACACGGCTCCCATGACTGGTCATAACATTCAGAAACAAAACCTCTTTGTCGCTAAAGTGGTGATATAAAGCAGGCTGAGTGATCCCAATTTCTTTAGCAATATCACGGGTGGATGTCTCCCCAAAACCTTTATTTAAAAACAGCTTTGTCGCTGTTTTCATAATTGCCGTCCTAGTTTTTGCTAATTGTTCAGATCTTCTCATATTTCAAACGAGCCTTTCTCATATCCAGTTTAACCAAATATCAATTATTTTTCGGTTGACAAAAACATTTTACCTTATTTAACAATTTTTTCAATAAATTCGTAATAACTTTATTTGTAAATACATTTACCGTGATCACTTTATTACAAGCGGTTGCTTATGCCCAGCTTGCATACTCGTAAAATTAAGTTTGCCCTGGCGAGCACCAACGGTTACTGTGGTACCACTTTCAACCTCACCCGAAAGCAGGGCGAGACTAAGCGGATCTTCAACCAAAGTTTGAATTGATCGCCGAAGTGGCCGAGCACCATATTCCGGATCAAAGCCATCGGCTGCAATTAAATCAACCGCTGCTGGCGTAAATTTCAACTTCACGTTTTGTTTTGCTACCCGATTGATAAGTCCTCTCAGCAACAGTTTCACGATCTGATGTAGATTATCCTTCGTTAATGAATGGAAGACAATCGTTTCGTCAATTCGATTCAGAAATTCCGGACGAAAATGTTGTTTTAGTTGTCCTTGAATAGCCGCTTTCATTGCCGCATAGTTATCCTGAACGTCTTGGGCACCAAAGCCAACCGTTTTTTCATCACGGAGCTGGGTTGCCCCTAAATTCGAAGTCATAATCAAAACGGTGTTGCGAAAATCAACTTTGCGACCTTTAGAATCAGTTAAGAAGCCATCATCTAAAACCTGTAGTAATAAGTTAAAAATGTCAACATTTGCCTTTTCGACTTCGTCAAGCAAAACGACAGAATACGGGTGCTGACGAACCTTTTCAGTTAATTGACCGCCTTCTTCATAGCCAACATAACCAGGAGCAGCACCAACTAAGCGGCTCGCACTAAACCGTTCCTGATATTCAGACATATCGATCCGAATCATATTGTCTTCAGAGCCAAACATTTCTGCGGCCAGCGCTTTCGCTAATTCCGTTTTACCCACACCAGTTGGGCCTAAGAACATAAACGATCCAATTGGACGACGGGGATCTTTGAGACCGCTTCGTGCACGACGGATTGCACGCGCGAGGGCCGTTACTGCTTCATCCTGACCAACGACACGTTGATGAAGTCCCTTTTCAAGATGAACCAGTCGTTCACTCTCTTTCTTTTTCAGCTGCGTTAACGGCACGCCTGTCCACTCTGAAACAACCTTGGCAATATCATGATCATCAATCTTAAGTGAATATTCATCTTGTGCTTCCATTTTTTGGCGCCGTGTTTTCTCTTCATCAACTTTTTCCTTTAGTTTTAATTCTTGTTGGCGAAGCTTAGCGGCTTGGTCGAAATCTTGCTGTTCAATTGCCAGCTCTTTTTGCTCACGTAAATCCTCTAATTGATGCATCCGCTTTGCAAACGTTGTATTGCGTCCTTGTCCATCGATTCGCTTCATCGCGGCGGCCTCATCCATTAAGTCGATCGCCTTGTCTGGCAGAAAGCGGTTGGTAATATAGCGATCAGATAATGCCACAGCAGCTTCTAATGCGGAGTCAGTAATTTTAAGATGGTGATACTTTTCATATTTAGGACGAATGCCACGCAAAATCTCAACCGACGCATCCTTCGTTGGTTCATCCACCGTGACCGTTGCAAAACGCCGTTCTAATGCTGAATCTGATTCAATATGTTTTTGATACTCATCTAACGTTGTGGCACCAATTAGTTGAAGTTCACCACGTGCTAGGGCAGGTTTTAAAATATTTGAAGCATCAATCGCCCCTTCTGCTCCGCCAGCACCCACTAACGTATGCAATTCATCAATAAATAAGATGACATGACCATCTTGATAGATTTCTTCGATGACCTTCTTTAAACGATCTTCAAATTCACCACGATACTTCGTTCCAGCAACTAACGATCCCATATCGAGCATCATCAATCGGCTGCCAACTAAATCACTCGGGACTTTTTCCTGCACAATTAGTTGTGCTAAGCCTTCGACAATTGCGGTTTTCCCAACTCCAGGTTCACCAACCAAAACTGGATTATTTTTGGTTCGACGGCTCAAAATCTGAACAACTCTTTTAATTTCTGAATCACGACCAACCACTGGGTCTGGGTCTTCTTCCCGCGCAATTTTGGTTAAATCTCGCGCCAATTTATCCAGGGTCGGCGTTTTGTGAGCACCCTGGCGAACATTACTTGACCTGGTATTCAATCGTTGCTTACTGTTACTTACCCCTAAGCGACGCAAAAGAGTCCGACGTGCTTGGGGAACATCAACATTGAGGCTACCCAGAATGCGGGAGGATAAAATATTGCTATCACTTAGCAGTGCAAGCATCAAATGCTCTGTACCAACTTGCGTCATTCCCAACTGTCGGGCTAGTTGACCAGCCACCGAGAGAATCTCACGCATTTTTGGCGAATATGGTAAATAACTATTGGCTGTGAGTTTAGTCATCGTACCATAGCCAGTAAATCGTTCAATTTCTTCACGTAGGTCGTCAGTCGTAACGTTTAATTGCCGTAATAAATTAGCAGCCACCCCATTTTTTTCTAAACTAAGTGCTAACAGCAAGTGCTCCGTCCCAACTGCTTGATGTTTAAAATAACGCGCCTGTTCTTGTGCAATGTTTAAAGCTGATTGAGCATTCGGGGTATATAAGAAATCTGCCATCAATGTTCTCCTTTCAGTTAACTTTCATAACGAAGACGATTTAAAAACGCGATCAAAACACGTGCACGTAACTGATTTGAGTCATCCTGGGTTGACCTGCCAAGAGTCTCTTTTGAAAGGGCAGCCAACATTAAATCACCTTCACGTTGGGTAATCACTTTTTCTGTAAATAGGGTTTGAATAATCGTAAAAGCGTCATTTTCAGTAATTGATTGCCCAATCGTATTAATTAACATGTCCAAGACATCCACGTCATCAATTAGGTTGACCCGTTCAATTCGAATGTAACCACCACCGCCACGCTTACTCTGAACCAAGTAGCCGTTTTGCAATGTAAAGCGTGTCTTAATAACATAATTAATCTGCGATGGAACTACATCAAAATGATTAGCAATCTCAGAACGACGGATTTCGACTTTCTCATCATCAGCCATAATTGATTTTAAATACCCTTCAATAATATCTGAGATACTTTTTTCTTCCATTCTATCATCCCCATCCCTGACTAATATTGACCTTAGTGTTACTCTCATTATAGCAGACACGCCTTTTTCAATGAACGATCATTTCAAATTCATCACATATTAAATCATAAGATAGCAAAAACAGCCCGTGGAAACAACCACGAACTGTTTTTCAAATTAGATTAATTGTTAGTTCTTGTTGTGAACAAAGTCAACAACGTTCCGACCAACAACCTTATTATCCTTTAATTCTTGAATCATATCGTTGATTTCAGAAAGCTTCCGTGTCTTAACAATTGGGTGAACCTTACCTTCGGCACCAAATTGGAAACATTCAGCTAAGTCTTGACGGGTACCAACAAGTGACCCAGCAACAATAATTCCATCAAGAACCGTCTTAGCAATATTCAGTTTCATATCCCCTTGTGGTAAGGCAACCGCAACCAGCTTACCATCTGGACGAAGGGAGTTAACCGCTTGATCAAATGCAGCAGTGGTAACGGCAGTAACAACAGCTGCGTGAACGCCACCAACCTTTTCTTGGATTTGTTCATCAACATTGTTGTCATGACGGTTAATGCAAATTTCAGCACCATTTTCTTTGGCAGCTTCTAGCTTGTCTGGGTTACCATCAACAGCAATCACATGCGCGCCAAACACATTGTGAGCAAATTGAATCCCAAGGTTACCCAAACCACCAGCACCAACAATGGATACCCATTGACCTGGCTTAATATCAGCAACCTTCAAAGCCTTGTACATCGTAACTCCGGCACAAGTTAATGATGTTGCTTCAACTGGATCCAGTCCTTCTGGAACCTTGACAGCATAGTCAGCTGGAACAATACATTGTTCAGCCATAGCACCATCAGCAGTGTAACCAGCGTTTAGAACATTTCGGCAAAGAGTTTCACGACCAGTTAAGCAATATTCACAGTGGCCACACCCCTTAAAGAACCAAGCAATTGATACCCGGTCACCAACTTTAAGGCTTGTAACACCAGGAGCAACCTTTGAAACACGGCCAACTCCTTCGTGACCAATAATCCGACCCGGTTTCTTACCAAAGTCACCAGCGGCACAGTGGAGGTCAGTGTGACATAAACCACAGTATTCCATATCAACTAATGCCTCTCCTGGCTTTAAGTCACGGAGTTGAACGTCTTTGACAGTAACGTATCCATCAACTGGATCATTAATAACAGCAGCTTTCATAGTGCTAAAATCTCCTTTTGCTTTTTTGAAATCGTTTACGTCTTCTATAGTAACAGAAATTCCATAAAAATAAAGTGAAAGATTGAACATTCTAACAATAAACACACTAGACCGCTCATCTAACAATCGCGATGATCCTCGTGTTATCAGGCACTACAATCAGAAACCAAAGTTGCTAATTATTTGTTATTATTTTCACTTACTAAACAAAAGTTAGACATTTCTATTTATCTTTTTTTACAGTAATATATTTTTGTAAAAATAATTATTAGTTAATAATTTATTGAAAAGTTTACACATCCTTTAATACAACAATAAAGAAATCGTTTTCATCGCTTATTAAGTCTTGCAATCGTTTTAATCTCTAGCGTAACCTCTTCTTAATTAAATTAAATAAAAGTTTATTTATCTTAATTAAATTAAGTTATTAGACATATTACATTGAAAAAATACTGATTTTTGGACAGATATCAAATTGTGTATAGTGACATTTGATAAATTTTGTCAATAATTAAAGGTGAAAGGTCCTTTCAAGACATCTTTAGTTTTAACAGGTTATTTTTTCCACTAGAACTAGTGCAAAGCACTAGTGATGATTTTCGTGGGAGATGGTGATAATGGCTGATATACCAGCTATCGGTCCACATAGCGGACCACATTTTAACCACGACAAAACACTAGATAATAGTACAAAGCAGTACAACCAATTAACTGGCTTAAAACTCTTTGCCATGTCTTGTTCTGTTGTGATTTCTGTTGACGAATTTGCTCCGTTTGGCAAGGCTGGAGCAACCTCATTATTTTGGCTATTAATTGCCGGCATTCTCTGGTTCTTACCAATTACTCAAGAAACTGGGGAAATGGCTTCAATCGATGGCTGGGCTGATGGAGGAATCTTCACCTGGGTCAAAGGGACGCTCGGTGAAAAGTCCGGATGGACAGCAATGTTTTACCAATGGATTCACATTACCGTTGGAATGGACACGATGATGTACTTCGTAATTGGTGCATTTTCAATTGCCTTTAATACGCCATGGTTCAACACACAACCGTTGGTGAGATTCGGGTTAATGATGATCATCCTTTGGGGATGTGTGTTAATTCAACACTTTGGTGAAAAACGGGTTGGTAAAATTGCTGAATGGCTTTTTGGATTAGGAATTGCTACTCCAGTCATTTTACTGATTCTGGTGTTCATAACCTATTTAATCCAAGGCAATCCAATTTATGTTCATCTTACTTGGCACTCGATGATTCCAAGTAAATTTAACGGCACCACATTAGTAGCATTTGTTCCATTTATTTTAGCATTCTGTGGTGGAGAAGCTCAGGCTCCACATGTCAAGAACTTGGAACATCCAAACCAGTATCCAAAAGTAATGCTTGGTTTAGCACTAACCGCCATTTGTTTTGACCTTTTGGGAAGCTTATCCATTGCGATGACAGTTCCAAAAGCCGATATCCAAAATAGTACTGGTTTTGTTTACACCTATGGACACCTACTTTCTTCAATCGGATTACCCGGCGATTTGCTTGGCAAAATTGTTGGTATTCTCTTAGCTTGTGGCATTATTGGTGAATTAAGTAACTGGTTAGCCGGTCCTAACCAAGGATTATTCGTCGCTGCCCGTCAAGGATATATGCCAAAATACTTTGCTAAGCCAAATAAGCGTGGTGTCCCAATGCGGATTGTTGTCCTTCAGGCAATTGTTGTTACGATTACCGCCCTAATGATTACATTTGATAGCGGTGAAAACGCCGATTTTGCTTTCAATGTTTCAATGGCTGCTACTACCGCTCAATACTTAATGGTTTATCTGATGATGATTGTTGCTTACATCGTCTTAAAGAGCAAGTACGAACATCTTCATCGGACATACCGGATGAGTAAGAGCCGTGGCTTCAGCATTGCTGTTGCGGTAATTGGATTTGTGATTACTTTAATGGCCTTCTTCATTACCTTTATCCCGGCCGAAGGTACTCCAACCCATCTTCGTTCAACTTATGTCATTACTCTCTTAATCATGGTTGTAATCGTGGGAATCTTACCACTGATTATGTACCGTTACCATGACAAATGGAGCAAAGATGTTGCTAAGTATCTTAAGGAAGAAGATCAAGAGTTAGCTCAACAAAACAAGTAATTAATTAGGGAGGTAACTAATTATGATTACAGCTGATGATGTACGGAAACTCGCTAAAGAAGAAAATGTTCGCTACTTACGGATGACCTTTTCTGACGCACTTGGTGCTCTCAAGAACATCGAAATTCCAATCGCCCTTTTGGAGGATGCTTTAAACAATAAGATTAAAATTGATGGTTCTTCAATTAAAGGGTTCCTACCAATTGAAGACGCTGATATGTATCTTTATCCAGACACCAACACTTGGAAGATTTATCCTTGGGTTGCTGACAAAAACAAGACGGCTTCAATGATTTGTGACGTTCATAATGTTGATGGCACGCCATTTATTGGTGATCCACGGAGTATCCTGCGGCGCGAATTAGACGCAGTTAAAGAGTTGGGATTTGACACTTTTGACATCGGTGCTGAACCTGAATACTTCCTCTTTAAAGCCGATGAAAATGGCAACCCAACAATGAAGGTTAACGATGATGGATTCTACTTTGACCTCGAACCAAAGGACCTTGGTGAAGCTTGCCGGCGTGAAACTGCAAATACCTTAACAGAAATGGGATTTGACGTTGAAGCTGACCACCACGAAGCCGCTGCGGGTCAACACGAAATTGACTTCAAGTATGACAAAGCACTCTACACCGCTGATAACGTTCAATACTTTAAGCTAACCATTCGGCGGATTGCCCAAGACTTTGGTCTCTGTGCAACCTTCATGCCAAAGCCAATTACGGGAATTAATGGTTCTGGAATGCACTTAAACATGTCACTCTTTAAGAACGGTGAAAACATGTTTGATGACCCTGATGGTTTAAAGGGACTTTCCGACACTGCACTCTACTTCTTAGGTGGAGTTCTTGCCCACGCAAAGGCAATTACCGCGGTTGCCAACCCAACGATCAATAGTTTCAAACGATTAGTTCCTGGCTACGAAGCCCCAACCTACGTTGCTTGGTCAACTTCCAACCGGACACCGTTGGTTCGTGTCCCAGCGGGTCGTGGTAAACTTACCCGGCTAGAATTACGTTCTGGTGATCCAACTGCTAACCCTTACATCGCAATTGCTGCCGCTCTGGCTGCTGGAATTGACGGTATTAACAAGAAGATCATGGCTCCAGATCCAGTTGAACGTAACATCTACAAGATGACGGCTGCAGAACGAAAGGATGCTAACATCACTGAACTACCAGGTTCCTTAAGTGAAGCCATTAACGACCTGAATAATGATGAAGTGATTAAGAATGCTCTTGGCAGCTACTTCGTTGACAAGTTTACCGAATTAAAGCAACAAGAAATTGATAATTACAGAACTAACGTTACTGATTGGGAACACAAGCAATACTTTGATAACTAACTAACGCATCGTTAATATTTTTCTCCTACTAATTGATCCATTCTGATTACACATTCATACATTTCTCCTTTAAACCAGCAAGGTCTTAATCTCCGCCTTGCTGGTTTTTGATATCTTTATTTAATTAATCGGATTCCCCTTTGATCAATTACTATTTTAACCATGTAGACCGTTTTCACTTTAGCTTTTACTTGCTTTACCAAAAACTATTCACAAGCCTAAGTTTTCGTATTAGTATATCCCCATACTTTTTGTTAGACCAATTTAAGGATTAAAGGAGATTCAATCATGTTAACTGCTACTGATGTTAAAAAAATCGCTAAGGATGAAGATATTCATTACTTACGGATGAGCTTTACGGATGCTTTAGGCGCTTTTAAAAATATTGAAATTCCAATCGCACTTTTAGACGATGCTCTAAATAATGAAATTAAGATTGACGGTTCTTCCATTGCCGGATTTCTACCAATTGAACATGCCGACATGTATCTTCAACCTGATCCATCAACTTTTGTGATTTATCCATGGACAGAAGGTACTGACAAAACAGCGGCCATGATTTGCGACGTTTATAATGTTGATGGCACGCCATATGCTGGTGATCCCCGTGGGATTCTTCATAAAAACCTTGATGAAGTCAAGAAAATGGGCTTTGACGCGCTCAACATCGGTGCCGAACCTGAATTCTTTTTATTTAAACGGGATGAAAATGGTCAGCCAACGATGACAGTTAATGATGATGCCTTTTATTTTGATACAGAACCTAAAGATGCTGGTGAAGCTTGCCGCCGTGATATTACGAATGTTTTAACGGCTATGGGCTTCTCAATTGAAGCCGCCCATCACGAAGCTGCTGCCGGTCAACATGAAATTGATTTCCGCTTTGACGATGCTTTACACACTGCTGATAAAATCCAATACTTTAAGCTAGTGGTTCGAGAAATTGCTAAAAAGCACGGCTTAGCAGCGACCTTTATGCCAAAACCAATTACTGGGATTAACGGTTCCGGAATGCACCTTAATCAATCTTTATTTAATGGTCAAACAAATGCCTTTGACGATCCAAACGGCACCAAGGGCCTTTCCAAAACGGCCTTACACTACCTTGCTGGCTTATTAAAACACGCCCCTGCATTTACTGCTGTTGCTAACCCAACCATTAACAGTTACAAACGGCTGGTTCCTGGATATGAAGCCCCAACCTACATCGCTTGGGCTACTGATAACCGGACCCCGTTAGTACGAATTCCTGCTGGGCGAGGTAAAGTAGCTCGACTAGAATTACGTTCTGGTGATCCGTCAGCTAACCCTTACATTTTTATCGCTGCAATTCTGGCTGCTGGTACTGATGGAATTGAAAATAAGCTTGATGCTCCGGCTCCAGTTGAACGCAACATTTACAAGATGAATGCTGCTGAAAGAGACAAGGCGCAAATCACTGAATTGCCAGGTTCTTTAGATCAAGCAATCGCTAATTTGGAAAACGACCCAATTCTCGTTCATGCCCTGGGCTCAACATTTGTTGAATTCTTTGCAGGCTTTAAGAAGCAAGAATTGTTAGAATACAAGACCAACGTAACAACGTGGGAACACAAGCATTACTTTAATGCTTAAAATCAACTAATTAAAGAGCCGTAGGCCAGTACCTTTATTGATTGGTGCTTGCCTACGGCTTAATTTTTACATTGAATAATGACGATATTTCCCTAGTTCAACATCAGAACGCTGAATACTAATAAACCCTTCAGGGTCAAGCGACTTAACCATTTTCTTAATAAACGCCAGTTGTCCTCGTGGCGTTACTACCAAGATAATATCAGTAGGTTCACCTGTATAAGTACCAGTACCATGCAATAAGGTTGCACCATGTGCAAATCCCTGCAAAGGTTTAATAAGCTTTTGAGCGTGCTTAGTATAAATTGTGACACTAACATCAGTTTGTGAAACGTACATATAGTCCATCAAGCCATTGGTTACTAACATTCCAATTAAACTATAAACAATTCTTCCTGGGCCAAAAAAGATTACTGCACCCAGTAAAATAAACCCATTAATAACATTGGCGAACATGCCAACATTTTTATGAAAACGTTTCTGACAGTAGGTAACTAGAATATCTACCCCACCTGTCGTAAAGCCATTGTTAAAACACCAACCAACACTCATCCCAATTAGGGAAGCGCCAACTAGCGTATTCGTAAGGGGCTCTGTGACCAACAATACCTTCGGAATAACAGCAAGAAACACAATGTTAGCTAAGACTGCTAAACCGGAAAAAAGGATATAGCGCATTCCAAAAACGCGCCAGGCGAAGATAAACAAGGGAATATTGAAGATGGCCATCAAGAAACTCATACTGACATGGACATGGAAAAGCAAAAAAATCGTTTGCAATAGTTGCGATAACCCCAGTAGACCTGATGAATAAGAATTGGCATGCATCAAAAACATGTTAACGCCCACTGCTGACATCACACCATATACTAATGCAATCCAAACTCGTTTGACTGTTTCCAAAACCTCTGTCTTTTGCTTTCTGGCCATAACAATCCCTCTTTTCGTTTGCGTTCGTCCTTATTTTAGCATTTCGAAAGCGCTTTAAAAAGACGGGTAAGCACTTTTTGATTAATAACTTAATGTCAATTATTCAAAATGGAACCAGTATCCCCCAGGTCAATGTTTTTTAGAGAATCAACCCATAATCTAACCATTAAAAAAGGGAGCGTGACAGAAGTCATTTATGACTTCGTTTTCACGCCCCCGCAATCACAAATAGGTCTCTAGTGTTCGACTTTGCCGGGCGTTAGAGATCATTTGTGCACTGCGCTATTCGTCCTTCAGCTCAGTTATAGAGCTTATGTCACAACCTCTTTGGTAATTTTTAGCGATCAGTCGCTTGCGACAGGACATCCGTATTTCCATTATAGACATAGTGATCCACAATACTATCCACCTGTGGATCCTGATTAGCTCCCTTAATATAAATCTTAAAAACATTTGGCGTTCCAGTTGGAGTTACATAAATTTTATCACCACCGTTTAGATTCACATTCTTTAGCTGAGCTACCCGTGCGATAACCTGACTGGTTGTCATCGTCTTAGCCTGACTGCTTTGGCTAGTAGAACTTGTTAATGACTGATTCTGACTATTTTGATTAGTTTTAGAACTGTTATTGGTATGATGGCTTGATTGAGCTTTAGTGGACGTTTGTGAGTTCTCAGTTGCTTGACTTTGATTGGAATCTGAATTCTGCTGATTTCCACACGCGGTTAGTGACAAAATCAGTCCAGCCCCTGCTAACATAGTAATAATTTTTTTCATTTTAATCCTCCCATTCACGAATCGAAATGTATTTTCCCATGATTCTATTTAATTGTCAAAAACTGCTCTATCATGGATTATACCGTTTTGAAAAATCCACCTAAAATTCTGTCCACTGTTACTGGACGATTGCTTTGCACTAATTCTCTTGCCTCTTATTGATAGTCAGCATCAGTAAAGCACCCATCTAGTTTTATAAACATAAAGAGCTGTTATAGCAAGGCTTTATTACCTTGCTATAACAGCTCTTACTATCTATCAATCGGAAATACAAGATTCGAACTTGCGACCTCTGCGTCCCGAACGCAGCGCTCTACCAAGCTGAGCTAATTTCCGAAATTACCACGTCTTATGTCACTTATAAAAGAAGCGCAGCAAATTCTCGAAAGAATCCTGCCACGCAGATAAGACGATGCACCCAGCAGGAGTCGAACCTGCAACCTTCTGATTCGTAGTCAGACACTCTATCCAATTGCGCTATGGGTGCAAAAAAGCGGAAGACGGGATTCGAACCCGCGACCCCCACCATGGCAAGGTGATGTTCTACCACTGAACTACTTCCGCATCAAATAATTTTTCAACTGTTGAACTCCTTCAACAGTTTTTAATGATACTAGTTTTATTGAGCGCCGTCAATATCAAAAATTAAAAAATAACGTAATTTTGCATCAGCAGGTTAGGATCTTTTTAAAACCTAATTTTAGCATACAAAAAAAGGCGGGCACAAAGGTGAAGTGCCTCATAATTGTTAAACAAAGTTCTAACGATTGTGAGGCATTTTTATATGACAAAATATCAAGCAGAGTTTAAATCGCAAATTGTTCACGAATATCTGGCAACCTCCCACAGCCTTAATGATTTAGCCAACAAATATCATGTTTCTAGCCAGCGTATTAATGAATGGGTTCAACGCTTTCGTCTTCAAGGAATCGATGCCTTTCGGCATCGCAAAAGTAAACGTGTTTTCAGTGTAGATTTTAAATTGTATGTGATAGACTACTACCAAACTCACGAGGAATCGATGACTTCAGTTGCTGCTCGATTTGATGTGCTGCCATCTCAGATTTCTGTATAGCGTTCACAGTTTCAAAACGATGGAATTGAAGCTTTGAAACCTCACCACAAAGGTAGGAACCCCAAAGTGAATCATTCTAAGAAGAAAATGCGTCATCTAGTTAATAAAACAGAAATAGAACGCTTGAAGGAAGAGCTAGCACAGAAAAATCAAGAACTTCATCAAACCAAGTTAGAGCGTGACGTCTTAAAAAAATCGCTGACCCTGTTCGGACCCTCAAGGCCAGACAGAAAACACAAATAGTGGATCAGATCAGGGCAGATCAATCAGTTTTACCCAAGGAAGAACAATATCCAGTTAGTGCAATTCTCCAAATAATGCACCTGAAAAAGGCAACCTATTATGATGAACGCAAACGTCTTGCTAATAAGCACGATAAGTATGCAGATGTAAAACGAACAATCCTTCGGATTGCTAAGCAAGGCTGTGTTCGGGGGCGGTGGACCTATGGCTATCGTCGCGTGAACCACCAGTTGCGCGCAATGGGTATTCATTTGGCTGACATGACTGTGAATAAGTTAATGGCTGAATTGAATGTTCAAGTAACGCTATTTAATCGTCATCGAAATGGTAAATACTCATCTTACAAAGGACAAATGGGTAAGATTGCGGATAATTTATTGAACCAGAAGTTTGATCAAATTCGGCCTTATCAAGTCTTGCATACGGATGTTACTCAGATTCGACTAGCCAATAATCAGTGGGCCTACATTTCTTCAGTCAATGATGAGGCAAGCAAGGAAGTCCTGGCATTTCAAATCAGTTCTCACCCTAATCAACAGTTAATCATCAATACCTTCAAGGAGTTAATTACCAATTTACCTGATCATGTGCACCCGATCATTCACTCCGATCAAGGATGGCACTACCAGTTGGATTACTATACGCAAAGATTGACTGATCATCACTTTGTGCAAAGCATGTCCCGTAAGGGAAATTGTTTAGACAATGCGCCTATCGAAAGCTTCTTCCATCTGTTCAAGACGGAACTGCTGGATGGATTTCCACCATGCAAAGACCTAGTAGAACTCAAAAAGCTTTCAAGACAATATATTCATTACTTTAACTACAAACGAATTTCATTAAAAACAAAAGGTATGACCCCGGTGGAATATCGAAATCATACCTTAGCGTCTTAACTATTCAATTTTTGTCTAACTTTTTTGTTGCACTTCAAGGCCGTCAAATCAATCGATACAACTTCTTCTTAGTTTAATTCCGTGCACACGGTAAAAAAGCGTGTGCACAACTGTGTGCATAATATACCTAAATAAACAAAAATAATCCTTAATATACCCACATAAAGCGTTGATATATCAAGGATTAATAAGGTTGATGAACCCTAGTAAATGCGGATAAGAGGATTCGAACCTCCACGCCATAAAGACACAAGAACCTAAATCTTGCGCGTCTGCCAGTTCCGCCATATCCGCAAAAGTGGAGGATACAGGGCTCGAACCTGTGACCCTCTGCTTGTAAGGCAGATGCTCTCCCAACTGAGCTAATCCTCCAAAATCAAAGTAACTTTAATTAGTTTAAGCTACTTCACTTTCCTCGTCAAGCATTATTTAAGATTCAATTCTGTTAACTTTCGATCAACTAGTTTTAAAACTTCAGCTGCCGCCACGTCATCTTCAACAAAGTCATACTGATCACCATTAATGACCATCTTCGGACTCGCATCATATTGTTCATACCACTTCCGATAACGCTCATTCAATTCACGATAGTAATTATATAAGCTCGGATCCTTATCAATTTGTTCAAACGAACGACCACGCTTTTTAATGCGTTTCAGCATGGTTTCAAAAGATACTTGAATATGGATCAACAAACTCGGAGCCTTTTGATGCTGTTCATCAGGAAGTTCCTCCATCATATTATCCAATAATGAGGTATAAATATCTGATTCAGTATGGGTGGCCCGTCCTAAATCCGCATTCAACCGAAACAATAATGAATCTTCAAAGATTGACCGATCTAAGACATTCAAATCATTCGTAAAGGAATCCTTAATCTCATCTAATCGGCGATTTAAAAAGTAAATCTGCAGCAAAAAACCATATTTTTGTGGATCTTTATAAAAGAGTGGCAAAATTGGGTTGTCATCTACAGACTCAAAAAAGGGTTGGCTGTTTAAATGCTGTGCCAACATTTTAGTTAAACTCGTCTTTCCTGCCCCGATGGTTCCTGCTAACACGATCATAACGAATCAATTCCTCCATTAAAATTATTTAAAGCGACAAAGAACATTGTATCATTAAATGATTTGGTTTGCTGACAATGTTGAATTAATTAATCAACTGATTTTCTATGATCATTCATCATCACACCTGAATTCAAGTGAAACAAAAGAGTGCTGAAAATAAATTTCAGCACTCTTTTCTAGTTATCTTCTGCTTCGTAACTTTCACCTTTCGTTTTCCGTGATAAATCAACCTTTTCTAACGGAATGAGGTGACTGCCATATTTTAACTTATAGTACAGATATAGAACAATAAATACTGGAATCGTCATGTAGGTCACAGCAATACTTTGCCAATCAAATTTTACAAAAGCATCTAAATTTTGACACAAAATGACGACAACACACAAAATGAAAGCAAAAATCGGGCCAAACGGAAATAGCGACGCATGATACTTCAATTCACTAACATCATGTCCCTGCTTCACAAAGGCTCGCCGAAACCGATAATGACTAATCGCAATTCCTAACCAGGCAATAAATCCAGACAATCCTGAAGCACCAATTAGATAATTGTAAGCTTGTGGCCCAATGAACTGGGTAAACCAAATTAACAACCCGACAACCGTGGTTCCAACTAAACCATAAATTGGAATTCCCCGCTTATTAACGTAGCCAAACATCCGCCATGCAAATCCTTCGCGAGCCTGCGAAAAGAGCATTCGGGTGGAGGCATACATCCATGAATTGGCGGATGAAAGAACTGCTACTAAAATGACCGTGTTCATCACACTCGCCGCCGCTGCTAAACCAGCCCGTTTAAAAACAAGGGTAAACGGACTCGTAACAATATCGGTAACATCTGAACTCAGCAAGTTTTTGTCAGTATACGGCAAAATACATGCAATCACGAAAATTGTACAAATGTAGAATAACAAAATTCGCCAGAAGGTTGATTTGATCGCTTCTGGAACACTTTTTTCTGGATTTTCTGATTCACCAGCAGCAATCCCAATCATTTCTGTTCCTTGGAAAGAAAATCCAGCAACTAGGAAGACGTTCACAATTCCAGAAATTCCGTGAACAAATGGCGCTTTCTTGTATGTAAAGTTTTGTAGGTCAACTGGTCCACGACCGCCCATAATACCAAAAATGACTAGCACACCAACAATTAGAAACACAATCACTGTAATCACTTTAACCAGCGCTAACCAGAATTCTGTCTCTCCATATGATTTAACAGATAAGTAATTAATGAGAAAAATTAACGCAAATGTAATTCCGCTAAACACCCAGGAAGGAACGTGGGGAAACCAAAAATTCATCACTAATCCCACTGTTGTCGCCTCAACGGGAACGGTAATTGCACAATTCAGCCAATAGTTCCACCCAAGCGCAAACCCCAGGGCGGGACTGACAAATTTACTAGCATATGCCGCAAACGAACCTGTCAATGGGATGTAGGTTGCCATTTCTGCCAAACTGGTCATTAAAAAATAAACCATAATCCCCATAATCGTATAAGCAATTAATGCTCCACCAGGCCCAGCTGACGTAATTGCTGAGCCGCTTGCGATGAATAATCCAGTCCCAATCGAACCGCCTAGCGCAATCATTGATAAGTGACGAGTTTTCAGTGAACGATGAACTTGACCGTGGTTAGCTGTCTCTTTTGTCACGATAATCCTCCAAATAAAAAAACTTCTTCTGAGCGCACTCAAAAGAAGACCATTGCTAGTATAATCTTTGAAGCGCCCCGTAAATATCCTTACGACAGTTCGCATGCTTTCACAATACGACCCAATTATGGTCATGGTAAATTAACCATAATTTCGGCAGTCGTTCATTTCTTAATCCGTCAGTGTTTACCCACTATTAACGGGAAATACTCATAACGACTGCATCCTCTTCTCTTTAATAACATTCCCATTATACATGAAAACGTGGAACGCGCAAAGCTAATTTCCCAGCCAGTAATACTGGAAGAGCTGCGGTAAATTGGCTTTTAACTTAAAGCCATTGGTTATCAGCACATGTTGAGATGCAACATTATTCACAGCGACTTCCGCTCTAATAACTCTAAATTGGGTTACTTGTAGCACTTTACCGACGGCCATCGTCATAATATGCTGATGCCGAAATGATGGTTGAATAAAATAGCCTATCTCACCGCCATTTTGATATGGGAAAATAGTAACAACTCCCACCAGCTGGCTTCCATGCCAGATTCCATATAGTTCCGCTTGTATTAGCCAATTTTGAATCACCCACCGTTGAAATTGTGAATCAGCACTTAATTGAAGCCCAGCACTGGCTGCTAATTGACGATCCTGCAATAACGCCAATAGTTTTGGCTGATCATCAACCGTCAATCTTCGAATGCTAATGTTCTGTTTTGCTTGTTGTTGATTTTCCACTATAATTACCCTTAATAATTTACTTGGAAAGGAATCAAAAATGAAAATTATCCAGCTACCTTTACAGAATGAACGCCACGCTACTCATGCAACTCTAACTGCCTATCTCCAAACACCGACCCCACATAGTCCTTGGCAGAAATTTCCACCATTAATTATTGTGCCGGGTGGCTCAATGACCCACATTCCTAAAGAAGAGACCGAAAAAACCGCGATTGCCTTTGCTGCTCGTGGATACCAAGTTTTCATCTTGCGCTACACATTTTTGTCTGAGCAAACACCATTATATCCCCAACCATTAATTGATCTCGCCCAGGCCGTTAAGACTGTGAAACAAAAACAAGCAGAATGGTGCTTAAGTGACCAGCTCTTTATCCTCGGTTTTTCTGCTGGTGGACATGTTACAGCACTTTATAATGACTATTGGTCTACTAAATGGTTCAGTCAACTATGCCATTGTCCCAATCAAATTTTACAGCCAACCAAAATTGTTCTAGGCTATCCCGTCATTGACCTGGATGCGGGTTTCCCAGCTGACTCGCATACGATCTCTCAATGGACAGCCGATCCTCAAAAATACAGCGCAAGCTACCATGTCAATGAAGCAAATGTTCCAACATTTATTTGGCACACTCTGGATGATCCGTTCGTTCCGGTTCAAAATTCATTTAACTATGCTTTGGCATTGAAAAAATTTAATATTTCCCAGGAAATACACTTATTCACTCACGGGCCACACGGCATGGATATTGCTAATCAGCTCGTTGCTCATCATCGGGATGGTGATCAGCCACACGTTGCCCACTGGGTCGCGCTGGCCGATGAATGGTTACTAAACTACTAAAAAATGTCGGGGTTAACCCGGCATTTTTTAGTAGTATGAATGATGAACAATTCGCCAATTACTAATTCGTGGTGCAAAGAAAATATAGAGGTATTCAGCAATTTGTAGCCAAGCATAACCTAGTAGCATCGCGCCAATTGTATCAAATGGATAATGTGCTAACAAGTAGACTCGGGACACTGCCAGCAGTGCAACAAAGACAATTAATAATAACTGACAGATCACCCTTAACGCGGCACTTCTAAAAAGTGGAATCACTACGAGAAAAAGCACTACAGCTACCAAAAAGAAGCCGAGAACGTGCCCACTAGGAAAACTGAATCCGTCATCCTTAGCCATATGTTGAGCTGGACGCGCTCTTTTAACCAGGTGCTTCACAATAAAGCCTAAAGCGTCACCACCAATAACAGTGCAAATCGCCCATAAAGCAGGAATTTTATACTTAAAGCCCCACAGAAAGAATGCAATAATAAAAGTCCAAACTAAATCCATCTTGGGACTACCCAAAAAGCTAATCAAAACCATTAGCGTCCGTCCGCCTGAATGAACATTGGGATGTGAACTAGCGAAAAGTGCTTGAAGGACCGTATCAATCGTGCCGCTTAACATGGAATTTTTATAAATCATTGCCGCAACCACAATGAACAAGACACCACTAACAATGAGGCGTTTCCACCGTCCTGAATCTTTTTCAATTAACATAACTTCGTCTCCTGTTGAATTTATCCTGTTGAGTATAACATACATTTATCCAGACTAATGATTTCTTAACCAGATCATTACCGATTTTTCCATTTTTTTGGTCGATAGTGCAATGCTGCATTAATAACATCACCTAGCCCAAATCCAAGTGTAATGGCCCCAGCAATCACGATGACCTGGTAAAGATACGACATTGCGGTTCCATTATTGCCAAGCACAAAGTTTCTCACCACTTGGTAAGACTGTCCGCCAGGCACAAAAGAAACTAACGCCGGAACATTGAAAATAATCATGGGTAAACGGAAGCGTCGTGCCGCCATTAGGCTGAGCACTGAGATAGCAATTGCGGCCAGCAAATTACTCATCGCTAATCCTAAATGAAGATGATAGTACATCAAGATATAAAAAATCCAGACCGTTCCCCCAATAATTCCCCCTGGTAGGTATGCCTTATGCGGAATATTCATGAGGATTCCAAAACAAATGGTTGCGACATCCGCTAAAATAAATTCCAAAATTAAATGCCAAATCATCGGAATTCCTCCTATGCATAACGTAAAACAATCACAATTGCACACCCAATTGCCATCGCAGTAATAATTGCTTCAAGGGCCCGGGTTGGTCCGCTAATTAGGTTGCCTGAAACTAAATCTCGCGCGGCGTTCGTTAATGGCACGCCGGGTACTAATGGCATGACACTGCCGATAATGATGTCATTCAAATTACCAGTCCAGCCGAGTTCAGTTGTTAAAACTGCCAACCCGCCAATTAACAAGGAAGACACAAATTCACCCATATATTTAACTTTAAATTTTCGCAGTAAGTAAAGATAAACCCAGTAACAAGCGCCACCAATGATAAATGCCGCCCAGCTATCACGGAAGTCTCCAGTAAAAACGATCATTAAAGTCAGGCTTAATACCGCTGCCCCAATACATTGAGTTAATACTGATAGCTGTGGAGTTCCTTTATCAACCCGTTTGAGTTGATTATACATTTCGCTCAAACTGATCTCTTGAGTTGCAAATTGACGCGAAATTTCATTCACCCGTGCCACCTTGCTTAAGTCATTGTGACGAGCACGAATATCAACAGCCTGAGCATTCGATTGATGTTCTGCAGAAACCACAATCCCGGTAACTGTAGTGAAGGCTTGAAAGGCATGGAGCCCAGCATTTTCTGCAATCCGATACATTGTGTCATTAACCCGTTCCATATTTGCACCGTTTTCAATGAGCAATTGTCCGGCCAATAACGCGCAATTAATTGCTAATTGACTCGAATTATATGCCGTCATGACTTAACCACCTTTCCTTTGCTTGTGGGTAACAAACAAAATCTCATAACAGATTAAAGAGGCTGGCATGCACCAACCCCCTTTGAAATCTGATTATACTTCATTAATAAAAATGTTGTGTGAAGCTTTAAACGAAACCATAATCTGGCTTTGATCCGCTAACCGTTCAACCACAATCGGTCCTTCGAAAGGTTCATGTTTAATAATTCGCAGGCGATCATGTAAATGCAATCCCAGATCCGCTAAATAAGTTAGCAATTCATGATTATCTAGGAACCGTTCAATGATAACCTCTTCACCATCCTGGCCATCCGCTAATAATCGATGACTAACATCAGAAAAGTGCCCATCGGCTGAAGGAATGACTCCCCCGTGCGGACAATTTTTGGGATGGTTTAAAAAACTGTCTAGTGCAGTCGCAAGCCGGTCGCTCGTTTTATGCTCTAATACTTCCGCTTCAGGATGGACATCTGCGACATTGTAACCCAGCTTATCCACCAAAAAAGTTTCCCAGAGGCGATGTTTCCGTACAAGTTCTGCTGCTAGTTGAACTCCCTTAGGAGTTAGTGAAATTCCTGCATAAGGTTCATGTGCGACTAATCCTTCTTCCGAAAGCTTTGAAATCATTTCGGTTACTGAACCGGCCGCAATTCCCAGTCCAAGTGAAATGTCTTTGTTGGAGACCTTCTTTTTGCCTCCGCCAAGTTCAAAGATAATCTTCAGGTAATCTTCTTTCATTGGCGTCATGGATCGCCATCAGCCTTCTTTCATTCTAATTTATATTTTAAGTTGAACACAAAACGATTATATCATATTATTAAGTCAACAAATTTGGATTACCTAACTTTTTTGTTATAAATATTTTTAAAGGAGTCCAGAATTAATGGATAAACATGAAATTAATGGTCGCCGCTTTTTGGCCGTGACGCTTTTAAATGCCACGATTACAGTCGTCGAGATTATTGGTGGAGTAGTTTCAGGCAGTTTAGCGTTATTATCAGATGCCTTTCATAATCTTGGCGACTCGCTCTCAATTGTGATGGGATACTTTGCGCAAACGATTTCTGGTAAGCCAGAAAACAGCCGAAGAACTTTTGGCTATCGTCGGGCAGAAATTCTTTCTGCTTTCCTCAATGCACTTTTCTTGATTGTAATGTCAATCTTTCTGATTGTCGAAGCCATTCAACGTTTAGAAAAGCCGACCCCGATTAACGGAAAGGTAATGTTAATCGTTGCCATTATTGGTTTAATCGCTAATCTCTTATCAGCGATCCTCCTTCATGAAGGAAGCCATGATAGTCTCAATATTAAGGCAACCTATCTTCACGTTCTAAGCGACAGCCTTTCCTCGGTTGCTGTCATAATTGGGGCAATCATCTTAATGTACGTCAACGTTCCATGGCTCGACCCGTTGCTAACAATTGCCGTTGCGATTTACATTGCATTCGAAGCCTGGCCGATCGTTAAAAAGACCATTGAAATTTTAATGCAGTCAGCACCGCAGTTAAATTATGAACAAATTGAACACGATATTCTAGCAATTGAAGGTGTTAAAAATATCCACCATATTCATGCTTGGTCAATGGATGAACACCGCATTATTTTTTCCGCACATATCAACTGTCGAGACATGAAAATTAGTGAATGTGAACCGATTTATCACCAAATTGAACAATTGCTTAGCACTAAATATAACATTAGCCACATCACTCTCCAAGCTGAATGTCAACGGGGACGTGACGAAAAAATGTTTGATACTAATGATGATGAAGTTCATCTTTGTCAATAATTGAGAAAGTAGCGACCAATTCATCACGCCAGCAAATAGTGTCCTATTATGGTCATCCAAAAACGCCTAATTAGCAGAAAGGCCTGCTAATTAGGCGTTTTTGAATTGTTCTAATGATCTTAAAATAATTTACCGACACCATAGTGAATGGTAATCGTAATGAGACCAATCACAATATTGCGAATCACTGCAATCTTAACCAAACCGTTTCCTAACTTTGAACTAATAAATCCAGTCAAAGCACTGGTTAAGGCGACCGCAAGAATCGTCATTACCCACTTACCATTACCGGGTACAAACGTCATGGCCATCAATGGTAAGAGACCACCAGCTGCTGCAGCAAATAGTGAAGCAAAGGCTGCATCCCAAGGATTTAAATAGTGTCCCAATTCAATATCATACTTTACTCGCACTACCGTTTCTAATGGTTTCTTGGCTAACAAATCGCGAGCAATCGCTTGCGAAGTGGCTATTGATACACCTTTGTCTGTGTAATGCTTAGTTACTGCATCAAGTTCATCTTGATAAGCCGTCTTTAATAATTTACTTTCCCGATCAACTGCGGAAGTTTCCGTATCTTTTTGAGTACTAACTGATGCATATTCTCCACACGCCATTGAAAACGCGCAAGCTAAGAGATCAGAAAGTCCTGCAATAAAGATTGTGAATTTATCCGTTGTGGCCGCCGCTACCGAAACCAAGACACCAACAACCGTTAAAATCCCATCATTCGAGCCAAGCACCCCTGCTCGCAGGGTATTAAGTTTCTCTTGCATGGTTTGTTTGGGTTTATTCGTACGTTTACTTTCCATCATTTATATTCCCCCGACTAGCGTTTCAATAACATTCCGATGAGAAATGTGACTCCCATCGTCAGTAATCCAGAAATGGTATTTCTAACTACAGATTTCAGTCGACTAGGGTTATTACCCAAAACCGCTGCCAAGTATCCAGTAATAATTAGAGCAATGGTGACCGCCCCAACAGTGGCCGGAATTCGTAACTCTGGTGGAAATAAAGTAACCGCTAGCATTGGTAAAATTGAACCTAACGGGAAAGAAATAAAGGACGAAATTGCGGCCGCATAGGGACTCGTAAATTCACGCGGATTAAACCCATAACGTTCTTGGACACCAGTCACTAAGGCATCCTTATCCATTAATTCTTGAGTCGCTTGCTCAGCTAACTTTGGATCGATGTCCTGGTCTAAATATTTTTGTTTAACATAGTGAAATTCGCCTGCCGGATTAAGGTTTAAACGTTCCTTTTCTTCAGCAATTGCTTTTCGCTGTGAATCTTTTTCACTGCTTACTGAGACATACTCCCCCATACACATTGAAATGGTTCCGGCTAAACTTCCCGAAAGTCCAGAAATCAAAATGGAATAACTATTATTAGTTGCTGCTGCGACTCCGATAACAATTGCCGCAACAGAAATAATTCCATCGTTGGCACCCATCACCGTCGCCCGGATGACATTAATTTTCTGTGATAATGACATTTTCTTTGCCATTTTGCTAACTCCCTTGAACTATTTTAGAACCATTATAAACTAACTGATTAATAAAAGAAAGCATTTTGCAGTAATTAGTTATATATATTAGAACCGTTTTAAATTAATTATACATATAAAAAACGTTGTCCGTTTTGGTGACAACGTCCTTTCTTATTATTTAATAACTAATTACTGATTTATTTTTCGGATTCCGTGCGAATGACGAAAACAGAAGTACCAGAATGTTTAACCATGTATGAAGCCTGTGAGCCAACTGTATGACGATTGCCTGGTTTGCCAATCGAACCAACTACTAATAGATCTGGATGGAATTCTGGGATAACATGATTGCAAATCCGTTCAGCAGGACGATCTCCTTCATCAATAATGGCTGTAATCTTCTTCGGGTCCACACCATAATCAATGGCCGCTTCAACATATTCATTAATCCGTTTCTTAAGTTCTTCACGGCTAGAGTGAACATAGTCTCGATCCAAAGCTTGGTAAACGTTCACTTCATTAGTTTCATAGACAGAGACGATCCCAATTTCAGAACCATCACGTTTGGCCTTGTCGACCGCATATGAAAATGCTGCACGCGCATCTGGTGCATCGTCAACGCCAACCAAAATCTTGTTAAATTTTTTCGGTTCAATCTTAAACATTAATGTTTTCCCCTCTCTTCACAAATCAGTCACTTTTTTATCATGAACTGATTTCAACAAGTTTCCATTAACCATACTACTACTTATTTTTGTTTTGTAAATGATATTTTTTAGCGTCGCCTAAACCTTTTTTAAAAACAGCAAAATCTTCCTTAAAGTTTTGCAACAAAGGAGTATGATAGACCTGTAACTAATTAAGGAGGCTTCAGCATGGCTAATCAGATTATTAATCATTACTTTTACGATGAACCAGCCTATGACTATCATGATGGTGGTTATATTCCACTCGAGGAACCAACTACCTCACAACAACCATTAAACGTGCCGGAAATTCTTCAGCCAGATCAAGAAACGGCCACTGATATGTACTACACCATTGTTGCACAAACAGGTGAAGTTCAGCTTTTGCCAGGAGCAAAGACCAAAACTTGGGGATACAATGCTCCCTTACTGGGCAAAACCGTTATTTTTAAAAAGGGTAAAACAATCCACATGCATCTCGTTAATCATTTGCCAGAAGTGACGACTTTTCACTGGCACGGATTAGCTATCCCCGGCCCCATTGAAGACGGCGGTTGTCATGCACCTGTCTATCCTGGAGAAAGTCGCGACATTACATTTAAAATTAATCAACCAGCAGCGATGGTTTGGTTGCACGCCCACCCTTGTCCATCCACTGCTGAACAGGTTTGGCATGGCCTAGCTGCAGCAGCGATCGTCCAGGACGATCATGAAGCCAGCTTACCGTTACCGCGGAATTATGGTGTCGATGATCTTCCAGTCATTCTCCAAGACCGCCACTTTCACGATCATAACCAATGGGACTATCGGGCTGATTATGATCCAGACGGTGTGATGGGTCCAACTCCAATGATTAACGGGACTATTAATCCTTTCTTTGACGTCACTACCCAAAAGGTTCGTTTGCGATTTTTGGATGGTGCCAACCGACGCGAATGGCGCCTGCATTTCTCCGACAATTTACCATTCACTCAAATTGCCGGCGACTTAAGCCTTCTTCCCCACCCAGTAAAAATGACTAAATTAATGATTACAGCCGCAGAACGGCAAGAAATTGTAGTCGACTTTGGTCAATATCAACCTGGTGATGAGGTCATTTTGTATAGCGATGATACACCATTGATTCACTTCCGAATTCATCAGTTTACCCCTGACAATACCAACATTCCTGAGCAGTTGTTTACCACGCCAGACCCAGCTGTTGATCAAGACTTAGGAATCCACTATGTCACACTAGATGGTTGCGATGAGTCCGTTGCGATGAATGGTAAGAAATTTAAGATGGATCGAATTGATTATGAAATGCCAATGAAGAAAGTCCAAATCTGGGATATTGAAAATACAAATGATCGTCCTGGAATGATTCATCCATACCACATGCATGGTTGTGCGTTTACCGTTATTTCACGAAACGGACAGGCACCATTGCCAAATGAAACTGGTTTGAAAGACACCGTAGTAGTCAACCCGCAAGAACACGTACGCATTAAAGTTTGGTTTAACGTTCCTGGAGTCTTTATGTATCATTGCCATATCATCGAACACGAGGATGGCGGCATGATGGCCCAAATCAAAGTTATTGATCCCGCAGATCCAGATAAAAAATATCATTTAATGAACCACATGACCCTGATGAAAGCATTTGCTAAAGAACGCGGGGTTTCGATGGATCAACTGTGGCTTGGTGGCATGGATTCATATCAAAAGATGGGCGAAACAATGTAAAATTAGCTCATTTCAAGACCAAATCCTAATAACACAGACTAAAAGAGCGCTCCAGTGCTCGGCAGCAGCCGAACGGTGAAGCGCTCTTTTTTACTCAAATTCAGAATCAATCATATTAACAATGCTGTTCGTGTTAATTAAATTCTAAGCGAAAACCAAAATGTTGATCTTCCCCAATTAATCGGTCAGCGTGACGCTTCATTACCTGACGCCGTGGACCAAACATCATCCAAATGGTAGTTCCAATAAACAGAATCATTTCAACCGCCAATGTTACCCAATCCATCGTTCCAGCAGCTCCAGTCATAACCGATGTTCCAGAAACCGTAAAACTAGTCCAGTCCAGTAAAAAGTGCATTAACATGGTAATCCAGAGTTGTCCAGTATACAAATAGACAACGGCAAAAAACATCCCCATCGAAAATGCACTCAGCACTTGAACCGTGGTCATTGAAAAACTCTGGCCCATTAAATTAAAATAGTGCATTAATCCAAACAATGCGGAACTTATAACCACCGCAATGGGAATTCGATTTTTAAACTGGCGAAATGCGTACAACAAGCATCCCAAGAAGCCAAATCGACAAAGCGTTTCCTCCGCCACACCGGCTTCAAAGGCTTGCATCGTTAACGTCCCAGTCGGCCGCTTCCACGCGAAATCATATGCTGTTAAGATATTTTGCCAGCGGTTACCGGTTCCATAAGCATTCCAGTAAGTAAACCAAAGATCAACTAGAATGAGGATTAGGAGAACCCACCAGCTAAACCCCCAACCAAATTGGGGCTTAATGCCTGGCCATGATAATTTCCAGGCCCGCATGACAGTCGTCACCATGACAAAGTAGGCAATTGCTCCCACTGCACCAGTCGTAATTAAAACCGCAAAAGCGTGGGGACCGGCAAATTTAAGTGGAAACGCGATTTCCATTGCCAATACAGTATTCATCCACCAAAAAAGGTAGATAATTCGACCAACTGTCCACTGAAGCTGACCACCAATCTCACTGGCAAACGGCGCAAACATTACCACATAATAAATCATACCTAAGGCAACAATCCCCCGTGCTGGTAATTGGAGACGGACAATCAAAATCCGGGTAACCATTCCCCAAATTATCGTTAAGATGAGTGGTTGACAAATTGCCTGTAACCAGCGATTAATCAATAATAGCCACTTGGGTTGATGATCTAAAATGGCACTGACCATCGCCAGTAACATTATTAAGGCCACCGGAATAATGACAACCACCAGCTTAATTCCATGATAGGCTTCCCAAGCCCCAATCAAAAGTAATAGGAATAAAATTACTGCTGACTGGGCTAAATACCAAATGTGGAGGTAATCTCTTCCTGACATTTTAGTTCCTCCATTTCAAAAAAATAATTGCTACTTCGATAATAACAAACTACGAAACTAATCAAAAGGTTAATTTGGGATTGGCATAAAAATAGCACACGAGAATCACTTGATTTCTCGTGCGCTTTTAGTTTATTCCGTTACCGGAGTCTTGGATTGATGCTCTTTTGCTTCATGATTCTGCTTTTCACGTGATGAGTGGTGTCCTCGGTAATTACGATGATGACCGCTACCACGATGCTCACGACGACTTCCAACTTCTTTACGCTTCTCATCATTCAAAATTGTGACCATTGGTATGATAACTGGTCGCCGTCCGGTCCGTTGATAAAGCAATTTCTGCAGCCGGCTTACAATCGTTCGATTAATTACCCGCCGATCTGCATGAGCGTGGTTCTTAAAGGTATTAAGAATTGCCCAGAAAACTTCATGATTAGCCGCCTTAATTAGTTCTTGGGATTCGTGCATATAAACAAAGCCCCGTGAAACAATATCGGGTCCTGCGACAATCTGCTTGTCCTTCATATCAATGACCGCAATTGCTGTAACAACTCCTTCCTCAGAAAGCATCCGCCGTTCACGAATTTCCGGATTACCAACTGAGTCATTAACATCACGACCGTCAATGTAGACGTCACCCATGCTGTCAATATGATCCGCAATTCGACACGTATCTTTCGTTAAGGCTAAAACATCACCATTTTGTAAAATAAAACAATGATCCTTTGGTACACCAGTCAATTGCGCTAATTTCGTATGGATTTTTTGCATCCGAAACTCACCATGAACTGGAGCGAAGAATTTTGGCTTCATCAAGCGCAGCATCAATTCTTCATCAATTTGGCCCCCGTGACCAGAAGTGTGGATGTTGTTAACGTAGCCATGGATGACTTCGGCACCGTCCTCCTCGAGCTTATTAATCAGTGCATTCACACTAATCGTGTTCCCAGGGATTGGATTACTGGAGAATACTACCGTGTCTCCTGGCTGGATACTAATTTGCCGGTGGTTACCATTGGCAATCCGACTGAGTGCTGCCATTGGCTCCCCCTGCGAACCAGTACACATAATCATAACTTCTTCTGGTGGATAGGAATTAATTTCATTCGGATCAATTAATGACTTTTCTGGAATCTTCAAATAACCGAGCCGTTGACCCGCTTCAATTGCATTTTCCATACTCCGACCAAAGACCGCAATTTTTCGACCCTGCTTTAACGCAGCATCGACTGCTTCCCGTAATCGATAAACATTGGAAGCAAATGAGGCAAAAATAATCCGCCCCTTAATCCGTTCAAAAACGCGTCGGATGTGAATATCAACCCACCGTTCAGACTTGGTAAATTGTGGCCGTTCGGCATTTGTCGAGTCAGAAGTTAAAAGTAACACCCCGTCTTCACCTAACTTCGCCATTTGTTGGAAGTTTGGTGCCGGTAAATTACCAACTGGTGTTAGATCAAACTTAAAGTCCCCCGTTTGAACAATGGTTCCTTGTGGTGTATGGACTGCTACCCCAAGCGTATCCGGAATGGAGTGGGTCGTCCTAAAGAAACTTACCCATAGCTTTTTAAAGTGCACCGTATCAAATTCATCCACTTCATGTAATTCAGCATCACGAAGCAGGTGTTTTTCTTCCAATTTGCCCTTAATCAGTGACATTGCAAATGGTCCAGCATAGATCGGTGCATTTACCTTCTGCAAAAAGAATGGTAATCCACCAATGTGGTCTTCGTGACCGTGTGTGATGAAGATCCCCTTAATCTTCTCTTTATTTTCGATTAAGTAGTCATAATTTTGAATAACATAATCAACACCCAGCAGTTCGTCTTCTGGGAACAATACCCCGCAGTCAATGATGACAATTTCGTCTTGAAATTGAACACAGTACATATTTTTACCAATTTCACCTAGCCCACCAACTGCGTAAAAAGCAACTTCATTATTTTTGATCTTTAACTTTTGCATAATACCTTCCCTTTGATATTTAAATTTATAACTTGTATGTATGCCCTTAAAAGGGTATGGCAAAAGAGTAGCCCATCAAATGGCTACTGATTTATTTATATGTGAAACAAACTCGTTATATTTTTCCGTTCAGAGTAACTAACGTTAGTTTACCACAAGTGTAATTTCTTGAGAAGAACCATCAACTAATGATTCCGAATTGCGTGGTTTAACGGACGGTGATAAATAGCATAAACAATTAGAATCAATGGGACCAGGACAAACATTACGGGATAGTACCAACGAATTGGAAAAATTGTATCAATAATTCCACCTAGAATTGGTCCTAACGACATTGCAATATCCATTCCTAAATAAAATGTCGATGAAGCCAGTCCTTGTTCATTCAACGGCGCCAAAAGCAGGGCCGTTGATTGCAAAACCGAATAAATAATGCCATAGCCAACTGCCATCCCTGCTGCGGCAAGCGCCATTTGCCAATTACTTTTCATAATTGCGAGCATCATGAGATAAAAGGCAGTCGCTAGTGTACTAATCATTAACCACCAACCAAAGCTGACTGTATCAAACAAATTTTTTAAGATAATTCGGAGGCCCAACAAAATTACCGCATAAATTAAAAAGTATGCGCCAACCGCCACATCAAGTCGCCGTTGGGTAACATAGGTAACAATATCCGCTTGAGTAGCAAAATACGGTAACGCAAAGAGCGTAATTAAAATGGCCACTGGTAACGCATCCCGCTGAATGATTTTAAAATGCATCTTACTCCGCCGGCTAATATTGGGGCGCCCTTTTCGCTGAACAAACTGAATCATAATCACCATCATTAATGCCGACAATGCTGATAATAACATCGCATGGCGAAAACCAACCTGTCGGTAAATATTAATTGAAATTGCTGGTCCAATCGCCATCGCTAGCGCATTCATGAGTCCATAAAACCCCATTGCTTCACCAACGTGTTCCCGAGGAACCAAGTAAGCTAACCAGGTAGTCATACAAACTGTATCTAATACGTATCCAGTTCCATTGACTAAACGGAACAATAGTAGCCACTCACTATTGGGCGTGACGACATAACCAACCACCCCTATTAAAATCAGAATGCCGCCAATCAATGACAAACTGAATTTCGAATAGCGGTCAGTAAGGTTCCCCGCGACCGGTCGTAAAAACATTGCCGCAATGCTCATAATGCCGACGATGATTCCAGCAAATGTTGCACTGGCCCCTAAATTACGGGCGTAACCATTCATTAACGGTGTTACAAACATGGTACTAAACATAAAGAAGAATGATGCTGCCATGACTATGATGACATCTCTGCTATACACAGATGAATTTTTCATTTGCTGCACTCCATTATTAAAATCGGGAGTGTGTCAAACTTAATCACCACACTCCCGTACAATTTCAAAACTAATCTTCCACTGGTAATTGATCGTGAATTGCCTGTTCCCAAGCTGACCATGTTTGCTGCGGTTCGCCATTTAATTGAAATTGAGCCCCCAGCTTGTCAATCAAGAGATCAAACGAATTAGCGACCATTCGTTCACATAGTGGAATTAACTGATCAACTGTTTGATATCGATTTTCTTCTAACAAGTGATTGACCATTGCTAAGTCACGGTCATCCGCTAAACTAGAAATCACTTCCAAATTATCAACTTTGAATTGTCGAACATAATAGTTAATAAAATCTTGCCGTGCTTGCTCTTTAGCCTCATCATCAAGCGTTGCATAATCAACTAATTGCTCACTCACTTTAGTCATTCCCTTCATTAAATCTATCACTATCTTCAGAATAACACCGTGAGAACGTTTTCGTTAAATTAATTCTCGGCTGATTTTAATTCTAATTTAGTATCACCATTTGACTCAACCATTGCCACCACATGTTTCAATGGCTCATCTTTCAATGGCCCTAAGTCAATTTCAACCAGTTGACCATTTAATTTAATGTCCTGAATTCGATTAACTGCAAAACTTTTTACACAGCGAATAATGTTCCGCTGTTGCTGCTGTTTTGTAAAGGCCGTGGATAATGTGTACCCTTGATCCAAATAATACTTAATCCCCATTACCACGCTTAATGCTTTGAATGTATATTTATGACTTTGGTTTTTCTTGTTTTGAGTCGACTGAATATAACCTTTTTTCTCCCAATAGCGAATTTGACTTGGTGATACTCCGCAGGCTTCACTAAGCTCGCTTAACGTAATCTGTAATTTGTCATTAAAGAATGTTTGATGTAACTCCTTAGCTAAGGATTTCACGAACCAATCCTCCATTTCATAAATCTTTTATCATTAATAATAGCTTTCCTGAGATCTTTGTCAAATAATTTGACAAAGATCTGTGATAGTTCTATATTACTTGTTATTGCCAATATCTTGAAATGAAAGAAGGTTTTCTAATTGGATGATGAAAAACAAACCATTGACGTGAATGGCCAACCATACAATCGAACACTAATGGTCGCCATCTTGTTAATCGGTTCATTTTGCACCATTTTAAATCAAACAATTTTAGCAACTGCCTTTCCTGCTTTAATGAAGGCCTTTAACGTTAACACCTCGACGGTTCAATGGTTAACCACTGGTTTCTTAATGGTTAACGGAATTATGATCCCCGTCAGTGCTTACCTCAGCAATCGCTTCAACACGAAGTTACTATATACTTCCGCAATGATTATCTTTGAAATTGGAACGATTACTGCTTGGTTAGCACCAAATTTTGGTACTTTATTACTTGCCCGGTTAATCCAGGCAGTTGGGGTTGGTGTGACGATGCCTCTCATGCAAACCATCATGCTAACCATCTTTCCTCCAGAACGACGCGGGTCAGCCATGGGAATTAATGGCTTGGTAATTGGTCTTGCTCCGGCAATTGGCCCATCGCTTTCTGGTTGGGTCATTGACAATTATTCCTGGCGGGATCTTTTTGCAATGATTACCCCAATCGTTGCCATTGTCATTGTCCTCGCTCCGTTCTTAGTAAAAAACGTGATTAAAACTAGTCAGCCAAAACTTGACTTACCTTCATTAATTATTTCAACGCTTGGCTTCGGTAGCATGTTATATGGTTTTTCGACCGTTGGTGACAAGGGGTGGCTCAATGCAGAAGTCATAATCACCATTATCGCTGGCTTTATCCTGGTTGGTCTCCTAGTTCTCCGGCAAAACCATCTCGAAAATCGGTTCCTCGATTTTAGAGTTTTTAAAACCTTTGAATTTACTCTGGCAACCTTCTTAAGTTCCATTACGATGATGGCAATGGTGGCAGTCGAACTTGTTATTCCAATGTACTTACAAATTGTTCACGGAATGTCTGCCTTTCGGTCTGGTTTGACCTTGCTATTTGGAGCCATCTTTATGGGTGCAATGAGTCCAATTACCGGAAATCTCTTTGATAAGTATGGGGCGCGTCGTCTTGCGACTACTGGGATGTTTATCTTAACGATTGGAACGTTACCATTTGCCTTCGTCAACCGTGATACCCCTACGATTGATATTATCATCTTATACGGAGTGCGGATGTTTGGGATTTCGATGGTCATGATGCCAGTAACAACTTCTGGAATGAATGCCCTGCCCCTCTCCTTAATTGCCCATGGAACGGCCGTCAATAATACGATGCGCCAAGTGGCCACCTCAGTTGGGACAGCCATTTTAATGTCCGTCTTAACAAACGTTACTCAACATGCCGAACCAGCCAAGCGCCTCCTAACGGCTGCTCCTTTACAATATAAGTCAGCAATGATTGATGCTACTTTAAAGGGGTATCATGCTTCTTTCTGGTTTGCCGTAGCGTTTTCGCTCATTGGGTTTCTCGCCACTTTCCTCTTAAAAGATAAAAGCGCTCAAGAAATTTCACTCAGTAAGGAGGGAATCGATTAATGTTAATCTACTTATCTTTTGCCTCCGCGGTCGGGCTATACCTATGTTCAATGTTTCTAAAAAAGGGGCGGAAAATCGGTACTGGAGTGTTTGCCATTCTCTTTATGCTCACTACTGCTGGAGTGACCGCTAATTATTCCCATCATTGGGGAATGAAGAAGGTTACCACAACCACTTCAAAAGTGATTTACTCCGCGGCCGGGCCAAAGCTCCCCATTAACTTATACCAGCCAGTTGGTACTTCTGGCCAAGACAATGTGTTTATTTATAAAACCACACCACATCAAAAACAAAGTCAGCACACTGAGGCTAACGAGCTAACTTACAGCACCGCTAAAACAACTACTGGACAGCAGGCGCGCCTCGTTACAACGGAAACTCGCTGGCGTTACCAAAATCAATTCTCTAAATTCTTATTTATTGGATCAGGGATTAATAATAAACTTGTCCATCGAACCAATACGCTCTATTACCCGAAGGGATATCTTCGGGTAACCGTTAAACAGGCTCAACGGCTCAAAAAGCAATTAACCACGCAAAGTCCTGCTGAACAAGCAGCAATGATGCAAAAATTACGTCAGCAATCCAATTAAGTTACTGAATAAAAAGAAGCGACTGCTAAAATTTCAGCAGTCGCTTCTTTTTGTGATTATGCTAAATTAATTTGTTCTAAGATCATCAATTGTTCTTCAGGCATTGGTGCCGTGAACTGTAATGTTCGTTCCGTAAACGGATCACGAAAACGTAATTGGTCAGCATGAAGGATTTGATGGGTAACTAAGTCTGTTGGGCCACCATAAAGATGATCACCAACCAACGGATGACCCAGGGATTGCATATGCACCCGAATTTGATGGGTTCGTCCACTATGCAGTTGCAACTGAACTAAACTATACTGCTCGTTACTAGCTTGAACCCAATATTCTGTAGTTGCCGGCTGACCAGCAGAATCAATTACCCGTGCTGCTTGACCAGCTACCCGTAAAATTGGCTGTTGAACGACCCCGTGTTTTGGTTGAACCTTCCCCTGCACCAGTGCAAGATAACGCTTCTGCATGGTATGGTGTTCAACTTGCTGACTAATCATACTGGAGGCCACCCGATGTTTGGCCACCAGTAGCAGTCCACTCGTATATTTATCCAGGCGGGTAATTAAGTGTGGCCGCTGATTTTCATCCTGTTGCTGGATGAGATAGCCCTTGACGCGGTTCAAAATCGTATCCTGGTGTTCAGTCGGACCTGGAATTGACGCAAGACCTGCCGGCTTATTCACCACTAGCCAATTGGCATCTTCAAAAACCGTTTTGATTGGTTTTTCACTAGCTGTCACGTCCCTATCTGGCGTCTCAGGATGAACACGGATCGTTAACGTTTGGTTTGGTAAGATTTGCGTTGTCGGGCGAACCAACCGATGATCGACTAACAACTGACCATCACCGTTTTTGATGTCATTAAAGAGACGATGTCCCATCCCCAATTGACTTAAATAACGTTTGATTTTTATTGGTGTCGTGCCATGGTATTGCCAAGTATTTTCCATAATTACTCCTTAGAATACGAAAAAAGCTGGGGATAACCCAGCTTTTGATTAGCGGTCCGTACGAGACTCGAACTCGTGATCTCATCCGTGACAGGGATGCGTCCTAAACCAACTAGACCAACGGACCATTTTTACAACAATTAGTAGTATACGTGATCTTCATAACCCCGTCAATCATTTTTTCAAAATCTTGCCGTTTATCTTATGGGTTACTAGCATCTCCCTGCTGATTAATCTATTATAAGGTTATAAACTTATTACAAATAAGGAGTATCTTTCATTATGTCAAACGCACTCCAGAAAATCGTTAATCTCTGGAATAAATACGCTAAAGTAATTAAAACCGTCTTCGTGGCTTCAGTCATTGTTTTCGTTGTGATTGCTTTAAGTAATTTTTTCAAAGATGTCCATTGGGCACAGGTCGGCGTGGACCTGCAGGATCAATCAGTATCCAACATTTTAATAATGACGATCTGTGGATTAATTGCTGTTTTACCAATGCTCGGCTACGACCTGGCCATTACAAAACTTCTACCCGGCCACTTCAGCAAACTTTATATCTTTCGTAGCGGTTGGATCACCAATACATTAACCAATATTGCCGGATTCGGCGGCTTACTCGGCGCCACGTTACGGGCCTACTTTTATGGTAAAAAAGCCAGCCGGAATGAGATTTTACTGGCAATTGCCAAAATTGCCGTATTCTTGCTTGCTGGTTTATCCATTCTGTGTTGGCTAGCCTTATTTGTCATGTATGGTTTTCATGACGGTGGGCACTTTAATCGTTACACCATCTGGTTAATTGGTGGTGGTTGCTACTTTCCCATCGTCTTTTTCTTTACCCGCCGCCATGACTCAAAACTTTTTCAGGGATTAACTCCTCAAATTAAAACGTTATTAACGTTCAGTTCCACCTTAGAATGGCTATTTGTGGCGCTCTTTTTTATCCTCATTGGTGGGTTAATGGACGTCCATATCAACCTAATGACCGTCTTCCCGCTCTATGTGGTGGCTCAAGTGTTAGGGGTCGTTTCCATGCTTCCTGGAGCCATTGGCTCTTTCGATGTCATGATGATGTTTGAATTAACTGTTTTAGGCGTTCCACGGGCCACAACGATCGTCTGGCTTCTTTTATTCCGGGTTTTCTATTATATTGTCCCGATTATCATTGGAGCCATCTTCTTTGTGCATCACCTATTTAGCCAGTTAGATGAATTCTTTGATCATATTCCACTATCAATTGCTCGGCAAACAGCTCATTGGCTCATCACCTGTTTTATGTATATTTCTGGGATTTTAATGTTGCTGGCGGCTTCGGTTCCAGATCTAACGGATAATAATCGTTTACTCCAACGTTTCTACCCGTTTACTTTCTTCTTCCTCCACCAATTAACCACAATTATCTTTGCCATTGCAATGTTAGCCTGTGCTCGTGGACTGGAATCGAAAGTCAAACGTGCTTATTGGCCGACAGTCATCGTTCTTGTGATTGGTATTACCAATACGATTATTAATCTCGGTACAGTATCGTTAACAATTTTTCTGTTCATCATCCTTATTCTGGTCTTTTTAATGCGCCACGTTCCCTACCGCGAAAAGCTTCAGTATTCAACAGGTAAGTTCATCGTCGATAGTATTATTTTCGTTGGTAGTTTAATTCTCTACATTATTGTTGGCATCATTAATACTCCTCATTACGCTGCTAACCACTCGATTCCGCAGTTTCTCCTTTTTCCTGGTGAAAAAATCTGGTTATCCGGTTTTCTGGGCCTAATTCTGGGCTTTGTGATCATGTTTCTCATTCTCCGTTACTTAATGGGTGGCAAGGATCCATTTACTGGTCAGCAACCATTAGATAAGCCGCGGGTCACCGCAATTATTAAAGAATTTGGCGGCAATGAAACAAGCCATTTAGCAATGCTATGTGATAAAAACATTTATTATTACACTACTGATCACCATGACCAACTATTTTTCATGTACCGGCGAAAAAACGACAAGTTAATTATTATGGGGGATCCAGTTGGTAACCAGGCAATGAAAGTTCCCGCAATTCGACAGTTTTTACGCGAAGCCGATTGTTATGGATATCAATTAGTTTTCTATGAAGTTAACAGCAGCACGACTCTGGATCTTCATGAATTTGGCTTTGATTTTATCAAAACCGGTGAAGACGGCTGGGTGAAACTTGCGGACTTTACCTTAGCTGGCAAAAAACAACGCTCGCAACGGGCCTTGATGCACAAGTTTGATCGTGAGGGGTATACGTTTGAAATTGTTCAACCACCATTCACCGATCAACTCATGCAGGAACTAAAAGTGGTTTCGGATAACTGGTTGGGAAATGAAGTGGAAAAGGGCTTCTCTTTAGGCTTCTTTTCTCCTCAGTATATCAACGAGGCGCCAGTCGCTTTAGTCCGTTCGGCGAATGGACAATTAGTGGCGTTTGCCACCTTGATGCCAACTGGTAGTAAAAAGCTTTTAACTATCGATTTGATGCGCCACCGTCGTGATGCACCTTCCGGAATTATGGATAAAATTTTCGTTTCTATGTTCCAGTATGGCCAAGACAATGGGTATGAATTCTTTGATTTAGGGATGGCACCACTATCGAACGTCGGTGCTTCCCAATATAGCTTTATTGAAGAAAAAGTCGCCCACTTTATATATGAATACGGATACCATTTGTATGGATTTCAGGGACTCCGTCACTATAAGGACAAGTATGCTTCGTGTTGGTTCCCAAAATATACAGTCTTCCGTAAAAAATCTTCCCTCATTGATTCAATGTTAGCGTTGTTGAGTGTGGTTAATCAACGAATTGACGAACCACGACGTCGCTTCTCTTGGATCGTATGGTGGAAATAAAACTAACGTATTCATCATTGGAGGTGCCTTATGATTAAAAAAGCCCGGGACGTTTTAAATCCCCCATTCAAATCTCATTTTATTGGTCTCATTTTACAAGCGTGTTTGGTTGGATTCATTACCGGTCTAGTGGTGAGCCTCTTTCGTCGCATCATTGATTTAACATTACAGGGATTGCAATTAATTTATCCTATCATGCGAACTAATTACTGGTTAGTGATTGGCTATGTTATTTTAATGATTTTAATCACCCTATTAATTGGGAAAATTGTGCACCCCTACCAAACTAACTTAGTCGGTTCCGGGGTCCCACAAATCGAGGCAATCCTCAAAAATCAAAATGCCATGAATTGGTGGCAAATTTTATGGCGTAAATTTGTTGGTGGACTGTTGGCCATTTGTCCAGGTCTCTTTCTCGGACGCGAAGGCCCCTGTATCCAGATGGGGGCGGCCATTGGCCAGGGGGTGGCTGAACAACTCTTTAAAGATCGCCAAGAGCTAACGCGCGCGCTGTTGTCTTGTGGGGTGGCGGCTGGTCTTTCGGCGGCCTTTAGCGCACCAATTGCCGGGGCAATGTTCTTATTAGAAGAAATTATTTTTAGTTTTCAACCTGAAATCTGGATTACGGCTTTGGCAGCCGCGATTTGTTCCGATGCTGTCACTATTTTATTTTTCGGTACTAAACCTTGTCTGTATTTGCCAATTACCATTAACCTCCCACCCAGCTCATACCTCTATGTTGCATTATTTGGGATTGTTATTGGGGGATTAGCTTATTTTTACCAATACTGTTTGTTAAATCTCCGTTGGTGGTATAGCAAGGTTCCTAAATTACCTAGTCAATACCATAGCATTATTCCGCTGGTCCTCATCATTCCAGTCGGTCTCTGGAACCCGCAAATCCTTGGTGGTAGCCACGTCTTCATTAACCAAATTGCCAAAATGGGAGTTAATCCAGCATATCTACAAAATTTATCAAAATTGATTTGGCTACTAATTTTATTCTTTGTAATTCGGTTTGCCTTATCAATGATTAGTTATGGAGCAACCGTGCCCGGCGGTATTTTCATGCCCATCCTCGTCTTAGGAGCAATCCTGGGCAGTATTATTGCTGCGTTACTCATTCAATTCAAGGCCATCCCAGAGCAAGCCTTTATCAACATCGTCGTTGCGACAATGTCCGCTTACTTTGGGGCAATTGAAGGAGCCCCCTTCACTGCCGTTATGTTATTAACCGAAATGATTGGTTCAGTCGATCAAGTCCTCCCCATTACATTAATGACGTTTATTGCGTATATTGTTAATGATCTCCTTGGTGGTAAACCAATTTATGGTGCCCTCCGTGAAGAAATGTTTGGTCCAGTTTCGGCTGTTCATTCTCATTAAGGAAAGTTAGCCAAAAGGGGCTGTGACATAAGTCCTTTATAATAAATGAACCGTTCGGAATTCTCAAAATTCCGAACGGTTCTTCTTTT
>NZ_CAKPYE010000008.1 GCF_934202705.1 uncultured Limosilactobacillus sp.
AAGAAGAACCGTTCGGAATTTTGAGAATTCCGAACGGTTCATTTATTATAAAGGACTTATGTCACAGCCCCTTTTTAATCTATTGAATTAGTTTGAAAACCTGGTCTTCTGGAAGATAATCTTTATTCCCAGCTGGCTGTTCGATGGACCCAAATGGCATTTCTGCACGTAACTGCCAAGTTGTGGGAAGATCAAAGGCTTGGTGAATAGCATCATCAATCAACGGATTATAGTGTTGAAGGCTGGCACCAATGTTTTGCTCAGCCAATGCTGTCCAAACTGCCTGTTGGGCGCCACCAATGGCTTGTTCTGACCATGGCTGAAAATTATCGGCATATGAAGGGAATTGCTGTTCTAACTGATGAACAATTTCCGTATCAGTTAAGTATAAAATGGTTCCTAATCCTGCACGGAAAGTTGCAATCTTCGCTTTGGTTTTCTCAAATGCGGCTGGATCTTTAACAATTCTTTGTAAGGTCGTTTCCACAATGTCCCAAACTTGGTCAGATTTTTGACCAAATAGGACGACTGCCCGCACAGTCTGACTATTAAATGCACTCGGTGAATTACGGACGGTGGTTTTAACCAAATCAAAAATTTCTGTGGTGCTTAGATTGATGTTTTCACCCAAGGCGTAAATGGATCGGCGTTGACTAGCTAATTCGTTAAATTTAGAATCCATGACTCATCCCTCCAAAAATTTTAGTAGTATATGTTACGATTAGTTTAACTTACAAAAAGTTAGTAGTCAAGAAATTTATTGAGAAAGTTAATCAGAAAAATGTCATCAAAAATGTCATCTTAATAAAAGAGCCAAGATCAAGTGATCCTCACTGATTATGCTTCATCAATGGTCACTTCACCAGCTACGTTGGTATTGAAAAACCGATCAATATCTTTGACTCCCATTCCTTGGCCAAGTCCCCACATTAACTTGGTGATAGCACTTTCTGACGTCATGTCACGGGCACTGATGGCACCTTCAAGAAGTGCTTGGCGACCGACTTCATACTTGGTTAAATCACTTCGCTCGTAAAGACATTGGCTGGCTGCAATTACCGGAATCCCTTGACGGATTAATTCGCCAATGGCCGCGGCAACGTTGCGTCGAATAAAGGTCATGCCTCCAAGTCCGTATGCTTCGATCACAATTCCGTGACAGCCGTTTTTTGCTAAGGCATGGAGTAGTGTAGGGTCAAAACCAGGGAATAGTTTAATGAGTGACACATTAGTGTCAATCGCAGTATTTAAAATACATTGCCGTGGTTGCCACTGTTCAGGAAGCTTAATTTCTAGACCGTCAGATGTAACTTCAGCTACGGGTGGGAAATTAACGCTTTCAAAAGCGTTAAAGGCTGTCGTTCGAACTTTTACTGCCCGACAGCCACGCATGACTTTGCTGTCAAATGCTAAGTAAATTCCAGGCTGTAAACTTGCAGCTGCTGCAAAAGCTAGGCGCATATTGTCTGGCGCATCGCTGAGCAAGACATTGATGGGTACCTGACTACCAGTGAAAACTACTGGAATATCAATATTTTGCAACATGAAAGTCATCATCGAAGCGGTATAAGCCATTGTGTCAGTACCATGAGAAACCACAATTCCATCATATTCATGGCGATACTTATAAATATCCTCTGCAATTACTTTCCATTCTTCTGGTTGAATGTTTGATGAATCAAGATTGAGAATGTCTTTAACGTCGATCTGGTAAGGAAGGTTTCCAACCATTTTCAGGAGGTCTTCACCGGATTCGCCGGGCGCCAGTCCTTCGTCAGAAACTACCGAGGCAATTGTGCCACCAGTCGATAATAAGAGCAATTTAGCCTTTGCCAATTTAGTCACCACATTTCACTATAAATTCTAATTTCATTTTAAAAGCCCCCGCTTGTTTACACAAGAGGGGGCTTAATTTTAATGATCGTTGGCATCGTCTTGAATTTTAAACGAAATCAAAAGACCAATTACAACCAGAGCAATCGTAAAGTAAAAACCATAATGAACACCGTTTGTGAAAATGAAGGCGTTACTACCACTGACTGCGTGGCGACCAACTTCAAGAAAACTGGTTGCTAATGCAGTAGCAAGCGCGCCAACAATTTGTTGCATGGTGTTTAAAATGGTACTACCATCTGCTGATTCATGACCATTGAGCGCATTTAATGCACTGGTTTGTGAAGGAGACATCGCCAAAGGTGTCCCAATCATTAGAATCACGTGAGCCATAATGACATACCAAATGGGAGTTTTAGTGGAAACCAATGCAAGTAAAATAGCACCGATTAAAGCAATGAAAAGACCCAAGCGCGCTGGTATTTTAGCGCCAATATTGTCATACATTCGACCGGCAATGGCTGAAACAATGGCATTAACTAATCCTCCAGGAAGCATGATGATCCCAGTGAGGGCAACGGGTAAAACCATCCCATTCTGAATATATTGTGGCAACAGATACATTGCAGAAAGAATAATTCCAAAGTCAATCATGACAATCGAGGCCCCGGTCCGGAAGTTGGTGTGTTTAAATACGCGCAGGTTAAGAATCGGTTCATCCAACTGCAATTGACGGTAACCATAGAACACAAGAGCAAGGACCCCAATGATCAGTGAACCGATTACTTTAACGGATAACCAGCCGCTTTCACTGGCAAAACTAACACCAGCGATTAAGCCAGAGAAAGCTACTGCTGAGGAGACAATGGAAGTAACGTCGACGTGGGGTTTGGTCAATTTAGCAATATTTTCCAAAGATGTGATTGCAAATATTAAAGCAATTGCTAGGAACGGTACAAATGACCAGAAAACCCAACGCCAGCTGCCAATTCCTAGTAAGATCCCAGTTAATGTGGGTCCAATTGCAGGGGCAAACATAATCACAAGGGCACACATCCCCATAACGGCACCAATTTTTTGTGGTGGAAAAATCTGCATTACAACAGTAAACATCAGGGGAAGAATTAATCCGGTCCCAATCCCTTGAATCATTCGACCGATTAGAACTATTGCAAAACTATTACCCACCGCTGAAATGATTGAACCGATAATAAAGTCACAAAGAGCGAAAATAATCACTTGCCGGGTTGAAAACCACTTAGTGATCAGACTAGAAAGTGGGAGGATAATCCCGATAATCAACATGTACCCAGTGACTAACCATTGAATAGTCGACTGATTAACGTGGAGCTGAACCATGAGTTGGGGAAGGGCAATGTTAAGTGAAGTCTCACTAAACATGCCAACAAATGCTCCCAACATCATACTAACCATCGCCAGCTTCGGATGGTGGACGGAAACCCGTGCCTGTAAGTGCACTGTTTCTTGCTGATCCATAAAACCAAACTCCTTCTCAAATAATCTTAACGGTAATTAATACCAACGATTGATTACTCTACCAGATTTAAAAATATTTCGTAAGGATTTTTTGAAAATCCATTGAACTTTTTTAAAAACGATGTTATATTTAAATAGTCGTCAGGGGCGATAAGTTAAATATTATTGGGCTATAGCCAAGCGGTAAGGCAACGGTTTTTGGTACCGTCATGCGCTGGTTCGAATCCAGCTAGCCCAACTGTTAAGTCATCACAGTTGTGATGGCTTTTTTGTTTATTTAAACAAAAAAATAATCGTCAGCCGATTGCTGACGATTATTAATTAAAACCACTTACTTAATTTCTTTGTGTTGACGACTAGCAAAGAGAAGAATAGCCATCCATACCAGAGTAACAATTAAAGAAATCAAGGTACTTTCACGCATTGTCATTGTCACTGCAACAATGGCAAAGAAAATCAAAACGATGTAATCCGAAATCGGGGAAAGTGGCATTTTAAAAGGACTTTCCTTAGGATACTTCTTGCGGAACTTTAAGTGGGTAACGACAATTGCCCCCCAAATAAATAGGAAGCTTGTGGTGGCTACACTAGAAATTAATGTAAAGACACTACCGGGAACTAAGTAATTCAGGGCTGCTGATAACGTAATTAGCAGTGCAGAAATTAAAATCGCAAAGGTTGGTACTTGAAACCGCGAAATGTGACTGATCATCCGTACTTTTGGATTCGGTGATTTATAGGTTAATTCAGCTAACATCCGGCCAGTCGTGTATAAAGCGCTGTTACATGATGATGCCGCTGCAGTAATCACAACAAAGTTGATGATGTCGGCAGCTCCGTTAACCCCAATATCTTTAAAGACCATTACGAACGGACTGGAATTAGCGTTTAGCAAGTTCCAAGGGAAAATCGACATAATAACCGCTAATGATCCAATATAAAAAATTAAGATTCGGACTGGAATGTTGTTAATCGCTCTTGGAATGACATCTTCAGGGTCTTGAGTTTCCGCAGCGGTCATTCCGACCATTTCAACCCCAGCAAAGGCAAAGACAACCATTGGCAGGGACTTCAACACTCCAGACCAGCCGGTTGGAAAGAAACCGCCATGGCTAATCAGATTCATCGGCGTGGCGACTCCAGCACTTGTGTGGTAGCGGAAAAACATTAGTCCAACCCCGATTAAGATCAATGCGATAATGGCGACAATCTTAATTAGAGCAAACCAGAATTCTACTTCACCGAAGGCTTTGACAGTAATTAAGTTGATACAAAGTAAAATCGCAATGGTAATTAATCCCGGCACCCATTGCGGAAGTCCTGGTAACCAGAGCTTGATATATACACCAATCGCAGTTAATTCGGCCATGGCAATCGCGATCCAACTCGCCCAGTAGGCCCAACCAATAACAAAACCAGCGCGGTGACTCCAGTATTTATGAATAATATCAACGAATGAATGGTAATGGACGTTGGTCATCATCATTTCACCCATTGCCCGCATCATCCAGAAACAGATGAGTCCAGTAATTAAATATCCTAAAATAATTGATGGTCCGGCAAAGTGGATTGACTCACCAGAACCCAAGAATAGTCCAGTCCCGATCGCGCCACCGAGGGCAATCATTTGAACGTGACGATTGGTTAAACCACGTTGTAATTTATTAGAATTTTGCGTGGTATGATGGCTATCATCAGCCATTTAAATTCCTCCTTTAAGTTCATTACAATTAATGAACTATATATAAATATTAATCAAATTCTCATAATATTGCAAATCTGATGAGGTCATTACCTCCGAAAGCGAGTGATGTTCCTATTATACCGCATTCCCTTTATGAGAGAACAATAAATCAGCATCATGTAAACATCTAATGGTCGATTGGTTGCGTTAGCATTGGTAATTCACTTATAATTGTAAAGATTAATTGCGGAGGAGTGGACAGCATGTCACTAATGCTTTCAACAGTTTTTTTGATTGGGGCAGCCATCATCGGCATTGTGATCCATCGACAGTTTTTTAGCCACGTGGCGAGCAACTACATTAACTTAGTTCTTGGCATCATGATCGGGTTAGTTCCGATGCTGAATCACATGGTGGCAACGTTTCATTCAGAAATGTTTATGGGAATGGTGGTAGCGCCACTCCTGTTTTATGACGGGATGGAGACACGGTTCTATAAAGTCGCTAGAGAGTTTCGTGTGATTATTTCGTTAACTATCTTCATGGCCTTGCTTTGTTCGCTGGCGGCTGCTTTTGGAATGGCAACAACGGGAATTGTTAGCTTACCGTTGGCGTTTGTTTTAGCGGCGATTAGTACGCCAACCGATGCGACTGCTAGTGAAGCTGTTGCCCATGGGCTGATTATTCCTGGTACTGAACGGGTTTATCTTAAGTTGGAATCCTTATTTAATGACGCGTCTGGGATAATTCTTTTAAATATGGCAATTCTCTGGTATGTGAATGGTTATATTAATTACGGACAGACAATTGCTAATTTTATGTATTCTGCGGTTGGCGGGGTTATTTTTGGCTTTGTCGGTGGCGGAGTAATCATTTTCCTTCGTCAGGCCCTGATCCGGTCACATATTAATTTGGTCAATACGGCCACCAGTACTGGGACCCCCTCTAAAATCATTTTTTTAGCAACCCCGTTTGTAATTTACTATCTTGCGGAACATCTGCACATTTCCGGAATTATTGCCGTCGTTTGTACCGGGGTGTTACATAATGCCGAAATGGAACGGAGCAATTTACTCAATCCGCGAGTAATTTATGATTCACAAATGCTTACAGGGATGTTAAAAGAGCTTTTGAATGGGATCGTCTTTATTATTTTGGGAATAATGATGGTGCGGATTACTAACAACAATAATGTGGTTACCCATCCCGAAAACTGGATTGTTCTAGGAATTATTATGTATGTTGCAAATGTAATAGTGCGTTTTCTCTATACCTTAATAGTACGGCGCTTGAACTGGCGACAAGCAATGATTTTTGCCTTTGGCGGGGTGCACGGGACGGTTACATTCGCGTTAGCGTTTATGGTTGCCCAAACGGCAGTCCGGCGCACCGATTTTAACCTGGTGTTAATGGCGGAAGCCGTTTTAATTGTGTTGAGTTTGTTAGTGCCAACCTTTTTATTCCGCGTAGTGTTAAAGCACCGGCCTGGTGATCAGACAGTTGCTAAAAAGACGATTCAAATTCGAGATGGAATGATTAAACATGCGATTGAGAAAATCCAACGGATTTATCTCCCGGACGAACTGCGGGAACTGATTTTGTATGATTTGCAAACTCAGCGGATGAACACTTCAATCAAACATTTTATTCAAGAATTTAAGCGATCACTCCGTCGACCTGGCTTATCTCCTGAAGAGACGAACACATTGGATATGGCATATCGGTTAGCATTTCGCGAAGAACGCGAGTATTTAAATGAAGTTTCACAACAAGAAGACATGGATATCATTACGAACCTATATTCAGAAATTCTGATGGCTGAGATGGTAGTACTAGATCATTAACGGAAGAGGAGATTGACATGGCAATTAAATTAGTGGCAATTGATATTGATGGTACATTAATTAATGACGAGCGAGCAGTGACACCCAGAACTATTGCAGCGATTAAACAGGCTAGTGCTGCTGGCGTTAAAATTGTCCTGTGTACGGGACGGCCAATGACTGGTGTCCGTCCATTTTTAAAGCAACTTGACTTGGATCATTCTGATCACGAATACGTGGTGGCTTTTAATGGTGGATTAGCGCAAGATACTAATGGTCAAGTGATTGTTAATTATACGGTCGATTTTGACGATTACATCGATATCCTTGGCTATGCAACTAAACAGAACGTCAAGTCAGTCATTGAAACACAAGATTATATTTACACCACGAATCAAGACATTAGCCCATACGCGGTTCATGAATCCGGCTTAGTGTTCATGCCAATGCGCTACCGCTCCCTTGATCAAATCAACTCGATGCGGGATCAACTGGTGATTGGTAAGTTTATGATGACGGATGATCAGGCAAAATTGGATGATGCTCATCGCCAATTGCCAGACGGCCTAGCAGAGCGCTTCAAAATTGTGCGTAGCGAAGATTTTTATCTGGAATTTGTTAACAAACGGGCCGGAAAGGGTGCCACTTTGGCGGCACTTTGTGACCACTTGGGGATTGAAGCATCGGAAGTGATGGCCATTGGCAATGCGCAAAATGATGAATCAATGATCGAATATGCCGGAGTGGGAGTTGCAATGGGTAACTCGATTTCTAGTACAATCCAAAAAGCTGATGTGACGGTGGCTGATAATAATCATGATGGAGTCGCCGAAGCTATTCAAAAGTATGTCTGATAATAAAACCGTTGGCGGAAAAGTCCGTCAACGGTATTTAGTATTCTATTTTTCAATATATTTGACAAATTGAGTGTAATCTTGATGAACCTGATTGGCATATTGGACGGCCCAGTCTGCTAAGTCACCGTCTAATTCTTTCTGATGTTTTAAGTAACCGCGAATCATTGGAGCGGTCGGACTTTGGTAGTGGGCCATTGCTAAAAGCAATACACAGGTTTCACAATACAGCTGAAAGCTTGGCAAATCTAATTTGGCAACATTGATCGATTCTTTCATATCACGAAACTGCCGAACGTAATAACTCCGCCCTGCAAAGCTGGTCGCGCCAAGGAAAGGATCCGAAGATGATTGCAGGGTTCGTTGTGCGGTCACAATGCGCCGGCCAGCCCGTTGCCCATTGGCGATGACTTGATTTTTAACCAGTTGCTGTATGTTGTAACGGAGGGGCAAGGCCTCTTTCATTTGAAGCACTAACGGAGTGCCGTCATTTCCGGTTAATAAGAAGAGATAACAGCGAGTGCCAAAGCTTCCCACCCCAACACTATAGCGAATCAGGTCGGAAATGTGAAAATTGGCTAAAAACACTTGAATATCTGGCCGAACGTGCTGACGGTATTTACGGAAGCCCGCTAGCAATTGTTGATAACGTTGCTCGCTGACGTGGCGTGCCCGGGGAACGTTTTCCATAAAATGGTACTCTCCATCAGGACCGATGCTGGCCAGCTTTTTAACCGCCTGAGCAGAATTCGAATGGTGACTTTTTTTGAGGATCCGCTTCATTACGGCTTGAATCGTTTGCGGTTGTTTGTGGTGATCGAGTAGCTGGATGGTTTTGATCATATCCGAGTATTTGAAAGAGAAGTAGTAACGTTGAAAAAGGGCATCCTGGTTAGCACGTTTCACAGCATGGCGATAGGTCTTCGTGAGCCTTTTGAGCAGGCGGTGCAGGTCTTCTTGATCAAACCCATTCTCTTCACCGGCTAACTGGGCACTAACTAATAGTCGCTTCAGATCACTTTCCCAGTTGCCGATTCTTGCTTCATCGAAGTCATTTAATCCAAACAGTAGTTGACGTTCAGGTGAGGCATAAAAACCAAAATTTTGGATGTGGGCATCACCACAGATAATAATTGGTAACTTGCTTTGGTGCTGATGTTTGAGATCTCTTTCCATTAATTCAGCAGTTCCACGAAAAAAAGCAAATGGGCTCGCAATCATCCTTTTGTGACGTAGTGGCAATAGTTCTGGAATCATATTATCCTCAGTTTTTTGGATGGCTTTGATGGGGTCGCGGTGAACTGGCACATACTCGCCTAACTTGGTGCTCGCCAGGATTGCTTGCCGGTGTTGACCTAATTGTATTAACTCGTGTTTTGACTTGGTAATTTGGACGGCTTTTAAATCGAAAATATCTAATTGCGGTTCCATAGCAGCCTCCTTCTTGGTTTTCTCCTTCATTTTAAAATTATTTTACCAATTGTAAATGGGTGTAAAAGGCTTGGTGAGCATATGGTATGATTTTTGATAGAGACGGAGGGATCGAGATGGGAACAAAACGAACAATTCACCTCATGGGCACCATCATTACCCTAGATTTACAGACAGCATTGCCAAATGTTGAGCAACTTGCGGATGAGGCCATTGACCGACTCAAACGGTATGAACAAATCTTTTCCGCCAATGATGCCGATGCAGATTTAATGCAGGTTAATCGCCTCGCTGGTCAAAAGCCGGTCAAGGTTAAGCCGGAGTTGTTTAAACTAATCCAGTTGGGTAAAGCATTCAGTCTATCTCCAGACGGTTACCTGAACATTGCCATTGGACCACTAGTCAAGCTTTGGCACATTGGCTTCAGTGACGCACGCGTCCCTGATGATAAATCAATTCAAGCGCGACTAGCATTAACGGATCCCAGGTTGATCCAGCTCAACGAGCGTGACCAAACCGTGATGTTAGCGAAAGCCGGCATGGAAATCGATCTTGGGGCCTTAGCAAAGGGGTACAGCGCTGACCTAATTAAAGATTTTTTAGTTCGTTCAGGAGTCACCTCCGCGGTCATCAATCTTGGTGGCAATGTGGTCGTGATCGGCGGTAACCAGCAGCGAGCTGATGGAATGTGGCATGTTGGGTTACAAGACCCGCACCAGCCACTGGGAAATTACGTTCGTGTTTTAAACTTAAAAAATCAGTCGATAGTAACTTCGGGAATCTATGAACGAAATTTAACTAGTCATGGGCACTTCTACCATCATATATTTAATCCGGCGACTGGCTACCCGATCCAGACGGTAATGGCTAGTTTATCCATTATCTCACCACGGTCGGTGGATGGTGAAATTTGGACTTCGATGCTGTTTGGCCAATCTTGGTCACGGATTCAAAAAGTGGTTTCAGCGTTGCCGGATGTACAAGCGGTTGCCATCCAGCGAGATGGTAAGATCCTAAGCTGTGAATAGCACTTTAAAAAATGATATACTAAAAAGAAAAATTGGGAGGGAGCAACATGGATCATTTTATTGCAATTGCTGGTTCAAATCGTAAAGGTTCAACCAATAAAAAACTGATTAACTTTATGAAAGAACGGTATGCCAAAGTTGCTGAGATTGAAATTTTGGACATCAGTCAATTGCCAGTCTTTTATAAGACTCCTGATCGGTCAATTCCTGAAGCGGCTCGTCAAATGGGGCAGAAAATTGCTCAGGCGGATGGGGTAATCATTTCAACTCCAGAATATGATCATGCGGTGCCCGCGGTATTGATGAATGCGTTGGCGTGGCTTTCATATACGATCCACCCATTTAAAGATAAGCCTGTCATGGTCACAGGAGCGTCTTATGGGACGTTAGGCACTTCTCGCGCCCAGCAAATTTTACGGAAGATGCTTGCTTCACCAGAGCTCGCTGCACGGACAATGTCAAGTTCGGAATATATGCTGGATCACTCGCTGCAGGCCTTTGACGATCATGGGGAATTAAAGAAGACGGAATTTGTGGACTTATTAGACCAAATCTTTGTTTGTTTTGAAACGTTTGTGAAGCAGACCCGTGAATTTCAGTTAGCAGCGGACCATGCCTTAGAAGAAATTAAGCAGTTGGAACTAGGAAAATAAAGATTGAGGTGAACTCAGATGAAATTAGTTGGGATTGTGGGCTCAATTGCAGAGGATTCATATAACCGTAAATTAATGATGTACATGGCGAACCACTTCCGCAATTATGCAGATATTGAGGTGGTCGACATTAAAGATGTTCCAATGTTTAATGAAGATCAAGACGCCACCAATAGTGCACCCATCCAATATTTGAAGCACCGAATTGAAAATGCGGATGGGGTGATTATGGCAACTCCTGAACATAATCACACCACGACAGCAGCGTTGAAGAGTGTAATCGAATGGCTCTCGTACAAGATCCACCCATTAGAAAATAAACCGGTCATGATCGTTGGCGCTTCCTATTTTGCTCAAGGTTCATCCCGGGCCCAACTAGATTTACGGGAAATTTTGGAAGCTCCCGGTGTCCGTGGTTTAGTCATGCCGGGAACAGAATTCTTACTGGGCGATGCTAAGGAAGCTTTTGATAAACAGGGTAACTTGAAAGATGGACAAACGGTTAAGGTATTAACTAACATGATGGAAAAGTTTGTCAAATGGGTTGACGTTATGAAAGCTCTGCAAGGCCCAGAACCGGCAGATGCATGGAAAAATGAAGACTTGACTGCCAGCGGGAAAACCGACACGACAATCGAAGGGGTTAAAATGAAGGATCCTGAATGGGTCGAAAAGGCGGCTAAAATTACTGAGGCCGCTTCTGGTCATGACTATGTTCAATTAGATCGGGGCGTGCTGACGGTTGATCAAATTAATTGGTTCTTGAAGTCGATTCCAGCAGAACTAACGTTTGTTGATGATAATAATCAATTTCTTTACTACAATCATAACCAACCAGCAGAACGGATGAATGCTTCACGGCGACCAGAGCAAGCTGGATTGCCATTGAGTGAAGTCCATCCAGATATTCGGAACGTCCATGATCATGTCAAACAAGTCCTGCATCTTTTGCGAACTGGTAAGCAGGAAATGTTCCAGCTTTCTGAACCACAAGATCGGAAGAACGAAAAATGGGTGGTTAATAACTACCAAGCGATGCATGACGAAAGCGGCAATTACCGTGGGACTAACGAAATCGTGCTTGACTTCTGGCCAATCGTCAAGAAATACTTGGAAATGACCGGGCAAAAGTTAGTCGATGATCCGGATAACGTGGTTGATACAGGTGCTTCTGCCTCGGTCTCTGAAGACAAAGATGCAAAAGCAACCCCAGATACCGGGGCCAGTGCGTCAGTAGCAGAGGAAAAACCGACAGCACAACCAGATACTGATGCCAGTGCATCTGTTGCGGATGATTCAAATGACAATCGACCGGATGATGATACACCGGACACTGGGGCAAGTGCCTCTGTTAAATAATCCTAACTTATAGTATAATTGCTAACATTAAGTAAGCTAAAAGAGGGATACAATGGAAAAACGAGTTTATCTCGATAATGCCGGAACAACGCCAATGTTGCCTGAAACGATGCAAGCGATGAATGATGCAATGCATGAGTTTTGGGGCAATGCGTCCGCAACGAATTATTATGGTCGCGAGGCCCGCGGCGTGTTAGAAAAGGCTCGTCATCAAATGGCGAAGTCAATCAATGCCAAGCTTGATAGTGAAATCAACATTACTAGCGGCGGGACCGAAAGTGATAATACGGTCATCTACCAGACGGCGCGGGCTCGTCATCATGAAGGTAACCATATCATTACGACTAAGTTTGAACATGAAGCGGTGTTGCGTCCATTGGAAGACCTGGAAAAGAATGAAGGCTTTAGAGTCACTTACCTGGATGTTGATGAAAACGGGCAGATTGATTTACAACAATTGAGAGATGCACTTGATGATGACACAATTTTAGTTTCCATTATGACCGTTAATAATGAGGTTGGTAGTCATTTGCCAATTCATGAAATCGGCGAAATTGTGAAGGATTCTAATGTTTGGTTCCATACTGATGCAGTGCAAGGGTACGGTGCAGTACCGATTGATGTTCAAGCTGATCATATTGACTTGCTTTCAGTTTCAGCTCATAAAATTAACGGGCCCAAAATGATTGGTTTCCTATATCGACGCGATGGGATTAACTTTCCACCATTAATGCGAGGCGGCGATCAAGAGATGAAGCACCGTCCGGGAACGGAAAATGTTCCAGCTGCAGTCTCCTTTGCTAAGGCAATTGAAATGCATTTTGCGGATGGTCAGCTTGAAAAGAACGCTGCCCATTATGTTGAATTAAAAAAGCAACTCATCCAAGGACTGGATGAAAGTCAGATTGATTACGAAATTAACGGTAATTTGACTGATAATATGGCGCCCCAAACGATCAACATTTGGTTTAAGGGGATTCGTAATGATGCCTTGTTGGTTAATCTAGACCTGAACGGGATTGTTGGTGCCGCTGGTTCGGCATGTACCGCTGGCTCACTGGAACCATCGCACGTTTTAGTTGCTATGTATGGGGAGAACAGTCCGCGCATTCATGAATCACTGCGTTTTAGTCTTGGTATGACAAATACCGCCGATGATATTGGACGGTTGGTGACCGAATTACGTAAGATTATTCCGCAAATGAAAGTTGAAGCTGCTAAAAAAGTTGATTAACCAAATAAAATCGGTAATCCCAGAAATGGAGTTACCGATTTTTTACGTATTTATATTAATGAGGGGAGAGTACCAATGGAAAAATTGGTTAACAACGATCCAGAACAGTTAGGCCAACTGATGCGCGAAGCTGGATATTCATTAGAAGAAATTGGACTGGTTCTCCAACTGGTCAAGGCATAAAAAAACGGTGCCGTTGACGACACCGTTCACATCCATTAGGGTTGTTAGTGGTTTATAATGCTTTTATCACGTCTAGAACAATAAAGAAAATCACCGGGACGAGTAATGCTGGAAGCATATCGACCGTTTTAAATTGGCGAATCTTTAAAAGTGAGAGTCCCGCTGCGACAATTAGGAATCCGCCAACAATTGACATTTCAATAATAAATGCCGGTGAGAAAAAGCTCGCGGAAAGAAACTTCGCAATCAGGTAGATTAAAGACAGCCAAATGAAGATTATTGGCGTTTCTAGTAACATTCCCCAACCAAAGCCAGCACCAAAGATAATGGCACAGACCAGGGTAAACATGGCATTGGTATACAGCATGGTTTGGTTGCCGCTAGTTGCCGCATAGACTGGCCCGAGGATTGCGAGGGCACCAATACAGTCGAGAAAACTTGCGGTGGCGATTCCCTCACCAACTCGGGTGGAGAAACGGGAATTTAACCATTGATTTGACCGATCATCCAATTGAAGATAAGTTCCAATCGGAAAACCAATCGCCATACTAATAATGAACAGGATGGGGTAGTGGCTTTTGGGGAGGTTTGCAACCACGGTCTGCATTCCTACACCCAACGCTGCAAAGCCTAGTACCATCCAAAGGGCATCTTTATAACGATCTGTCAGAAAATGCTTGACGATAACCCCAATTGCAGTACCAAAAACCACTGCTAACGTGTTTGCCAGAATTCCAATCATTTCTTTACTCCATTCGTGAAAAAGCAATGATTTAATTTTACTAGAGCGGCAGTTTAAAAGCAACATTATTAGTAAGCAAATAAAATAATTATTATTGGCGGGCAATTCCCCGACCTTTTCCGTTGACAGGACACAATGAAATTCGCTAAACTTTTCATGTAAATGTTTTCATTGGAGATGAGGATAATGATGAAGCAAGTGTATCAGCTCACGACGAGTGGACAAGTTGTCATTGAACAAGCAGACGGGCAACAACTCACCTTTAGTAATGGTGGGGTTGACGGTGAATTTCAAGTCTTCGTGACCGACATTGATCCGGTGCCGGAACTGTTTGAGCAAGTTGGGGAGTTAGCCGACGGCGATTATGTGGTTAAGGGGATTGCCATCGGTAAAGATGTACCAGAAATCAGCTTTCATGGTCATTATCTGGTTTATGGCAATCCAGAGGATGGCAATGTAATGATTGTCAAACGACCTTAATCTTGCGCTTTAGAAGCGAGAATGCTAAAACTAAAAGGGATGGAAACCGGCAATTTCCGTTGCTAATATTATTTGAAACAGAATGGAGAACTTTATTATGGCAAAACACAATGCAAGTACAGCCCAAGACTATAACCAAAAGGGGATTAAGTTGGCGGCGACTGGGAACCCAAAAGAAGCTTTTGAACAATTTAATCAGGCAGTGAGCTTGAACTATAGTCCGCTTTATTTTGGCAATCGGGGAATGATTCAGTTCGCAGGAATGCCAACGGCAGGCGAAGACCGTAAGCACACCATGGAAGTTCATCCGGCACGGACGGCGGATGACTTTATGGTAGCTGCGTTGCTCTTATTTGAACGGTATTCTGAAGTCAATGCCAAGGATCCGGTGACAAAAGGTCAAGCGGCCACTTGGGGTGCTGGAATCATGACCTACCTTTATGGTGCAGGTTGCATGATGTTTATTGAAAATAATCCGCTGGTTAAACCAACGAGTGAAGATTATTACGCAGTGGACTACTTTAAGAATTACATGATTTCCTTTGTCACGGAAAAGGATGCTGCCCAAACCTTCAATTCATGGATTGATATGGATAAGGCCTTTGTCACTTTCTTAGCGAAGATGGCAGAAGATAATCATGATAAGCAACCGGTCTTTGATCAAATGACCAATGTCGCCTTACTGTATGCTAAGCGGTTGAAAGATCCAGAATATTTAAAGGCGGCTCGCGAAGATGTTAAGCAAGTCCTGGGTCATGGTAATCGAGTTGATGAATTGCGGGTGATGGACCGGACCCTCTTTGGTAATACGCACAAGGATGATGAACTGTTCTTCAACCCAGAAAATTAAAAATAAATGAGAAAGCGGTTGACATTTTCTCATTTCAAGGTGTAAGATGCTTTCAACAATTTAATTAGATCAATAATAAATTGTGATGGAGTCGCTAATTAGTGGAGCCACAGGGAGTACCAAGCACTGAGAAGGTATCTCAACTAGTTGGTTAAAGATTACAATTGTCAGCTCCCTTCCGAGGTAGCTTGGTAGCACCCAATATCGTGCAACGGATCGCGAATTAATTTGCTGTCCGTTTGAGGTTGCAGATGTGAGTCGGCAACGAAAAAAGGTGGTACCACGTGTGAACGTCCTTTGTTCTTGATGAACAGAGGGCATTTTTTTATTGATCCAGAAATATTTGAAATTTAATAGCTGAAGGAGGAAATTTCAATGGTTAACTATCATTATTCAAAAGCAGTGCCACAAGATGGCGTCGATACCGTCGGTGAAATCTTAAAAGTTGCTGCTTCACCAGATGTGATTTCGTTTGCTGGTGGCTTACCCGCACCAGAACTGTTTCCAACTGATCAGCTGCAAACGGCTACTGATCGCGTCTATGAAACCGCAGCCCAATCGGCACTTCAATATACCAATTCCAATGGTTTCCTACCGCTTCGCAAAATCTTAGCGAAACGGATGGCCACGCGGGGAGTTGAATGTGATGCCGACAGTATCGCCATTACCACAGGCTCTCAACAGTCAATCGACCTCATTTCACGGATGTTTTTGAACCGTGGCGATACGATTCTGGTTGAAAAGCCAACCTACATGAGTGCTTTAGACGTCTTTCATACTTATGGTGCCAAGATTGTTGGTGTGCCGATGGATGAGGACGGGTTAAAAATGGATGCTTTGGAGCAAGCGCTGCAGGACCATCCAGAAGCTAAATTCTTGTACACAGTGCCAACCTTCCAAAACCCAACTGGCCGAACGATGCCGGTTGAGCGACGGCAAAAGTTAGCGGAACTTGCCCGTCAGTACGATATTGTAATCATTGAAGATGATCCGTATGGTCAATTGCGCTTTGCCGGGAAAACGGTTCCCGCAGTCAAGAGTTTTGATACCGATGGGCGGGTCTTTTATCTGAGTACGTTCTCCAAGACGCTGACGCCCGGACTACGAACCGGTTGGGTAGTGGCTGATCATGATTTTATCAAACATTTTACGGTGATTAAGCAGTCAGCGGACCTCCATACGGATAATGTTTCCCAACAAGTCATTGCTCGGTTCCTCACAGATTTTGATCTGGATAAACACATTGCCAAGATTCGTAAGGTCTACCGACAACGGGAACAGTTAATGATTGATTGCATCGTCAAGTACTTCCCGGCTAACGTGGAATATACTCATCCAGAGGGTGGTTTGTTTATCTGGGTGGCAGTGCCTGGCATTACAGATACTCAAGCGCTGTTTGATGAATGTATTAAAAATAATGTGGCCTTTGTGCCAGGAGAACCATTTTATCCAGATGAAGTGGTCCCTGGAACTTTCCGCTTGAATTTCTCGAACATGAGCGATGACAAGATTGAAGTGGGAATTCAACGGTTGGGACAGGTAATTGCTGATTTTCAGCAAAACTAAATCGGTAACATTGCTTATGAAAAAAGGACCGCAAATGCGGTCCTTTTTGTTATTTCAGCTGGTAATGGTGAGCCATGTTAATGACCCGTTTGCGCAAATTAGCCACGGCTTGCCGCGAGATTCCTAATCTGGTCGCAATTTCGCTTGGTCGGTAGCCCAAATATAGCATTTGAACGTACCGGCGTTGTTGAGGAGTGAGTTGTTGCAAAAGTGACCGCATTAATTGGCTAATTTCGCAGTTAATAAATTTAACTTCAGCGGTTAAGTCGCGTAAAATTTTTTCCTGCTGCATTTGCGCGTCGCAATCGGCAAATTCCTTATCAAGTGACATTTCAATTTGCTGACGACGGCGCGTTTGATTTCTTAACTGATCAATTAGACGCCAGTAAAGGTGTTGATAAAGGTAACAGTAGCGAGGGTGATCATCATGATGTTCCGAACGATGCTGAGTATCATAGGACAGCATTCCCCGGGCCATGATAAGACGGGCTTCTTGTTCATAATCGGGCCGGTCAGGGTGATAGTGATCGATATGGAGTCGTTTAAGAACACCGAAAATAATGCATTGACATTCCGTGTCCTGGTAAGTGGTTTTTAGATAATCATTAAGTTGCAAAATTAATTCATCCTTCAGTAATTTTCTCGGGCCCGGTAGGATGAATATTAGCGAACTATGTAACGGAAAACGATTAGTAGAAAATGGAAAAAAGGGTCTAAATTTGATGTTTTCAAGGCTAAAAGTGGCTGAATAGTTGGTAAATAATACCTGATACAGGATATTACCATTCGAAACGATGAAAGTGTGATTTGCTGAACGGCTGCTTAGTCAAATTAGTAGATTGATGATTGACAGTAGACCATCTTTCCCGTAAATTAATGGGCGTCAACTAAACCGGTTATTGACAGGAAATTGTTAAAGGAGAGAAATGATGACGGAATCGACGTTTAAAACGCCCACTTTTGCCACCATTGAGGAATTGAAGTCCGGCAAGATTGAGGTCGTCACACAATATCGCTTAACTTGGAAGAATTTTTTAATCATTACTCGTTATGGTGAAGAACAAACCTTTGTCTTGCTGAGTAATGGCGAGCGGGTCATTATTGATCAGCCGCTCAAGGTTGCCATGCGTGAATTTTCTACTGTGAATCACTGTTATAGTCGGTGCAGCGTCCCGTATTATGAGCTATTAGGTGAACATCACCCAATTCGTGCCTATGTGGCCGGTCGTAATTTACTGGTGCCATCGATGGGGACGCAAAATGCGGAGATGGTGTACTACATGGTCAAGCCGATGACTGACCACTACTTTACAAAGGACCAGCAGGGGATGATCTTGGCATTTGAAACCCCGCAATTATGCGTGAATGTGCGGGTACCAGCGTATCAGAAAAAATTTGAGAAAATTCTCCATCAAGCCAATGCCATTTCTCAGATGCATTTGACCGAACTGCATGAAACGGTGCATCGGTACGGGCTTGAACAGGAGTGCGGATGCTATGGCAATCAGGATTATGAACAGGCCCAGTTGACCGCTCGCGCCTTTGAAATTAAACGCCATGTTTATGGTTATGTCCTTAATACCCTGCATGAACGACTGTATGGCGAACGATTGAGTGATGAGGCGATGCAGCATTTACTAGAAGTGTTATTTGATACTTTTAAACGATAATTAACATTTGCAACGCTTTTCATTGATTAGTGACCTTTGCTATAATATCCCTATTTAAAATGGTTGCGACAACATTAAAGTAAGAGGAAATTATGAAAGTTATCGATAATTCAGTAATCTTAAAGATGTTCAAGCTGACGGTAGATGATAAACAGCGCCGAGCTTTTAATGAAGTTGGTAAACGGAATATGGTGACATCGGTTACGATTGAAAATGGTACGTTAGCAATGTATCACACTGAAAATGAGCAAGGCCAGAATGTGATGCTGGAAGTTTATGATGGGGCCAAGGCCTATGATCAGCATCGACAATCACCACAGTTCAATGATTTTTTGAAGGTTGCTGAGGACGCCGTTCAAGACCAACAAAAATTTGAGTTAATCCCGCAATTTTTAGGTGAGCAGGAAGTTTCATTGAATGTCACCACCGATAATCAGATGCGGGTGAATATCGTTCATTTGACGGTTAAAGCTGGTTGTGATGCCAAGTTAAAAAAGCTGTTAACCGATTATTTAACACAGGCCATGCAAGCCGAAACGGAAATCTTGGTGTGCTATGTGGCGCAAAAGCAGGATCAGCCCAATCAATGGTTAACTTTCCAAGTTTTTCAAAATGAGGAGACCTTTAAGAACTACGTTAATTCCGCTGGCTTTAAAGAAGTGCAAAAGCAAATGGCGCCGTTGTTAGATGGTCGGCAACTCGAACAGCTGGATGGTCGCGTGTTGATGAATAAAGGACATTACTAGCAATGAATGATCGTGCGGGAGCGCGGTCATTTTTTGTAAAATAATTGAATAGTTACGGTTTATTTAAGGACATTCAGATTATATAATTTATTTAATCATTAAAATTCAGCTTCATAGTAGAATTAAGGGATGTCAGAAAATAGTATATATTTGAAGGTGTTATGTTACGTAATTATTAGGAGAGACTATATTTACTAAAATATGGAGATTTACTCAAACATTACTGCAAATGAGATACAGTATACATTTGGAAATTTTATGAGGAGTTTTACTTTTGGCAACTAAATCAAAAGAATTAAATATTGAAGATAAATTATGGAAAGCAGCTGATGCATTACGAGGAAGCATGGATGCTTCAGAATACCGAAATGTTGTATTAGGATTAATTTTCTTGAAGTATGCTTCTGATTCATTTGAAGAGCGGCGTCAGGAATTATTGAAGACAGATTATCCCGATGACGCTGAAGATCCTGATATGTATCTTGAGAATAATATTTTTTGGGTACCACAAGAAGCGCGTTGGAAGAAGATTGAGCATGCTGCTAAGACACCGCAGATCGGTGAAGTAATTGATGATGCCATGACAGCAATTGAAAAGAGTAATGATTCATTTCGAGGAATTCTGAGTAAGAACTATGCTTCTCCTGATTTGGACAAGACTCGTCTAGGAGAAGTAGTTGACTTAATCTCTGATATTAAGGTCGGCAATAAAGAGTCAATTGACAAAGATGTATTAGGCCGAGTATATGAATACTTCTTAAACGAATTTGCTAGTCAAGAAGGAAAGCACGGTGGTGAATTCTATACGCCACGATCAATTGTTAAGATTCTGGTTGAAATGATTGAACCGTATAAGGGACGAATTTATGATCCTTGTTGTGGTTCTGGCGGAATGTTTGTTCAATCGGAAGAGTTCGTTAGACGCCACCAAGGGGAACTAAAGGATTTACATGTTTTCGGTGAAGAATCCAACCCAACAACTTGGAAATTAGCAAAAATGAATTTGGCTATTCGGGGAATTGACAGTGACCTAGGACCTCATCAAGGTGATACCTTTACTAATGACTTACATAAGGGTGTACGCTTTAACTACATTCTGGCTAATCCACCATTTAACATTAAAAAGTGGGGTGGAGAAAAGCTACAAGATGATGCTCGGTGGAAGTATGGGGTTCCACCAACAGGAAATGCTAACTATGCTTGGATTGAGCATATTATTAGTAAGCTAGCTCCTGATGGTAAGGCAGGCTTCGTTCTTGCTAATGGAGCATTGTCAACATCAAATAAGGAAGAGCTAGCAATTCGTAAAGCAATCCTAGAAGATGATAAGATTGATGCCATCGTTGCTTTGCCAGAAAAGATGTTTTATTCGACCGGAATTCCAGTTTCACTGTGGTTTGTCGATATGAACAAGGAATCAGCTGATGAGCGTTCACGGAAAGGTGAAACACTATTTATTGATGCTCGTAACCTCGGTGAAATGATTGATCGGACTCACCGAGCATTTAATGCTGAAGATATTAAAAAGGTTGCTGATACTTATCACGCTTACCGTGGAACAAATAAGCAAGAATACAAAGATATTGCCGGATTTTGTAAAATTGCTAAATTAGATGAAATTGCGAAAAATGATTATGTATTAACACCGGGGCGTTATGTAGGGCTAGCTAAACAAGAAGACGATGGTGAGCCTTATGAGGTTAAGATGAAACGTCTGACGGGTGAATTAAAGAAACAGTTTGAGGAGAGCAATAAACTGCAAGCTCAAATTAAAGATGTTTTGAAGGAGCTTGGTTATGAGATATAGGAATGTGTACCTTAAAGATATTGCAGAAATAGTAATGGGACAATCACCTAAGTCGACCTTCTATAACAATGAAGGGGATGGAATGCCTTTTTTACAAGGTGTAAGAACATTCGGTGAAAATTACCCGCAAATAGATACCTATACTACAGCTTTTAATCGAGTAGCTAGCTCAGGCGAGATCTTATTTAGCGTTAGGGCTCCGGTTGGTAGAGTAAATTGGGCCAATCAAAAAATAGCTATAGGTCGTGGATTAGCTAGCATAAAGGTAAAAAATGGTTATTCAAAAGAATATCTATATTATTTTTTTAAGAGAATAGGAGATCACTTAGATTCGATAGCAACGGGAACAGTATTTACGTCGATAAATAAGAAAGAATTAGAAGAACTTAAAATAAAAATTCCAGTTGAATTATGCGATCAAAAGAGAATAGCGAGATACTTAAGAAAAATTGATTTAAAAATTGAAAAGAATAATCAGATAAATGATAATTTAGCGGCTTAAAAGAATTTATTTAGTAAGTTTTTCTTTAACTTGACTAATTCTTTATTTTCAGTACTATTCGTATGAATTTGATCAAATATTGGCTGAGCAATGTTATTAAAACCATCTAATAAATCTTTTGTACTAGGTATTTTAATTTCTATGTTGCTAAAATCTGATTTATTTAAATTTTTGATAGTGGTACCACCACTACCAAGATTTCCAATTTTATTTTTTAAGGATCTTAACTCAAGAAATACCCAATAGGTGTATTTATCATCAAGAATTAATGAATTAATCTGCTGATTAGTTTGAACAGCTCTACCTGCTAATGAAACCAATCCTGGTGTTCCTATGCAACTAACCATTATTGTATTAGCAGGCAAATATTTATTTTTTTGTAAATTAGCTCCCAATATAGAAAGATTTTGTGTGGTTTCATCTATAAATACTTTATTATGCATATCTGGAATTTTAACAAAAGGAACATCAGTGCCATAGTTTTCTCTAACCCTTGTGCTAGGTGTCTTCCCTGTAATAATATTTTTTGCTAATGCCTTTAAAGCGATTTTTCGACTAATATTGTGTCTATATTTATTCCAAATTAATGATATGAACTCAAGTAAATTATCATTTAATCCACAAAGCAACTCTATGTGGTGTATTATTTTTGAAAAACGGAGAATAATACAATGCAAAGAGTGGAGTCGGAGAGAGTAATTCGGGAAATGTTGCCATATCTGAATAATAAGCAACTATTGCAACTGAAAAGTATATTAAGTGAATTGATGTCTACTTCTAATAAGAATGGTGATGATTCGAAGAATAATCAGCATTTGTTGCAGAAATATTTTGCTTCTAAGCGAGCTGAAGGATGTTCTGAGAAATCATTGAAGTATTATGAAACTACTATTACTAAGGCTTTAGGTTCAATTGGAAAAGATGCTAAAGAGATTGTTACTGATGAGTTACGAAACTATTTAACTACTTATCAACGTACTCATAATTCTAGTAAAGTTACGATTGACAATATTAGAAGAATCCTTTCTAGTTTTTTCAATTGGCTTGAAGATGAAGATTATATTATTAAAAGCCCAGTTAGACGAATTCATAAGGTTAAGGTGTCAACAACTGTTAAGGAGACGTATTCCGATGAAGAATTGGAACGACTTCGTGATAATTGTGCTGAATTAAGAGATTTAGCGATGGTTGATTTTTTAGCTTCAACTGGAATGCGGGTTGGTGAATTAGTATTACTTAATCGTGACGATATTAACTTTCAAGAACGAGAATGCATAGTGTTTGGTAAAGGTAATAAAGAACGAATCGCATATTTTGATGCTCGAGCCAAATTGCATTTACAGAAATATTTATATAGTCGAACAGATGATGAAAGTGCGCTATTTGTTTCTTTGTATGAAAAGCATACTCGTCTGACTATCGGCGGGGTAGAATCACGATTAAAACAATTGGGAAAACAAGTAGGGATAGCAAAAGTATATCCCCATAAGTTTAGAAGAACGTTGGCAACAACTGCAATTGATAAGGGGATGCCAATAGAACAATTACAACGGCTTTTAGGACATAAACGAATAGATACGACCTTGCATTATGCAATGGTGAAGCAGCAGAATGTGAAGATAGCGCATAGAAAGTATATAGGGTGATTGAAATTTGAAAGTAAAATTAAAAGATCTTGTAATTATATCTAACGATAGGGAACAAGTTGAGAATGTTAACTTAAATAATTATGTTAGTACGGAAAATCTCCTAGCTAATAGGAATGGCGTAAAATTCCCTGCTAATAATATGCCATCAGCTAAAACAGTTAGCACCTATAAAAAAGGAGATATTTTAGTATCAAATATAAGACCATATTTTAAGAAAATTTGGAAAGCTAAATTTAATGGCCCAAAATCAAATGATGTAATTGCTTTTAGAACGAATAGTCCAAGATTAATGCAAGATTACTTATATGTACTTTTGCAGTCTGATAATTTTTTTGACTATGTAACTAGCACTGCTAAGGGTACTAAAATGCCTCGTGGTGATAAAAACGCAATAAGAAATTATACGTTTGAATTACCAAACTTAAATATTCAAAAGAAAATTGCTAATACTATTTTGGTAATAGAAGAAAAAGTAAAATTGAATAATCAGATAAATGATAATTTAGCGGCTTAAAAGAATTTATTTAGTAAGTTTTTCTTTAACTTGACTAATTCTTTATTTTCAGTACTATTCGTATGAATTTGATCAAATATTGGCTGAGCAATGTTATTAAAACCATCTAATAAATCTTTTGTACTAGGTATTTTAATTTCTATGTTGCTAAAATCTGATTTATTTAAATTTTTGATAGTGGTACCACCACTACCAAGATTTCCAATTTTATTTTTTAAGGATCTTAACTCAAGAAATACCCAATAGGTGTATTTATCATCAAGAATTAATGAATTAATCTGCTGATTAGTTTGAACAGCTCTACCTGCTAATGAAACCAATCCTGGTGTTCCTATGCAACTAACCATTATTGTATTAGCAGGCAAATATTTATTTTTTTGTAAATTAGCTCCCAATATAGAAAGATTTTGTGTGGTTTCATCTATAAATACTTTATTATGCATATCTGGAATTTTAACAAAAGGAACATCAGTGCCATAGTTTTCTCTAACCCTTGTGCTAGGTGTCTTCCCTGTAATAATATTTTTTGCTAATGCCTTTAAAGCGATTTTTCGACTAATATTGTGTCTATATTTATTCCAAATTAATGATATGAACTCAAGTAAATTATCATTTAATCCACAAAGCAACTCTATGTGGTGTATTATTTTTGAAAAACGGAGAATAATACAATGCAAAGAGTGGAGTCGGAGAGAGTAATTCGGGAAATGTTGCCATATCTGAATAATAAGCAACTATTGCAACTGAAAAGTATATTAAGTGAATTGATGTCTACTTCTAATAAGAATGGTGATGATTCGAAGAATAATCAGCATTTGTTGCAGAAATATTTTGCTTCTAAGCGAGCTGAAGGATGTTCTGAGAAATCATTGAAGTATTATGAAACTACTATTACTAAGGCTTTAGGTTCAATTGGAAAAGATGCTAAAGAGATTGTTACTGATGAGTTACGAAACTATTTAACTACTTATCAACGTACTCATAATTCTAGTAAAGTTACGATTGACAATATTAGAAGAATCCTTTCTAGTTTTTTCAATTGGCTTGAAGATGAAGATTATATTATTAAAAGCCCAGTTAGACGAATTCATAAGGTTAAGGTGTCAACAACTGTTAAGGAGACGTATTCCGATGAAGAATTGGAACGACTTCGTGATAATTGTGCTGAATTAAGAGATTTAGCGATGGTTGATTTTTTAGCTTCAACTGGAATGCGGGTTGGTGAATTAGTATTACTTAATCGTGACGATATTAACTTTCAAGAACGAGAATGCATAGTGTTTGGTAAAGGTAATAAAGAACGAATCGCATATTTTGATGCTCGAGCCAAATTGCATTTACAGAAATATTTATATAGTCGAACAGATGATGAAAGTGCGCTATTTGTTTCTTTGTATGAAAAGCATACTCGTCTGACTATCGGCGGGGTAGAATCACGATTAAAACAATTGGGAAAACAAGTAGGGATAGCAAAAGTATATCCCCATAAGTTTAGAAGAACGTTGGCAACAACTGCAATTGATAAGGGGATGCCAATAGAACAATTACAACGGCTTTTAGGACATAAACGAATAGATACGACCTTGCATTATGCAATGGTGAAGCAGCAGAATGTGAAGATAGCGCATAGAAAGTATATAGGGTGATTGAAATTTGAAAGTAAAATTAAAAGATCTTGTAATTATATCTAACGATAGGGAACAAGTTGAGAATGTTAACTTAAATAATTATGTTAGTACGGAAAATCTCCTAGCTAATAGGAATGGCGTAAAATTCCCTGCTAATAATATGCCATCAGCTAAAACAGTTAGCACCTATAAAAAAGGAGATATTTTAGTATCAAATATAAGACCATATTTTAAGAAAATTTGGAAAGCTAAATTTAATGGCCCAAAATCAAATGATGTAATTGCTTTTAGAACGAATAGTCCAAGATTAATGCAAGATTACTTATATGTACTTTTGCAGTCTGATAATTTTTTTGACTATGTAACTAGCACTGCTAAGGGTACTAAAATGCCTCGTGGTGATAAAAACGCAATAAGAAATTATACGTTTGAATTACCAAACTTAAATATTCAAAAGAAAATTGCTAATACTATTTTGGTAATAGAAGAAAAAGTAAAATTGAATAATCAGATAAATGATAATTTACTTGAGTTAATTGATGTATATTTCTTAAAACTTTTAGATAATTCAACACTCATTGAAAAAACTATTAATGACATTGGGAGTGTCGTTGGTGGTGGCACTCCTTCTAAGAAAAATAAAGATTATTGGAATGGTAGCATATCATGGATTACCCCTAAAGATCTCTCTCAGAATCCATCCGTTTTTACTTCGCATGGTGAAAACTTTATTACAGAATTAGGATTATCTAAAGGGAGTGCAAAGTTACTACCATCACACACAATTTTATTCAGTTCTCGAGCACCCATCGGTTATATTTCAATTGCTAAAAATAATATATCTACAAATCAGGGCTTTAAATCTATTATCCCTAATAAAAGATACTCATTTCAATTTATTTATGAGTTAATGAAACATGAGACACAAGCAATCATAAATGAGGCTAATGGTTCAACATTTAAGGAAATATCAGGTAAAAGATTAAAGCAGCATATTGTTAAGGTCCCTCAAATAGAAAATATGGATAGATTCGATAAGCTAACATTACCGCTATTTAAACAAATAGAAAGTTTAGAAGAAGAAAATAGAAGTTTAGCAAAAATAAAAGAGCAATTACTAAACAAACTATTTTGATTACTAAATTATCATTTATCCATCCAACCTAAAAGAAAGAGGTGATTAACCCATGACAAGTTATTTTAATGAACAAGATGTTGAAGGAGTTGCTTTGCAATGCCTTGGTGATGTTGGTTATCAGGTGTATAAAAGTGCTAGTTATACGGGACCAAGCGTGATGATTGATGAAGAGCGAGATAATGATCATACTCAGGTTATCTTGAAAAAGAGACTAGCTAATGCTTTGCGAAAGATTAATCCCGGCTATAATGAGGAAATTTACAAAAACGCAGTTCACCAGTTTGAACGATTAGCAGAAAGTCCAGATATGATGCTCAATAATCATAAGCTTCATCAACTTATTATCGGTGGTGCTAAGGTGAAGACATCTGACAATGGTGAAGACAGGACGTTTACCCTGTACCCGATTGACTTTAATAATGTCCATAATAATGATTTTATTGCGACTAACCAATTTACCGTCAAGCAAGGGGATCACGAGCGACGGCCAGATGTTACTCTCTTTATTAATGGCTTACCGTTAGTAACATTTGAGTTAAAAAATCCTGCTAATGTCAACGTAGGCATTCAGCAAGCCTTTGCACAACTGTCTACTTATAAATCAGAAATTCCAGAGTATATGCAATACAACGAAATTTTAATAATTTCGGATGGAACTAATGCCCGTGCTGGTTCACTAACTGCGGGGATTGATCGTTTTATGCGTTGGCGTGAGCCAAGAGACGTTCAAGTTGATGAGTCGATGATGGAGCTTGAAATCTTAATTAAGTATATGCTTCGACCAGCTGATTTATTGAATTTAATTCAGAACTTTATTTTATTTGAAACTGACGGCGACAAGACTATTAAGATTCTTGCAGCGTACCACCAGTATTATATGGTAAACAAGGCGGTAAAACGGACTGCTAAGACGTTGAAGAACCCTGATGATGATCGAATTGGGGTCGTTTGGCATACCACTGGTTCAGGCAAGTCATTATCAATGGTCTTTTATTCAGGGATTGTTGCACGCAAGCTTGGGAACCCAACAATCTTGGTAATTAATGACCGAAATGATTTAGATGATCAGTTATACGGCACTTTTGCCTCGGCTCATGAATACTTACAGCAAAATCCGGATCATGCTGAATCTCGTGATGAAGTGCGCGAGTACATGAGTAAAAATTCTGGCGGGATTGTCTTTAGCACCATTCAAAAGTTTTCGCCTAGTTTTGAAGCTGGCGAAGAGCAGATGCCCGTATTAACTAATCGATCAAACGTTATTGTCATGGTTGATGAAGCTCACCGTTCACAGTATGGAATGGAAGCAAAATTTACTGATAATGGTATTCGTTATGGCTATGCTAAATATTTACGGGAAGCCCTTCCCCATGCGTCATTTATTGGCTTTACTGGGACACCAATTAATAAGGCAGATAAATCGACAGTTGCAATGTTTGGTAATTATATTGATGTATACGACATTACCCAAGCAGTTAACGATCACGCGACAGTTCGAATCTATTATGAAAGTCACGTGTTCCCGCTAAAGCTAAAGAAAAATGCAATTGCGGAATATCAGAAGTTAATCAAAGAAGCGGGGATTAATGATGATCCTAACCTGCGAGAAAATGAGCGGCGTAATCGGGCTTTCACTCGCTTAGAAGCTCTTGCTGGTGCTAAGCCACGTTTAGAGAAGATTGCCCAACACTTCGTTCACCATTTTGAAGCTCGTCAAAAAGAAGAATTTGGGAAGTCAATGATTGTTGAAATGTCCCGTCGGAATGCAATTAAGCTCTATAATGAAATTATTAAGCTACGACCTGAATGGGCAAGTGATGATATTAATAAGGGTAAAATCAAGGTTATTATGACCTCTAATGCTTCTGATGGTCCAGAGTTTGCTAAATTTAAGACGAGCAAGCAGGATCGTTTTACGCTGCAAAAACGGATGAAGGATAATCATGACGAACTACAAATTGTGATTGTCGTTGATATGTGGTTGACTGGCTTTGATGTGCCTAGTATGAATACAATGTATATTGATAAACCGATGCAGGGTCATAACTTAATTCAAGCAATTGCCCGGGTTAATCGGGTCTTCAAAAATAAGGATAGCGGCTTAATCGTTGACTATATCGGTATTGCCGATGCCCTTAAATTTGCTTTGAACGTTTACTCGAAGGACGATCAAGGAAAAGTCGGCATCAATGTTGATCGGGCATTAATGTTGTTAAAAGAAAAGTACGATATTGTTAAAGAGGACTTCTTATACGGAATTGATTACTCTGGCTATGATTCAGAAGATAAGGCAACTAGACAAAAGGCAGTTAATAAGGCAGTTAATGAATTAGAAGCCGAGGACGATGAAACTAAGCAAAAATTCTTTGACGTTGTTACAGAATTGCAAAAAGCTTATGCCTTAGTATCAACTCAGCCCGAAGCCCAAGAATTAGGTGCTGAGATTGCCTTCTTTAAGATTGTAAAAGTATCGCTTACTAAACTTGATGCTACTGCTGAATATGATGGTAGCAATGGTGATCATCCCCATTCAGCGGTGGATTATCGAATGCAACAGTTATTAGATCAATCAATTATTTCCGAACCGAATGTGGATATTTACCGCGATTTAGGACTAGAACGGCCAAACTTGGATTTAATCTCTGATCAATTTTTGAAAAAAGTAAATGAGATTGAAGAAAAAGACGTTGCCGTTGCGTTACTTGAAAAGCTATTAAAAGGGCAAGTAAAGGCTTATCAGCGGACGAACATTGTAAAGGGTAAGAAGTTTGAAGAGCTACTACAAAAGTCGATTGACGATTACAATAAGCGGGGAATCACCAGTGAAATCGTAATCCGTAAGCTGATTGATATGGCAAAGGAAATCAATAAGGAACAACAGGAAGGAAAGAATCTGGGCCTTTCTAAAGAAGAAGTTGCTTTCTATGATGCCTTAGCCGATCATGAAAAAGCGGTTCAAGAATTAGGCGAGAAGAAACTACATTTAATTGCGGCAGAATTAGTTAAAACAGTTAAACAGCAGGCTGGTGTTGACTGGCAAAGACGGAGTAACGTTCGAGCAAAGATGCGGGTAGCTGTTAAACATTTATTACGTAAATATGGTTATCCACCTGACATTGCACCAGATGCCATTAAAACTGTAGTAAGTCAAGCAGAGCAAATGGCAACTAATGAAAATAATTAACTTGAATAATCCAGTAGTTGAAGCGATCCCTGTAGGTTGAACACTTTAATTAAGCAAATTTTTCTAAGGCAAGATTTCGGTTTTTAATCGGCACCTTGTCTTTTAATTTATGCTTGATTCAATCTTAACTGTAATGTTCAATCCACTCTTTCACGGCTTGAAAAAGTTATTTGGACTTACGTTGCTCCCAGCCTAATTTGTTTAGAGCCTCTATATAAAGTGCTGTTTACGATTATGAAAATTTTCTTTGCACATAAGTTATAATATATTTTAATTAAATATTTGGAGTAAAACGCAATGAATAAAACTGACTATAAAAGAAGATCTGTTGAGAAAGCAATAGTTATGGCTCTAAGAGATTTGGGTGGCTCAGCAAGTCGAAAAGTCATTAGAAAATCAATGGCTGACAACGGATACGATGGATTAACCTACGATCAAGTTTTCTATACAAAACGAGGGAAAACAGGCACATATTCTCCTTTTATGTTTGACTTTAATTTTGGAATTAGAAACTTATATACAGTTGGCTATATTGAAAAACCAGAACGTGGGAAAGATATTGTATTAACAAATCTCGGACAGAATAACAGTCTTAAAAGTTATCCAACAAAAGAGCAAGAACAAAGAATGGCTGAGTATTGGCACAAAAAAGATCAAGAGCGAGCTGAAAGACATGCTTCCAAAGCCAAAATGGATATAAAAGAAAGTGAAGATGCCGCAACGGGGTCGGATGATCAAGAAGACACTGATAATTTAGGATGGAAATCTCAATTATTAAATCAATTAATGAAATTTGATCCTGCAAAGTTTGAAAGTTTTTCACGGTTACTGATTTCAAAAATGGGAGTGACTATCGATAAAAAACGTGGGATTGTCCGATCTGGAGATCATGGTATTGATGGTTTTGGATACTTTACCTCTGATGAATTTCGAACCAGTCGTGTAGCAATTCAATGTAAAAGGTACACAACTGGTGCAGTTTCCGAACCTGAAATTGATAAATTTAAAGGGGTAATGGATAGCTTTAATGCTGAATATGGAATTTTCATTACTACTAATTACTTTACGCCACGGGCAAGATCTAAGGCGACGCAAGGTAATAACACCGTCACATTAATTGATGGGCAGGAATTAGCTGATCTTGTTGAAAAATATCAATTGCATATTACTCCTATCACCACATATGCATTAGATGATTATTATTTTGATTTAAAATAGGGACTATTGGAAACAGACTATACAACACTCAAACATCGAGAAGATGGTGTCATTAATCAAGATCCTCTGGGATTACAAAGGGTGTATGTTCAAGTGAAACGTTATGCATCTGACAACTCGGTGGGATGACCTGAGATAGCTGGATTTAGTGGAGTAATTAAATTGAAACACGCTAATCGTGGTGTGTTTATTACAACTTCTACATTTACAAGCGGAGCTGTACAGGTAGCCAGAGATTTAGATATTACTTTAGTTGATAGAGAAATGCTAACAAACTTAATGGTGAAGTATGGTGTGGGTGGCGAAGTGAAAAAACAGTATCGTACTTACCGTATTAATGCTGATGACTTTATTGAATAAATGTGATTAATTTAAAAATACCTTCCATTAATGAATAATTAGAGATCTTCTTTTTAAAGAAAGTGGGTGAATTTTATCCGATTTTATAGCATAAGTAATGGTCAACAAGATCAATTAAAAAATATGGTAAAAAAGGGTCTTCTTGCTTGTTTACCAGATGGAGAACGGTGGATGATTTTATCCCTTAGCCAGAGTAACAATTCTAAAAGCATTTATGTTTATCTTTATAATGCAGGTAATATTTACCCAATTAGAGTATCTGATCATTCAACTTGGTTTCGATTTGTTGACACAGAGTATTTTAATATTAAAGTTGACTTAAAATGTGATATTCCATTAGTTGAACAAATAAAAGAACAGTTTGAAATAGCAACTGCTCCAACGGTGAAGCTGGATCTTCCAGAATTTTTAATACTAGAAATGGTTTATTCAACCCATGAGGCTTATAATCCGATCGGTATTTTTATTCGTGATAATGGAACTTTAACGATAGAAAGAACAAATGAGGGTAAACCAGTTGCGATAAATAATTCGAATGTTTATCAAATTTTTGAAAAGTTAATAAAAATTAACTTGATTAAAGTTCATACAAATGGCTATTTATCAGTAACTCATAATGGGTTAGATATTTTACGCAAGTATAAACGACTAAGATTAAGATCTTGGCCAAAATCAATTAGAGAGTATGATTGGTGGTCAACTCTTCATCAAGTATATTTAATTATTGATTCTAAAGGGTCTCATAAAAGTTATAGTAAAAACGCTAAACCAGATTATCATGAAGATTTAGATTATTATTACGAATTGTTTAATCTTAAAAAGAATACTTCTACTAAAAAAGAAGGTATTCAAGCTAAGAAAGAATCACCTAAATTATGGAGAACTCAGCTTATTAATTGTCTAAAGGGCTCATTGCCTTATGGTTCAACCTTAGTTGCTATAACTTCTGTTACAAGAAAAAGAATTATATATGTTCAAATTATGGCTGGTGATCTTTTATATATGGTATGTTTCAGTTCTGATAGGAAAGAATGTATGGAAGATAGCCCAAACATCTGCATCCTACCAGATAAAATTTCAAATTTAAAAAAGCATTTTACTAAAACATTCCCATTATATAATTTCAGGTATACAAAGGTAGATCAAAAATCACTTTTATGGCTTCGTTATTTGCAATTAATTAATGAATCAAAAAGAGAATATGTAATTAATTTGTCAAAGGAAAATGTGAATATAGAAGACCATAATCATATTTCTAGAGTCCTTCCAAAGCCAGAAGCTAAACGTTATCAATTAATGGTTAAATTATGTTGGGTTGATGAATTGAACAATTTGGTTAGTATCTCTGATATTGGTAAACAAATACTTGAAAATTATTCAAAAACAATTATCAATAAATCCATGTCTTGGAACTTGCAGATTCAAAGAATGAAACTAAAAACAATAGAGAATCTTTTGAATATATAGGAGTTTTAATAAATGATTGTATGGTCAATCCAACCTTATGAAGTCTATGAACAATTGCTTACTAAGGGCACTTTCATTTGTGATCCAGCTAAGTCTATAAACTTGCAGAGTGATTTGGAATTCAATGTTCATGATTTTGAAAATGCCTATAATTGGATGATTAAACAAATGAATCGAAGAATTGGTAATCCTCCGAATGGTGTCACGTTACCTGTTTGGGTTTGGTATAAGTATAATTATTCGCATCGTCATCCAGATTTTCGGACATATCGCGACTATGATAATCAAGTTTGCTTAGAGTTGAATATTCCAGAGAATCAAATACTTTTAAGCGATTATGATAACTGGCACTTTGTTTTAAATGACTGGTATTTAAATGATGCTAAAAGTGATGAAGAATGGCATAAGAAAGATGACTGGTTTGATAATTTGTCTCCGCTTAAACAAAAACGAGTGAAAGAAAGATCTTGGCAACGTATATTTGACGTGACACCAAGAAAAGGTGAATGGACACAAAATGGTGCTTTTGTTCAAGGATGCTGTTGGTATTTTAAGAAAGACCAAATTAGCCATGTTTGGTATTCAAAGAAGGGACAACGTTGTCAGCAGATTTTGTAATTATTATGAGTGACTTGGCATTAATAATAAAACCCTCATGTTGGAAGTGAACTCCAACATGAGGATTTTATTTTGTCGATTCATGAAAACTAACAGAGATCATGATTGCCTGTCAATCGTTTAATCTCTTATCTTAATATACCAGCGGCGCCACTTTCTCCTGCAACCACTTAGCTGCCGCTTTGCTATCAATCCGCGTGAATGGTGCAGGGTGGATCAGTCGATCATCGACGTTAAAGAGTTTCAGTTGGCCCTTAACTTTAATTGGTTCAATCCAGTAGGAACCGCCTTTGGCAAATGACGCAATTTTCCATGCGTAGTAAACTCCTTTCGCATCTTCTCGTTGAATAATGTCATAAATTTTTGCCACGCACAGTGCATAACCCGGCACGGTCCCGTGAATTTTCTTTGCAGTATTACAAATTAGCAGGTCACCGCGGTACGGGGTACTCCAGGTCCGATATTCTTCAATTTTTTGGCCTAACATGATGTCCAAAGCCGCATCGGGCCGAATCGATAAAGCTTTCATTGTCTCTCCCCATTTGTCAGTTTTTAAATCATTATAACAAGTTTGCGTCATATCATTACCTTTGTAATCGCTAACAATGTATAATAAAAGTGTCTATAAATGTTACCAAATAAGGGAGGCTGACAAAATGGAAATTAAAAATGTTGTTGTTGCCGGGGCTGGAGTGCTCGGTAGTCAGATTGCCTTTCAGACTGCACGATGTGGTTTCCAAGTTAAAATTTGGAACCGGCACACTGACCGCGCTGAAAAGCGGCTTGCCAATATTAAAGCACCATTCATGAAAGATATGCATGCTACTGATGCTGATTATCAAAGGGCAATGGATAACATTGTCGACATCAGCAATGACCTTGCTGCCACGGTCAAGGATGCTGATTTGGTCATCGAATCGGTTTCGGAATCAGTTGATATCAAAAAGGCCTTCTATCACGACCTTGGCGAAGTTATGCCAGACCACACGATTGTGGCAAGTAATTCGTCAACGTTTGTCCCGAGCCAATTAGTGAAGTTTACGAACTTCCCCGAACGATTCTTACACATGCACTTTGCTAACCATATTTGGACGCACAATGTTGCCGAAATTGTGGGGACGGACCAAACTTTACCAGAAGTAAAGGACGCCATTATTACGTTTGCCCGGGCAATTAAAATGGTACCAGTGGTTTTGAACAAAGAAAATCATGGCTATGTCATGAATGCCTTATTGATTCCGCTTTTGAACGCCGCTCAAGCATTATGGGCAAACGGGATTGCTGATCCGCACACCATTGATAAGGACTGGATGATTTCGAACGGTTCACCAATGGGACCATTTATGATCTTAGACGTGGTGGGTCTCCGAACGGCTTATGAAATTGTTAACAATTCGTACCAACAAACGAACGATCCACTGGCGAAAAAGATTGCGGATAATCTGAAGAAGATGATTGACGAAGGTCACACCGGGGTTGAATCGGGCCAAGGTTTCTACCATTATCCAAATCCTGAATACCAGGATCCTGATTTCTTTAAGTAACGATCGTTGAACGAAATTAATTTTGATTGCACCAGGTTAAGAGAAAGAAGTGACAATCATGAAGCAGTATCGCGTGATTATTTGGGGCCTCGGCAATGTTGGTCGGGCTGCAGTTCGGATGATTGGTGAACGCAAGTCAGTTAAACTGGTGGCTGCGGTGGATGTTGATCCCAATAAAATTGGCAAAGACGCTGCCGGCTTATTTGGCTTCCCCGATATTGGCGTCAAGGTGACTGATGATATTGATGCGGCCCTTAAGCTGGATGCCGACTGTGTTCTCGTCTTTACACCATTGCGCCACGATTCAGATACTGGTGCCTTTACCCCAAGTGCCCAGGACATGGTGAAAGTTTTAAATGCCAAGAAGAACTGTATTACGACAATTCCACTTTATTATTCACAAGTTACTACGCCAAAGCTCTACAAGATGATTAATGATGCAGCAGTTGCCAATGGTGTTTCATTTATTCCGAGCGGATTGTTGCCGGGCTTCTATGCTTCACATTTGCCATTGTACCTTTGCAACTTAGTGGATCATGTTGATCAATTAACCGTGCAATCGGGTGAAGATGATCAACGGAACACTTCCAGCTGGGTAAAAGTCTTTGGCTATGGACTGGATCCTGACAAATTCCCTCAAGATAAGCTCAAGGCCGGAATTGCGGCTTACTACATTGCTGCGGTTTACGAAATGGGTGAACGGCTGGGCTTCAAGTTTGATGATGTCAAAGTCAATCACGAAGTCTTTACTGCGCCAGAAGACCTGCACCCAGAAGCATTTGGCCTAATTAAGAAGGGTACGATGATGGGTCACCGGTTTACCATGGCTGGTTATGTTGATGGCAAGCCAAAAGTGAGCCTGATCTATGTTCACAAGATCTGCGATGACATTGTAAAGGAACCAGCAATCGACAACCGGATTACGATTGATGGAATTCCAAAGATTGATGTTGAAGTTCATAACATGATCCCGCTTGATGAAAGTTACGTGACTAGTGCTGCACCAGCGGTGGATGCGATTCCGCAGGCTGTTGAAGCAGCACCAGGTTACCAACACCTCTTGGATCAACCGACGATGTTGCCACTGAAGTAATTTTAAAGAGGTTCCTAAATGGAGCCTCTTTTTCATGCTAAATCAGTTGAAAATATTTGAATAAAAAAGAAGCTGCCCGTGAGCTAGTTGCCCACGGGTGGCTTAATTTAGATCGTCATGCCAAAGAATGCTGTACAAATACCGCCAGCATATGAAAGGATCAAGTATAGCCAGAAGGCTGTCCATCGTCGTTCATCAATTAAGGAGACTAGTTCTGTATTAAAAGTGGAAAAGGTTGTGTAACCACCGAGGACACCGCTGCCCCAAAATGCTATTGATGGTTGCGTACTTCCTAAATGGTGAGTTAAGACGCCGAGCAAAAATGATCCGCTTAAATTAATCAAGAGGGTTGCCAACGGCCAATTTAGCTTCAGTTGTTTGAAGCTGATTGTCATCAGGTAACGGACCAGCGCGCCCAATGAGGCACCAATTCCAACGATGAGCATTATTCTTCATCCCTCCCTAAGTTTCTGGCTAGTGCAAACCCCAGTAATGCCATGATGAGACCACCGAACGCACTAATTAGAAAATACATGCCAGCAGTCCAAACTTGGTGTTGAGCCAGTTTGACGGTGGTCGTTGCAAAAGTTGAGAAGGTGGTAAACGCCCCAATGAAACCGGTGCCTAAACCAGTGCTGAGCCATTCTGAAAAAATCCCCTGTTCGATGATGTAATAGGTGAGGAAGGCTAATAAAAAACTGCCAAATAAATTTGCAGACAGAATGCCATAAGTACTCCATCCAGTGCTTAACGACCAGCGTGTGCAGCCGCCTAAGAATGCAAAGACCAGCACACTAATGCAATTTTTGATTTTCATGATCTAATTTCCTTCCTAAAGATAATAAATCTCATCATAGCAAATCGCAGCCGAGAAAAGCAATGAGCATCATTCGTGATCAAAATTTCATATGAACACTAATAATATTTTAATGTATCAAACGATAACCGTATTTGCTGATTCTGTTAAATGCTGATAAATCGGATTTGAGCGGATGTTTATCAAAAACAGCCATTAGTATTGAACAAAATAGGCAATTAATTCTATAAAACTATTATTGATGAGCTTGAAAGCGTTATAATTTAGCGCTACACTTAAAACGAAATTATTAATACTTATTAAGCACTTGATAATTGCATTTTGTCGCACTGCTTACGAGGGAGGAATTAACAATGAACATTGTTAGTTTAGCGCGTTTCCAGTTTGCAATGACGACCGTTTTCCACTTTTTCTTTGTACCTTTCTCAATTGGAACGGTCTTTGTTGTTGCAATCATGGAAAGCATGTATGTTCATACCAAGAATGACCTCTATAAAAAGATGGCAAAATTCTGGGGGAACATTTTTATGTTAAGCTTTGCCGTCGGCGTGGTCACCGGACTGATTCAAGAATTCCAATTCGGCATGAACTGGTCAGACTATTCCCGGTTTATGGGGGATATCTTTGGTGCGCCACTGGCGTTTGAAGCTTTACTGTCATTCTTTATTGAATCGACTTTTATTGGCTTATGGGTCTTTACTTGGGATCGCGTTAAGAAAGGTTTGCACTTATTCTTTATTTGGATGATTGTCTTTGGGACAATGACCTCCGCGCTTTGGATCCTGACCGCAAACTCATTTATGCAGCACCCAGTTGGCTATACTTTACGGAACGGTCGTGCGGAAATGGCCAGCTTTGGGGCATTACTCACGAATCCGCAAGTTCTATTTGAACTTAGTCACGTTTTGATGGGGGCATTATTGACCGGCGCGACGATTATTTGTGGCTTGACTGCTTTCCAACTACTTAAGAAGCGGTCATTATCTGATGAAAACAAACAGATTTACCACAAAACGATGCGGATTGGCCTTTGGTTAATGCTGATCTTCTCACTGGGGAGCATTACCGCCGGTGACTTGCAAATGCAATACTTAATTAAGGAACAACCAATGAAGTTTGCGGCCACCGAAATGGTTTATAAAACCACAGGTGATAAGGCCCCGTGGACCGTGGTTGGTGTTGCTAATCCAAAGACTCATAAGGTCTATGGCAACATTGATATTCCAGATATGCTGAGTGTCCTTTCCTATCACAAGACGACCGGTGCCGTTAAGGGGATGGACGAAGTTAATGCGCAATTAGAAAAGAAGTATGGCACGAAGATTGCTAATCATCAAATGAATTACTATGTTCCAGTTAATACGCTCTTCTGGAGTTTCCGGGTTATGGCTGGTTTTGGCGCTTTGATGGCCTTAGTAGCTATTGTCGGCTTGATTCTAACGCGACGGGACAAACAGACACTTTATGAACATCGTTGGTGTCTATGGGTGATGGCCTTAATGACCTTCACACCGTTCCTGGCAAACACCGCTGGTTGGCTAATTACTGAATTAGGTCGGGCCCCATGGACGGTCTACGGACTCTTTACCATTGCGCAAAGTGTTTCGCCAGACGTTTCAGTGGCTTCGTTATTAACCTCAAATATTATTTACTTCTTGTTATTTACCACTTTGGCAATTATTCTGATTGGTTTGATTGTCCGCTTCTTGCGTAATGACCCGGTCGAATACGCGGCTGCGCAAGCTGACAAGAAGGCAACTGATCCATTTGCAAAGGGGGCCTTTTAAATGTCATTTCTCCAAGGATTATGGTTCTTACTAATTGGCGTCCTCTTTAGTGGCTTCTTTTTCTTAGATGGCTTCGACTATGGAGTCGGGATGGCCGTTGAAACGTTGGGCCACGATGAGGCGGAAAAGACGCAAATTATCCGAACCATCGGCCCAGTTTGGGATGGTAACGAAGTTTGGTTAATTACCGCTGGTGGGGCGATGTTTGCCTCATTCCCATATTGGTACGCAACCTTATTTTCTGGATATTATTTGATTCTCTTATTTATTTTGATGGGGTTAATTTTACGGGGCGTTTCGTTTGAGTTTCGCGCGAAGAGCCCAATGACAAAGAAACCAATTTGGGACAGAGTGATGGCAATTTCTTCTGCCGTTGTTCCATTCCTGTTTGGTGTGATGTTCATTTCCATGATTAAAGGAATGCCAATTGACGCGCAAGGTAATATTTCCGCCCACTTCTTTGACTACTTTAACTGGTTCTCAGTTGTTGGTGGCGTGGCGCTAACTCTATTAACTTACTTGCACGGTCTGAATTACATTACGTTAAAGACTGTCGGGCCAGTTTCAGAACGCGCCCAAAACTATGCGCACGCCCTTTATTGGGTTCTGTATCTCGGTGAAGTGATCTTTGCATTACTGCTCCTCTTCCAAACCGACTTCTTACATGTTCACCCAATCTTAACCTTGCTTTGCCTAGCATTAATTGTCGGCTTTTCAATTTGGGCCCATGCTGCTACTTTCCAGGATCATCAAGGTCATGCCTTTATCGCTAGCGGCTTGACGTTGATTTCACTAGTTGCTTTGATTTTCTGTGGATTATTCCCACGGGTCATGATTTCATCGATCAGTAGTCAATATGATCTGGTCATCAAGACTGCTTCATCATCCAATTACACGTTAATTGTGATGACGGTTGCGACAGTGATCTTGGTACCCTGCGTCCTGGCCTACACGATTTGGGCATACTGGATTTTCCGAAAACGAATTGAAATGCCCGCGATTGGGAGGACCGATGGATGATTGATCGACACCTATTTGAACTCGCAGGTGCTCAATCCATTGCCAAACGGCTTGCGGGACTCAATGTTCTGCAAGCCGTTTTCATTATTGGCCAGGCATTAAGCCTCAGCTGGTTATTAACGGGATTATGGCAAGGTCATCGATTAGATTGGCTGATGTTAATAGCATTTGGTGCTTGCTTTACGGGACGGCAAGCGTTGAATTGGTTGAGCGAACACTGGTTAGATCACTATGCGGCCCAGACTAGTCAGCAACTGCGGAGTCAACTATTGCAAAAAGTATTTGAATTAGGACCGGCCCTGGTACAAAAGCAGGGGACAGGGAGCACGATCACGATGGTGATGGACGGGATTAGTGAGGTCCGTGACTATATTAAGCTCATGTTTACCAAAGTGCTGACCATGATGATTGTACCAATCCTGATTTTAGCCACAATGGTCTGGCTTGACTGGCGCTCTGCACTGATTTTATTGTGCATGTACCCTTTAATCGTGATTTTTATGATTATTTTGGGTCGGGCTGCGCAGGCTAAGGCCATTAAGCAGTTTGGTAACTTTCAGAAATTGTCCAATAACTTTATTGACTCCCTGCGGGGCATTGGTACTCTAAAGTATTTGGGCCAGAGTAAACGTTATTCGCAAAGTATTTTTAGTTCTAGTGAGTTGTTCCGTCATCGAACCATGCGAGTTTTAAAGATTGCCATGCTGTCGACCTTTGCACTAGACTTTTTCACAACCCTTTCGATTGCTGTGATTGCGGTCTTCTTAGGCTTTGATTTGATTAACGGTCGGATGAGTCTTTTCTCGGCGCTCGGGATTTTAATTCTCGCACCGGAATATTTCCTACCGATTCGAAATTTTGCGGGTGACTTTCATGCAACTTTAAACGGCAAGAACGCGTTTAGGCGGATTCGCGAATTAATCCAGCTGCCGGCTCCACAAACCGCAATGGTGTCGTTACATCCCTGGACTAAGGACGATGAGCTAGTGATGAAGCAACTGACGTTTCGATACCCGCACGGAATGGTCTTGCAGCCATTCTCTTTACGGATTAAGGGCAACGAGATGATTGGTATTATCGGGATGAGCGGTTCTGGTAAAACGACGCTGATTAATTTATTGAGTGGCTTTTTGACGCCCCAATCAGGAAAGTTGATTATTCAGGGACAACCCGCGTCCACCCTCAACATTGTTGACTGGCATCGCCAAATGACTTATATTCCACAAACACCGTATGTGTTCACCGCGACCTTACGCGATAATATTGCTTTTTACACCCCGCAGGTTAGTGACCAACAAGTCAAAGAGGCGATTCACGTAGTCGGCCTGGATGACCTTTTAGCAGAATTACCAGCTGGCTTAGACACGGTCATTGGTTCGGGAAAACGGACATTATCTGGGGGCCAAGCACAGCGGATCGCACTAGCGCGGGCCTTTCTGGATCAGCAACGAAAAGTAATGTTCTTTGATGAGCCGACTGCTCATTTGGACATTGAAACTGAATTAGATTTGAAACAGCGGATGTTACCACTAATGGCCAATCATTTGGTCTTCTTTGCAACCCACCGGCTCCACTGGATGCGACAAATGGATTATATTCTGGTAATGGATCACGGCCAACTGGTTGAACAGGGGACTTATGATGAGCTATTGGCTCGTCATGGTGACTTTACCAAACTCATTCAACGAATGCGAGGTGAGACCAATGTTTAAAAAAATTCCATTATTGAAGGCACTTCAACATGACCGATGGATCAAGCCGTTTTTGAAACGTTATCGTTGGACATTAGTTCTTGCCATTGGTTTAGGGATTGTGACCTTTATTTGTGGCGCCGGTTTAATGTTTTCTGCCGGTTTCTTGATTAGCAAGTCGGCGACCCGTCCGGAAAACATTTTGCTGGTTTACGTCCCCATTGTTCTTACTCGGGCATTTGGAATTGCTCGGCCAGCATTGCGGTATGTGGAACGCTTAGTTAGCCATAACTGGGTTTTGAAGATGACCTCGCAGCTTCGGCGAAAGCTATATGATTCACTCGAACACGATGCGGTCTTTTTCCACAGTAAATATCAATTAGGCGATATTTTAGGGCTCTTATCTGATGATGTTCATCATATTCAAAATTTATATTTAAGAACCCTCTTCCCAATGTTTGTGGCGTGGGGTCTATATGCACTAATTGTCGTGGCGTTTGGTGTTTTATCACCATTGATGGGGTTATGGATGCTCATTGTTTTCGGCTTAATTATTTTCGGTATTCCAATCTGGTCAATTTTGGTCAACGGAGCGCGGCAAGAACGCGCTAAACAGCTAAAGGACCAGCTTTACGTCGATTTGACAGATAATGTCATGGGCGTGACTGACTGGATTTTAGCTGGACGTAATCAACAATACCTGACGCGCCGTCAACAGAGTGAAACTGCAGACCAGAAAAATGCTACTGCACTTCACAGCTTTGAACACGTTCGCGACTTTTTATTGCAGATGTTATATCTTTCAATGATCGTCAGTGTGATTCTCTGGGGTGCCAGTAAATTTGGTGGCCACTTTGGCGGTCCTGCCAACTGGATTGCGGCATTTGTGCTCGCTTGGTTCCCGTTAGTCGATGCATTTATTCAATTATCGACAGCGGCTCAAGAAACCAATGTTTATACAAATTCGATCACTCGATTAAATGAACTTAGTCATTCAGATGAACCAGCTGGCAACCAAATAAAATTGCATCGCCCATTCAAACTGCAAATTAATGACGTTCACTTTTGTTATGCGCCAACGCAGCGTGAAGTCCTATCAGGTATTAGTTTAAAATTAGCACCTGGTGAAAAGGTGGCTTTACTTGGCCGGAGCGGTTCTGGAAAAAGTACTTTGGCATCGCTCATTCGGGGAGATTTAACACCCACCAAAGGCGCCGTGAAATTAAATGACGTTGCTACCAGTCAATTTGGTGATCAGATTGCTGATTACATTGGGGTGATTAATCAAACCCCATACCTCTTTAACACGACAATTGCCAATAATGTCCGGCTGGGGGATGAAACAGCCGGTGATGAACGAATTTGGTCGGTGCTGGAACGGGTTGGTTTAGCTGACATGGTTCACCAGCTTCCGGATGGCATTAATACGAAAGTGGACGAAGCTGGTCTGCGTTTCTCCGGTGGCGAACGACACCGTTTAGCACTTGCGAGAATCTTGTTGAAAGATACGCCAATTGTCTTACTGGATGAACCAACGGTTGGCCTCGATCCGATTACTGAACAAGCGGTGATTGATACATTTATGAATCAGCTGCAAGATAAAACGGTAATTTGGATTACTCATCACCTTCAAGGAATTGATCAATTTGATCAGGTCATCTTTATTGAAGCTGGTCAGCTCGCTATGCATGGCTCACCTAGTGAACTGTGGAAAAATAACGACCGCTTCCGGCAATTAAAAAAGGCTGATCAGGGAATCATTCCTGATCAACCAATTAATTAACGCGTTTGAGGAGCTGCTTGGCCAGACGATCCAGTTGGTCACGTGCGGGGCTGTCTGGGAGGTATTGCAAGTGATCTAATGCGCGGTTAGTAAATTTTGTTGCTAACCGTTGACTTTGCACCAAGGCATTCGAATTGATAATCATTTGCTTGATTTTTTGCATGTCATTCATTGTTAACTGGTATTTTTTAGTCAACAAAGGTTTAAGCGATGCCTGAGTGCGTGGATCCTGCAGGGCAAATAGCATTGGTAATGAATAAACCCCAGTGCTTAAGTCTTCCATTGTTGGTTTGGTTAACTGGCTGGTACCAGTATAATCGAGGATGTCGTCGAGCATTTGAAAGGCGATCCCAAGATTTTGACCAAACTTAGCAGCGTGGACGGTTTGACTAGCGTTCGCTCCAGCAAAATGAGCACCTTCGCGAGCCGCTAGTTGAAAGAGGGCCGCTGTTTTACCATTAACGTTGCGCAAGTATTGATGAATTGTCTGTGTTGTATCAAAACGCCGGGCCATTTGACCCAGTTCACCATTGAGGAGCCGTTGCATAATGGTGGCGTTGACTTGCAAGTATTGATTATCATCATGAAGATTCGTGATCAGTAAGTCAAAGAAGATGGTAAAAAGATAGTCGCCAGCATAGACGGCGGTGTCTTTACCAAAACGGGACTGGATGCTGACTTGACCCCGCCGCATCGGTGAATCATCGATAATATCATCGTGGATCAAGGATGCCATGTGTAAGATTTCGATTGAGGCAGCTAATTGGGTGAGCTGGTGAGTATGGCGTTCTGATGAGCCAATTGCTTTGCTGACCATCAGCAATAACGCTGGCCGCAGATATTTGCCCCCATGGTTAGCCATCGCGATGAGGGCTGCTTGTAAGCGCGGATTTGCCGCATTAATATGAGTTTGTAGGATTTGATTAACGGTGTTCAGCTCATTTTGAATGAGCGGATAGTGGTACCGAGCAGGTGAATTAATCATTTGTTTGGTGTCCTTTAAATATTATTTAATCAGTGGAGAAAGGATTGGAATTGAATGTCAGTTGATGTTTTTTTGGAACTCGTGGAAATCAAGGCGAAAACTGCAAGCGTGATCCCGTTTTTGCTAGGAGTTTGCTTTAGTGCCTATTATTTGCACAGCGTTAACCCAGTTCTGGCAGTTGTCTTCTTTATTGCCATGTTGCTCTTTAATATGGCAGTGGACATGCTGGACAACTATAATGACTACCGACATGCCATTGACAAGGTGAACTATCAGCAAAAGACTAACATTATTGGTCGCGAGCATCTATCACCACGGCTAGTCTTAGCGTTGCTCGTGACGTTTTCCGTGATTGCCGCCCTGATGGGCCTTTGGTTAGTCATGAAGGCGGGGCTTCCAGTATTATGGATGGGCATCTTCTGTTTTGCAGTTGGAATTCTGTATTCGTCCGGACCGCATCCGTTATCTAGTTTACCGCTTGGTGAGTTGTTTTCAGGATTTACGATGGGTTTTATGATTCTACTGATCAGTGTTTATCTGAACAGTTATCAGGTCTTCGCTTGGAACTGGGCGAATCTTTGGCGCACCTTTCTGGTGGCACTGCCGGATGAGTTATGGATTTCCAACCTGATGCTGGCCAATAACCTCTGTGACGCGGATGAAGATGAACGAAACCAGCGAACCACGATTATTCACTACATTGGAATCCCTAATGGTCTGCGGGTATTTACCATGAAAAATATCTTGGCCATGCTGGTAATTATTTTATCACCCTTTATCCGGATTGCCCCATTTACGGTTTGGCTGACACTCGTAATTGTACCCTTTGTTTATAAGCAGAACAAGCGATTGATGGCAAAGCAAGTGAAAAGCGAAACCTTCTCCAGTGGAGTAAAAATTCTCCTGGTTGGTTCAGGAGTTTACTTGCTGACGTACTTTCTCGGGATCATCTTTTAATGAATTGTGAGGGATTATTATGAAAAAAATTGTTGTACTAGGAGCTGGATACGCAGGTCTAAAGACCGTGGTTGCATTGCAAAAGAAGATTAAAGGGGTGGCGGACATTACCCTGGTTGATCAGAATGATTATCATTATGAAGCAACTGATCTGCATGAAGTGGCCTCTGGTAACCTGCCAGCCAGCAAAATTACGTACCCGATTAAAGACGTACTTGATCCAGCAGTTACAACCTTTGTTCAGGATCGGGTAATTAAATTAAACGCAGCCGATAAAACAGTGGAGTTAGCTAATCATGCACCGTTAAATTATGACTACTGTGTGATGGCGCTCGGCTTTGTTTCAGAAAATTTCGGGATCAAAGGGGCGACCGCAAATAGTCTGCCAATGGCAAATGTGGACGAAGCCAAGGCGATTCATGAGCACCTCGTTACTGTCATGAAGCATTATCGGCAAAGTCAAGATGTCAACGACCTTAAAATTATCATTTGCGGGGCTGGCTTTACCGGAATTGAATTGGCTGGTGCATTGGATGACGCTAAAAAACGCCTGGCAGGAATTGCTGGCGTAAATGCAGATGACATTCAGATTACGCTGATTGATGCTTCTAATCGGTTATTGCCGATGTTTGATGAAAAGCTCGCTAATTATGGGGTTAATTTATTAAACAAGCTGCACATCCAAATTATCAAAGGGGCATTGATTAACGAAATTCAACCAGGAAAGGTACTGTATAAGAAACAGGGTGAAGCCGACGATGCAGCTTTGCATGAAGAAAGTGCCAACACGATTATCTGGACAACTGGGGTTAGCGGCAGCCCAGTGGTCGGCGAATCTGGATTGCCGCAGCGTCGTGGTCGGGTAATGGATACTGAGCATTTGACGGCACCGGATGACGATCAGCTATACATGGTCGGTGACGTTGCAGCTGTTATGCCACCAGATGGAAAACGTCCATACCCAACCACGGCCCAAATTTCACTATCAATGGCTAATTATGTTGCCAAAGACTTAAGCGCTCGAGTGAAAGGCGGTCAGCGCCCTAGAGCCTACACGTATAAATCATTAGGAACGGTTGCGTCAGTTGGAAATACGCGAGCATTTGGAGTGGCCATGGGTGGTCATTACCGTGGCTACCCAGCCTCGTTTATCAAAAAGATGATTATGAATAAGTCCTTACTAGAAACTGGTGGAATGAAGGAATTGATGGCGAAGGGTCGATTCGATTTATATCACTAGAAGTAAGCAAAAAGTCTCCACATGATGGAGACTTTTTAATCACAAGTTTCAAAGCTGTTTGATTATTGCCCATTAAATTACAATCATAGTGTTCCATTTATCGGAGATCTATAGATACAAGATCAAGCATCGATTATAGTTTAAATTAGAAAATGATTAGAAAATGCTTGACGAATTTTAATTAAACGAGTAAGGTAGATACCAATCAAACGGTATGAACAACCACTTAGAATAGGAAATTAGCTCAATGTTGCCTAGTCAGCGAACCCAAGTTAGTGCGAGTGGGGATTGGCTCAGAGAGTGAAAGTAGCCTAGGAGTGGCTAAGGTGAGAACAATTGTAGCTTTAGCCGGGTACGCCCGTTATCGCGTCAACGTATCTAGATGACTATGTACGGGGTAAGGGAGTAATAGTAATATTGCTCTAAAGTAAGGTGGTAACGCGCGTGAAGGCGTCCTTATAAGCATTGAGCTTATAGGGGCGCCTTTTTTCATACCATAATGATAACAATTTAAATAGGGGGATTGATTAAAATGAAAACAATCAAGGCAAGTATTCAACAGTCGATCATTATTGCATCTCTGATTTTTGGAATGTTATTTGGGGCGGGAAACTTGATTTTTCCGGTTCATTTGGGCCAATTAGCTGGTCGTCATTGGTTAATGGCCAGTAGCGGTTTCCTGATTTCTGGTGTGTTGTTACCATTAATAGCATTACTGGCAATCAGTATCACTAGATCGAATGGAATTTACGACTTAGCCTTGCCTAACGGTCGTTATTATGCTTTGATCTTTTTAATTCTTGTTCACGCCACGTTAGGACCATTATTTGCAACCCCACGGACGGCAACGGTGCCTTATGAGATCGGAATTTCCCAACATTTACCTGCTACAGCGAATGGTTGGGGACTGTTGATTTATTCGGCAATGTTCTTTGGTTTGGTTTATCGATTTTCCAATCACGAAGGAAAAATTACGACACTGATTGGGAAAGTTTTAAATCCATTATTCCTCTTACTGCTTTTTATCATTTTTCTATTAGCATTTATGCACCCACTCGGCGCTGCCAAGTCAGCAAGCGAAACTGGAACATATCTTAGTCATGCTTTTACGAATGGCTTTTTGCAAGGGTATAACACCATGGATGGGCTGGCTTCATTAGCGTTTGGCATTACGGTAATTACGGCGGTTAAGGGGCTAGGAATCAAAAAGCCACAACAGATTTCGTTAGCGACCGCCAAGAGTGGGACCCTTGGGATTGCAGGAATTGCCATTATTTATCTGATTTTAATTTGGCTAGGTGCAACGAGCCTGCATCACTTTAGTCTCGCTGCTAATGGTGGCATTACCCTTGCCCAAATTTCTAATTACTACTTAGGAACAGTTGGTAATGCCATTTTGGCGGTTTTAGCAACGATTACTTGTATGACGTCAGCGATGGGGTTAGTAATCGCTTTTTCACAAGACTTTCATCGCCGTTTTCCACGAATTAGTTATCGGACATTTCTCCGCGCTAATTGTGGTTTATCATTTCTGTTTGCCAATTTGGGTCTCAACCAAATTATTACTTGGTCAACGCCAATTTTGATGTTCCTTTATCCATTAGCGATTACCCTCATCATTTTAGGACTGCTTTCGCCATTGTTTAAACATGACCGGATTGTTTATCAGGTTACGACTGGGCTAACTTTGATTCCAGCATTCTTTGATATGATTCATGCATTACCAACGGGGCTGCAAAAAAGCGAATTAGTGCAAATGTTAGTTGAATTTGCACAGCATTACTTTCCATTCTTTAAACTCGGCTTTGGCTGGTTAACCTTTGCGCTAATTGGACTGATAATTGGGTTAGTCGGCCATACTCTGAAAATATGCAAACAAACAATGCTGGTTGATGAGTAGGGAAAATCAGTGCAGTACATTGACTAAATTATCCCGTCATGGATTTTTAAATAGCGCATTTGAATACTAACCTTAAAAAGAATTTAGATTAATAAATTGGTAAAACAATGCATGGCCCGCGGACCTTTGTGAGCTTCTTTGACCAGACTATTTTTTCAGTTATAACCTATTGAATGATAAATCTACTAATGGTACGATTAATTGGTTAATGATAAGTACTATTAGGAGGATCATTGTTCAATGAGTAGTAATAATCGAAAAGAATTAGTACGTAAAATGACAGAACAACGCCAACGGTTTGCTCTACGCAAGTACACTGTGGGGGTTGCATCAGTATTGATCGGCTTAACCTTTGTAGGGGGGGTAACGGGTCACGCTGATGTTGCGCATGAACCAGTTAGTGAAACGAGCGTTAGTCAGCAAAATCAAAATGCAACGAATAAAGCTTCTGATATCGATAGTCATCAGGTAGCGCAGGATACTGACAAAGGGACAACTGTATCCGCAACAAGTACGGATCATAAACAGCCAGTTACTACTAATGACACGAACCCAGCAAATAATCAGACAACGTTAGTAGTCAAGAATAAAACAACGAACCAGCAGAATGCGGAACATCCTGTTCCTGACCTTTCTGTAAGCAAGACCGCAAGTCGCTATAATGTTAATGATTGGGGTTATTCAACTACCAGTGATGGAATTATACTGGGTAATTATATTGGTCAGGGAACTGATTTTTATATTCCCAATGCCAAGTCTTTTCGTGATGCTGGTAAGATTACAGCCGGCCAAAAAGTCTATTTGCGATATGACTTTATCCGTAACCTTGTTCAAACGAGGGGTGCCACCAGCATTTCGATTGAACGGGCAGCGGATGCTAATGACAAGGTTGTCGCAGTTGGTTACCAGCCTAGCGGTACAAACCTTAATAAGTTGAATGCGGCTTTTGGCGATCCAAATTATTACCATTTTTCTGGTGATCACGCCGAATCTGGTAATAATATAAGATTGAAAAGTGTCGACTTAGCTGGATTAGATGTCTCGAACATTACCGATATGTCTGGCTTATTTGCTAATGATCAACATCTAGAAAGTGTTACGGGGTTAGATACTTGGAAATTTTCACCTAACATGGGCGCCGTGGGCCACATGTTTGCCTTTGACACAAATTTAAAGACAATTCAAGGAATTGAAAATTGGGATACTTCGAACTTTAAATATATCGATAACTTAGTAGTTGGCGATACCAATCTGACCAATTTAAACCTAGGTAATTGGAAGACTGATCAAGTAATTTTGGCTAACGATATGTTTAATGGCGCTAGTCAATTAACGAATGTTGGTGATCTCTCAGGATGGCAATTAAACAATGCTACTTCGACTGCCAACATGTTTAAGAAAACTCAAGCCCTGCACAGCGTAGGTAATTTGAGTAGGTGGGGTCTGGCTAAGGATGAATACCTGAACAATATGTTTACTGGTTCTGGTATTACTGCGGTCAATGTATCTAACTGGAATCTTAAGAACGGTATTCAGGCCAATGACATGTTTACTGATCTGAAGAACAAGGCCAAGATTACTATGAATGGTGATCAGTGGGCTAATGCTGGATTAAAGGCCACAGATTTTAGTGGTAATCAACCATTAATTGTGATTTCTAATGCCTTAAGTCAAGATTTGAACACCCAAAACATCGGTAATAATCAAAAGGGGCATCCAGCGAACACAGTTCATTTCTACGGACGGAATACTAATGGTGCCTCTGAAGAACTTGGCAGTCAGCAAGAGAACTTCGTTTTTTCTTCCGAGGATGCTTTAGCTGATCAATTAGCTAAAATTGGCCAAAATCCCAACGTGAAAAAAGTGATCTCCAATACTTTATCCGATCAGACGATTGCAGAGCCGGAAGGAAACACTGATTTCGATAAATTGGCTGGTAATTACCAGGTGATGGAATCAGTTCATCGTCAATATCGAGTAATTGAAGATTATCCTGGAAACATTCATCCAATCCTGACTTTTAATGGTTCTTTTGAACGTCCGATGATTAAAAATGCTGATGGAACATTCACTTATCCAAACTTTGCTGAACCTAATGCCACTAATGGGATGAAAGTGGTTGGTAGCTGGACTGATAAAGATGGTCATAATGCACAATATCAAAGTGATCAGACAGCTGGTCAGACAATTTATGATTTAGCACCTGATGGTTACACGTTACATTTTCCAAATGGTGCTGACCGTGAACAAATTAATCAAAAGCGGTGGGCAGAAGTGGAACAACCAATTTGGCTCAAGAATTGGTATGTTCGTGATCATGTCAATGCAGACTGGAAGAAAGACAACCATTTGACGGTTGACATTTTCCAAGGGTCTGAATCGGTTGCTGAAATGCCAACGGATCAAGATTTCCATATTACGTACACCGCAAATCCGCAATCAATTCAGTACCAATTCGTTGATGATGATAAAAAGGATTCTCAGGGTAATCCCACACCAGTTAAATCGTTTACCGTTACTGGTGTAACTCATCAAACGGTTGACCCAAGCCAGACGGTTAAGGTTCCTGATAACTACAAATTAGCTGCTGGTGAATCAATTCCGACTAATTATAAATTTAAGGCATCAAATAATGAACCAGTAACGATCCGCTTGGTTCATAAAACACAAGATGTTACTACGGCCGAAAAGAATGATCCGGTAACGTCAACTTTCCATATTATTGAAAACTTGCCAGATGGTACTCAGAAGACAATCTGGACACTGATAACGACTCAGTATCGGCAGGCTACCAAAGACTTGGTAACTGGCAAAATCACTTATGGTAAGTACACGGATGTTTCAGGTAAGGGTGAAGATCCGAATAACTCATATGAAATGAGAGGGCAGGATTGGCATCAAGGTCGAACAACCGCGCCAAATGATGGAACCGCTGGAACTGGTTCATACGATGTTATTAATGGTTACACTGCTCAATTAAATGAGAACAAGCTTCCTGCAGCGTCCACGCCGTTACACATTACTTACAATCAATCTAATCACACCTTTTACGTAGACGTTTACTATGGACAGCAACCAGTTGATGAATTCCCGAAGAGTAAAGATTTCTATATTGACTACGTTGGCAATGATACTCATCAGGACTACCGCTATCTTTACACTGATCGGGATGGTCATCAACATGTGATCGGTAGCGATGGTCAGGTTATGACAGATCCTAATGCGATTTCGACAACCGTACATGGTAAGACGGGTGCAGAGATTTCTGTTCCTTCTTTACCGGCTGGCTGGGTAACTGAAGATGGTAAAGCAGTTTCCGGTGGTAAGTTCAAACCACAAAATGAGGAAACAACGATTCAAGTTAGAGTTAAGCATAACCAAATCCCTGTAACACCGGATCAAGTAACCAAGGATCATCCTTTGAAGGGTGACGGCACCAAGGTTCCTGGTGATGATAAGGCTAAAGACGACATTACCTATAGTGACTTGCATAAGACGATTACGCGGACAATTACGATCACTAAGCCAGGTAAACAACCATATTCAAAGACGCAAACTGTTACGTTAACACGAAATGCAACGATTGATGATGTTACTGGCGATGTTCACTACGGTGCTTGGTCAACAGATACCTTCCCAGAATTTGATGAGGTGCCAGCTGTTCCAGGCTACACAGCATCGCAAACTAAAGTAGATGCTGCATCAGCTAGTGTTCAGACTGGTGATCAGGTCGTTAACATTAGTTATACGGCTAACGATCAAACTGGGAAGATTTCCTACGTAGATGATCAAGGTAACGAAGTTGGATCAACACTATTAACGGGGAAGACTGGCGAGCAAGTACCAGTTAATGTGCAAATTCCAGCCGGTTGGCGTCAAGTAGATGGTCAACGTGTTCCTGACCATGTTACGGTCGGCGCTGATGGTGTACCAACTGTTTCCGTTAAGGTTGAACATGCTAGAGTTACCGTGCAACCGACTGATCCAAAGACGGCAGCCGACAAATTGCCAGATAATCCAGCTAAGCGGTACCCAAGTGGAGTTAGTCATGATGACTTAAATAAGACGATTACGCGGACAATCACGATTGTAAAACCAGATGGGACTCAAGAAAGTCATCAGCAAAGTGCCCACTTAACGCGGACAGCAACCGTGGACGAAGTTACTGGTAAAGTCACGTATGGCCAATGGAGTACGGGGCATTGGGATGACTATGCAGTTCCAGAAGTCCCTGGTTATGTGCCGAGCCAAAACGTAGTTGCTGGTCAGGACGTAACTATTAATACCGTTAGTGGCTCAACTAAGATTCATTACACTGCGAACTTTCAAGGGCACGACAATGGTTCTACTCGCAATGATAATAATGGTCAGTCTCAGCTTAATCACAGTACTGATACTAAATCTGTTCTAGCTAAGAGCAGTGGTACGCAATCTCAACATCAATTACCACAAACGGGTAATGACCAAGATGCTCGTCTAGGAGCAGTTGGATTAACCCTTGCTAGCTTGACTGGTCTCTTCGGTTTGGCCAAGCTTGGTAAAAAGAAAACGGATTAGCAAATTAATCATGTTGCTTTTTCGCTGATTTTTAAAACGACTCAAGAGGATCTGACTCTTGGGTCGTTTTTTGTGGGTTGATTTAGTATAATAAGTTATTGTGAACGCATTCAGGTTGTAAAAGGAGGAACTGTAATGCAATATGCAGGGAAATCACCAGCTTTATGGAAAGCAATTCGGCACGAAGAAGAACGTCAACAATCCACAATTGAGTTAATTGCTTCTGAAAATATTGTATCTGACGCTGTTCGCGAAGCGCAAGGATCAGTATTAACTAATAAGTATGCGGAAGGTTATCCAGAGAAGCGTTATTACGGTGGTTGTCAGTACATTGACCAAGTTGAACAGTTGGCGATTGATGAAGCCAAAAAATTATTTGGTGCTAAGTTTGCCAATGTTCAGCCACACTCTGGATCACAAGCTAACATGGCGGTTTACCAGGCCCTTTTAAAACCGGGTGATACGATTTTAGGCATGGGGATGGATGCTGGCGGACACTTAACCCATGGTTCCAAAGTCAATTTTTCTGGGAAAATTTATCAATCGTATGGCTATGGCTTAAATCCAGACACTGAGGAGCTTGATTTTGACGAAATTCGTGAACTGGCTGAGAACGTCCAGCCACAATTAATTGTTGCTGGAGCTTCGGCTTACAGTAAAATTATTGATTGGCAGAAATTCCGCGACATTGCGGACGAAGTTGGGGCTTACCTAATGGTTGATATGGCGCACATTGCTGGTTTAGTTGCCGCTGGCTATCACCCAAGCCCAGTGCCGGTTGCAGACGTAGTGACGACGACTACTCATAAGACGCTTCGGGGTCCCCGCGGCGGAATGATTTTAAGTAATTCATTGGAAATTGGCAAAAAGATTAATTCGGCACTTTTCCCAGGAATTCAAGGTGGCCCGTTAGAACACGTCATTGCAGGAAAGGCACAAGCATTTTATGAAGACCTGCAACCTCAATTTAAGGATTATATTGGTCAAGTGGTGAAAAATGCTACGGCCATGGCAGATGAGTTTGACCAAGCAACCAATTTGCGCGTTGTTTCTGGCGGAACAGAAAATCATTTACTTGTTTTGGACATTACCAAAACTGGATTAACTGGTAAAGACGCTCAGGCGTTGCTAGATCATGTGCACATTACAACCAATAAAGAGGCGATTCCGAATGATCCACGGAGTCCCTTTGTAACCAGCGGGTTACGAATTGGGACGCCTGCGATTACCAGTCGTGGTTTCGTAGAAAGTGATGTTCGTAAAGTAGCCGACTTAATTGCTCAAATCTTAAATGATCCGGAAAACACGGCAGTTCAAAAATCAGTTGCTAAAGGAGTTCAAGCCTTAACCAATCGATACCCAATTAACTAAAAGCGAGTTAGTCATGACAAGAAAAGAAGAAGCGTATGAGTATATTCGTGGTGCCATTGTGCATAACGAATTTCATCCTAATGAAGTTATTTCCGAAAACCAAATTACTGATCAATTGAATATGAGTCGGACTCCGGTGAGGGAAGCGTTAAAGCAATTAGAATCAGATGGTCTGATTGAAATGCGAGGACGAGAAAACATTGTGACTCCATTAACTGTTGATGCAGTCCAGGAGGTTTATGAATTACGCAGTCTCTTAGAAACTTTCGCCCTTAAAAAGACAATTAATTTAATTCCAATTGTGCGGTTAAATGAGTTGGAAGAGCATTTTGAGCAGGCAGCTGCCAAAAATGATTGGGACGAATATCTCCAGGTGGACACCGCTTTTCATGAACTCATTACGCATATTGCAGGACATCCGCGGCTGGCCCAGTTTTTAGGGATTCTTAAGGCCCAGACGGCCCGAACCCGGCACGTAAGTTCATATAATCCTAACCGGATGAGTCGGTCGCTGGAGGAACACAAGGAAATTATCAAGTGGTTACGGCAACGGAACCTGGATGAAGCAGAAAAAGCCCTTGCCTATCATTTACAACGGGTTTATGATTCTGTTCGTTCGTATCTAAACTATCTGAATGACTAGAAAAGGGTTTTAATATGTTTACCATTCCATCGGTTGGGACAATTTGTTACTTAGTATTTGGCGGTGTCATTGCTGGGATCTTAGCTTCAGCAGCGTCCTTCGCGTCACTGGCATCATACCCATTATTGCTGAGTGTGGGGGTGCCGCCAGTCTTAGCTAACGTTACTAATGACGGAGCATTAATCTGGGGAAGTTTGGGCTCAATTCTCGGCTCACTCCGTGAATTACATGGTTACTGGCGTCAAGTGTTATATTATGCCTTGTTTACGGTGATTGGTTCGGCGATTGGTTGCTGGTTATTGTTAGCTTTTCCAAGTGCCATTTTTGAAAAGGTCGTTCCTTTCTTTATTCTCATTGCCGGGACATTGGTTTTAGTATCTGGAAAGCATCAGCCCAACCCACAGCGCCAGCATTCCATTGGGGAACGTTGTTTCTACACAATTTGCTTAGTGCTAGTAGGAATTTATGCTGGTTACTTTGGTGCCGCTAGCGGAATTGTGGTGCTGGTTTTACTGACGTACTTAACAGAAGAAAAATTTGTGGTTGTCAATGCTTTAAAGAACGCAGTCGGGGCGTTCACTAATTTAGCAGCTTTGATCATCTATGCGTTTACTTCCCATATTCTCTGGTGGGATGCGATTCCAATGGCGGTGGGGATGTTCATTGGCGGTTATTTGGGACCAATTGTGGTTCGACATGTTTCCGCCAAACTAATGCGATGGATTATTGCGATTTTAGCGGTTACCCAAGCCCTAATTTATTTCAAACAAGCCTATCTTTAATTGGCTGAATAATTGATCACGCTTTGCTCAAGTGATGAGTGAGGCGTTTTTTATTTCGTGAAATTCTCAACTTGTTTAGCTTAACAATCGCTGGTTACGCTAAAGTTTGTGAAAAGCTCCACAAAAATTATTAGAAAGGGTTGAAATATTAATATTATTTGTTAGTATATTGCTTGTATACAAGTTGTCGACACAATGTATTTATTTAAAGAAATATTATTGCATCGCAATAACAGCAATTATTTTTAGTATTAAATCATTATCTAATCTCAGGGGGACAGATTATGAATATCGGTAGCGCCATTGTTAAGACGTTCACTAACCAGGCGATCGTCAGTGCAATTACTTCAACGATTTTTATTATTTTACTTGGTTTCTTTCTTCGCAAACGGGGAGTTTTCGGTCCAAAATTTGGTAAAGTTTTGACGAAAGTTGTTCTGTCGGTTGCGATTGCTGCTCTATCCTTTAATTCCTTCATGCAACCAATTAATGAAAAATCGATGCATCAAGGAATTGGGGTGCTCGTTTGGGGATTTATCATTTACATTTTGTTGATCTTTATTTCACCACTGCTTTATTCAGGACAAAAGCGTGATCGGAAAGAAGTTATGGGAATTTTGACGACTTTTGGCTCCACGACTTTCTTTGGAATTCCGATCGTTGGGGCAATTTATGGTGCCGAAGGGGTTCTCTACAGTTCAATCTTTAACATCGGTTATCGGATCTTCCTATACTCATACGCCTACATTAAGATGTCTGGTTTAAAGATGGAAAAGGACAACATTAAAAAGATGTTCTTAAACCCAATTGTGATCGCTACCTTGCTTGGTTTTATTCTTTGGCTGATTCAACCATTAATGCCAACAGTCACGGTCCCATTGATGAAGAATGGGGTTGCTGCTGGTGGATTAACTCAAGTAGCTTTCTACCGAATCGATCAAACTGCCGTTTGGCTGTGGCGGCCATTGAACTATCTATCATCCCTTGCTTCACCACTAGCATGGTTAGCCATTGGTTGTACATTAGGTTCAATTTCTATTAAGGAAGCTGTTACTAACAAATTATCTTGGTACTACTCATTCAACAAGGTTATTATCGTTCCATTACTAAACTTAGTAATCTTACTAATCTTAAACGCAATGCACATCTTGCCATTAAACTATGTTGCGATTGCAACCGTAGTTATTATGATGGCGACACCTACAGCGACGGTCGCAGCTGCATACGCCATTAGTTATGACCGGGAAGCTATTTTGACTTCTAACTCATCATTGCTATCGACGGTTTCTGCGGTTATTATGATGCCAATTTGGATTGCGCTATTAGGGATTTTACAATCCGCCGGAATTTTCCACTAAGCTTTAATTGTTCTAGAAAGGAAGTTACATCATGAAGATTGTTTGTTATGGGGTTCGTCCAATTGAAGAACCATACTTCAAAAAATTAAACAAGTATGATTTCGATCTGAAGCTAGTTACTGAATTTTTAACTGATGACAATGTTGATGAAGCAAAAGGGATGGACGCAGTTCTGATTCGTGGTAACTGTGCAGCCTCAGCGAAGAACTTGCGGATTTTTGCTGAAGATTATGGGATTAAATATGTCTTTACGCGGTCAGTCGGTTACAACCATATTGATTTAAAAGCAGCGAAGAAGTTAGGAATCCAGATTGCTCGAGTACCAAACTATTCACCATATGCGGTTGCTGAATTAGCAATGACTCTGGGCATGCAATTATTCCGTCATACGAATATTGCCACGACTGATAGTGCGGTGGGTAACTTTACTGTGACACCAAAGTTATTTAGCAAAGAAATCCATTCATCAACCGTTGGAATTATCGGTGCTGGTAAGATTGGGACTGCTGAAGCACGCTTGTATGCAGGCATGGGGACAAAGGTCTTGGCTTCAGATGCACATCCATCCAAGCAAGCCGGTGAATATGTCGAATTTAAGCCATTAGATGAGGTCTTAGCTGAGAGTGACATTGTTTCAGTCCATATTCCATACTTTCCAGGCGAAAATGAAAACTTCATTGATGCTGATTTCTTGAAAAAGATGAAGCCTTCAGCAATTCTAGTTAATACTGCCCGGGGAGAGATTGCAGATACTAAAGCAATTGCCAATGCCGTGAAAAACGGTGAAATTGCTGGCTATGCTGGCGACGTTACTGTTGACGAAAAGGATATCATGGGACACCAGTTCAATTCGGTTGATGAAATTCCAAACGCTGACGTTCGTGATTTAGCAAAGTTATATCCAAAGGTATTGCTGACCCCGCACATGGGTTCATTTACTGAACCAGCGCTGGAGGATATGATTTCAATTAGTTTTGAAAATTTCCATGAAACCTTTACGACCGGGACTAATCAGAATGTTTTAGAGGCTTAGTTACTCAATCAGTAATTTAAGTTATGGCAAAGTCATTTTAAATGTTGTGGTTGATTTAAAAATAACAATATAGTAGAATCTTTGTGTAATCTTTTTTAAAGACGTCTAGTATTGATGAACTTAATACTAACACGGGGAGCAGGGGGTACCTATCTATAACCAGATAGGTACTCCTTTTTTGTGTCTTCAAATAATTGAAAAGAGGTTATCAAATCAATGAATCAAAAAATTAAGCATCCCTATTTAGTGATCTCTGGCATGTTATTGGGAGCATTTGTCGGTATGTTTAGCGAGACTTCATTAAACATTGCTTTACCGACATTGGTAAGAAGTTTTGCGATCTCCACATCCACCGTTCAATGGTTAGTGACAGGTTATATGCTAGTGATTGGAATTATCTTACCGTTATCCAGTATTATTGCCAAATGGTTTACAACCCGCCAGATCATCGAATTTGCATTAATTGATTTTATAACTGGCGCGGTTATTTCTGCCTTGGCACCTAATTTTTTGATTTTATTATTGGGACGGATGATTCAAGGGGTGGGAACTGGCTTGATTCTTCCGCTTATGTTTGCAGTAACTATGCAAGTCTTTCCGCCCGATAAAATTGGGACAGCGATTGGCATAAATGGGCTGGTAATTATGTTTGCTCCGGCCATTGGTCCAACCTTAACTGGATTTATTTTAGGACACCTTTCCTGGAATTGGGTTTTCTGGTTGTTTGTTCCGTTCCTAGTCATTGCCTTATTATTTACAATGAAGTTCTTAGTTAACATTGAGCAGATTACCCGACCGCGAGTTGATAAACTATCTATTACTGAATCTGCAGTCGGTTGTTCGTGCATCGTAGTAGGGGTCAGTTTTGCGAGCGCTTTTGGCTGGCAATCATGGCAAGTATTGATTCTGTTGGCAATTGGCATCATTGTGTTGGCTGCTTATACCGTTCGCCAGATTAAATTGCCAGTACCAATTCTTAAATTGCAGACCTTGAAAAATAAGAACTTTGCAATCTGTGTCATGATTGTGATGCTTGATTTTGGCATGATGCTTTCAGCAATGTATTTATTACCAATGTATCTGCAAAATAGTTTACTAATTCCGGTAGCTGTAACGGGAATTATTATGTTGCCAGGTGGGATTATAAATGCCTTAACATCTGCCGTTGCTGGTCGAATTTATGATAGTATCGGTTTTAGAAAACCAGCCATTTTTGGCTTTATCATTGCCTTAGTTGGGGCAATTATGTTGGCTTTTACTACCATTCATTCTTCAATTTTTTATATCATTACGGCTAATGTGATTTTAATGATTGGCGGGCCATTGGCCATGTCGCCAGTCCAAAGTGGTGCTTTGAGTTCACTGTCTGCAACTGATTCGGGTGATGGTTCAACAATCCTCAACACAGTTCAACAGATTTTTGGTGCAATATGTACGGCCATTGCTACGAGCCTTTTAGGAATTGGTGAGCGATCAGTTAGTGGGCGGACTGCAGTTAAGTTTGTGGTTGGTTTTCATTATGGCATCGGATTTACGATTTTTGTGATAATCTTAGGAATCATTTTGGTTGCCTTAACTAAAGAACATAAAGAGACAACCAATGTCAAGCCTAATTAATGGAGGCAGTCACCTGGCTTTAAAAATATAATTTTGATCAAATAAAAACCTAGTGTTCTATTTGAACACTGGGTTTAATTATTAATTGATTCAAATGAAGTGAAGGCACAACATATAAAAACCGGTCCCTATTAAAATCGAGAGGGGCATATTATGTTTCCAAAGATGAATGAAGAGGGTCACGATGCCGGCACTAATTGCAATCAATGCTTTGCTCGGGACAGCGAAGGATAAGTTACGGTAACAATAGACGACTAAGACGCCCATGATTGCTGCTGGTAAAAATTTGCCTAATTGTTCTAAGTATGGCGAAAGCCCTTTTGATTGATTAAACATTAAAAAGGGGATAAATCGTGTCGCCATGGTAACTAACGCAGCAATTAAAATTGAAAGAATTTGTTGAGTTGTCGTCATTGAAGGACACCTCGTTTTCTAAAATAATTGATTGAAAATAGTCCAACTAGTACTAATAATGCTACGAGTAAAAAAGTATCAGTTCCACAGAACAGACGACAAATCCAGGCAGTGACTAAACCAATTAGTGCGTTGCGTTGGGAGGTTGGCTTAGTTAATTGATCAGTAAAAAGGACAATAAACAGGGCTGTCATGACAAAGCCTAAACCGGTGAGTTTTAAATGAATCAGTGTTCCTAAGAGACCGCCTAATCCAGCACCACAAACCCAACTAAAGTAATTCAAAGCAGTAATGTAGAAATAAACTAGTGATCGATTGAGTGTTTTGGGGACATCCAGTGTTGCATTGAGTGAAAAAGATTCGTCACACATGCCAAAAATTAAAATTGGTTTGAGTTTTCCTGCCTGCGAATATTTTTTCAACATGGTAATTCCATAAAAGATGTGTCGAGAATTGATCAGTAATGTGAGCACGAGGACGGTTAATGGCTGAAAACTTTGCACTAATAAGTTAGCAATAATAAATTCAATTGAACCTGCAAAAATGATGGCAGCCATTAATAATGGATAGACAAAACTGAACCCTAATTTGTGCATGTACATTCCATAGCTAATGCCGAGGAAAATAAAGCCGAGCATCACTGGGAAAGTTTTTTGAAAAGCAAAACGTGCTTCTTTACGCATTGCGTCCAACCTCCTTAGAATAAAAATTTGACTTAATCTTAGTGGACTTTTAATATGCATACAAGAGATAAATTGTATGCATTACAAAAAAGAGGTTTGACAATGCCAATTAATGATTTTAGTCATCATCAGCTGACGTGGTATCCAGATAAAACTAAACTCAAACGACCGCTTTATCGCAGTCTGCTTAAACAATTAACGTCAGCGATCAATAATGGCCAGTTAAAACCAGGTACTCAGTTACCACCACAGAGGGAACTGGCTGACTTTTTAGATATTAATTTCACCACGGTGACGCGAACTTATAAGTTAAGCGCCCAGTATGGACTAACTTATGGAATTCATGGTAAGGGAACGTTTGTCAGTTCGAACGGCATTGATCCATTAACTGTTAATACCAAACGATTACCAATGATTGAGCTGGGGTTTGTGGCTTCCTTTGAGCAAACTAACCATTTACTTGATGGCATCATCAAACAAACGGTCAAAGAAGGAGCTAGTCAGCTACTTACTTATGATGATCCGACTGGGCGGTTGGTAGATAAAGAGGCCTTTTTAGAATATTTAAATTGGCTCGGGATTAGTCTGAACACTAGTCAACGGGTAATTGTTACGCCTGGTGGAGAAAATTCATTAACGTTGCTCTTAATGACAATGTTTTCGAGTGGTGACCGAATTGCTGTCGATGAATTTACTTATGGCAATCTGATTGCGACAGCGCAGCTGAATAATATCCACTTAGTGGCGGTTCAAAATGATCATTTGGGAATGATTCCAGATCAATTAGAAAAGGCGTGTCTAAATAATCATTTGGCAGGGATCTATCTGATGCCGGAGTATAGCAATCCACTAGGGATTACCATGCCAATCGCCCGACGGCAAAAACTCGCAGCAATCATGAAAAAGCACCATCTCAAAGTTATTGAAGATGATTACATGAGCTTTTTAACTAAGTTTAATCCAGACCATCCAGTAAAATTAATGCAGCTTCTACCACAGCAAACTTTCTATGTTTGTAGCATGTCCAAAGTGGTTGCCTCAGGATTGCGCATTAGCTATCTTGTTTTTCCGCGACAGTTTCAATCACAAGTGGAAAATGGCTTCTTTAATACGATGGTTAAAACCTCAACCCTTAACAGTGCCATAGCAACCAATATTATTAAACAGGGGTTAGTCTATCAAATTATTGATCATAAATTATCCTTAGCCAAACAAGCTAACCATATTTTTGACCAGATTTATGGACAAAGTTCACCAAATGAGATCACTGAATTGGCCTATTTTCGTAATTTACCAGTCAGTGCTCGCTCAGAAGGTCAGGATATTGAAGCAGATCTACTAAAAAAGGGAATTCGTTGCTTTAGTTCCAAGCGTTTTAAAGTCAATGCAGGTAACCAGCACGACTTTTTACGGGTCTCCTTGTCTGGAACCAAATCCATGAATGAATTGTCGCGGGGGTTGAAGCTTCTACAACAGTATTTAGAGCAAAATTGTTTAATTTAGCATGATGAAATCACCCAATTAGCGGGTGATTTTTTGCTTCACGAACAGGCGTTTATGATATATAATACATAAGAACAAATGTTTGCGGAGGCGAGTTAATGATTACTCAAGAAGAACCAGCGGGAGTGTTTGCATTTATTGATAACAAGTCTTTTTATGCAACTGTCGAATGTACTGAACGTGGCTTAGATCCGCTGACGACTCCGCTAGTGGTCATGTCTGAAGCGGCAAATACGGGGAGTGGGCTTGTTTTAGCATCTTCACCAATGGCTAAACAGTTGTATCATATCACCAATGTGAACCGACGACGGGACCTGCCAGATGACCCTAATCTGATTGTGGTACCACCGCGAATGAACCTCTATATTGAAAAAAACATGGCTGTGAACCAGATTTTTAATGAGTATGTTGCTGATGAAGACTTGATGCCGTATTCGATTGACGAATCATTATTGGACCTGACCCATTCCTGGCGGTTATTCGGTAATAATCTTCTCGAAGTCATTCGAAAAATTCAACGGGAAGTTTTAGAGCGCGAGCAATTAGTATTAACGGTTGGTTTAGGAAACAACCCAATCCAGGCAAAGATTGCACTAGATTGTTATGCAAAGCATAATCGCGAATTAATTGGGGTAATTACTAATCATACTGTTCGTTCGAAAATCTGGCGGATTAAGCATTTAACTGATGTTTGGGGAATTAACAAACGAACTGAAGTCCGCTTAAATCGTCTTAACATTTATTCTGTTGACGATTTAGCGCATGCAGATCCGTTTTACTTAAAATCACAACTAGGGATTATTGGCACCCAATTATACGCGACAGCTTGGGGTATTGACCGTACCCAAATGACGCAAACCATGCACATTCGACACCAAAGTATTGGTAATTCGCAGGTTTTACCGCGTGATTATCGCCAGCGGGACGAGATTGAGGTGGTCTTAAAAGAGATTGGTGCTCAGGTAGCAGCGCGACTCCGTGCTCAGAATAAGCAGTGTCAAGGGATCCATTTATATGTTGGCTATTCCATGGGGGTGCTCGATAAGAATGGTCAAACTGGCTTTGCTCATTCACTAAAGTTGCCCGTTTCCACTGCTGAAACCAACCAGATTAATGATCAATTAATTTGGCTCTTTGAAAAATATTGGGATCAGCACGCCACCATTCGCCATTTAGGGGTGGCATGCACGAGGCTATCATCCCGTTTTGGTGAGCAGCTAGATCTTTTCCATCCTAAGGTGACTCAGCGAATGCAATTGGAAAGTACGATGGACACGCTACGCCATCGGTTTGGTAAAACAGCAATTGTTCGAGCCTCAAGCTTAGAAAAAGGAGCAACTTTTATTGCTAGAAGTAAATTGGTAGGTGGCCACAATGGTGGACAAAGTTTGGACTAAAAAAGCTGGTCAAAAAATTATTGAACAGCTTGATCAGCATTTTAAAAATAATATCGTTCTGGTTCGTTATTGGATTATTGTTAATCACTATTCACCAAAACACGGATATACCTTTTTTTTCAATATTCAACGACCACACCATTTTACGCGATCGATTCCGATTGGGACGGTAGGCGATTGTACTTTTGACGAATTGATAGTCATTTTGAATGAGATTAGGACTAAGTATCACTTTACTTTTCGTTATTATAATTTTGCCATTTCAGAATACCAAAGATTGTCACGGGAGGTGAGCCAATAATGCGCTATTATACTGATTATGAGGCTTTAAAGGTGGCCGAAAATTTTTTCAAGTACTACTACCATGATCGAGGCAAGATAAAGTGGGGCGGCTTTATTCTTTCGGAGCATCGCAAGGCCATCCGTGATTTTCACCAAATCCAGGCTAACGAAGGGCCACAAGGATAAAATAAAAAGAGCCCTCATAGCGGATAGAACAGTCCACCAGGCTCCTTTTATGAAAGTAGTATGTCATCTGTCTATTATATTATCATGGTAACGCTTTCACTGCAACATTTTAATTTTCTTTTGCCGTTACCTTTTGTAAGGTATCACCAATTACATACCCTAGACTCGTTGAGATACTCAAAATTAATGTATTTTTCAAAATTTGTTTTGCTTCGTTTTTCATAATTAATTCCTCCAGCTAAGTAAGAACCTTAGCATTCTCACTAATTACGACTCCATTCTACTAAACCGGCGCGATAATATTACAGAACCGTTACAGACTTTATAGAAATTTAGTAATTATCAAAGAATTATTTAGAAAACGTTTTCAAAAAATATGGAATATGATAATCTGAAAACAACCATGAAAGGAATAGGAAATTATGACAAAAAATGAAGAAACATTAGTTTTAGTAAAACCGGACGGCGTTAAAACTCACCATATTGGTGACATCATTTCACGAATTGAACGAAAGGATTATCAAATTGTCGCCTTGAAAATGATGCAGCCTTCTGCTGAAAAGCTTCGCCAACACTACTTCGATAAGGTTAATCAGCCGTTTTTCCCAGAGTTGTTGAATTACATGATGGAGGGACCAATTGTTGGCATCATTATTGCAGGTACGAACGTGGTCGAATCGATCCATAGAATGGCAGGAGCCACTAACCCAGGTAAAGCTGCTTGGGGCACCATTCGTGGCGATTATGGACGAGAATGGCCAGATGGAGTCCTACGCAGTATTATCCATACTTCTGATAATACTGCGAATGCGCAACGCGAAATCAAAATTTGGTTTCCGGAATACTAAAAAAAGATCGAACCGGTTGGTTCGATCTTTTATAGATTGATTACTAATTTCCACGTGGCTATATTGTAGAAACTAGTACCAATCCAAAACTGAATGTCAATATTCAGTGGCTAATATTATTCTACTAACAAGGATCGGGGATGAGCCTTGTCAGGTGGCTTTATTTCTTAACCACGATAGATATAATACAACCATACACATTTAAAATAAAGTCAAAAACTAAAAAAATTCAAATTTTTAGTGAGAATTTTCTGAGAAAAAATTAAATTAAGAATATTTGTCAATTATCTTATAATAAAATAGTCATTTATTATCAATGACCCAATGGCGGTGATTATGGAAGTTATATTTGAACGAGATGGTTTCTTCGCGCAATCTTAGAAAGTGGTTATCTCAAAGAGGCAGAAATTGACTTATTATATTTACAACTGTAGACTTAAAGAAATGAGGTGAAAATATGAATAAGGGTTTAGAAATTAGTCCTGCAGAATGGCAGGTCATGAGAATTGCCTGGACACTCAATCAGGTTACCAGTACGCAGGTCATTGAAATTTTACAACGCAAAGTTGATTGGAAACCAGCGACGATTAAAACCTTGTTGCGCCGGTTAGTTCAGAAAAAGGCGTTAAAAACCACCCAGCAAGGACGGCGATTTATTTATGAACCATTAGTTGCAGAGCAAAGTACTATGGATATGGCAGTTGATGAGCTTTTTGGCAGTCTTTGTGAAATGCATATCGGCTCAACCCTGCTCCATGTGATTGAAAAGCACCAACTAAGTCAGGCTGATATAAAAAAATTACAAATATTATTACAAGAAAAAGCTAAAACAGCGCCGAAAATGGTTGATTGTAACTGTGTTCCTGGAGGTCAGCGTTGTCAGTAAAACGGGAAATCATTCTATGACTTCCCGTTTTGATTAATGTTTATTTTTCCACCGTTGGTGAAGGGTGGAGATGACCAGAAATAGTGCCACGATAATTGCAATTAGCCAACCGGTAACCCCCAAGCGGTAGATAAATCGGTCACGACTGCCGACCACCAGAATCGACGACGACAAAATCAGTGACGCTAACATAATGACAACCAATAAGCGATTTAATAATTTGTTGAATTGGTTTAAGACTTTTTTTTGGCCAACATAATGGAGATTGATGCGAGCCTCGCCACTAGTGACTTGATCGAGTGTTCTGGTTAATTTTTGGGGTAATTGGGCAGTGGCTTTGATCCCATTGTAAGCCGTCCCAGCATGTTCAATGAAAGAGTTTTTTATATCAAAGTGTTCTTTAAAGTAGTGCCAAGCAAACGGTTTGGCAACTTCCATCATCGACAAGGATGGATCTAATCTGGCGATGGTCCCTTCTAAAGTACCAAAGGCTTTAAATAGCAACGTTACTTCTGGACGTAATTGTAAATGGTTATCATGACACAATTGTGTAATCGAATAGATAAAATTAGGGATATCAAGCGTCGCCAATTGTGCGTTTAAATAGGGCTGCAGGAAACGACTAAATTCACGAATGAATTTTTGTTCATCAACTTCACCAGTCCGGTTGCAGACGTTTAAAACGGCTTGACTGATTTGATAATTATCCTTAGTTGGTAAGGCCAGAACAATTTTAGCAATGCCATCGGCCATTGCTTTGGAGAGGGTACCCATCATCCCAAAATCGAGATAAACCAGTCGGTAAGGCGGCAAGACATGGTGGGTACTAAAGTGAACCTCAGTCTTACCAAAAGTTTTATCATATTCATGATCGGGGATTGTTTGATCGTCGGGCACTTGATAGAAGAGGATATTTCCAGGATGCGGATCAGCATGGAAAAAACGATCTTCAAATACTTGTTTAATAAAATTCTTCACTAAAATTTGCGCAACGTTTTTTTGCAGCTCTTTTAATTGTTGAGCTTGCTCATGATCATCCGGAACGGGCTTGCTCATGAGGTATTTGATACTTTTACCTGGCATCGCTTCGTTCACCAAAATCTTTGGATGACATTCTTTAATAAAAACTCGGGGAACTTCGATAATGCCGTCGCCATGATTCAGCTGGTAAAATTTTTCGCCATTTTCAGCTTCGTGCATGGTATTGACTTCGCTCAAAATTGAGGCGGCGAGTTGGTCCATGACGGCATTAAAATCAACGACGCTGAAATCACCAGGAACATACTTTATGAGTCGAACAGCTTTTTTAAACAATGCTAAGTCCACCTTAATGAGCCGGCTTACAGCTGGGTGTTGAATTTTTACGACAACTTTAGTGCCGTTAGGTAAGGTTGCGTAATGACATTGACCAACTGATGCAGAAGCAAATGGGTGTTTCGCAAAAGTTTTGAAAGTTTGATCAATTGTTTTGCCGGTCTCATCTAGAAATACTTTGGCAACGGTTTGATAATCATCAGCAGGAACCTTATCCTGCAATGTCCGCAACGCCTTAATGTACTCTGGTGAAACCAGGTCAGGGCGTGTGGATAGCATTTGCCCCAATTTAATGAAAGTCGGTCCTAGTTCATGAAAGGTTGCCAAAACCTCATCTGGATTAGTCTGATGATAGAAATTGCTAATGAAAGAGTGACGTCGTAAAACGCTCATGATTTCCTTGATTCGTTCAGCTTGGGAAATTGGCTTGGTCATTAGTTCATACTCCTTAAAAAAGCCGTACTACCGATAATGGTAGGACGGCTTGATTCATTAGTGATTTTATTCAAGATTTAGTTCGTAGGCGACCCGCAAGTCATCATCAGATGGGCCAGTGTAAACTTTCCCACGTTGAACAAAGCCAAAGTCTAATACTAAATTATGAACTCGCTTATTCTTTTCGTGAGTTGAGATCCGTAAATCACGAACACCGTTGGCATATGCAAGTGAAATCAAAGTTGACATAATGTAACGGGCAAAGTGCTTACCACGGTAACCACTAGAAATAGCAATCCGATTAATAGTACCAAATGGGTGACCAGCATGATTCCACTTACCATCAACAATGTAAGCATAGTGAGTATCACCTTGGAGCATTAATGTACCAGTACCAACAATTGTGTGACCGTACATCAAGAGGTAGCAAGAATTAGCTTCAATATCCTGCTGCATACTAAGCTTTGAAGGGTAGCCCTTTTGCCATTGGTCACTGCCGTCTTCCTTTAATAATTGGCGGGCATTTTCAATAATTGCATAGACTGCATCCAAGTCATCTAAAGTGGCTTTTCGCATGTAAATAGGTTCTCCCATAATTTGATTCCTCCTGTTCAATAAAAGCACTCAACTAAATTATAACGGGATTGTTGTTTAATTAACACCGTTAAATGTAATAAATTATTTATTTTTGTAAAAGCATATTTCAATGAGGTTTTGATCAGGATCGCGCAAGTAAAGCGAAGTCATGTCACCTTCAGCACCTTGGTTAGGTTGCGGTTTGCGAATAACGTCCACATAATACGATCTTAAGTGATGAAGAACATCCTCAGGATCATCCCCAGAAACCAAACAGAGATCCGCTGAACCTGGGGTGGGATGACTAGCCTGCAATTGGTTTTGTGGCCGTTTAGTATCCTGAAGACGGATTAATTGGTGACCACAACGTAAAGTCACAATATGTTCATTTTGTTTGGCTTGATTGTTTACGATTGGCATATCGAAGACTTCATGGTAGAAGCGACGTGACGCTTCTAAGTCATTAACCGTTAATACAATATGATCAATCCTGCGCATTTTCATAATTCATTTACCTCACTTTTTGCAAATCAACTTTAATTTTAAAGTAAACGTCCTCAATTGTGAAGTTAGAAGTAGTCAAGATCAATCCTGGAAAGCGGAACCTGTAAAAGACATATGATAACTTACATAAATTAAATAAGTAATCGCTTTCAGAATTAAAATTTAAGAAAATAAGACATTATTGACGCTTTGATATGTTTTTTTACGAATATCTGACGACACTTCCTTCAATCAGTCGTATAATATGATTGAAGCATTTATAGACATTTTATTTTTATACAGAGGAGCGAAAAATAATGTCAAATAAAAAACAAATTGGCCTGGCCAGTTTGGTCCTGATGGTCTTTACGACCGTGTTCGGGTTCGCCAACTCACCAGTTGCCTTTTACCAAATGGGTTATGCTTCCATTTTTTGGTATGTTGTTGCAGCGATCTTCTTCTTCCTGCCAGCAGCTTTAATGATTGCCGAATATGGTTCAGCAATGCCCAATGCCGAAGGGGGAATTTTCTCCTGGCTGGAATTTTCAGTTAGTGAACGGTTCGCGTTCGTTGGGACCTTTATTTGGTTAGCTAACTGGCTGATCTGGATGGTATCAACTTCATCAAAGATTTGGATTCCAATGTCTTCGTTGATCTTTGGATCCGACAAGACCACTACTTGGGCATTCTTCGGCTTGACAGCAACCCAATTTGTTGGGATCTTAGCCATTCTTTGGATGGTTGTATGTACTTTTACCGCATCACACGGTGTTGATAAAATTCAAAAAATCGGTTCCCTGGGTGGGACGATGGTTTCTATCATGTCTGCATTATTCGTTGTGATTGCGATTGTGATTTGGATCGCCCAAAAAGGAATGGTTCTGGAACCAATCCATGGAATTAAGAGCTTCTTCATTTCACCAAACCCGAACTTCCAATCCCCAATTGCACTTCTTTCATTTGTTGTTTATGCAATCTTTGCTTATGGTGGGATTGAATCAATGGGTACTTTGACGGACTCAATGAAGGATCCTGCCAAGACATTCCCTAAAGGGATGGTTATTTCCATGATTGTCATCACGGTTCTGTACTCATTCATGATCTTCTTCTGGGGTGTCTGCACCAACTGGCAACAAGTGCTTAGTGGTAAGGATGTTACCTTAGGGAACATTACATATGTCATGATGAACAATGCCGGGGTTGTTATGGGAGATGCTTTAGGGCTTTCACATGGCACTGCATTAGTTATTGGTAACCTGCTAACCCGGTTTGCTGGTTTAGGAATGTTCTGTGCTTATGTTGGTTCCTTCTTCGTTATGGTTTACTCACCGCTGAAGGCCTTAGTTCTTGGTTCAGATAAGCGGTTATGGCCAGAACGGATGACGAAATTAAACAAGCATGGGATGCCATCATTTGCAATGTGGATCCAATTCTGGGTAATTGCAATTTTGATTTTTGCGATTTCATTTGGTGGTTCTGGTGCACAAAAGTTCTACCAAATCTTGACGAACATGGCTAACGTTGCATCATCTGCACCATACCTGTTCATCGTCGGTGCCTTTCCATTCTTCAAGAAGCGTAATGGAATTGATCGTCCATTTGTTTTCTTCAAGAGTCAAGCATCAGCTAACGCAATTTCCATCTTTGTGTTCTGTGTTGTTGCCTTTGGGATTATCTTTACCTGCTTGAACCCAATCTTGACGGGTGATTACCAAACAGCATTCTGGACGATCTTCGGTCCGGTCTTCTTTGGATTGGTTGCATTGTTCTTCTACAATCACCAAGCTAAGAAGCACCATGTTGCTAACACAAATACAATTAACAAAGACTAGTATTATAAAATTGCTTCACAAAAAGCCTGGCCACTATTGGTCAGGCTTTTTCGTTTAAGCATTTTCTGAAAGATTTCGAATACTTCTGATATTGGCAAGGGGAATGGCATAATGTTTAGCAGGATCGTGCCGATCATTAAAATTAGCTTTTCCTGCAGTCCAATCTACTTTCATAAAGGTTGTTTGGATCGTTTCATAGTATCCTGAATCGGCATTAAAATAATTGACTTCAACTGGTGATTGCCCAGATAGTTGCCGAAGTTCTTCATGCAATCTTTGTGTCTGCTGCTTGGTCTGGTATTGCTTGTGCTGATAGTTTTGTGCAGTTTGATCAATGAGCTGATGGTAGCCGGTTAAAGCAGAGAAGGGAGCAAACTGGCCAGCTCGATCGTGACGACTCATGGGAAGGTGAGCTTTCGATTGGTGTCGAGGCAAGTCAATAATGTCTTGGTAGCGCGAAGTATCTGCAAAAAGGTGGTTTTCAATGATTTCTTTTTCGTGGTCCATTAGATATGATGACCTCCAATTTGGTTATTTCGTTCTCGAACAGTGGAACCCGGCAGCAAGTCGGAGCCATGGATAATGATATTCTTATTGCCGGTATCTCGTTGGAGTTTAACGATTAGCTTTTGTAACTGATGGTTTTGCTGACGTTTTTCCTTAGCGACCTGGTCTTCTTGAACGGCTTGCTCTACATTTGAAAAAAGGTCCGTCTGCTCGTAACGAGCTTCTTGTTCAGCGACGCTGACGGGGGTCAGATGATGGGCAATTAACGTTAGTTTACGCACTAATAAGTGCTGGTTAACGGTCTGCTTAAATAATTCTTCATAAATTTTACGTAACTCAGGTGCCGAGTCAGTTAACGCGCGCAGCTTATACTTCGCATGATCTGGCTTGGGAGTTTGTCGACCATAAAAATCTTCGCTGATTGCGCCGCTATAATTTTCAGCATAGGTAAGGCTTTGGACGTCATATTGAATTACAATTTCGATACTGTCAGTCATCATCCCTCGTTTAACAAGTGTTAATGCGAGATCATCAGCCATCCCATTCACAACTATGCAGGTTTCTTTCGGTTTATAGGGATGCATTAATACTTGACCGGAGTAAATTCCATGTTCATCAGAGGTATATGATTTGATGTCAGCAATCGTTGCCGATTCATAACCCCAAGCGTGATCAATCAAGAGTTCAGCATTCTTGCCAAATTCTCGATACAAGACTTCTTCATTCAACGGATCGGATAGCTTGCCAAGAGAGCAGCGTGCAATATCGCCCATTGTGTGTAAGCCCAATTTTTCTAAACGTTTAGCGTAACCCTTACCAAGACGCCAGAAATCAGTTAGCGGGGTATGTGCCCAGAGATAGTGACGATATTGGGCTTCATTCATCTGGGCAATCCGCACACCATCTTGATCACCAGGGATTCTTTTAGCAACGATATCCATCGCTACTTTTGCTAAGTACAGGTTAGTGCCAATCCCGGCAGTTGCGGTGATATGCGTTTCTGCTTGAATTTGTTGAATAATGTTTTTGGCTAAATCATGTGCTGAGATTTGGTGTTCATGGAGATAATCTGTCACATCCATGAACACCTCATCAATTGAGTAGACATGAATGTTGTTTGGTTTAATATAACGTAAATAAATTTCAAAAATTTTTGCAGAAATTTGCATATAGTATTCCATTCGTGGCTTGGCAATTTTAAATGTAACCCGTAAGTTTGGCGATTTTAACAACTTACCGCGATAGATTGACGAATGGGTCGATAGATGATGATATGTAGCATGCTGAGCGCGTTCACGATTAATCTCATGAATCCGTTGGCGGACTTCAAAAAGACGTGGTCGTCCTGGAACACCAAATTTTTTTAGAGCAGGGGACACCGCCAGACAGATTGTTTTGTCTGATCGCGAGGCATCAGCAACTACTAAATTAGCATTGAGCGGATCCAAATGCCGCGCTGCACATTCTGCAGATGCATAAAATGATTTTAAATCAATTGCTAAAAAAATCCGTGCCCTCATCAAAACATCCTTTCCGGAAATTGGTATTAACATTATAACGAAAATCGTTTTAAAGAACAAATGTTTGCGACAAACTTTTAGTTGAAATTTGACTTAAAAAGGTTCAAAATTAACTAACGAATAGTAAGGATAAGGAGTGATCGAAGATGAAAACGACAATTTTATTATTTCATCCGCACATGGATCAATCACGGGTGAACAAGGCTTTGGCGAAAGCGGCGGTCGCGGCCGGCTTTGAAGTCCGTGATATGTATGATCTCTATCCAGACTTTAGGATTGACGTTGCTAAGGAACGGCAAATTTTAGAAAAAACTGATCGTATTGTTTTCCAATTCCCTGTTTATTGGTACTCAAGCCCAGCATTAGTTAAACAATATGAAGATGCTGTCTTTACAGGCAACTGGGCCTACAATGGTGGCCAGGCTTTGCTTAACCATGAATGGCTGTTGGCGGTTTCTCCCGGTGCTGATCAGGATGCTTACACTAAGGATGGCCGTGTTCACTTTACAATGCCTGATTTACTACATCCATATCAGGCAACTAGTATCCTCATTAAGACGAAGTTTATGACGCCGTTTATTAGTTATAACGCTTCGAATATGTCTGATGAAGAACTCAATCTGCGGGCCCAACAGTATGTCCAGTATCTCCAGCAGCCCGATTTAAAAGTTGCTGACCGCTATGGGTTGAGTGAAGCATAATATTCAGTGATTACAAGAAAAGTGAGGTTGAGTAAAAATACTCAATCTCACTTTTAGTTTGTCGCAATTTTTTCTTTACGAGTGTGTAAATATTCAATTAATTTATAAATGGCAATGGCACCAATAATGATGACAAGGGCGATAATGATCCGCTTCAGATCACCTTTGATAATCGCATCCCCACCAAATGCATATAAGTAAGAGGTTGGTAGCATTCCAATAATTACCATGGCCAGGAATCGTTTGCGTGAAACGCCCATTTGAACCACCGCATAATTAACCAGTGCACTAGGAATGATAGGAATCATGTAACCAATTGTTAAAGTTATTAATGGATGTTTGGTATTGGTTAGATGTTTTAGGGATTTGCTATGCTTAAACCGTTCAGAAAAATGAATGTGGGTAATTAATCCTGCCACAAGACAGTTCCCGGTAATATTGCCAATCCAATTGATTAAAAGTCCTGCAATCGGTCCATAGCAGACTCCGGCAAAAATACAAACGACGGAATTTGACATTCCTGGAATAGCGTTCATCATTGCAATAATGACAATCAACATGCCCATATCGCGGTATGAATGGGCGCGAATTAGATGTAATAATTGACCTTGATAACGATGATTATAATGTAATATTAAATTTAATTCTGGCTTAAAGTCATGATAAATACCAATTAACGCGACAACTATAATAATGACTGCCAAGCTGATCAATAAGGTTTTACTAACGTAATGCGGGCGTGGTCGGTCTTGATTTTCTTTCATTTTTCCCCGTTCCTTCGATTTTCTCTTATCATCTGATGATACAACCCAACCAAGGTTTCTCGCAAGCGAGGATCATGAGCGTAAAGATAAGTCCCTTTGACGCCGCGCTTTAAAATCACGTTTAGGGCATTTAAGAGCATTCTTTCTTCAAGCGTTTTGATTTCTACTGGGTCTGATAAGTCAGCACGCTTTTTAAAAGCTTCAACATCCGTAAACTTGTCTAAGTAGATCGCTAATTCAGAACTAGACGGCTCTTGACCAAAAATGGGGCCAATAATAATTCCAGCGTAATTAAGATCAAAGCCCTGACAGGTATAAATTGACCCAACCTCATTAATGGTTGCAGGAATTTCCGCCCATGGGGTAGCCGTGAAGTTATACTGGTCCCATGGCATTTTAAAGTTGCCTTCTCGGATATAATGTTTACCGCCATCCAGAGTAGAAGGATATCCAGACGTTGAAAGAATTCGTGAAAGGCCAACTTCTTGGTTGCGCTTGATAATTGCTTGCCGCATTTCTTCGGCATCGTCATATATCCGAAAATCATAATGATTACGACTATCAAGCGGTAATGGACGAATCTGGCCATCAGTTAAGTCGTTCATCCATTGAATTAGATTATCGCTTGCGGTCATCCGAAATTGGTGTTGTAAATGATATTCCGCATGCGGATACGGCTTGACCAATTTTTGCAAACGTTCTGGCGTCCAAAGACTCTTCATTCTTAATACCTGATAACGGTCAAAAACGATGACCACGATCTTGGCTCGCTTGATGATTTCAGCTAGTTGATTATGATAGTAAAAATTATTGTAGTGATCTGGTTTGGAAAGGAGCAAGTGCGCTTCATCAATCACAGCAACATCAATGGTCGCATTCAACTTATCTAATTGATTGATTAGCGAGGTCGGACGCATAAAATCTTTCTTAAGTAAATGGGGCTGGTGGCCCGCAATTTCACGATAGACCTTTAAAATTTCCGGATGATTAACTAGAAACTTATTTTTGGTATGATATAGCGGACTGCTTTTGTCGGTACGGGCAGCCGTTTGGAGAATGTTAAATAGGTGAGAAAGCACGACGCTTTTACCTGTTCCGGCATCACCATAGATTGTAAAAATGGCAGGAACGTCCTGAGATTGAAGATGCTCCGTTGTGAAATTAACAATTTGGTTAACTAACGCTTGTTGCTCATCAGTTAATGTTTTTAATGGAGAGAGTTTCTCCGTTGCTTCATTTTTTAACATAATTACACTTTTCTCCCTTAATAGGTTAATGCTAACGAGATTTGTTTCTCACGTCAATCTTAGGATGATGTTCACAGTAATCTTTAAGGTGAGCGGTTTCGTATCCTAAAAACATGGTGTAAAATAGATAAGAATAGTTAGAGAAGGATTAAGTTAAGGAGTGGGGTACATGAATCTTCATCCAGATTATCTTTTAAATGACGTTGAGGAGCCCGAAGATATTAAAGGGATGTCCTTGGATCAACTACACGAACTTGCTGACGAAATGCGTCAGTTGATTTTGGAACGTGACGAGAAAATTGGTGGTCACGTTGGACCAAACTTGGGCATTGTAGAAACGACGATTGCTTACCACTATGTTTTTGATTCACCACATGATAAAGTCGTTTGGGATGTTTCCCACCAGTCATATCCGCACAAGATGCTGACCGGACGAGCTCAAGGTTTCTTAGATCCAGACCATTATGAAGATGTTTCTGGTTTTACTTCACCTGAAGAAAGTGATCATGACTTTTTTGAAGTTGGCCATACTTCCACTTCCATTGCTTTGGCAATTGGTATGGCCCAGGCGCGCGATCTGCAAAATAAGCATGAAAACGTTGTGGCAATTATTGGTGATGGCTCGCTTAGTGGTGGATTAGCTTTTGAAGGCTTAAACAATGCGGCCAAGCTTCACTCGAACCTGATCATCGTGGTTAATGATAATAATATGTCAATTGATCATAATCAGGGTGGCCTTTACCAAGGCTTGAAAGAATTGCGCGACACCAAAGGCCAGTCAGCAAATAACATTTTTAAATTTATGGGGCTGGATTACCGTTATGTTCCCGATGGCAATGATTTGCAAGCAATGATTAATGTCTTTAAAGATGTCAAAGATATTGATCACCCCATCGTGCTCCATGTCCATACTCTAAAAGGAGCTGGCTATCAACCAGCCATTGATAATGAAATGGCTTATCATTGGCGCGGACCTTTTGATGGTGCTACTGGCAAGAGTACTACCCCACAGCCCAAGGAATCATACAGTGAAGCAGTAATTGATGAACTATTTAACGAAATTAAGGCCGGAACCAATATTGCGGCTTTGAATGCGGGTATTCCTGGCATGTTTGATTTGAAACGCTTTGAAAATGCCTATCCAGATCGTTACTTTGACGTCGGAATTGCCGAACAAATGTCAGTCACTTCTGCAGTGGGAATGGCTCAAAACGGGATTCGGCCGGTTGTGTTTGAAAGCAGTACCTTCTTACAACGGGCTTATGACCAATTAATCCATGATGTCGCATTGAATGACTCACCAGTAGTCATGATTGTCCGTGGGGGAACAATCTCTAGTGAATCCGCTACCCACCAAGGAACTTTTGATATTTCCTATATTAGTTCGTTGCCCAATATTGAATATTTAGCGCCAACTAGTGTTGAAGAAATGATTTCAATGTTGAAGTGGGCAATTAAGCAAACCGACACTCCGGTGGTAATTCGTGAACCAGAACGCAAACTTTTGCACCGACCAGCAACGCAGGATGACTACAGTACAATTGACTATGAAATTGCTCATCATGGTAGCGAAGTTGCGATCTTTGCAGTTGGTGGATTCTGGCAATTAGGTGAAGAAGTTCGCCAAGAGTTACAAAAGAAACTTAATATTGATGCCACCTTAATTAATCCGAAAACAGTAACCAACATTGATCAGCAGGATCTTCATCATCTCCAAGAGGACCATGACATTGTAGTAACACTAGAAGACGGGAACTTATCTGGCGGCTTTGGTGAAACCATTGATCGGTATTACAGTGCTAGTCAGATGAAGGTGCTTAATTTTGGCGCTCCACGGGAATTCTCTGATAATGTCCCATATGACGTACTCGCAGAATGGTACCACTTAACTCCTGAATTAATCGTGGATGATATCGAAAAAGTTGTTCACCAAATTTAATGACATTACTAAATCAAAAAGAGGTTAGTCGTTTAAGAAGACGGCTAGCCTCTTTTAATTTTGAGCTTAATTACAATTTGACGAATGATTGATGCTGAACCAAAGGAAAGAATCACGGTTGCAATCCACAGATGAAACAGAATTAAGTAAGGATGCGCTTTGACAATCAGATTTAAATGTAGGCCACGCCAGATTAATTGTTCCCAAAAAACATTGCTGAGGTACGCTTGGTAAGCGAGGTCAGCAAATTGATGGAAAAACCGTTGTATTAATAATCGATGGTGAAACTGGTTGCTTAGTGACAAGGTGGCAATTAAGCAGATTACCATGAGACTGTAAATGGTCATTGAGGGCTTGTAGTAAGAAGCGTTAGTTAAATTAACCGGCCAGCCAAACTGCCGTAATTCATGGTTAGTTTGGACAAAGGTAATGGCTAAGCCAATCAATAATAATGGCCAAAAGCGAAAAATCAGATGGTTAAACCGGCGACGGTAATTCCACGCTAGCACTCCATAAACTGCATAAATTAGAAAGCTAATAAAGAGCCGGTCAACCAGGTACCAATGTTGGCCGCCTGGTTGATGGAAAATGTAACAGTGATAAATACCTAGCCAGATTAGGTAAATACAGGCTGTTCCCCAAAATATGATCCAGCCCCGCCGCTTATTTTGGCCTAACCAGCGGTGGAGCTGCCAAAAAAGCGGAACAAGAATAGCAAACTGCAACATCATTGTATTGTACCAGAGATGCGGTGCAGCATTACCATTAATAAATTGCCAGCAAAAGGTTCCGATATTCTCCCAGTGGGTATGTTGTTGCAAATCTGGCATGATTAGAAGGTAAATCAATGACCAAATAATAGTTGGGAGGAATAATGCATTGGCAATGTTACGGTAGTAAGCACGATAATCAAAATAGCCGAGTTCACTATGCTGACGAATATCGGTATATAAAATGCCAAAGATAAAGGCTGGCGCCGTATACTTAATTAGGTTGTAGATACTTCCTAAATTAGTTTGAACATGGCGCGGTTGTTCACCAATGATTAAAGCGATGATAGGTTGGCCAATCACAGCGACACAGGCAAAAACTTTTAAATAATCACCAATATCACCACGAATATGTAATTTTGTTGATTTGCTCACGAATGGTCATTCTTTCTTAAATAGAATCCTAACTTTAGTGTAAATCTTTTCACGAAAAAAGTATAAAATTTGTCATTTGACGTCTTTAGATAATGAGCCCAAAAATAGGAGGAATTTTGAATGAAAACATCAAAATGGCAAAACGGATTGATCTGCTTAGGCGTTATGAGCGGTGTAATGTTGGTAACATCTGTAAAGCAGATTAACGCAGCGACTGTTAACGGACCAACAACGATCGCCGAGACGAAAATTTTATCACAGACAAAACGAGTGGTGGAAATGCACTCTAGTGATGGGGTGGTAAATCAGCAACAAACTGATATTTTATCTTGGAAACCATGTAAATATGGTGAGTTTCAGCGCACCAGTTCTGCAAAGTTACCCCAATTTAAAGGCTATAGTCACCAAGCTAATGGAATGTTAATTGCTAAACTAGAAAAGATTGACATTCCAGTAACTGTTTATCATGTGGACTATTTTGTAGCAGATGGCAAGTATCGACCAACGCCCGCTAATTGTGTGGTGGATCTGAAGGATCAACAAGGGAAAGTTTACGTTCGTCATCTTTACAATGTTCCATATGATCAAGAACGGACTGTCACCCTAAGTGCGCCAACTGGGCTGGAGTTTGTCCAGCCATCAGCTAAGGTTCAGCACTTATTGGGGCGCTATGGTGAACATAAAGTAATTACGGTCCGACCTGTAACATTGCAGACTGTTCATCCACCGCGTCAAGAACCAATAGCCAAGCCACAACTGCCAACTGCAAAGCCGGAAACATCAAACAAACTTGCCAAGCCAGTTGCAAATCAGGAACAAGTAAAGGCTAAGCATGCGGAAGATAAGCGACCGGTGCACCAGCCAACCTTTACTAATCCGCCCAAAGCTACCACATTGCCCATGGCTAAAACCGTAAAGCCGGAAACGGCCACTAATCATGTGAAGGTTGAACTGCCAGAGGCACCAGATCGTCATTCAGCATTCAATCATGCAATTAATGCCGAATTAAAACCAGTGAGTAAAATGGTTCCACCTTCCGAATCATCAGAGGAAGATATCAATAAGTTAATGGCATACAATCACCCTGTCCTCAAACATGTTCAGGCGGATGGTGAACATGACGGTCACACAAAATTACCACAAACAGGTAATCATGGTGGTCAATTGTTGGCTGCTCTTGGGGTCGCACTGTTGGCAATCACCGGTTTATTGCGGACTAATCGGAAACGTTAAAAATTCTGGGTTGCATTCTCATTTTTCTAATGATATCCTAATTAAAGTAATATTGAAGGAGGTTGAATAAATGTTTTGCTTAAATGCATGCCAATCAACCGCCACCTCAACTAATCAGATGATTTAGGTTGGGGGATTTATTAAATAGTAAATTAAATGGATCTTCCAGTCGCTTATAAACGACAAAGAAGATCCTTTTTTAGAGAATGAGGGATTTGAATGCAAAAAGAAAATCAACCCCAATTAAAACGTTCAATGACTCCTGCGCAAATGGAGATGATTGCCATTGGGGGAACGATTGGATCTGGGCTCTTTATGGGAGCTACTTCCACGATTAAGTGGGCAGGACCATCTGTTTTGTTGGCCTATGCATTTGTTGGCTTAATTCTTTACGGGGTAATGCGAGCTTTAGGAGAAATGATTTATATCAGTCCCGGTACTGGATCGTTCGCGGATTATGGGACAATGTATATTCATCCGCTAGCTGGTTACCTAGTAAAATGGAGCAACGTTTTTCAATTTATCATTGTTGGAATTTCTGATATTATTGCAATGACGCAATACTTAAATTATTGGTGGCCTAATTTACCAGATTGGCTATCTGGAATTATCATGATCATTTTTCTCACCTTGGCTAATTTAGCTTCTGCTAAAGCCTACGGACGCCTTGAATTTTGGTTTGCCATGATTAAAGTGGTTACGATTATTGTGATGATTATCATTGGTTTGTTGGTAATTGTGCTTGGCATGGGCAATCACTGGCAGCCAGTGGGGATCAGTAACCTGTGGCGCCATGGCGGCTTCTTCCCCAATGGATTGAAAGGTTTTGTGTTTTCAATGGCCGTGATTGCTGGTTCTTATCAAGGTATTGAATTACTAGGAATTACAGCAGGAGAATCTGCTTCACCACGACACGCCATTATTAAATCTGTTAAATCAGTAATTTGGCGAATTTTGATTTTCTATATCGGGGCAATTTTCGTGATTGTTTCGATTTATCCTTGGGACCAGTTAAAAGCTGTTGGCTCACCATTTGTGGAAACCTTTACAAGGGTCGGTATCACGGGAGCAGCTGGGATCATTAACTTTGTGGTTTTAACGGCCGCGTTATCGGGAGCAAACTCTGGAATTTATTCCGCAAGTCGAATGCTCTTTAAACTAGCGATTGATAAAGAAGTCCCGGCCTTTTTTGGTCGATTATCTAAAAGAATTGTGCCGAACGTCGCCATTGTGACAATTTCATTTTGGATTTTTCTGGGATTTGTTGTGAACTTCATTTTAACTTCGGTTAGTTCAGCCTCCAAAGATCTCTTTGTGATTGTCTACAGTTCAAGTGTCCTTCCAGGAATGGTTCCATGGTTTGTGATTTTACTTTCAGAATTAAATTTCCGCAAAACCAATCCAGAGCGGTTGACTGATCATCCATTTAAAATGCCATTATATCCAGCATATAATTACTTTTCACTAGTCATGTTGGCACTGATTGTTATCTTTATGTTCATTAATCCTGACACCAGAGTATCGGTGTCAGCAGGAGTGGTTTTTTTGGTAGTGATGACTTTGATCTACTTTTATCGGGCTCAACATGGCGAAGAAGATGTGGAGATCAATAAAAAGGTTTAATCTAAAACGTGGCTGAAACGGTCACGTTTTTTAAATTGTTTGATGACGAACTAGTGTTCATTTGATGAAAGGTAGTGTAAAATATAAATATCAATAGTTAGTGAAAGGGCAAAATCGACATGAAAAGAAAATTTCGTAAATTATGGCATTGGTTGGCGATCTTCGCTATTCTGTTCGCGATTGCAGCTGGTTTTCAAAAATCGAATAGTCAACCTGGCGAAGCAGCGACAACCAGGATTACCGAAATCTTTGGCCAGGTTCGTCAGCATGCATGGTCAAATCGTCGTCAGAATAGTCACTTGCCGACCCCAAGTGAGGATCAAGCTAAAGTGGTGCTGACCACTGGGGTTCGTAGCCAATTACCAACGAACCTCAAGTGGAACGGTAGTGGTGCCTACATTGTTAATAATAATCAGCCTCAACTCAATGCAAAGATTAATAGTGCTCCCTATGCGGTTAACCATGTTGATACTCAGGGTCGCGCATGGCGTGGTGACGCCTGGCTGAACCGAACCACTCGCCAATATCAAAATCGTCAGCAAACTGGCAATGGGGCCACTGATTGGCGACCCGCTGGCTTCCTCCAAGCTACTAATTTAACTAATGGACCTCGGCATGCTTATGATCGGGGACATCTGCTAGGCTATGCATTAGTTGGCGGAATTCACGGATTTAACGCCTCTGAATCGAATCCGCAAAATATTGCCACGCAAACCGCTTGGGCAAATGAAGCGCGATCGAGATATTCCACTGGGCAAAATTATTATGAAGGGTTGGTACGGCGGGCACTAGATCGTAACCAGCAGGTGCGTTATCGAGTGACGAATATTTATGACGGTAATAATCTGGTTCCATCCGGCGCCCATATTGAAGCATTGTCGAAGGACGGTTCCTTGAGTTTCAATGTCTTTGTGCCTAATGTACAACGCAATATTAGTATAAATTATGCAACGGGTGCCGTTGAACAACGGTGACGAAACTCTTACAGCCACGCGGATTTTGACCGCGTGGCCTTTCTTTTTGCGTTATGTTTCGTCTTGTATAGACATGCATTTTTATCCTTTTTTTGCTGTCAAATGACGTCAAATCCAGACGCATATGGGCAGAATATGGGCAGAATTTATATAGCACAGAAGTGGTATGGGCAGAACGGCAAAATAAAAAGCCTGAACTAACGTCCAGGCCTATTTTAAGGTAATTGATCTAAAATTTTATTTATTTTTTCTATTTCCTTTTCGCGCTTCTCGTCGATTAAATAGGCGTATGTGTTGAGGGTTACCGACAGATTGGCATGGCCCAACCGTCGACTAATCGCGTAGATGTCGACGCCGTTAGCGAGTAAAAGGGCGACGTGAGAATGGCGCAGTGAGTGGAAATGAAAGCCTGGCGCGGAGATGCCGAGGCGATCAAGTAGTGAATGTAGTGCATAAGAAACCACCGACGATTGGAGCGGTTGACTTGATGCCGTCAGGAAAACAAATTCATCTCCAGGCGCCTTGATCTTTAGAAGGTCCTTGATGAAATGCTGGGGAATCGTCACCGTCCGATAAGAATGCGACGTCTTGAGCGGGATGAAATCACGATGAATAAGCCCGCTGTGTGTGTCAAGCTGCCGGTCGATCTTAACCTCGCCCGTGTCAGTGTCGACGTGATCCCAAGTCAAGCCGGCAATCTCGCCAAGACGGCAGCCGGTGTATATCGCAAAGGCAACGGCCTTTCACGTCCCGGCTTCCTGTGCAAGGCCAGAGCGGCGACGCATACGGTGGGAGTGGATGTAGTCCAGTAAAGTTTTGATTTGCTCAAGATTGAGATACTGGACTGTGCGCGCCTTAGAACCGCGGATACGTAAAGATGAGAGAATCGGTGACCGGTTAATATAACGGTGCTCAACAGCATAAGTAAAGACTTCGGCGAGCTTTTGACTCACACCTAATAACGTTGTGTGCGAATAGTGATTGTCGCAGTGGTTCATGAAGGCTTGGTAATCGTCGCTAGTGATCGAATCGACGGTTCTGTCTTCGCCGAAATAATCAGTAAAGATCTTACGAGCTAGCTTCCAGCTTCTTTTTGTGTTGTCACGTAGGTACGGTGCCTTGGATAGCGCGTAAAAGTGGTCAAAAATCCACGTGATCTTAGTTGATCGTTTGTCCACGCCTTGAGCCTTTTCCTGCTGCTTTTCTAGCAACCAAGCCTCGGCGTCGCTCTTCTTATCGAAGGTCTGAGTGCGCTCAAACTGATGCAGCTCCAAGTCATCTCCGCGGTAATAGCCACGGAATCGCGCCCGATAGCGGGTGCCACGCGTCTTGGTGGGTTTTAATTTTTCAATTGAAACAGACATACAATCAGTCCTTTCCTTTATAGTGGCCTGTTTTGGTGACGTCTAGGTATGCATATACTAATCGGATGATGATGTGTTTTTGGTCATCCGTGAGCGGCACCAGCTCATGGCTATAATACTGACCGTTCTTGACGGTCGCTTCTAATGCCTTCAAAAAGTCTTCCTTGAACACTGATGCAAAGGCTGACGGATCAACAACGTCAGCTATCCGACCAGCTTCAATTTCATCAATAGTTATCCCCATAGCCCGGGATAAAAGGACTGCTGAAGTCAGCGTGGGAGTTCTGTGTCCAGAAACCACGTTAGCAACTACGGCACGGCTGACACCGGCACGGCGCGCTAGGTCAGTTTGGCTCGAATTGGTGTTGGCTATCCATTTAATGACGGCGTCACGAAATCGCTCTGTGACAATACTTTTACGCTGTGCGTCTATGTCTTTCAAAAAGATCACTTCCTTTATAGATGTGATCATAACACAAATATTGACATTTTAAAAGTTTTTTAGAAAAAGTGTTGACATTCGATTTAAAAGTGGTAGTATAAATAGTGAAGAGAGGGACAACAACCGATCTTCAACGAATCTTGAAAATTAAAAAAATTCGTCCACACCTGTAGTGCACGGCTGTGATGCTCGACTCTCCGCTTGAGCTTGGGGGAGCCGGGATGCAGGCTGAAATGCCGACACGTTGGAAGCTCACACCAGCATAGCTACTAATGGAGGCCAAAACTGGTAACCCACAACTAAGTGGGTTAAGGAAGTTCCTGGTGCTACAAAGAAGGACGTAAAATAAACACTAGCCTTTAGCCGGGCGGTGAGTCTCTAATGGAGAGCGACTTTACCATACTCGGCTAAAGGCTTTTTTCGTTGGAGGCGGAAAGGAGAACAATGATTGATGACACAACTATTGAGAAATTGGCCGACGTGATCGCCGAACGGCTAAAGGCCAAAGAACCGTCAACGATGAAGTTCGAAGATGCTTGCCGGGAGCTTTTCCACGGGAAGAGCCGCGAATGGGTCAAGTATTACATCATGGGGCAACACCCGGAAGTACTGACTGACCACGGCGGCTGGATCACCCCACCGAAGCACAAAGGTGTACGGATTAAAGTGATTGATGTCAAGGCCGCCAAGAAGTGGCTAGCCGAAAATGAGCACAAACTCGATTGGACGGCGCCCGAGCCAATCACCCTGAAGCGCCGGGCAGGACTGGCAAAACCAATCAAACGCAACTAGTGTGCAGATAAGTAAGGAGGATCTATCAAAATGAAAAAGGTACAAAAAATGATGAAGGCAAACACTGTAAGTAAGGATACTAAGCAAGACGTGAGGAGCGGAACGACCAATCAGGAGCAGACACCTCCAGAAATTCGCTTAGTATCAGACTTAAAGCGCCCAGCTTATGGCTCTACTACCGCAACTAATGTGCCTTATAAGGACTATAAAAAATACGGACGATATCCAACCTCAAAACACCCAATCATGATTAAAGATGGTGCAAGCTATAACCAGCTGCTGACATGGTTTGCTTCAGAGCCGGAAGAGAAAGTTCCTTTCGATCGGACTTCCTTAGATGATGACACTCACAAAAAAGCCGTTAAGGCGCTAGAAAAGTTTGCTGAGGATATCGAAAGTGTACGTATGAAGTACCGGCCGGACTTGGCAAAAAAAGACGCTTGTGGAACGCTAACGATGATTGTTGACGGTTCCAAACAAAGCTGGGTTTACAATCCATTAGATCATCCACGGCGCCCCTTTACTGAAGATGGTATTGCAATGGTACTGAGTGATATGCTCAGGGGCCATGCTTTCTATGACATGACAAACGGTACTTGGATGATCTGGAAGGGTAGCAAGACGGAAGGAAGTCGATGGATTGACGGCGGGAAAAATGCGCCAGATATTCGCGCGTTAGCCACACCGCTTTCCGTAGTGATGAAACGTATTTTGATCTACAACCACTTTGACCGTGAGCATACGTATTTCAAGAGTGATCACGTCAAGGCTGAGTGTATGAAGATGATCAGCGCTATCCCCAAGAAAATTACGATGGACCACATGATCGACTTATGCAAGTCATCAAGTAACCTCGGACGGTCAAACATCCAGTATGATACGTGGAACAGCTTCAACGTTAAGAATGGTGAGATCGACCTCAAAAACTTCAAGCTAGGCCCTGCAGACCCTGAGCACTACTTTACGAAGGTTGCGCCAGTAGCTTATAACCCTGGAGCTAAGGCACCGTTATGGTTAAGTTTTCTTGATGAAGCAATGCAACACGATAAAAAGATGATCAGCTACCTACAGCTGGTCTTTCAAGGTATTTTACATCCGAAGGCATTAGGGGAACACGTGTTTGTTTTAATTAGTCGCTTAGGTTCGACAGGTAAGACAACAACAATTCAAACCCTTGCGACTTTGCTAGGTAGTAAGAGTCCTGACGGGTCTGGATTTGCAACCTCTGTCAATGTTAAACTCTTTCAGCACGGTGGCTTCAAGGCTGACGGTCCAAATGAATCACTAGCCGATATGTCAGGTGCGCGAATGGTTTATACCACTGAGCCAGACGATGACTTTATACTTGATGAAGGGTCACTTAAGTCCTTATTAAGTGACGATATCAAGACGCGGCGAATTTACAAAGAGCAAATGAGAATCGCCAATGTTGCAACTATCATGATCGCAACCAATCATTTCCCGGCCGGCAGTGGAGATGACTCAATGACCCGACGAATTCAGCTCATTCCGTATGACCACAAAATCGGGCAGTCTAGCTTGCTTTATGATCCCGACTTAATCGAGAAGCTTCGTAAACCTGAGGAACAGGAAGGTATCTTAGCTTGGCTGGTTGAAGGTGCAAAACGCTATCAAGCGATCAAACAGAAGCAAGCGCGGGTATCGGCAAAGTTACTTATGCAGTGGAAGGCCAACAAGTTAGACCACTTACCGAAAGTGAATCATGACCCACTGTATCCATTGCCACGGCCTGTAGCAGTTAAAAGCTTGCAGTATAAATTTAAGGCCAACACCGCAGCTCAGTTCTTTGCAGACCGTTTACGTAGTAAAGTCGAGTTTTTCAATTTCATTGCCCCAGGTATCGGTAATAACACCAAGATAACCAAGCTTGAAGCATACTGGCCTATGCTGGTTGCTGATGAGAATATCAGCACGCCAGCCGCGCAAGTGTACAAGCTATATCGCGCATGGTGCGAGGCACAAGGCGTGCCACTAAAGGATACCATGAGCCAAGTGAAGTTCGGCGAAACTGCTAAGTCAATTGTAACATCACAACGTACTAACCGTGGCGTACAGTATTTAGGAATCGGTCTTACACCTTTTGAAGCCGTTGATGAACTATACCAGGTTGCAACTGTTCACAGACATGATACTACATATCAACCGGGACCATATGGTCGCCGAATAGCCACCTTCTCGATTCCTAACGCGGCGGTTAAGTACACCAAGGTCGGTGAGAATTACGTAGCGTTAGTGAGTAACAACGTTAATCCGAAAACCGATAAACATATGATCAAAAAAATTGACATCAGCAAGGTAAAGGACACAGATAAAGTCCCACAGGGTATGCATGTTGCGAAAATTGCGGCGGGCCATAGTGCCACGCTAGCGAGCAATTCCGAAATCTGTGAGCGTTTCTTTAAGTACTCAGATCTGATTCAAGGAACAACGGACACACAAATCGCTAAGATCCACGAGGCGCTGAAAAAGGATCACACAATGTACTTTGGAAAATTTAACGATGATACCCCCGTGACTGACTTTGACTTTGACCAGTCAGGCAAGATACAAGAAACAATCGATGAAATCAACAAAAAAATTAAAGAGTAAATACTCCTTTAAGAAAAGATAATGGATCAATAAGTATGAGAAATGGAGAGTGCTAGCTTTCTTTGGTGATAACGGTGAGTGAGCGAGGCTATTTCTGACTAACACCAAGTCAGTTAATGGAAATGCAAACGAGTATAACCTATTTGAAGCTGTAACAACAGTCTAGATGATAATAGATTGGCAAGGTCGTTGATTTTAGGTATATATGTTTAATCATGAACGGCTGAACCTTTCAACCTACTAGTTGTCAACGCTAATTCAAACCGCTTATCGCTTATATATATAATATGTGAGCTTTTGGATGATAAAGCTGTGATCGTAGAGTAAATCAAGAGAAACAAGAGGCTACCAATAAGGCAACCTCTTGTTTTTTTAATGAACAATGACACGCCTTAACTCATGAAGATTTTTACAGAAAAAATCAAGTTGATGCAAGGTGATGTAGGGGTACAATGGTCAATGTAAAATATAATAGGATACTATGTAATACCATAAAGTTAATAATGTCTGTAGGATTAATGTCATACCAGAAATAGACCTACACGTCTAAAATAGTTGTTAGGGCCCACTCTTAAGATGATGATATAAGATAATATTAAACTCTACACGGCTACTATGTGTATCCTAACAGCCTATCAAATGATTAGTGCAGAATTTAGTGTTTTTTGAAGCAAAAGTTATTTTAGAATTAGAACTTTAAAATATAAATTACTTTTGTTCCAATTTACCCACTAGTCTTACATTGATTGCGTTAACAGGCATCACGATGCTAATTCCATCTATGTAGAGTTTAAATGAATCTCTCTCAACACTAGTTATATAGTGTTTAAGCGCACACAATATAAATCCTCTATGGCTTTATGCTTCTTACCGTAGCATCGGGGTCGCTGAGCATGCTTTCTGATTGGTTAAAATAGTGGGATCAAGAAGGGATTGATAGAGAACTAAAATAACTGCGCATCGACGACTTAATTAAAATCCACCTAGAAAATAAAGTTTGATAAAATATTAATAACCGCTTACTATTTTATGAATGCGTTCATGATATAAATACCAAAATAAATCCATTAGCCTAACTAGTGGATTTTAATTAAATTAATAGTTTTCTTACTTGTTGCATGAAGCCCTGCACTTTGCCATCAGCGTGTTTAGCAGCCAAGATTCCATATTCTACTTCAATATCCGTTTTTAGCGGGATAGTGACTAAATTAGGATGGATATTTTTCCACGGTGTGAGGTTAATTAAGGCAGCGTTATCATTGACTGCTTGATTAAAAACATTAATATCATAACGACCAGCTGTGTATTTAATAGAAATATCTGGCTCACTTGCTAGTATTTCTTGGCGTAGCTGGTCGTTCTTTTCACTTACCCCCGTCGGCACCATTAACAAGGTTTGACCTTTCAGGTCAGCAAAGGATACCTGTTCCTTAACCGCTAATGGATTGTCGCTTCGGACGGCAATGCCAAATTGATAGCTACCGAGAGGAATGGCATTTACCAGGTTGCGCGTTGTGGCCTGATCGAATGTCCCAATTATGATGTCACATTCACGGCCCAACATTGAATATTCACGGTTATTGGCAGTTAAATCACCGGGAATTTGGGTAATTTGGAGTTGGTAGTTAGGCAGCCGCTTCTTGATCCGGTTCCAGGTCGGCATGAAAGGCATACTGGGGTGCAGTAAGGAAGTGCCAAGCAGAATTGTTTGGATCACTCCGTCAGCCTGGTGGCATTTAGCGTAGACCTCATCAGTAAGGGTAATGACCCGCTCGGCATATTTCCTGAATACTTCGCCATTGGCAGTCAGGGTGACGCCCGTGCTGGAACGATCGAACAGCTTGGTATCAACTTCTTTTTCCAGCCGATTGATCTGCTTCATGACAGCAGTACTTGAAATGAAATTTTGCTCAGCGGTTTTGGTGAAACTTCCCGACCTAACCACGGCGATAAACGTTCTTAAGTTATTGGTATCCATTATTTTGCCCTCGTATTAACTATTAGTTGATACTACCCTAACAATGAGGTTCTTCATTGTCAAGCAATCGTCAGTCATAATAGAACCATCGAACGAAACAAGGGGGCATTGCAATGAAACGGGTATTAATCTTAGGGGCGACGAGTAATATTTCGCGGTACTTAATTCCCAAGTTAATTCATCAAGGTGTCTCTTTAACGTTGTTCGCCCGGCATGGTCAGCAACGACTGGCCAGTTTGGTTGCGAAGCCGCGTGTTCACGTTATGAGCGGCAACTGGAATAATTTGGCTGATCTTAAACAGGCGGTTAATAGCCAAGACATTGTCTATTTAGCAACTGGGCAGTTTGTGGCAGCAAATCAAAATGTAGTAATGGCAATGAAATCTCAACAAGTCAGCCGGCTGATTGTTGCTAGTGAATTAGGGATTGAGAGTGAGATTCCCGGTAAGTTTGGTCAATGGAACCGCCGGATGATGGGGGATAATCAGAACCTGATCGACGCGGCGCGCGTGATCAAACATAGCGGCCTTAATTACACGCTGATGCGGATGGCCTGGCTTTATGATGAGCCGAATAACGAACGGTATGAACTGATTCCAGCGGGACAGCCCTTTCGTGATACTCAATTGACGAGGCAAGCGGCGGCCGCCTTTGTCGCTGATGTCATTAAGAATCCTGAATTAGCAGCCTATCAAAGCGTGGGAGTTGCAGAGCCAAATACCCAATGGGACAAACCGTCGTTTTATTAAACGGCTGGGTGCTGAGTAGCCGTTCGTAACCTGAGTAATTGAATAACTTGAACCATTTAGTAAGGGGGATGAGGCTTAATGGCAAGTAATATTTTAATCGCGTACTTTAGTCACTGGGGACACAGCAGGGCCTTTGCCGAAGAAATTCAGCGTTTAACCGGTGGGGACCTGTTTGAAATCCGGACTGCCACTTTTTACCCGGAAGCGCACGATCCGTGTTCGATTCAGGCTCATCAAGAACAACTGGCTGATTTTCGACCACCGCTGACAAGCCACGTGGAAAACATGGATCAGTATGACACCGTCTTTATCGGCCATCCAATCTGGTGGTACCGGGAGCCAATGGTGATTCGTTCCTTCTGGGAAGCCTATGATTTTACCGATAAGAAGGTAATTCCGTTCTGTACCTCTGGCGATGTCGGGATTGCGAACACCGAACAGGATACGAGAAAGTGGCTGCCAACGGCGAACGTTAAGCCCGGTTTGCGCTTAGGGACCCATGCGGTTGATAGTGGTACTGCAGAAATTAAAGAATGGTTACATAAAAATGGTGTAATTGATGAACGCGGAAAGGATAAGTGAAAATGAGTGAGAAAACCTTAGTTGAGATTACTGTAAATCATGATGTTAAGCTGACCGCCCAGTTTGAAGATAACGCGGCAACCCGTGAATTAGTTTCCCGGATGCCGTTTACCATTGAGATGGATAACCTGTATTCGCGTGAGATGTGTCACCGTTATGGCCGGGGCGGCTTACCGGTTGATAATGCAAGGGACCAGGGCTATCAGGTCGGCGATATTTCCTATTGGCCGCCAATGGGGAGCCTGGTGTTCTTGTATAAGCAGAATGGTGAGGTCTTTGAGCAGCAGCCGATTGGCCATATCGATAATGATATTAGCTTCTTTAACAAGCTTGGCGCAGCACAGGTAACATTTCGGATTAAGGACTAGCGAGGTGAGCGATCATGACTGAACAGAACAAAGATAACCTATTTGGTATTGGCGAAAAGAACACGGCGTTTGGCAAGTACTTTACGGGGCTAACGTACCGTCATCCACTCGTTAAAAAAGCTGGCGACATCAATGTGGGGGTAAGCAATATTACCTTTACCCCTGGTGCCCGGACGAATTGGCACATTCATCATCACGGCTATCAAATTCTGCTTGTTACCGCTGGGCAAGGCTGGTACCAGGAAGCAGGGAAGCCAGCGCAAAAATTACAGCCGGGCGATCGGGTCGTCATTCCGGAGGGCGTCAAGCATTGGCATGGTGCGGCGAAAAACAGCTGGTTTAGCCATGTTTCAATCACGGCGGGAACTAGTGAATGGCTGGAACCGGTTAGCGAAGCGGATTATGAAAAGCTGAATTAATTGGTGACAGGTATTTTAAACGTCTGATAAATGAGTATTTGAAAAAACTAAACGTAATAGAAGGGAAGGAATTTCCGATGTCAGTTAAGGGAAAAGTTGTTGTGATTACTGGTGCTTCTTCAGGAATTGGTGAAGCAACCGCCAAGCTGCTAGCTAAAAACGGTGCTATGGTAATGCTCGGTGCCCGTCGTGAAGACCGTCTTTACAAAATCGCTAATGAGATTAACGTCAACGGTGGTCGGGCCGACTTCCGGACGGTTGATGTTACTAAATCGGAAGAAGTGCAAGCCCTAGTCAAGGCGGCTAAGGATAGTTTCGGTGGAATCGATGTCATCTTCAACAATGCCGGAATTATGCCTAACTCACCAATGAGTGCGGTCCGGACTGATGAATGGAACCGGATGATTGACGTTAACCTAAAGGGAGTTTTGAATGGGATTGCCGCGGTATTGCCAACCTTTACTGCGCAAAAGCATGGTCATATCATCACCACCTCATCCGTTGCCGGCCTGAAGAACTACGTTGGCTCCGGGGTATATGGTGCCACCAAGTTTGCGGTTAGGAACGCCATGGAAGTTACTCGGATGGAAAGTGCCAATGAAGGGACCAACATCCGAACGACAACTCTTTATCCGGCAGCAATCAACACCGAACTGCTTGACCACATTGGTGATGAAAAGACGGCAACTAACATGAAAAAATTTTATCAGCAGCACGGCATTTCGCCAGCGGCCATTGCGCGGGTAGTTAATTTTGCCATTGATCAACCAGAGGATGTGGATATTTCTGAATTCACGATTTACCCAACTAACCAAGCATAATTAAAGAAAAGAGCAGTGTGCTATACGTACAAATACCCCTTACACGCTTAAATAGTAAAAGTGTGTAAGGGGTATTTATGAATATCAATTGGAAAAAGCTGAAAGCTGCTTATCTGTAGCACAACTCAGTAACACTTCAAGTGGTGTGCGATAATTGAGTACCATTCATAGAAGCTGTTTATACTGAGTAACCAAGTGTATCAAGCAAGTGACGGAAGTCTAATCGTTTATTGGACTAGGTAACGCAGCCAAACCGCACCATCATCATAGGATTTAACGTTCTTCAGCTTAAGGGCGTGGGGGGTGTCCCTCATTGGAAGACCATCAAACAAACTCGGCTGATCGCTGCGGCCATCGATTCCGGGGCCAATGAGAATGCTGATTTCGTCGACGAGTCCGGCCCTAAGAAAGCCGCCGTTAATTCTGCCGCCACCGACAACCGCCAGACGGTTGATGCCGAACTTGGTTGCCAGGATATCCATGGCCCGTTTCAGATCAATGCGTCCTTTTCCAGTGGCAATCCAGGAGATCCCTTGCCGGTTGAGGTCATCCAAATATTCCTTAGTGACCTCCTCACTGGTGATGATCAGGTGCGGAAAATTGAAATTGTTCTCAGCGCCCCAACGAATTCGTCCCTGCGTGTCCACCACGATATTATATTGATCTGCCGTGGTATTCTTTGTGAAGGCAGTGTGCCCTATTTTTGCCTTGTTCTGCGGAATAAATTGGCTACCATCGGATAGCTCAGTTGCCGCAGTAACGCGACCGCTGACCCGGGTTGGCGCGTCAATGGCAGCCAAAGTTGCATAGTATTCGGTATTACCGGCCAATTGAGCGGTCATTCCACAGTCAATTCGCCCGTCGATTGATTCCATCATATGGACAATAATATACGGTTTGCTCATTGCTTGTATCCTCCTTCATTTGTTATTTTCATGATAGAATATTTGAA
>NZ_CAKPYE010000009.1 GCF_934202705.1 uncultured Limosilactobacillus sp.
AAATGGAGCTCAACGAAATCCGAAGATTTCATTGAACTCCATTCTTTATAAGAGACTTATGTCACAGCCCCTTTTTTCGTTTGATTAAATATTTTCCTTTAAATAATCATATAGCATTTGGTGACGAATCTGCTTAGTATCAAGTCCCAACACTTCAGCAATTTGGAATGCATAGGCCAACGCAGTTGCTGGCCCCCGACTCGTTACCAGGTGACCAGCCTGATCGACCACCGTGATTTGATCTTCAAAATGACCGGTTGGTGCCACCCGCTTCGTTTCTTCATCAATCCCAGGGAAACAAGTATAATGATGGTTTGCCAACAAGCCATAGCGGGCAAACGCAATCGGCGCTGCGCACATTACCGCATTCCACTGACCATTATCCTGTCGCTGTTTCATTAATGCCATTAATTGGTCATTATCCCGCAGGGCGTGCGCGCCACCCATTCCACCAGGGAAAATCACACAATCATAATCCAGTAATTGGTCATCAACCACCCGATCGCAATGCAATGAAATCTGGTGGGCTCCCATAATGTCTCGACTACCAAGGCCAACCATCTCTGCTTTAACGCCCATCCGCCGAAAGACGTCAATTGGGGTCAAAGCTTCAACTTCTTCACAACCATTTGCTAAAACAACTGCAACTTTCATTTTATCACCTCATGATTTTTCAAAACAAAACTGCTGAATTTTGCGCAATGCTTGGCGCGCTTCGGGAATGGGCGTAATTGGGTATTCATGATATAATTGGCGACCAATTTGAGCTTCAACGCGAACATGCGCATTTCGCAATAATTGAACAAACTTCATCACGTCCGGAAACATAATTTCTCGCGTTCCCGCAAATACTAGGACATTTTTCAGCTTCGCTACGTCCCCATGAATTGGGGATAAACGATAATCAGTTAACGGGGTTGATCCTGCCCATAAACGTCCCACATGACGTAACCCATCCACATCTAATACCACATCATGATCTTGGTATTTTTTGATTAATGGGTTGGTCAATGTAAGATCTAGCCATGGTGAAATCAGTACCAAATGACCAGGTTGCGGCATTCCATGCTCTCCTAACCATTCTGCAAATCCAGCAGCTAAACCTGCACCAGCCGAATCACCCATTAAAGTGATCGCTGAAGACGGGTACTGCGTATACAGCATTGTATATAGGCGGTGTAATTGATCGTAAGCAGCTGAATACTGAGCTGCCGGTGCCGTTGCATATTGCGGAACAATCACTTGCACACCCGTCTGTTGAGCTAACCGCTGTAAGAAACGCCAATGGTCAGCAGTCGGCGGCAAAAAATAAGCGCCTCCACATAAAAAGAGAATGACTTGCTGATTTGTCGAATTAGCATTCAAAATGACCGTTGATACTCCATCCAGCTGCTGTCGTACCACTCCTGGAGCCCGCTCAACATCGCAAGGTAATTGAAAAGGCACCTTGTTCGTCTGGCGAGCATCACTTAACGCCTTCGCTAATCTGTCAGGCCGGTGCAACATCTGCTTAAAGCCGGAAAGTTGGAGACTTAATTCAACCATTGATGCCTTCGCTGACCGATTTTGACCACAATTTAATTGCTCACGAAGGTTATTTTTCAAATTTTGCGCGACCACTTTGGCAACTTGGTGCTTCGTTCGCCATTCTTCTTGCATACTAACCCCTTCGTTTCATCATCTACTATCTTCCATAGTAAAGCAAACTATTCAAAAAGTCAGGCTTTCACACTGAGTTGTTGATCTTTTTTAACCATTGGCCAAACCGTTGCCAGTCCGTTCTCACAGTGGGCTCCAACCGCCGTGCATATAAGTAAGCTGCCGGATGATACATCGGGTAGACCCAATATTCAGCAGTCCCCATTTCATAGCCAGAATTATCTGGCAGGGACTGCTGAATGGTCGTTTTCATTGGTTGGCCATGCAGCTGTCCCACATTTGCTTGCGATCCTAATAACCGTTGTAAACTGGTATTTCCCAAAGGGACGATAATCTGCGGATGAACTGTTTGCAGCTCCCAATCAAACAACTGAGCATACGCTAAAACCTCTTTTTTAGTTGGCGTTCGGTTAGGGTGTTTCTCAACGAGTACGCCAGTCTTCTTATCTTGAACATGCCGGATTGAGTACGGGCGACTTCGCACGACACTGGTAATATAGACATCATCTCGCGTCAGGTCAGCCAAAGCAATCATCTTCATCAGTTCTTGACCCGAACTGCCCACAAATGGAACCCCGGTTTCGGCCTCTTTCCGACCAGGTGCTTCACCAAGTAAAACAATTTGCGGATGTTCTGGTCCCATTCCGGCTACGAACCCGGTTAACTGTCGTCCAACCGTCCGCTCCTTGACTTGAGCAACTAGTTCAGGTGGGTATTTAATTTTCACTGCCAGTCACCCCATTTTCTAACCGTTGTGACGCCACTTTGGGTCCGTTAGAATTCGGGCCGCAATCAAGCCAAGCGGTAAAAATACCACAATCAGGAGCGCACGCGTCATCCATAACGCCCCATTATTAATGGAGGTCAATCCAATATTATAAACTGCCCGATACATATACAACCCTGGCACCATAATAACGATCGAGGGGATGGTAATTGAAATCCGTGGGTACCCGACCTTCTTTCGGACTATTGATGCCAGAAGTCCGGCTGTCAAAGCTCCTAAAAAGGCGGCCGCCCCACCTGGCATGTGAACGAGATCCACTAACTCCAGTCGGAGAGTATTTGCCACCGCCCCAATCAGGCCGGCCGTGGTCGCCATTTTTAATTTACTATTAAACATAATCGAGAAACCAAAGACGCCGCAAAAACTAGCTGGTAGCCGCAGCAAAAAGTAAGCTAATGGGGAGAGTGCCAATGGCATAAAGTCTTCTGGACGCAAGTTCACAATCATTGCGACCAGCCAGCCAACTAGGGTCGCCACCGTAATGATAATTAACGCGTAGGCGCCACGTTCAAGACCAGAACGCATATCCAACTTTGATAAGTCCAGGCCACTCGTAATGAATGGGAACCCTGGAATAATAAACAGCATGGCACCAATATAGCCAGCTTCATGACGCGGATTTACCCCGAACAGTGCACGAATGGCAATAAACGATAATAGGTAAGCCACACAGGCCGTTGCCACTGCAACCGCAATACAGGCGAATAAGGTCATGTGATGATCAATCATTTTTCGCCGAACATAATTACCAAATCCAGCACCGATAAAGCAACAGATCATTTCCACTAAACCGCCGCCAAGGAGGAACACGAAGGCGCTACATGCTAATGCTGCCGCTAGTCCCACCATCCACGGTTGGTAGTTTCCCTTGGACTTTTGAATAGCATTCAAACGCGCATGAATTTCACCAATGGTCCAACTGACCCCTTCAGCTTCCATATCCTTCATAAACCTTTCCAACGCATTTAAACGTGATGTATTCACGCCCGTACTTGGTAAAGATAATGCTTGAGTGTAACTATGATGATTGTCCATACAAGTATATTCAATTGAAACCAGGCCAATATCTGCAGAGCACGTCATCCCTAACGTTTGGGCAACCACATTCATCGAGTTGCGCACCCGCCATGAACCGGTGCCACAAGCAAGCATCATAATGCCAACCCGACCAACAATTACCGCTCGTTCAACCAAATTGGCCTCCGTCGCTGGGGTAATATTATCGCTCGTCACAAAATCCATCCAATCAATCTGCATATGATGGTGATACTGATTAGCTGGTACTTCCTGATTACTCATTTTTCCACTCCCATTGTCATTCTTCATTAAAAAAGACCCTCGTCGGGAGCAGTCCCGACGAGAATCTATTAATATCTACGTTTATTATACGAGCTTTAGCAACCTTTGTGTACCTAATTTTGTTTTTTCAGATTGCATTAAACAAATTGTAAGATCGCCATCAAAATAGGTACGACGACAACAAAGAGCACTGTACTCATCACAACAACATCAGTCGCGTATTTCACGTCGCCATGTGCTTCCTTTGCTAAAATTGGCAATACCGCTAACATCGGTATCGCAGATTGAACCACTAAAGTTTGCCGCATGAGGCTTGGTAGACTCACTCCGCAACCGATACCAATCTTAATTAAGATGATTAACGCTAACGGAGATAGAACGAACCGGCCAATTAAAGCTAACACGGAATCACGTTCAAACTGAAAATTGTTAAGTCCGGCATCATATAGCACAATCCCAATATAAAAATTGAAGCGGGCAAGGCAATTTTGGTAATTAGCGAGGCAATATTGCCGCCAAATGAATCCGCAAACCAATTATTACGGCGCAGAATATAGCCCAGCACCATAATTAAGACAATCTCAACAACACTCGAAACCGATGTTAAGAATCCAGCCACTTCTCAATCTTCCTTTCCATCCATAATTAGTATTTCGCTTCCCATTTAAGATCAGCAACTGCTTGATGAGCATCAGTAATTCCGCCGCCAGCGAGGCCTTGATCAATCGCCGACTGAGCCACAACTTCAGCAACCCGCGTTGTAAAGTCTTCTAATTTGGCTACTGGGGGCAGAACCGCAGCTCCGGCTTGATTTGGATCAACAATTCCGCCAAGGGCATGAGCAGCTGCTGATAACATCTTTTCATTCACTCTGGTGGCTTGAGCCGCAATGGCCCCAAAACCGACGCCTGGATAAACTAGTGCATTATTAGCTTGACCAATGGTGTAGGTCACCCCGTCGTATTCTACTGGTGCAACTGGAATTCCGGTTGCCGTTAACACTCGACCATCTGTCCACTTAATCAAATCTGCTGGCATTGCTTCAATTAACTTTGTGGGATTAGATATTGGAAAAATAATTGGGCGTGAAGTGTGAGCGGCCATTTCTTTAACGACAGCTTCGTTAAATGCGCCAGGCTGCTTAGAAGTTCCAATCATCACGGTTGGTTGAACAGCTTTTACTACAGATAATAGATCGGTCAATTCATCCGCATTGGCAAATTCACGCCGATCGCGAGTAAACTCTTTCTGTTCAGGTGTTAACCCCGGCGTGTCATTAAACAGTAGTCCTTGAACGTCGACCAAGTAGAAATGCTGCTTGGCTTCTTTAGGATCAGCGCCTTGACGCACCATCTCATCATAAAGCATCTTTGCAATACCCATCCCAGCAGTGCCGGCACCAAAGGTGAGAAATTTTTGATCAACTAATTCTTCTTTTGAAATGTTTAAGGCGCCAAGGACACCTGCTAAAGCAATAATCCCAGTTCCCTGAATATCATCATTAAAGACTGGCATTTGATCTTTATACCGATTTAAGATGACCGCTGCATTCGACCGTCCAAAGTCTTCAAAGTGGAGTAATGCTTCCGGAAAGAGCTTGCGGGACGCCTGAACAAACTTGTCAACCAGCGCATCATATTGTTCACCAGTCACCCGTTGATGACGATTGCCAAGATACATTGGATCATCTAATAATTTTTGATTATTCGTTCCCGCATCTAAAGAAACGGCCAGAACTTGTGACGGATCGATGCCAGCGGCAGCGGTATAAACCATTAACTTACCAACGGCAATATCAACACCATTGACTCCCCAATCGCCAATTCCCAGAATCCCTTCGGCATCCGTCACCACAATTAATCGAATCTTGCGACCATCGGCCGCATTTTTTAAGCTAGTTTCGATCTGGTCTTGATCATCAACCGACAAAAAGGCTGCCTGTTGTGGTTGAACAAACAGGTTGCTATAGTTTTCAATTGATTCTGCAATCACCGGATCATAAACGATCGGCATGAATTCCACAATGTGTTGTCCCATTAAGTAGAAGAACAGTGTCCGGTTCGTATTAAAGATTTGCATTAAAAACTGACGTTGCGCCAACCCCGCCGGCTTGGTTTGAAATTGCGCATACGTTTCATCTGCCTGTTCTTGTAAGGTTTGCACTTTGGCTGGCAGTGCACCCACTAATCCGAGCCGTTGTCGTTCTTCCACTGTGAACCCGGTGCCCTTATTCAAATATGGATTATTCAAAATGTCCATTGCTTTCATCATTCTCAGTTCCTTTCTCAATTCCAATAATTATCTCCAATTTATGGGATCATTCTATAAAGGCCTTAAAAGGATAGTCAAATTATTGTGTTATTATAAAGAATAATTATATGAACAAAGCAATTGGTTGATATCAAGGTGATTGACAATGAACATCCAAGACTTAGAATATTATCACGAATTGGTTCGAGTAAAAAACTTTTCAAAAGTCGCAACTAACTTTAACGTTAGTCAGCCAACGATTACCAATGCTGTCAAACGACTAGAAAGTGAGCTTCATACATCGTTATTTTTCCGGGACCAATCGCATCATGCAGTGACCGTTACAAGTAGCGGGCAGCAATTCGACCAACACGTGGCAATCATCCTCAGTGAACTAGAAATCGCCCATAAAGAAATGAAAAACAATCAACAACAGAAGATTCGTTTCGGACTACCACCAATTATTGGCAACTACTTTTTCCCACCACTGACGCCGTTATTAATGCGTCATCAACTAATGACCCGGTTAGAAGTAATCGAACATGGTTCAACAGCTTTACTCGAGATGATTCGTCACGGTGATCTCGATATCGCACTCTTAGGATCCATCATTCCGCTTAATTATCCACGTTTAACCAGCACGACAATTTCCCGTGCGCCAATCAGGATCATCGTGGGGCGTGAACATCCCTTAGCGGCCAAAGCTCACTCTGGTGTTTACTTTACAGAACTCGCCAAAGAAAAATTCATTACCTTTGATGAGGGGTTTGTCCATAATCAAGCCTTTCGCTCGATGACTAAAATCAACCATCTGCGTCCCCACATCATCTACAAAACCGCTGATGTTCACGTCATTAAATCACTAGTTGCAGAAAATATTGGTATTTCATACCTCACTGGTCTTGCCATCTTGCCTTCGAACAACTTAGTGCAAGTGCCCTTGCTCGATCGCAAACAACCAGAATTTTTAGTCTCGGCTGTTCGCCGCAATACCGCCATCATGACCGATCCCAAGCAAGACCTCTGGGAGTTATTAACCAATTATTTGCCAAAATAAAATCAACCCTTCAGAGGTAATCGCATTCATCTCTGAAGGGTTGGTTTTATCTATTCGTATTCTAAAGGAGTGTTAGTAATAATATTAATTGACCTGGTGGCCATAACTATAAGTCGTTTGTAAGTTTAAATTTTGATCCAGAATGTTCAAATCGGCATCTTTACCAACCGTTAATCCCCCCTTGGTAGTTAAGTTGAACTCACGTGCTTGATTAACTGATGACATTTTAACCGCATTGGCAATTCCACAATCGGTAAAATCAACAATGTTCTTAAATGCCAAATTATATTGAAGAATTGATCCAGCCAGGTGACCATTCTCAAGCCGTGCTTGATGATCCTTGACAATGACTTTTTGACCGCCCAGTTCGGAAATGCCTTCTGGCATTCCCTTTGCGCGAAGCGAGTCAGTAATCAACTCCATCCGATCAGGTCCCTTTATCTGATAGGCCAGCCGAATCATATCTGGGACCACGTGGAAGCCATCCGCGATAATTTCTGTGTAGAGATTTGCCTCCATTAATGCATCCCCAGTCAGTCCAGGTTCACGATGGCGCATCCCCCGTTGGGCATTGTACAAGTGAGTAATATGACTTGCTAATGAATGTTTCATTTGTTCACGCGTTGCATTCGAGTGACCCGCGGATGGGACAATTTGATGACTAAGGCAGTATTCTTCTAGTTCATGCGCCCCTGGTTTTTCTGGAGCGTAGGTAATCATTTTAACTAGTCCACCCGCTAGTTCATTCCAATGATCCAAAAGTCGATAGTCTGGATCTTGAATGTACTGTTCCGGTTGAGCTCCCTTATATTCAACACAAACAAACGGTCCTTCCAGATGGGTTCCCTGAATAACCGGGTTCATCTTGGCAGCTTCACGAATTCCAACCATGGCGTGGTTAATATTGTCCACTGATTGGGTCACCGTTGTGGGGAAGAAAGTTGTTACCCCTTCATTTTTGGTCACTTGCTGAACCATTTGATTTAATCGCTCAGGATCAGCATCCATTGTGTCAATTCCATAACCACCATGACTGTGGACATCAATGAAGCCGGGAACGATGATTCGTTCATGACCATCAATGATGGTTTCGTCAGTCGCCTTGGGTTGATAATCAATCATTGGTCCAACGGCCAGTACCTGTTGACTAAACCGAATAAAGCCGTCTTTAATAACTTCCTCACCTGTATAAATATCAGCATGCTTAATTACAGTTTGCATTTTATAACTCCTTAGTATTGGCCATGCAACTGTTGAGCAGCTGCTTCATCAATAATGATGGTAACATTCGGGTGCCGTTGCAAAATACTTGCCGGTACATCTTCAGTCACTGGTCCTTCAATCATTTTCGCGACAGCAGATGCTTTCTTGTCACCATATGCTTCCAATAAAATTTGTTTGGCTTGCATGATCGATGCCATTCCCATTGACAGTGCGGCACGCGGGACATCACCCTTGTGATTAAAAAACCGCGAATTGGCATCAATTGTTGACTGAGTCAGTTGAACCTCATGAGTCGTACTATCAAATGAGGTTCCCGGCTCGTTAAAACCAATGTGGCCGTTCCGACCAATACCTAAAATCTGTAGATCAATCGGATGCTCAGCAATCACTTGATCATACCGCTGCACTTCTTTCTTCAGGTCTGTAGCAAGCCCATTTGGAATGTAAGAATGAGCAAAGGGCTTTTCGGTAAAGAGATGTTTCTGCATGAAATAAGCATAGCTTTGTTCATCATCACGTCCCAGCCCCACATACTCATCCAGGTTAATCGAGATACAGTTTTGAAAATCGATGGAGCTCGCACAAAGTTCAGCATAAGTTGTCAATGGTGTACTCCCCGTCGCAAGGCCAAAAGTCGTTGCACCGCTTTGGCGAGCAGTTTGAAAAATCGCCGCCCCTTGCTTACCGCCTTCAGTGGCGTTTTTAACCACAATTACGTTCATTGTGAAATTCCTTTCCGTTCTAATTAATTATGATTCGATCGACGATGGCCACGAATGGCCGTTTGCTCTTTCGTAACGAGAATCGATTCAACAGTCTTATCCATTGTTTTCCGAAAGTCGGCAAATTGTAATAAGATCTGCGTTAGCATATCAATCACGTAGGTTACAGCAAATTGTGAATTAATAAAATCATAGTCGCCCACTAATTCAGTACTTTTAATCTGAAACAGCAAGTCACTCATTTTACCGAGCACACTATTTTTAAATGCTGTTACCGCAATGATGGTGGCTTGATTTTTTCGGCTATCACGGACTGCAGAACAAACTTCTGGGGTACTGCCTGAAACAGATAACGCAATCACTAAATCATTTTGGTTCATCGTTGCACTTGCAATCGTCATCATATTGCTTTCTGTCATTGCGAATGCCGGCTTTCCCATTCGTAAGATTCGTTGGGCAAATTCTTGAGCATTATAGCCCGAACTGCCAATGCCAAAAACGTACACCCGCTCAGCATCATGAATCAAATTGGCAGCCTGGTGAAGTTGTTTGGTTGAGACCATTGCCATCGTTTCCGAAAGAATCTTTTGATAATAATTATAGATGTCAAGCGGCGTCGACATCTTTTCATTAGATGTCCGTTGCACCGTATCTGGGGTAACCAATGCTAACTTAAAATCCGCAAAATTTTTACAACCAACACGCTTAGTAAAACGACTCACAGTAGCCACCCCAACTCCAGCTTGTGTGGCTAGTTCTGTAATGTTCATTTGTCGAACCAGCTCCGGTTTTTGGAGGGTAACTCGGGCAACCTTTTTCTCCTGTCGTGGCAGGTTAATAAAGAGATTTTGAACTTTTTCCATAAAGCGTGCAGACATCCATCATCATTCCTTACTAATTTATTTAAGTGCTTTCACAAAGCCAGTGGCGATTTGAAGCGGTCGTGTAATTGCCCCGCCAACTACCACAGCGTGGCAGCCCAAATCAATACACCGTTTGGCTTTTTCAGGACGATCAATTTTTCCTTCCGCAATGACCGGATGATCAGCAGCCTTCAAAACCTCTTTCAAGTATGCAAAATCATCATCCGCTACGTTCATTCCTTCAGTCGCTGGAGTATAACCATGCATGGTCGTCCCGATAATATCAAAGCCGAGATCATTAGCAATTTTAACACTGTCAATGCAATCCGTATCAGCCATCAGCAACGTTTGGGGAAATTCTTGACGCATTTGGTCAACAATCTCAGCCAGTTTTTCACCATGCGGTCGTCCGCGACCGGTCACATCACAAGCAACCACTTCGCACCCCGTGCTGGCAACTGCCCGCATTTCTTTCATTGTTGGCGTAATATAAACTGGTGAATCATCATAATCAACTTTCGCTAAGCCAATCATTGGCAAGTGAGTTTCATCTTGAATTGCCTGAATATCAACGACCGAGTTTGCTCGAATCGCAGCAGCGCCAGCTTCCTTAGCCGCGCGCGCCATTCTGGACATAATAAATGAACTGTGAAGCGGTTCACCCGGCAAGGCTTGGCATGAAACCACGAGATGCCCCTTCGTGGCCTTCAAAAAAGTATTATTCATTATTTTAGTGCCTCTTTAAATTAATTTTTTAAGTATTGTGTGTAAATTTCGCTCGCCTTAGTCTTCATTGCTGGTGTTGGCTTATGCATTGGTTCTTTAGTATAGCCAGCATCAACATCCATTTCTTGTAGCAAGAGCTTAATCGTTTGGTAAAGTCCATTGCTGAGAATCGCAGAAATCAAATCATTCGTTTGATGTTGAATCATTAAGGCCTGCTTCATGTTTCCGGCTTCGAAAGCTTCAATTTCTGCCTTGGCACGAGCTGCATTAACGTTATAGGTTGAGCCGATTGCTCCATCAACCCCTAATGATAGAGCTGGTAAAAGCATTTCGTCGGTACCAAAGAGAATCTTTTTATCTGGGAATCGGTTTCGAAGCCGTTCCAGGAGGAAGAAGTCAGCATTGGTATATTTAACCCCGATAATCTTGGGATTTTCAAATAACTTAGCGAAATTATCTAAGGATAGCGAAACACCTGTTAAAGCAGGGATAGAGTAAACAATCAAGTTTGCGTCAACATCCTTCACAATTTCATCATAGTAATATTTAATTTCTGGGAAACTAAAGTTGTAATAGAACGGTGTAACAGCGGAAATAGTTTGGTAACCAAGGTCGTTAACAACATACTTTGCTAATTCTTTTGCTTCTTGCAAATCGATCGAGCCGACTTGGGCAATTAAATCAACGTCATCGCCCGCTTCATCTTTGACAATTTCAAAGATTCGCTTCTTGGTGGCCGTTTGCAGCATAAAGTTTTCACCAGTGCTACCACCAACATATAACCCATCAATGTGATTAACATCAATGTTATGCCGCACAATTTCTCGGGTTCCTTTTTCATTCACGGTTCCATCAGCGTTGAAAGAAGTTAATAGCGCGGAATACAATTTTTTAGTCATTTTTACCATCCTTTGTTTAAAACAATTGCAACTAAATTCATGTAATAGTTCTTCTTCAACCGCATCCTAAGAATACGTTGTGAAAAATATTTTTGCAATCATTTTTTTCGGTAATATTTTCCAAATAATCCCGTATACATTGATACATCAGCATCTAACTCTGAAAAAATTAATTTAAAGAAAGTGCTAAGCATGATATAATGTAACCGTTTTCAGGAAATACTTAAAAGAAATGAGGACAATCGGGATGAATTATCTTGCATTTGACGTTGGTGGGACGTCAATTAAATATGGAATTATTGACTCGAATTTTCAAGTTATTAAATCAGGCCAGCGACCAACCGATCATAATCACGATCAAGCAATTATTAAAACCTTAACCAGTGTTAGCCATCAGTTAATGTCGCAACTATCGATTCAGGGGATTGGAATTAGTACAGCCGGTCGGGTTGGTGACCACGGTGAAATCATTTACGCGGGTCCTACTATTCAGGAATATCAGGGAACGCAACTGAAAAGGATTCTGGAACAAACAACTCACTTGCCAGTCCACGTTATGAACGACGTTGATGCCGCCCTGATGGGTGAAGTTTTACATGGCAGCGTTAACCGTCAGCAATCAACCTATTGCATCGCGTTAGGAACCGGGATCGGTGGTGCATTCTACACCAATGGTCAGTTATTTAAGGGCGCCCACGGTCTTGCTAATTCGGTTGGTTACCTCAATTATGATCCTGACTCTCAGGAAACATTTGAAAGTCAATCATCGACATTAGCAATCCAACACCAATTAGCAGCTGTCAACGTTACCGTTCCAGAAGCTTTCCAATTAGCAAGGGACGGCAAAACTAAATATGTCCAAATCATTCAAAATTGGTGCCAGCGCCTTGGCCGACAGCTTGCGCAAATTTGTTTAATTCTCGATCCGACACAGATTTTAATTGGTGGTGCCGTTAGTCAACAGGGAGATTTCTTGATTCACCAAATTCAAACAGCCGTCCACGAATTTCTGCCAGCTGGGTTGGATAACGTTGAAATTAAAGCAACTACCCTTCAAGACCGCGCCCAATTATTTGGCGCCGTTTCACCATTCTTTTTATGAAAGCGTATACATTCTAAAAAATTTGTGATATAGTCAAAATCGTAATAGTTTAATCTTAAAATTCAACCGCACAAATTAAGCACCATGATCATCATGGCTGCTTTCTTTGTGTGTTTTTTTATCCCTGCTTTTTTCAAAGAGGTGTATTTCATGAAGGTATCAATTAATACCGCGGTGTTCTTGGATCAAATGAATGCAGGACACTCACAATATGATGTTCTCCAGCAATTAGTGGGCAAGCCAATTGATAATGTTGAAGTTCGTGGCGAATTTTTCCAGAAAGATAGTCGAGATGCTGAACTAGATAAAATTAGTGAATTAGCACGGCAAAACGGTTGGGGATTGTACTATTCCATTCCTGAGGCCCTCTTTAATGATGGCACAATCAATTCTCACATTGACGACTACCTAACCATGGCGAAGAAATATAATATTCGGCATCTCAAGATTAGTTTGGGGGACTATGGTGCATTAACTGAAAATGTCAAACTGTTGCTCATGCAAATTCCAACGAATAACGTGACCATTTCTGTCGAAAATGAACCCAATGCTCATGGCGAAGTATCAAAAGTCTTTAATTTCTTAGACACCTTAGACGGTCACTTCGGCTACACGTTTGATTCTGGAAACTGGTATTGGATTGATCAGGATCCCCAAGTAGCAATGGATCAATTACAATCGAAAGTCACAATTTTCCACTTGAAAAATATTCATCATCGTGACACCACGATGCTTAACGATGGTGATACTGATTGGCAAACACTTACTGCTAAAGTGCCTAACGGTGTCCCAGTTTTCTTGGAGTATAACATTCCAACCGCGAAGTTATTAGATCAAGAAATCGCTCAAGTGAATGCATTACTCTAGTTCCTAAAGGATCAAACCATGAATTATCTATTACAAATTGTGTTAATTCTTTTGGTCGGTAAGGTTTGTTCAGAGTTTTCTTCAAGAATTGGATTACCCCCAGTCATGGGTGAACTAATTGCCGGAATCTTAATTGGACCAGCAGTGTTCCACTTAATGGCACCCAGTACCTTTATTCAGTATTTCTCAAATATTGGGGTCATCTTACTAATGTTCATTGCTGGTTTAGAAGGTGATTTAAAGCAATTACTCCATTATTGGGCGCCTTCATTAACAGTTGCCGTTTTAGGGGTCATTGTGCCAACGGGAACTGCTTATGTTCTTTGTCATGATTTATTCAACTTTGATGTCCAAACAGCTGCTTTTATGGGACTTGTCCTCAGTGCGACTTCGGTTAGCATCACTGTTCAAGTTCTGCGTGAGATGGGGTATTCCAATACCCGGGAAAGCCAAATCATCCTAGGCGCTGCTGTCGCCGATGATATTATCTGTATCATTCTATTGGGGATTAGTGTTCAATTAATCGGTCAGCATTCAGCATCTTCGCTCAGTGGCAAAGTCATTTCAATGGTCATTCCACAGGTGCTCTTTTTCATTATCGTATTGGTAATTAGCCGTTATATTGTCCCCCGCTTCTTACAGATTTTCGACAAAATGGGCATTAGCGAAAGTCTCCCAACCGCGGCTTTAATCATCTGCTTCGGCTTTGCGTGGATTGCTGTCAGATGCGGCATGAGCGATGTTTTGGGAGCTTACTGTGCCGGCCTCGCAATTTCGCAAACCAAGTATGAAGAAGCACTTGAATCAAAGATTGAACCCATTGGGTATGCAATCTTTACTCCAGTCTTTTTCATTAGCATTGGGCTGGAAGTCACTTTCCGCGGTCTTGGTAACGACTTTTTCTTCATTATCAGTCTCATTACCATTGCCGTTCTTGGTAAACAAATCGGCTGTGGTATTGGCGCCAAACTATTCCACTTAAAGTGGCAAGAAGCCAATATTGTCGGTGCTGGAATGGTCTCCCGCGGTGAAATGGCCCTCGTAGTGATCAAAGTCGCACTTTCGGCCGGCTTAATCAACAAGAGTTATTTCACGGCGCTAATCTTAGTCACCGTCATCACAACCTTACTTGCCCCATTACTCTTAAAAGTTTTTATTCAACGTAACCTGAATAGTCAAAATTATGAAAGGCGATTAGATTAACTATGCAAAAAACTGGTTTCGGGACGTTTAATTGGATCGTCCTCCTCGTCTACCTCCTCGCAATGCTCCTGATTGGTGCCTACTTTACCAAGCGGGCTAGCAAGGATACCGATGCATTCTTTAAAGCAAATAGTGCTGTTCCAGCCTGGGCCACCGGCTTTAGTATTTATGCCACCACATTAAGCGCAATTACTTTTATGTCCACTCCGGAACAAGCATTTTTAACTGACTGGTCATACTCAGTCGGTAACCTGACAATCATTTTGATCATTCCAATTTTAATTAAATACTATGTACCATTCTTCCGCAAGCTCCAAGTAACAACTGCTTATGAATACTTAGAAGACCGGTTTAGTCCAGTCATGCGGGTGCTTGGTAGTCTCCTCTTCATGCTCTATCATTTAGGAAGAATCGCAATTGTTATTTACCTCCCAATTCTCGCGATTACCTCTGTTTCTGCTATTAACCCAATTTTAATTGCACTGTTCGTTGGCGGTCTCTGTATTATTTATGCCTTCTTAGGCGGAATTGAAGGGGTCATCTGGACAGATGTGATCCAAGGCTTCTTACTGCTTGGTGGTGCTCTTTTAATCATCTTTATTGGTGCTTACTACATCAAAGGTGGCTTTGGGACCATTGCTCATGACGTCGCTGTTCATCACAAGCTTTATTCCAAAGCCAACTGGAATCCGCACAATCTGAAATTATTCATTCCGTTAATCTTTGCAGGTTCCGTCTTTAACTCCCTTTACCAATACACAGGAAGTCAAGATGTTGTGCAACGTTACCAAACAACTGCCACCATGAAGGAAACTGCCAAGTCACTTTGGACTAACGGGCTTTTGGCCTTCATCACCATTCCTATCTTCTACGGGATGGGAACCATTCTGTACAGTTTCTACCTCCACTCAGCAAGTTTGCCAAAGGGCTTCAATACTAGCGCGGTGGTTCCATACTTTGTAATCAAAGAAGTTCCTGCTGGTCTTGCCGGTCTGATTATCGCCGGCATCTTTGCTGCTGCTCAATCAACCATTGCGTCGAGTCTGAACGCCATTTCCGCTTGTGCAATTACTGACTTTAAACAACGGTTCTTCGATCAGAAGTTTAAGAAGGTCAGTGATGTTCAGTTAGCGCGGTTTGTAATTTTAATCGCCGGAATTCTCGGCCTGTTAATGGCTATTTACCTCCTAGTTGGTAACCAATCACAAACCTGGAACCTCTTCTTAGCTTTCACCGGTTTGTTTGGGGTCCCAATTGCCGGTATTTTTGCCGCCGGGATCTTCACTCAACGGGCCAATACAGTTGGTGCTGTGACGGGGTTAATCGTCAGTGCTGCCTTAACCTACTATGTCCAATCAAAGGGGATGTCACCATTTATGGTTTCATGTGTTTCCTTCCTGTCATCCATGTTGATTGCCTGGTTGGTCGGTTTATTTACCCCACAAAAGAAGAACATCATTGGTTTAACTGCCAAAACGGTTGACCAAGAATACACTCGTCACTAATTAAACTTTTCTTTCACCTCATATCAAAAAGCGTTTAGCAACGGTCATCATCACAGACTTTGCTAAACGCTTTTGCTATTTATTTAAATCTCGTTGAATGGTCATGGCTGCTTGTCGACCAAAAACAACTGTTTCCGCAATGGAATTACCACCAATTCGGTTATTGCCGTGTAAACCGCCAGTAACTTCACCAGCTGCATATAATCCATCAATCACCTGACCGTTCGCATTGAGAACGCGAGTCATCGGGTCAACATGGATTCCGCCCATTGTGTAATGAATGGCGGGTGCAACATGAATCGCATAGAATGGTGCCTGCATCAATGGCGTTCCCATGCCCGTGTGCCGACCAAATTGTTGATCTGAGTGCTGGTTAACGGCCTGATTCCACTCATTAATCGTGGTTTGTAAATCGGTCAGCTGTAGCTGGCCTGCTAAATCATCTAATGTTTTCCCGACCTTCACGAGACCAATTTGATCGTAAAAGTCAATTGCCTGGACTCGCTGACGAACCTGTTGGTCAAAAATCAAGTAAGCATGGTGATCGGGCAATGCAGTAATCGCATTTGATACTACTCGACGAGTAGCAAGTTCATCGACAAACCGTTGTCCTTGCGCATTAACGAGGATCGCTCCTTCGCCACGCACGGCTTCTCCAATTAGAAAAGCATGTTCTTGATCTTGCTGAACCGTCGGGTGAACTTGAACCAAGTCCAACTGCATCAATTGGGCACCCACCTGACGTGCTAAGACTAATCCATCGCCAGTCGCTCCTGGTTGATTCGTTGTCCGGTAGTTAGCTAAATCTGGCCGATACCGCTGTATCAATTTTTGAGATGCTCCAAAGCCACCGGTGGTTAAGACAACCGCTGATGAGCTTAATTGATGATCATGATTATCATCAGCAGTGTACTGAACACCGCTCACCCGTCCCGCCGACATCAATAAGCGACGCACCTTTGCGTTGGTAATAATGTGAATTCCAGCATCATTGGCGAGCCTTTGTAGTCCCTTTACCAGATATGCACCAACCGGGGCTGTTGATGCCGGCCGGTGTGTCCGCCGCACCGTCATGCCACCAGTAATGGTCAGATCATCTAATGGCAACCCATGCTGAACTAACCATTCAACCGCCAATGGCGCGTGCGTCACAAATTGACGTAACATGGCGGGATCATTTAGCTTTCCACCACCTTGATAGGTTTCGTCGTAAAAATCCTGCATGCGATCCGCAATATGGTGTCGCGCCTGAACTGAGGTTTCGGCCGCATTCATTCCTGACGACGCACGACTAGTGTTCCCGCCAACTTTGGCGTTCTTTTCCAGGACAGCCACTGTCAACCCCAACTCATGTGCTTGAACTGCCGCTGTCAGCCCCGCACCACCAGCACCGATCACAATTAAATCATAATCCACTGTTGTCATGTTCGCCTTCCTTAATTAATCTCGATTGATTCGATTACCACATCAGTTTTAGGGCGATCGCTCAAATCACGATCAACATGACTAATATGTTTAGCCACCTTCATTCCCTTCAAAACTTGACCAAAAACTGTATGATGGTGGTCTAACCATGGCGTTCCGCCATGCTTAACATAGGCTTCGATAATCTCCTGAGGATAACCAGCCGCTTGCATTTGTGAATCTAAGTTAGTTGTCAGGTTCTCATTAGTCACAATAAAAAATTGACTCCCGTTTGTATTAGGACCAGCATTGGCCATTGAAAGGGCGCCATTCAAATTAAACAGCTCGTCACTAAATTCATCTTCAAACGCGTGACCATAGATACTTTCTCCACCAGCACCAGTGCCGGTGGGGTCCCCTCCTTGAATCATAAAGTCAGGAATGACCCGATGGAAGGTTACCCCGTCGTAATAACCTTGATTAGCTAATTCAACAAAATTTTTGACCGTTTTCGGTGCTAATTGGTCAAATAATTGGATTTGAATATCACCATGATTTGTATGAATAGTGGCCTGGGGACCAGTTTGTTCAGCTAAATTTAATTGTGGAAAGTGACTCATTGATTTATCCTCCTGTATAAAAACTGTTTCGATTATATCATGATTTAATTTCACTTAAACAGGACCTCACTAGTTGCACGATACCAAAGAGGAGCAAGGCAGTCATTCCAATTAACGAAAGACCTATCAACAATTTCAACCAACCTGGTTGAATAAATTGCAGGACCACTTTGTTTTCGCCACGACGCTGTTGAACCAATGGTGCACCAATCGTTGATCGTTGATAATGGTGAATAATCTGCCCATTTAATACCAATCGTGACTGCTGATATGTGATTAGTGGTAACCGAATTTGACCGTTCCGATTCGAATGCCAAGATAATTGGAGCCGTCCGCGAGGTAAAACCGTCTTCTTAAACTCATTCGCATGTTTAATGATCTGTTGTTCATACACATAAGAACGGACATAACTTTTGCCAAGATTCTTTTTGGTAATCGGTAAGTAGTCTGGGCTCCGCTTTTCAACAAGCAGGAGTAATTGTCCTGGATGTAAGGTGTGAACGGCTGAGCGAATCATCGTATCATACGGACTATGTTTAGCGACTCCGCCCTGATGCACCAGGACGCTGTCAGTATGGTAGCTTTTGCTGACTTCATAAATTTCACTCATATTTGCTACTTGGGCCCAAGCAGCAACGCATACTAATGCAGTCACGCCGAATTTTTGCCAACGGGTTCGTTGTGATAATCCGCACTGCTCAATTGTTAACGCTATTCCCGCCAATAATAATGGATACGCAACCACTGTTAAACGGTCAGGAAATTGTAATAAACGCTCTAAATCAGGCATCATTCGCTCAATCATCCGCCAAGGGATTAAAGGGCTGCTCATTATTAGAAAGAAGCTTCCAACACTGGTGACCATTACATTAATTGGTGATTCGGTCACGTGTAACATAACATAAATGATTTGAGCAAGACAAAGTATTAATAATCCGACTAAAATATCGTCACGGGTTCCATGGGTAAAAGACGGAATCAGGACACTCTTAGTTAATTTAAAAGGTGCTGGCTTAGCAATCTCATTAGTCAACTGCACCGCAAGTAAAGCTCCCCAAACATTCGCGGTCAAAACAATCGTTCCCACCACCGCTTTTAAAGTTGCACCCCACATTGCGCGACGGTTAACCGCTGTTTTTAGTCCATACAAAAAGAATGGTATCAACGTGATCACAAAAAAGAGTGAACTCAACATATGGATTTGAATAATCGTAACCATCATTGTCATTAATTGCCAACTACTGACTGGTGTTCGGTGATCCTGGATCATGCGCACTGCACAAATGCAAAGAAACGGCGCCAATGCAGCACCCCAAGCATTCATATTTTGGGCTGTTTGCCAGCGCGGTACCCAACCAATATTCATATAGATCACGGCCAGTAAAATACCCAAATATTTATTGAACTTTATGCGGAGCGCCAATTGATATATCCCCACCCCGGCAATCCAGTAAATCATGAGCGAGGTTAGAACTTCGTAACGATACCAGGTACCCACTAGGCCAAGCAATAATCCATTGACATAGGCAAACACCGGGCCATAGATTGCATTGATAATTCGGCCACTCTGTTGAAACCCATAGTTAGTCTGAAAAAAGCTAAAATTATGGTTGGCAATCTGCTTGGCAGTTTCATAAAATCGGTTAAAGTGAAAAATTGAATCCGACCCAAGGATCGTTGAATGCGCAATTAATTGCGGTGAAATGATGACCACTGCTGCTGTTAAAATCAGCAAATAAGGCTTAATCTTCAACCACCACCGTTGCCAAGACTGTTTATTTATTTTCAACTTACTATTGTCTCCATATTCTACATTTAGTATTCTATCGGATTCATTATAATCCAAAAAAGCTAAAGCCCATTCGGACTTTAGCTTTTTTTCCTATCATCTAACGTTAGCCAACCACATCAATAAGTTCATCACCATGTTGAACCGCACCATCAGCCACCGCCTTCACTTGCGTGTAATTATTTGTATTTGTAACAACCACCATCACCGTGGTGTCATAACCAGCTTGTTGGACAGCTTCCAGGTCAATGGTACCGAGCTTATCACCCTTTTTCACCTTTTGTCCCTGTTCAACAAAGCTTTCAAAATGCTCACCCTTAAGGTTAACTGTGTCTAATCCAACGTGAATCAATACTTCAGCACCATCACTAGAAGTTAGACCATAGGCATGTTTAGTAGCGTATGCAACAGTAATCGTTCCATCAACCGGCGCATAAATTGTCCCATCACTAGGTACTACAGCAGCTCCATCACCCATCATCTTCTGAGAAAAGACATCATCATTGACAGAAGTAATATCTTCCGCAGTTCCAGAAACTGGACTAGCAATTACTTCACTCTTGGCAGCTTCATCAGCTGGTGCTGATGCATTTTGCACTGAAGCGGTGGCTTCGATAGCTTGTGCAGCACCATCAGCAGCATCCGCACCAGCAGTTTCAGGGTTCACAACCTCGTCGTGAGCCTTTCCATAAAAGAAGGTTACCAAGAAAGCAATCACGAATGAAATTACTTCACATAATAAGTAACCAGGAATGGACTTCGCATAAACTGATAAGAAGCCAATAAATCCAGCTGAACCCATCGAAGCAGCCACAACGTGCATTAAGCCAGCGATCGTCGAGGCAACACAGGAACCCACTAAAGCACAGAAGAACGGGAACCGTAATTTCAGGTTAACCCCAAAAATTGCTGGTTCAGTAATCCCTAACAGCGCAGAAATTGCTGAAGAACTGGAGAGCGCCTTCATCTTTTCGTTCCGGGTTAAGAAATAAACTGCAGTCGTCGCCGCCCCTTGAGCAACGTTCGCCATTGAAGCAACGATGAAAATAAAGTCTCCTGCACCCTTGCCAGCTTTGAAGGCCGTTACTAATTGAGTTTCGATTGCTGGAAAACTTTGGTGCAAACCAGTCAAGACAATTGGTGAATAGAGAGCACCAAAAATCCCCGTACCAACAAATCCTAATGTGTCATACAGCCAGACAATTCCGTTTGTTAATAAATCAGATAAGTCCTTCATTACCGGGCCAACCACAATAAAGGTTAGAAAGCCAGTCAGCAATACGGAAATTAACGGAGTAAAGGTAAAGTCAACGGCAGCTGGCAATCGTTTATGGAGCCATTTTTCAAAAATCGATAGCATCCAAACTGCTGCTAAGGCCGGAATAACTTGACTAGTGTAGGATTGAATGTGAACTGTTAATCCGAAAATGTTCCAAGAGCCTCCGTCTGCCAAGGCCGGAGCAGTCATCATCATACCGACGAACGCACCCAAGAATTGGTTAGCACCAAAGCGTTTGGCACCAGAAATGCCAACGAGAATCGGTAAGAACACATATGGGGCCGCTGACATGACGTTCACCATGCCCTCAATGCCTTTAAGAGCTGGCCACATTTGAATTACCGATTGTGGTCCAAATAAGCCCTTCGCCGTTAGGACATTATCCAAAGCCATTAAAAGACCACCGGCAACTAAAGCTGGAATAATTGGTACGAAAATATCAGATAAGAGCTTAATAAAAGCCATTACTGGATTAAACTTTTGATTCTTAGCAGCAATCTGCTTTAGATCATCGGTTGAAACTTCCTTTAAGCCGGTCTGTTTAATTAACTCATCATAAACATTATTAACATCACCCGGGCCAATAATGATTTGGTATTGACCATTGGTTTTAAACGTTCCCTTGACGTCACCATTGTTATCCAACGCCTTTTGGTCAACTTTGGCTTCGTCTTTTAAAACTAACCGTAACCGCGTCGCACAGTGTGCAGCAGCCACTAAATTGTCTTTACCGACCGCGTTGATCACGTCGGTGGCAACTTGTTTGTGATCCATGAGCATTACTCCCTATCTCATTTAAATATCAGCACTTAATTGTAAGCGCTTTTTACACATTTGATAATACTAGATTTCAATCTAATGTCAAGCGTTTATCATTTTATTTTTGCCGTTTTTAATCACTATTAATTTTTAAGACACAAGCACCATCTAAATTGCCTTTTGCAACCCGACGCAGAGCTTCATCAGCTTTTTTAAATGGATATTCAGTCACCGTGGGTTGAATTGCTAACCGATGGGCTAGTCGCAAAAATTCTTCGCCATCACGGCGCGTATTACTCTCAACACTCGTTAAATTCTTTTCGTGGAATAAGTGGCGCTGGTAATTTAGTTCTGGAACATCGCTCAGATGAATACCAGCTAACGCTAAGGTCCCGCCTGGTACTAAATTAGCCAATGCATTCGGCACCATCGCTCCAGCTGGGGAAAACATAATTGAAGAATCTAGTGGTACTGGTGAATCATCATAGGCGCCTTGAGCTGATGCACAGCCTAATTGACGCGCGAACTCTTGTGCATCCCTTCCTCGAGTAAAGACGTGAACCTCAATTCCCTGTTTAATTGCTAGTTGTGCTGTCAAATGTGCCGAACCACCGAATCCATACAGGCCAAGCGTTCCACCGGCTGGAACGTTAGCACGTAAGTATGAACGATAACCAATAATCCCAGCACAAAGTAACGGTGCCGAAGATACCGGATCAGCATCTTCTGGAATGCGGTAGGCAAACCCTTCGGGAACAGTTACGTATTCCGCATATCCACCATCATAATCCCAACCGGTATACACCGAATGCGGACAAAGGTTTTCCCGGCCAGACCGACAAAAGCGACAAACCCCACATGCCTTTCTAAACCAAGGAATGCCAATTTTTTCGCCTAATGCAAAGCGTCGCGTATTTGGTCCTTGTTGAACGACGCGACCAATAATTTCATGACCTGGGGTAACATGTTCATGGTGAACCGGCAGGTCGCCCTCAGTTACATGTAAGTCCGTATGACAAACCCCACATGCCAAAATCTTGACCAGCACTTCCCCCGCTTGTGGAACTGGCACTGGCTTTTCTACCAATTGCAAAGGACATGGGTCCTGGTCAATTGGTCCCGGCGTTGTTACCGCCCAAGCATGCATCATTTCTGGAATCTTCATTCACGACCGTCTCCTTTAACCAATTTTCTTCATTGTAATCCTTTTGTGAAAAAATGATCAATTTCTTTTTGTCAGACGTTTGACAGTAATGAACCACCATTTTAAAATGGAACCATCTTAGAGCGCTTACAAAAAGGAGTTTTTATTATGGAATGGACACGGGAACAACGTTACCTCCCCTATCAAAAGCATTCAGCTCTTGAACTATTGCACCTTCAAGCAGCTGCCGACAATTCAGCAGAGCAGCTTCGCTACCATATTCGGCCAAGTTCCGGTTTATTAAATGATCCGAACGGTTTCTCATATTTTAACCATGCTTGGCACGTCTTTTATCAATCCTTTCCTTTCGGCGCCGCACATGGTTTAAAATCTTGGATGCACATGCAATCTACTGATCTGGTCCATTGGCACCCCCGTGGCCTCGCGCTAACTCCTGATAATGAATACGACAGCCACGGTGCCTATTCTGGATCAGCTAAACAAATTGGTGACCGGCTTTTCTTAATGTATACGGGCAATCATCGAGATCAAGATTGGCAACGCACTCCCTACCAACTGGGTGCCTGGATGGATCAAAACAATCAAGTCACTAAACTTGTCAAGCCACTGTTTCGTAATCCTGACTACATTAGCGAACACTTCCGTGACCCTCAACTACTAGCGCACGACGGCAAATACTATGCTCTCCTGGGGGCACAAGATGCCAAAACCGAAACTGGCCACCTTGCACTCTGGACTAGTGACGACCTCACATCCGGCTGGCATGATGCGGGTTTTGTCGACTTTACCCCATATCAAATGGGCTATATGATTGAATGTCCAAACCTGATTACCGTTGATGGTCAACCTGTGATCATTTTTTGTCCTCAAGGACTAAACCAAAGTGTGACTCGTTATCAAAACATTTATCCAAATATGTACATCACGGGACAAGAATTTGATTTTGAAAATGCCCGCCTGAACGGTAGCTCACAAGTTCCGGTCAACTTAGACGATGGATTTGACGTTTATGCCACCCAAGCATTTAATGCTCCTGACGGTCGAGCATACGCTATTAGTTGGGTCGGTCTGCCCGACATCCATTATCCAACTGATGATCAAGGCTGGGCCAACTGTCTTAGTCAAGTTAAGGAACTTCATCTTCATGATGGACACCTTTATCAACAGCCGGTCGCGGCAATGACCGACCTCCGCGATTTCAAGGGCACAAAAGTCTTTTCTGGTCATACTACCGTTATTGCTGGTCAAGGTGGTCAACAATGTGAATTGCAACTCACCATTGATGACAATCAATCAGGCACATTACACCTAGCTGCTAGCGATGATCTCCAAACGAGCTTAAAAGTTAAGTTTGATACGTCAGCCGGTACTCTAACCGTTGACCGGTCAGCAGTTGGTCAAGGAGTGGCAGAAAAATATGGTACTACCCGCTCAATTTCATTACCGCAACACCATGCCCTCAAACTGCGCATCTTTTTAGATCACTCACTTGCGGAAATTTTTGTCAATGATGGCGCAAAAGTACTCACCTTACGCTACTTTGCTGATCAATCACATCATAAAATCGCTTTTGATCAACCGGTAAATGCGACTGGAAGCCTGTACCAACTTAAAAATATCTAATAAAATCCTCGTTCGCGTGACTTACGAACGAGGATTATTTAAAATAAAGCTAAAGTTTTAGGGAGGGATTAGCAATGCAGGCCAGTGTTGACCAAGCTAATTGGCAAGCCGCCATCCAGCGGATAATTAATCAAGCCTTGCCAAATGATGAGTATCAGATAATCTGTTTTCACCAATCTAAATCAAGCGAAAGCTTATATGTCGACATTCTTTTTGAAAATTTACTTTTTCAATTCCGGTTTGCGTTTCACGATCGAGATGAAAACAACCCCGATCTATACTCATTTAACCTCCGTGCCTATCCGCAGGATCACGCATTAATTCATAATCTGCAGCAAATTTTGCGTCATCGTCAACGGGGAACTTTATTAACCTATCAGCATTTTGTGGCCCTTTCCCTCATTGAAAAATTAGCTCAATTTCATGATTCAACCATTCAATTCCATGATGACCAATTTTGGGAACACCACGTTCCGGTGACCAAGCCATCTTTAGAGATGAGTCTCGAATTTCTCTGGTCACATCAATTGCTCGTGATCAAACACGCCACCAAACAAGTTTTCTTATCCGAAAGCGGTCAACAATTACTGAACTTTTACTGGGACGTTGCTGATCAATATTTAGAAGAACCAATGTGGGATCGTAACCCACGAACCCAAACTCCTGATGAGCTCAGGAACCTTTCTTAGCTTGCTTTTCCTGCTTTAATTGCTCTTGTGCAGCCTGATGAATTTGTTGACGTCGTTCACCATTCACAAAGTTACTCTCCTGAGCAAACATTTTTAACAACACCTGCAAATTATCTCGACACGTCCTTTTTAACTTATCAAAATGCATAATTATCCCTAATTAAGTACTTTTTTATGTTCAGCATGGGTATAAAACGCCCAAGCAATAATCCCAAAGAAGACTGGCCCAAATGCGGTCCAAAAAGCAGTTGAGTATTGCCCCTCCAGAATAGGTTCAACACAAGTAAAGAGAATTCCGATTGCGACCACTAACCAAACCACGATTGAAACAATCCACGTCCAGGTCATACTCTGATAAAAAACAAAGGGCCGGTCTAAATCTTGCTTCATCTTGAAGAATGGAAAGGCCCCAACTAAGAACAAGTATGGAGCAGATGACGAAACATTCATCATGTCCGTTAAAATAGTGTAGAATTGCGTCGCCGCATTGCCCCCAAATGAAATAAAGAGAATGATCGCGCTAACTAGGATTGCCTGACACCACATTGCAAACGCGGGCATGTTGACATCATTCATCTTCGTTAACCGCTTTGGCAAAAGGCGGGGATCACAACCTTCAATGAAAGACTTAATTGGCGAGTAAACCATGACAAACGCTGCTCCAAGACCACCTAAAACATCACTTAAAGCCGTAATTTGAGAAAAAATTCGACCAAGAGTTGCAGCTCCGGCATGACTCAAACCAAATTTAGCGCCAACCGTCAATCCCATATTATTGATCAAAACATATTCAACATTGGCTAGGTTGACGTGACTCTTGCCTAGTACTTGTTGCCAATTAGCACTGACTCCACAAAGGAAAATTGTCAAAATGTAGATCAATGTCATAATGATCATTGCAATAATCAACGCTCGGGGGAACGTCTTTTCTGGCTTCTTCACAGAATCGATGACCCCAGCCATCGTTTCCAGACCACCATATGCAAATAACGCATAGACAATAAACGAAATTACGGCAATCGGCGTCACAAAGGCATGATTAGGTGACTTCACTAAACTCAGCGCAGTCACTGGCTCAGCTAATTGTCCATGATTCATCACCCAAAGGAGCAGACTGGCTAAAATAAAGATCACGGAAATTCCTAAAGTTGCGACCCCACATACTGAGGCGATTTTTGCAATCTTATTAATTCCGCGTGAAGCAATCCAGGTCACGACCACCATAAAAATGATTTCGAGAATTCCTAGGGTTTCATTCGCCGGCAAACCAAAAAGGCGCCAACTTTGGGTCTTATCAGTTCCGGAAATCATCGTCGAAACAGATACCAAAAAGTATTGAGTTGACGAAACCAACCAAACTACCCAGGCCGCAAGCCAAATAAACGTTCCGATAAAAGCTGTCTTTTCGCTCACCGAACCCCGCAGCCAAGAAAAGATCCCCCCTTTAGCTGCCTTAAATGAGGCCCCATATTCTGCGAACATTAACGCAGATGGCAGGAAAAAAAGGACCGCGGTTACGATATACCAGATAATACTGGCATACCCCATCTGATAAAAAGCAGTTAACGAGTTACTAAACCCAAAAATTGATGAAAAAATCATCAAAACTAAAGCACTAAGACCAATCTGTGTGGTTTTCTTTTCCATATTCAAACTTCTTTCTTTGAAGAATATTAATAATTATACAACTTTTTTAGAATTTTGCGAATATTATTTCAAAATTTCAACTTAAGTAATCAAGTCTCACAACGGATGTAATGAAATGTTCATACTAATTTCATTCAAATCAGCTGATAATTGTGATAATCTTTTTATGTCATGCATTTTATTGAAAGGAGGAGAAAACTTTGCCCAAGCCATCACGACGCGAGTTTCGTCGTCGGCAACAAAAAGCCGTTCATCAAAAGACCATCACGGTCAGTCTAATATTTATTGGACTAGCAATCTTTCTAAACGTTGGCTTGATGTTTCAAAGTCATAATCCGCTCTTTCAAGAAAGAAATGCTAATCCAGTGAATCTCGTTCCTAACCTTTTTCACTCCACGAGCCTAAGCAGTCAGTTACGTCACCAATGGAAGACCGATCTCAAAGGTGAAAGTGCCAATGTAGCAATTGCTGTTTACTCGACCAAAACTGGTGAAACTTATACTTACAATACGACCCCAGGACATCAATATCACACCGCCAGCACCGTCAAAGTTGCTGTCTTGGCAGGAACTTTACTCAAAAACGACGGTGATTTAGACGACCAAGGCCGTGAATACGCCAAAGCCATGATTGAAAGCTCTGATAATGACTCCACCACCGCTTTAATTAACAACTATCTTGGGGGAAGCGATGGCCTGCAAGATACCTTTAATCAATTTCAAATGACTAACACCCACGCAAAAGATGCTTGGGGAATGACCACTACAACCCCCAGCGACCAGATCAAACTTTTAAATAATATTTTCTTCAGCTCAAATAAGCTGACTAAAACTGAGCAAAAATATATTCGCTCTCTAATGAACAACGTCGAAAGTGATCAACGTTGGGGAATTTCAGCTGGCAGCAACGACTATGCCTTAAAAAACGGCTGGCTGGACCAGGATGGTTCTGATAAGTGGATCGTGAATAGTATTGGCTACATTAGTGGTCAACACCAAAATGATTACACTATCGCGGTTTACACCGACGACAATTCATCAATGAACTCCGGTGAAGAGCTGATTGAAAAACTCGCCCGTTCAACTAAACAGATTATGGATAAATAAATGAAAAATCGACCTGATAACACGCTAATGATGCGTTACAGGTCGATTTAGTTATTTAAGGCGCCATTGTTCAATGATTTTTCGAACTGTGAAGTCATTCTCATGAGCAAACGGTGTTCTTGACCCCGTCAACCAGCGGCTCTGCTTTCCAATTAATGGCCACCAGTCTTCCCCTGGTGTGGTGAACGGTGCTCTTTTTACCATTAGGCGGCGATTAACTACCGCGCGAAAACGAAAACGATCGTCAAGCGGTTGCAAACGCAGGCGACCATTTGATGAAAATTGATAGCCTCCCCACATATGCTGGCTAATCGGTGGCAATAGTTTACTCTTTACATAGCGAAGTCGCCCTACTAGGTAACGGCCATCCACATATCCTGCAGCTACGGGATCATAAACGTCGATATAGTTATTAACCTTATGCTTAAACTTGCGAACATGTTGTTGCTGCCGCCGACTTAATAACCAGTAGATATTTGGTCCCTCATAAATATCGGCACGTTTGACTCGACCAATTTTAGAACAACTGGCTAGTGCATACTGGATATTGATTGATCCTAAAGAATGACCATATAAGTAAAACTTTGCCTGTGGCCACCGCTTCAGGACCTGGTTAAGAACCTTGGCAGCTGTTTGCAACTGACTAGGAATCAGGTCACGTTGAATAAATAATGATCTACCAATTGGCAGGTTCGTCCCTAACCACTCATGATTCCAAGTCTCTGGAGTTCCCTTGATAATGCCAGAAGAGCCCTTAAATAGCAACGTATATTCCCTTTGCCGACGGTTTTGAATGATCAGCATTTGAAAGCCATCCGCCATTAGAATATGCTGTTGGACGACCCAAAATGGCCGGTTAACAATCCGGACTAATTCACCATCTTGTAGGATTTGATATTCTAACTTAGCAACCATCAAACGTTCTTGATCGTTCAGTTCTCGATTACTTAGCATCATTATTACCGTAAGTTTTCGCTGAGCGCTCTGATGCCATCCGCATTGAGTATTTTACCCATCTTAGGGACGACCTCCAGATGACCATCAATTAACCGATTTTTCAATTCCTGCGCAATTCGGCGATTTTTTCGATCCTGTTCACCAGTAAATAAGTACGTTAACCCTTGGACATGCATTAACTGATTGGTTAAGTCCACATTCTGAAGCGACTGTTTCAATGTCCGAACCTGTGCTTGATCCAATGGTGATTTCTGAAATAATCCTGGATTAAGTAAACTATTTGTGGCTTGCAGATGCGGACGCACTAACAGTAACCGATCCAAGCGTCCCAATAAATCGACTGACGCCCGCAAAGCAACTATTGCACCAAAATCTTCCCCAATTAAAATGACTGGCTGGGGAACCGTGCGGAGGTATTTAACAACAGCATGCACTAAACCATTAAATGTATACGGCTGTAGTTGAAACTGTTGATAGTCCAACACCTTTAACTGGCGATGACCGATTTTGACTTGCTGCCACCTCTCCAGTTTGCAACTGAACGCTGGTAGGACAACTACTGTTCCCATAATCATTCTTCCTTCACATATGATATTAACCATTTTATCATGCTCATTCTGATCTTTCAGTAGCTATATTATCCCATATTCAAAAGACATCCAGCCAAGATCCTCTCGCTGGATGTCTTTTGAAATTGATGAATCTTTTAAAATGCGGCCACCATTAAGATGACACCCACTAAAATTAAGAATGTCGCAATCAGCCAAACTAAGACCACTGCAGACAATAATGGGTTAAATAAGAGCATCACACCTAAAATAATGCCTAAAACGTTTAGTACTACCAATAGCCAGTAGTAACCTTTGCCAAACTGACGATAGAAGTTTGCAACTTGAAGTTGACCAATACAATCAACAATAAACCAAATTGCAAAAACATACGCCACCGTTAAAATGCCAACACCATGGAAAAATAAGAAAATTAATCCCAAAATAATATCTAAAATGGCCATAAGAATCAACCAGACTGACCGATGGTTTAGTAAGTGACTAACCGTTTGCCGAAGCCATAGTTCATAAATCCCCTTTAAAATGGCAAAAATACCAACCATAATAGTGACAAACTTTAACGTGGTATCAAGATGATATAGCGAAAGGCATCCTAAAATAATGAACAAAATACCTAAAATAAAGGCCGCCCAATCAAATTGCTTTCGTGCTTCCATTTTATTCCCTCCTCTCCATTATTAATTATAGCACCGTGTCTCATGTCACTAATACAATGTGCTTTAATCAACGACCAAATCTAACTCTAATTCGATGGGAGTATGATCTCGACGCGCACCGGTATCAATCATTGATGAACTAACCACTTGATCAGCAAGCCGGTCACTGACAAGCCAGTAGTCAATCCGCCACCCAGAGTTGTTTTGTTTACTCGTAATGACCCGTTGTGCCCACCAAGAATAGATGCCCGCCGTTTCTGGATGAAGATGACGAAAACTGTCGGTAAAGCCAGCTGCTAGTAATTTCGTAAAATGTTCCCGTTCTTCATTGGTAAAGCCGGCTGAATGATGATTATTTTCCGGATGGGCAAGATCAATCGGTTCATGAGCAACATTAAAATCACCACTGGCAATGACTGGCTTTTGTTGATCTAGTTGTTGCAAGTAGTCACGATAACGATCATCCCAAACCTGCCGTTCGTCTAGTCGGCGGAGCCCGGTCCCTGAATTAGGGGTATAAACTTCAGTTACAAAGCAATTTGGAAACTCGAGGGTAATGATCCGTCCTTCATCATCCATCGGCTCTGGTGCACCAATCCGTGGGTAAGAAACTTTCGGCTTGAGGTCTTCACGATAGAGGTACATTGTACCGGCATAACCTTTCCGGGCGGGTTCAACAGAACTTCGCCAGACGACTTGATAACCAGGAAAAATCTCATTTAAAACTGTCAGATGCTTTTTTGTGGGGCCATTTTTTGAAAGCTTGGTTTCCTGAATCGCCAGTACATCAGGTTGCAAAGCTGCTAATCGATGTAAAACATCACGAGTTTCTCCTGCCCGAGTGGATGTTCCAGTTAATGCCGCATTAATTGAGTCAATATTCCAAGAAATTAATTTCATCATGATCCTCCTCTTTGATTAATATCTTACGCTGAACCGGCTTGAATTGCACTAATCAGAACTAAAAAGGAGCTGCCAAATCGGCAGTTCCTTTTTAGTGATTGTTTAGTTGAAAACTACATTTGTGCTTTAATGGCCGCCAGTGAAACTTCACTGGTTTGGTTAAATTTCACATCAGCATCATTTAGACCGCTACCAATCCCAATGGAAAGTTCACCAGCACCGTTAATGGCCTGAATGCCGGCTTGGGCATCTTCAACACCAGCCACTTCATTTACTGGTAAATTCATTGTCTTGGCTGCTTCAACGTAAATTTCTGGGTCTGGCTTCCCCTTTGACAGTTTAGCCGGGTCCACAATCCCTTCGAAGTAGTCGGTTAGTTGCAGGTACTTTAAAACTTTCGGTGCATTTTTAGAAGCTGAAGCTAATACTAAATGATAACCAGCATCCTTAAGTTCATCCAAAAATGCCTTCATCCCGGGTAAAATGTCCGCTGGAGTTAAGGTTTCCACTAACTTAACGTAGTTATCATTCTTTTCAGTAGCTAAAGTTACCTTTTCAGCTTGCGAATAGTCGTTTTCATGACCACCAGCCTTTAAAATCAGTTCCAAGGAATCCATCCGACTAACTCCCTTTAGGGCGTCAGCTAATTCTGGAGTCCATTCAGTTCCAACTTTATCGGCCAATTGGTGCCATGCTTGACCATGAAAGCGTGCCGTATCAGCAATGACCCCGTCCATATCAAAAGCAAATCCTTTAAGATCATTAAAGTTCATCTTTAAATTCCTCCTGAATTACTTTAGTTCAAGTTGCTTACCAGCTAAGTCAATTGTAATTGGGTCACCTGACACTAATTCAATTTTAGTACCATCTGGGTCAACTCTGATCTTTAAGATCCGTCCACGGAACGTTTGACGGAATTGGTATGAATCCCACTTCTTTGGCAAGAATGGTGCAAAGTGCAATTGGTCTCCACGAACCCGCATACCAGCAAACCCTTGAACGATATCTAACCATGAACCAGTCATTGAAGTAATGTGCAACCCATCAGACGTGTCGTTATTATAGTTATCTAAGTCAAGCCGTGCTGACCGTTCATATAATTCAACCGCCTTATCTTCATAACCAATATCAGCTGCGATAATTGAGTAGACAGAAGCAGAGAGACTTGATTCGTGAACCGTAAATTGTTCATAGAAGTCAAAGTTACGCTTCTTTTCATCCTTGGTAAAGTCATCAATGAAGTCCCAAAGTCCCTGGATAACATCACCCTGCTTAACGTATGGCGAACGCAGAATCTTATCCCATGACCAATTTTGGTTCAGTGGTAATTGATCACTTGGAATTTCAGAGACTGGCTTCAAATCCTTATCTAAGAAGCCATCATTTTCTGGGAAGATATCTTTTTGCTTGTCATATGGTAGGTACATGTTATCAACAATTCCCTTCCAGTGACGCTTTTCATCTTCGGTAACGTCCAGCTTCTTAGCTACCTGATCATCCACTTCAGCCAAGACCTCTAACGTGTACTTCAATGTCCATTGGCAAAGTAAGTTGGTGTACCAATCGTTATTAACGTTGTTATCATATTCATCTGGTCCAGTGACACAATGCAGCATGTACTTATTTTGCCGTTGTGAGTAGTGGACCCGATCAGCCCAGAAACGTGAAATTTCAGTTAAGACTTCCGCACCTTCGTTCAAAACGTATGACTTATCGCCAGTGTATTTCGTATAGAGATAGATTGCGAAGGCAATGTCACCATTTCGGTGGATTTCTTCAAAGGTAATTTCCCATTCGTTATGACATTCGATTCCGTTGAAGGTTACCATTGGGAATAAAGCACCTTTCAGGCCTTGTTCTTGAGCGTTCACAAACGCACCATCAAGTTGCTTGTAACGGTACATCAGTAAGTTGCGTGCCACTTCTGGATTAGCAACTCCTAGGTAAACGGGAATACAGTAAGCTTCGGTGTCCCAGTATGTTGCTCCACCATACTTTTCACCAGTAAAGCCCTTTGGACTAATGTTCAAACGGTAATCATTACCATAGTAAGTGGAGAAGAGTTGGAAAAGATTGAACCGAATCCCTTGTTGAGCCCCTTCGTCCCCGTTAATTTCAACATCTGACTTTGTCCAACGGTCAGCCCATTCCTGAACATGAGGATCCAAGAGTTCAGCAAAGCTTTGTGCGTCAAATTGATCAGTCAGATCATTTAAACGTTTTTCAATGGCAGCTTGTGAGTCAAAGTCTCGTGAAGTGACAACGACCGTCCGTTTTTCAAGAGTGACTGTTTGGCCGGCAACGACAGTTCCAGCAAAGTTGTTGTAGGCATCTTTTGCATCAGTACCGTCGCCAACATGATCTAGATCAGTCTTCGTGGTCGTCTGCATACCAACGGTAAATTGTGGCGTCCCAAAGTCGTTTGGCTTCGTTTCGGAAGTTAATTCAGCATACTCACCATTAGCATGCTTACTGAGGACGTTCCAGAATTGTTCATCATAGTTAGCATCTTCGTTATAAACATCAGCATCAATCATGCTCGTAACTTCAACTTTGGCATCATTTTGTCCCTGATTTTTAATCTGAACTCGTTGCCCAACTAATTCTTTTTGGACTGCGGAAACAAACCGTTCAAATTGGAAACTCATGTCCGTCCCACCAATTGCAACGGTGAATTCACGGGTAAGAACACCACGCTTCATGTCAAGGTCAAGCTTAAAGTTCTTTGGCGCTTGCTTAGCAAGGTCAAGTTGTTCGTCGTTGACTTTGATGATTAACTTCATGAAGTTAACCGCGTTGATCATCTTACCAAAGTACTTCGGATAACCGTTCTTCCACCAACCAACACGGGTCTTATCAGGGAACCACACCCCACCAAGGTAAACCCCTTGCATGTGGTCACCGGTATAGCCTTCTTCAAAGAAGCCCCGCATCCCGAGATTTTCGTTGGCTAACGACGTCATTGATTCTTGAAGTCGTTTATCTTGGGGATCCCATTCTTTAGTCGCAACGTGCCATGGTGCAATATCAAATGTTCGTTTCATGATAAATTCCTTTCTTAATTAAACCTGCGATGATTTCAATTTTTTAAATCGTTATCTTTAACCTGATTATCGGACATAAGTTTCGTGAATCGTGCCGACTGAAAGGGCTGCTAATACCATCACGCCCCCAGCTAAGAGAAACATGTGAACTTGTGAACCACCCAGCATTGGGAAAATCGCAAAACTGAGTAATGAAGCAACAATTTGCGGCAAACAAATGGAGCCATTGAAGAGGCCAAGATATGTTCCCATATGCTTACCAGATAACGCATTCGTAACGATCGTCAATGGATATGTGTTCATTCCTGCCCAGGCGATTCCAATCAAAGTATACGAAAGGATCAGCGTCCACGGATCATGGATAAAGAAGATCGAAATGAAGCCAAGGGCGCCAAGCACAAGGCTCCCGGCATAGCCTAATTTATGGTATTTATTTGGCACCTTAGCCAAAACGTAGGACCAAACCACTGCGGCAATTGACTGAACTGCTGCTAACACCCCATACCAATTTCCCGCTTCTTGATATTCAATCCGTGTTGCATCTGTGGTATGCCAAACGTTGTCTGCAATTGCTCCTACTGAATACGTCCAAAGATATTGGAAAGCAAACCAACAGAAAAATTGAACCAAGGTAACCGTCCAGAAGGCCTTAGGCGCATGTTTCAGTAATGTAAACCAGTTACCGCCTTCCTTGTTATCGTCTTCAGAAATCCCATGATACTTAGCATAGGTGGCTGGATCATATTCATGTACCCGAAAAACAGTAAAAAGACTAGTAATCACTAACAAGGCAGCACCCACGTAGAAGGAAATAATCACGGACGGTGGCACAACCCCTTTGGGCGCTTTATTGGCCACACCAAGCCATGTCAATAGGAATGGGAAGATAGCTGCCAATACTGCCCCGGTGTTCGACAAGAAACTTTGCACCCCATAGGCGTAACTTTTTTGATCATCATTGACCATATCACCAACCATCATCTTAAATGGTTGCATGGCAACATTCGATGAGAGATCCAAAAAGGCAACGGTAATTGCTCCAAACCACAGTGCGGCTAGTGAGCCATACCCAAAGCCAAAACTTCCTGAGTTTGGTAGCAGGAGCATGACAATTACCGCTACTAACGTTCCTAACAGTAAGTATGGTAATCGACGACCACCCAGTTTTGGTGCCCAGGTGCGGTCAGAATAATAACCAATGATTGGTTGAACAATTAATCCTGCCAGTGGTGGCAAAATAAAGAACCAACCAAGATTATTTGGATCAGCACCGATCGTTTGGAAGATTCGACTCATTTGTGAGCTTTGCAAGGTAAATGCAGTTTGGACACCCAGAAAGCCAAAGTTGATCATCCAAATCATGCTACTGGAGAGCGTCGGCAAACCAGCAGCTTTTGAATTATCTTGACTCATAACAAACACTCCTTAACTTTGCGCTTTTTGAAAGCGCTTTTAAATTACGCCTAATAATATATCAAACATTATTCTTTAATGCAACCGTTTGCACAATTTTTTAAATAAAAAAATTCAGTTAAGCAAAACTGATGCATAACCACCGCTGCTGAACTGAATTTAATTAAATTGATACGGTACATAAACACATTGCTGACGCGGATTAAATAATAATTTAACCGCTTCGGCACCCAGTTTTTGTGGTTGGAGATCAATCACCGCTTGATCATTAAAAACCACTTTGATCCATTGGCTATTATTAAAGCACGCCACCGGTAATTCAGTTTCTTTTAATTGACGTGCATAACGCAGGTAGATCACATCATCCGCAAAGATCAAGCCATCAACTTTCGAGTGAGCTGCTAGCCACGCCATCAAATCATCCTGCACTTGGAGTTCTACCACCGTTGATTGAGCTGCCCGCTCATGCATCGCTTGTTCATAACCCGACTGCCGATCAGCTTCAAAGGGATGATTAGCTGCTGAGCGAATAAATGCTGGGTGTTGTAACTGATGCAAGTGACATAAGCGTTCCGTGGCCGCCTTTCCAACAGCCACGTTGTCATTATCGACGAACCGGTCTGTCGCATTGTAGGGATGACCGACAATAACATATGTCAAATGCTGTCGTTGGAGATAACTAACGATCGGATCATTCTGCTTCGAATACAATAAAACGAACTTATGTACTTTCGCTTGCTGAGCCATTGCGTCCACTTGCCGAACTAAGTCTTCCTGATTGGTTCCCATTGCTACCATCATTTCATAATTTTGGCGCCGAATTGCTTTACCAATCCCCCACATAATTTCAATATGGAACGGATTAGCTGGCTGGGTTGTTTGAATATCTGGAATGGGAAAAACAACTCCAATGATGTTCGCTTCACCACGGCTTAAATTCCGTGCAGAAAAGTTCGGGCGATAGCCTAATTCACGGGCAATCTGTTTCACCCGTTGGCGAGTTTGAAGACTAATGCGCGGATTGTCATTTAACGCTCGTGACGCTGTAGATGTTGAAACTCCTGCTTTTGCTGCAATTGTTCTAATTGTTACCAACCGACTATCCTCCATAAACGTAATAATCTTATTTTATCAAAAAAAGCAGGTTGTGACTGGACTTTTTCACCCGTCACAACCTGTTCACACTATTGATAAAGATTTCGTCGCTGCTGAGCGGTTGCTGCATGTTCTTCACGATCTTTATAAGCCACATGCGCAACCAGGCCAAAATCACCGTCCGTCAAAATGGTCGTTCCCCGTCGTCCAGGAATCTTATGCGGACCGCCAATGACATAAACATTGGCCAAGTACAAGCGGTACTTCTCGTGAGCCGCATGGACGTCAGTCAACCCGACTTTAGTAATGTGACCGACTCGAACACGCTCCATTTGATTCAGTCCAGCATAAATTTCGAGGCGATGTTCGAATTCATTATGGACAAGATCAAAGTACGGTGGGGTTTGATGATCGTTCAATGCATTCACCGGTTGATGAGTTTGATTGTATTCATCAATAATGGCCTCCGCATCTTTCCCATTATAGTTTGCAGTAAAAATCCCCTGTTCCACTAATTGATCTACCAAATGGCGCAAATTATATTGTTCTTCATGATTAATGGCCACTTCAGCACTAATCAAATTACTATCCGTGAAATAACCGTTAGCCTGGTTATTGATCATTGCAGCAGCCCGATCAGCGCGTGTTTGCTGTCGAGTTTCATTGCTTTGGTCATAACCCGTAATTTTCACTAACCATGGTGAAAGCACATCATATCGCGATGTCCGATCTAAAAAATAGTAGACAGCATTTAAATATACGTAGTATGTAATCAGTACCACTGCTAAACAGTACAGCAGGCCCCGCATCCAAACCCGATTTACTAATAATCGATATGTAACATAAATTAAGTAGAAATCACCAAGCAGGGCCACCACCGTGTAAATCTTATTTTTTAACTTGGTATTGATATTAAAGTAGCCCAATGAATGGTTAATCATATCAAGAAAACTAAACATGGCTTACCCTCCCTTAGTTGTTACTAGTGGTACCACCGGCACCACTAGTCGGCTTGGATTGATTAGTGTCTTGATTATTATTAGTACCGTTATTAGTGGTGGTCGTGTTCTCATTTGTTGAATTCGACTTGTTGGTAGTAGTTTCATTTTGTCCAGCCGTGCCACCGTTATTATTTGTCTGATTATTAGTGGATGAGCTGGACCGAGTGGTTGACGACGATGATTGATCATCACGATCATCATTATTACTATTGCGATCACTACTGTCACGCTGCTGATCATCGGTTGTCCGCTGCCTAGTGCGCGTACTGGTTACTTTTGCCCCTTCATTTGTATGGGTCGTTTTGTTAACAACCACGTTCGTTGCACCTAATGCTAAAACTAATGACACTAGAGCAAATGGGGTAACAAATGGTGGTGTTTTTAACATTTTCAAGCTCCTTTTTGTACCCAATTATAATCAACTTTCTGCCGAATGAAGGTTAAGGATCTCCTAAGATTTTTCATTCATCCGCCGTTGACATTCTGCGCAATAACCATACAGTTCAAAACTATGGCCGGTAATTTTGGCCCCTGGTAACTGTTTTTGGTAATCTGCATAATCAAAGTTGACCATCTTAATTTCTTGCACCTTGCCACAATTTTGACAAATAAAATGGTGATGATGGTGTGGATCACATTCTAACTTCACCATTAAGCCGTTTGTTCCGGGTTTCGTTTCAACCAATTTTAGTTCTTTAAATTCTTGAAGATTGCGGTAAATCGTATCGTGGCTAATGTTTGGGTACTGTTTGCGCATTCGCCGATCGACCTCCGTAATGTCAACATACCGATCTAAGGAAGCTTCTAAAATTCGGACTAACGATTCCCGTTGTTTGGTCCAACGGAGACCACGTTGCTTGATTCGTTGCTTAGCGAATGTAAGACTTTCCGTCATTGATTATCCCTCCACTTCCTGATGAAAAAGCTGGTCCAGTTTTGCAGCCGTTTCCTTCCAGCGATCATTTACGATCACGTGAGCCTTGCCGCGCAATTGAACTGGTAGTGTGAGGTCACGTTCATATTCATTACTACGTAGTCGCGAGGTAATGGCTTGTTTTAAATCACCGCGTGATTTCAGTCGTTGTGCTAATTTTTTAAAGTGAGAAACGGTCAAAAAAATAATGATTGCTTGGTCACCAAGCTTTTCCTTATAAGTAATGGCCCCTTTGGTATCTAACACAATGACATCAAAACGGTGGTCACGCCAGCCACGTTTTAATCCTTCCAATGAAGATCCGTATAAGTGGTGATCATACTCCACCTTTTCCAACAAGTGCAGCTTTTGCATTGAATGGCGATCTTCAAAGTAATAATCAACCCCATCCCGTTCATTTGAACGCGGTGGCCGTGTTGTGTGCGTAATCACTTTAAACATGTCATACTTCTTTTTTAAATAGCGGGCAACCGTCGTTTTCCCAGAACCAGTCGCTCCAGTGATTACAAATACTTTTTTCTTCTCCATTAGTTTTGCTGACTAATCAAATGAGCGTGCACTTGGGACAAAAGTTCTTTCAAATTAGTATAAGTCAACCGTTGTCGGGCTTCATCATAATTAAACCAGCCCGCACCTTTAATTTCCTCAGCTTGCAGTTTTAGCGGTTCTGATTCCGCGAGTTTGGCAGTATAGAGGGTCATTTGTTTCCGATTGCCATTCGGCAAATCATATTCAGTATAGACATGAAAACTAGTATCGATTGGTAAATCCAGGGACGTTTCTTCTTTGATTTCACGATGAGCAGTTGCCTCCAGAGTCTCATTGACTTCAACATGCCCCTTCGGAAAGCCCCAGAAGTTTCCTTGGTTGGTACTTTCTAATAACAGGTACTGTAATTCGCCATTGTTCAACCGGTACACAACTGCTCCAGCTGTAACTTCAATTGCCATTCTGAACACCTCTTAATGAATTTTTAATTGACTTTTAATGTTTGTTAACATTATGATAGTTCTAATGCGGAATCTATATTATATGACATTATAACAAAGGTGGTTAGTGATTATGCATTTAAAAATTTTCAGAAAGGAAAGTCTTTCTAATTACTTAGGAGCCGACCAGCACTTCGTTAAATCGCTCTCCGCTTTTGATTTAATGACCATGGGTGTTGGAGCAGTAATCGGAACTGGGATCTTTATTCTCCCGGGGACCGTTGCTGCTAATGATGCTGGTCCGGGAGTAATTATATCATTCCTTTTAGCAGCGATTGTTTGTGCTCTTGCAGCAATGTGTTACGCAGAATTTTCGTCTGCGCTCCCCGTTGCCGGAAGCGCCTATTCATATGGCAATATTATTTTTGGTGAATTCATCGGTTGGATCCTTGGTTGGGCACTAGTGCTTGAATATATGCTAGCAGTGGCTACCGTCTCAACCGGCTGGTCTGCCTATTTCAACTCATTATTGGCTAGCTTCGGTATTCACATTCCAAAGGCCGTGGCCGGGCCGTTTGACCCTGCTCATGGAACCTACTTTAATTTAGTAGCTGTGATCATTGTTTTGATCGTTAGCTTAATCTTATCGCGTGGGATGCAATCATCCAAACGGGTTAACAATGCCATGGTTATTTTAAAGATTGCAATTATTTTAATGTTTATCGGTGTCGGCTTCTTCTTTATCAAGCCCGCTAATTATCATCCATTCTTACCTTATCACGTGAGCGGTGTTTTGAAGGGTGCAACGACTGTCTTCTTTGCCTTTCTTGGCTTTGACGCTGTTTCAAGTTCCGCCGCGGAAGTTAAAAGTCCGAAAAAGAACATGCCAATCGGTATTTTAGGCACTCTGCTCGTTGCTGCGGTCCTGTATATGGGCGTCTCAGCTGTCTTAGTCGGTATGGTAAAGTACACCAAATTGGATGTCGCAAACCCGGTTTCGTACGCTTTAAAATTAGTTCATCAGGGTTGGCTAGCTGATACGTTGGCAATTGGTGCTTTAATCGGTATGTTTACCATGATGATTACCACCATTTTTGCCAGTTCACGATTGGTTTACTCAATCGGGCGGGATGGCTTATTGCCAAAGCCCCTCAGTAAATTAAACGAAGCAAAGGGGGAAACTCCAGAAAACGCGTTACTCTTTGTCACCATCATTATCGCCGTGATGGGTGGTTTAGTATCCCTTGATGAATTAACAAGTTTGGTTAACATTGGCACACTATTAGCATTTACTTTTGTTTCATTTGGGATCATCCCGCTTCGCCATCGACAAGACATCAATAACCATGGTGGTTTCCAAGTACCGCTTTATCCGATCTTGCCAATCATTTCGGGGCTGGCTTGTATCTGGATGATTTGTCAACTAGGCAAAACCACTTTTATTGGAGCAGGAATTTGGTTCATTCTTGGCATTGTCATTTACTTTAGTTATGGCTACCGCCACAGTACGATCGCTTCCAACAAATAAAATCTTAACGGGCAACTGATCATTAGTTGCCCGTTTTGTTAATTATTAATAATATTTAACTACTTTTCTCCCATCGAGAGTGTAATAATAATGATAACTATATTATGCGAGGTGTTCTTTCGATGAAAAATAATCAATTTGCAATTGCCCCAGCTGATCACCAGCAACGCATCACTGAGCTACAAAAAATTCGTTTACTACAGCCGGATGAAGAGCAACAACTTACCCCCAACCAACTCTGGACAAAATTACTGACCAGAATTCATGTTGCGGGTCAAACTCCCGCACTTGACCATGAATGGCTAAATAGCCTTCTGGCTACACCAAACCTTTCGATTACTGATTGGTTAACTCAAGATGCATCATTAACGGATGACGTTTTCTATCTCGTCGCCCTCCAGCTGCTCCAATTTGAACCAGCAATTGATTTTGATATCCACGCCCCCCTTGCTGGGATGAAAAAGATTCAATTGCCAATGGAACAGCATGCTAAATGGACCACCGCTAACATCATCGATGCCTTTTACTTGTTATTAAATACTCGCACTAAACTCGGGCAAAATTTACTCGACCGCCTTACTAGCCAAGGAATGCTCACTTGGACATACTCCTTACCAGTTAATCAAAAGCCAATCTTTTTCAATGGCAAGCCAATTGCTAGTTTTGATCCAACCAGCTTTATTCGCGAAGTGGTGTATGTTGAAACTGACATGGACACTGATTATGATGGTCAGACTGACCTTGTGAAGGTCGAAATCATGCGTCCTGTAGACAGTAATAATGGCTTAAAAGTTCCTGCCGTCTTCACCGCGAGTCCATATAATCAAGGGACCAATGATGAATGGGGCGAAAAAATTACCCATAATGTTAATGTGCCACTTACACATAAGCGTGCCAAAGAACAATCGCCTGAGGAACCCAATTTCCCAATGACTTTTACCAAACATTCAGTCAATGGCGAAAGCCAAACCGCTACAGAGTCATTTAGTTCCACGCCAGCATACACCCTGAATACTTACTTAAGCGTGCGTGGCTATGCCATTGTCTATGCTTCTGGCATTGGCACAAAAGATTCTGATGGTTTACAAACCTGTGGTTCACCGGAACAAACTGCTTCAATGAAGGCAGTTGTGGAATGGCTTCATGGTGACCGTCGGGCATTCACGGATCGTACCAGCGGAATCACCATCCGCGCAGATTGGTGTAATGGTAATGTTGGAATGACGGGACGTTCTTATCTCGGTACCCTGGCGACGGCAGTGGCAACAACTGGCGTTCCTGGTTTGAAAGCCATCGTTAGCGAAGCGGCAATTTCCAATTGGTATGACTATTACCGAGAAAACGGCTTAGTAATGGCTCCAGGTGGTTTTCAAGGTGAGGATGCTGACGTATTGGCTGCTGAAACCTTCAGCCGGACCAAATCACCTGCTGACTATCAACGAATTGAAACTACCAATAATCGTTATCTGAAGGGACTAGAAGCAGCTGAAGACCGGTCTACCGGGAACTATAATGGCTTTTGGGCACACCGTAATTACATGCCAAACGTTGATAACATTAAGTGTTCCGTCATGATGGTGCATGGGCTTAACGACTGGAACGTTAAACCAGTCAATGTAAAGAACCTTTACGATGCCCTCCAAGGAATGCCCAACACTAGTAAGTTAATTCTGCATCAAGGCCAACACATCTACATTAATGCTTTCCGCTCACTAGACTTCTCAGAAATGATTAACCTATGGTTTGCCAACAAACTATGGAACTTAGAGAACCATGCTGATGATTTACTACCCAATGTGCTGGTTCAGGACAATATCCATCCAGAAACATGGACCACCTATACGAACTGGTCAGGTAACCACAGTACGACCCTTAATCTCACTGCCCACGGTCTCACCACTGAACAGCCAACTAATGCTTCGGTCGTAACCTTTAATGATCAGCAAACGGCGTCAACTTATCAGCAATGGTGTCACCATCCTGCTGATTGGTCCAAAGCCTTGTTAAATGATCGCGATGGTCAATTTAGCGCCCACTTTAGTAGTGCACCATTGAAAAACGATTGGCTATTACGCGGCACTCCAACATTAAAAGTTCGCATTGCGGCGTCTGTTGACCATGGATTATTGAGTGCCCGCCTAGTTGATCGCGGAACCGCGAAGCGCTTAACTATTTCACCGGTCATTCTCGCAAAAGGCGGCCTTGAACTAGCTTACCACTTCGGCACAGACGATCTTCGCGAATTCCAACTTCAAAAGCAACCAACTGATGCGAAAGTCATTTCATATGGCCATATCAACCTCCAAAATCGTCATGACGCGTCAACCGTTGACGATTTAGTTGCTGGTCAGTTTGTTGATGTCGAACTACCGCTGCAACCAGTCTTTCACACCTTAAGCGCTGGTCACCAATTAGAATTAATCCTGTTTGCAACGGACTACGAAATGACGTTACGGGGTAACGAAGCCATTTCCTATCAAATTGACCCGCAAAATTGCTCGTTAATTCTACCAAATAACTAATTAGCACTCTCATCTTAAAGTCAATGCCTGGTGGCGTCATGATAATGACAGCTACCAGGCATTGTTATTTAAAGAAAAATGAGTTAACATTTACCATATTCTAATAATTAAGCAGAGAGGAAGGCAGATTATGAAACAAGGAACGAAGATCTTAACACTCGATAATGGTTACCATCTCTGGACTAACACCCAAGGTGAAGGTGATATCCATTTACTCGCCCTCCACGGTGGGCCCGGTGGTAATCACGAATATTGGGAAGACACTGCCGCACAACTAAAAAAACAAGGATTGAACGTCCAAGTTCACATGTATGATCAACTTGGTTCACTCTATTCAGACCAACCGGATTATTCTGACCCGCAAATTGCCAAAAAATATTTAACCTACGAATATTTCCTGGATGAAGTTGAAGAAGTGCGTCAAAAACTCGGCCTTGACAACTTCTATTTAATCGGTCAAAGCTGGGGTGGTTTGTTAGTTCAAGAATACGCGGTTAAGTATGGTCAACATCTTAAGGGTGCCATTATCTCTTCCATGGTGGACGACGTTGATGATTACGTCGAACACGTTAATAAAATTCGTGAAGACGTGTTGCCTACTGAAGAAGTCGCCTTTATGAAAGAGTGCGAAACCAATGGTAACTGGGACAATGATCGTTATCAAGCTGATGTGCAAGTCCTCAACGAAAATTACGTTGATCGCAAGCAACCATCCAAGCTTGACCACGTCCGTAGCTTAGACGGTGACGCTGTTTACCATGCCTTCCAAGGTGACAACGAGTTCGTCATTACTGGTAAACTAGCCAGTTGGCATTTTACCAACCAACTACACAACATTAAAGTGCCAACGCTGTTAACATTTGGTGAGCATGAAACAATGCCACTCAGTGCTGCCCGACGAATGGAAAAACTGATTCCAAACGCCAAACTGGTGACAACGCCAAATGGTGGTCACCACCATATGCTTGATAATCCAGATGTTTACTATCAGCACTTAGCTGATTTCCTCCGTCAGGTCGAAGCAGGAACATTTAATCAATAAACTTGCAACAACCAGGATCGGTGATCGTCGGTCCTGGTTGTTTTTGGATTTCCTTTTGGTTTCCTCAAAAAGGGCGTAAAATGGAATTATTATTACCTGGGAGGAATTATGATGGCTCAAATGAAAAACTTTATTTTTGATATTGATGGAACACTAATCAATACCCTCGACATGTACATGCCTGCCATGTTTGAAGTGCTCGCCAAACATGGTTATCAATACACACCCGAAGAAACTGACCGGCTCAACAAAGAAGGTTTTGGCATTACCGCCGATGATGCGCTTCGTCTTGCTAAGGTTAAGGAAAAAGATCTTCGTCCCATCCAAGAAGAATGGTTCCGTCTTTCTTATACCCGACAGGATCGTGTGACCGTCTTTCCAGGGATTAAAGAATTGCTGGACGATCTGGCAAAACGTCCTGATAGTCAGCTAGCGGTTGCGACATCAAAGTTGGCCTATGAGTATGCCAAGTTTAAACGCCAGTATTATTTTGCCGATCTTTTCAAGGTTGCTATTACTTCTGAAGATACCCAAAAGCATAAACCATCTCCAGATCCCATCTTAGCAGCAGTAAAAGCACTTGATGCCGACCCAAATACGACCGTCTACATTGGTGATACCATTAATGATTTGAAGGCCGCTCACGCAGCCGGGGTCAAATTTGCAGCAGCGTTATACGGTTCCGCAGACCCTGATTCGATAAAAGACGCCGCGGATTTCTTGCTTCAAACACCAACGGACCTAGAAAAGTACTAACGATTACGCAAAATTCAACTAATGATACCAAAAGTGGCGCAGAGTTCAGGTGAATTGAACTCTGTGCCACTCTTTTGCGCTATTTTCTATTCATGAGCTAATTCGTACTCATCAGTCTCTGAATTGTAATCAAATTCAAGGCGGCTTTGATCAGTTTCAACATAAACTTTCTGATAAGTTGGCTGATAACCATGCTTGGTTAATTTCACAGCAACGTGTCCGTCTTCCGTAATTTCAACGTAGTACTCGTTAAATTCACCTTGTTGATACTTAAAGTCTTGTCCATTATCTTGGTAATGCTTGTAAGAACCACATTCACCAAAGAGTCTGAACGTCATGACCTTCTCTGGTTCATCACTCACGTGCATAACTTTGTTGCCCCATGGTAGAACCGTGTTAGCTTTAATAAAAATCGGCAACTTATCAATTGGTGCATCCGCCATAATGTATTGCCGACCAGCATACTCAGCATGGTTCCAAAAGTCAATCCAGTTACCTGCCGGTAAGTAAACTAATCGCTTCGTTGCTCCTTGATTAACAATTGGTGCGACCAAAACATTGGTGCCGATCATGTACTCATCATTCAAATTCCGGGTCTCATGATCATCTGGGTAATTGAGCACGAGCGGCCGCATCACTGGCAAGCCAGAATCAGTTTCATGACGGAACTGATCATATAAGTATGGAATAAACCGGTAACGCAGGTTCAAGTACTTGCGGTAAATGTCCAGAGTTTGCTTATCAAAAGCCCATGGTTCTTGGTACCGTGAACCCAAAATTGAATGGTTCCGGAATAATGGAACTAGTAACGAAGCTTCAATCCACCGCGTTAACAGTTCAGGTGTCGTATCCTCTTGGAACCCACCAATATCGGTCCCGGCGAACGCAAAGCCACTGAGTCCTAACCCATTTAATTGTGGAATTGCTAATTGTAAATGAGACCAAACGGCAGTATTATCCCCGGTCCAAACAGTGGAATACTTTTGTGTTCCTGCATAAGCAGCCCGAGTAATAATGTACGGACGCTTACCAGTGGCCTGCTTCATTCCTTCATAAGTGGCTTGTGCCTGCAGGTGACCAAAGACGTTATGCATCTTTGCATGGGTGCTAATATTAACCCCATCATGGAAGACTAAATCATCAGGTAATTGGCCCTTAGCTCTGAAGTTCGCAGGTTCATCCATATCATTCCAAACACCACAAACGCCCATGTCGGCAAAGAACTTCACATGTTTTGCCCACCACTTGCGGACATCCTCATTGCCAAAGTCTGGGAAAACCGAGTCACCTGGCCAAACGGAACCGATATAAACACTGCCGTCAGGATTAGTTACAAAGTAACCTTTCTCCATCCCTTCTTTATAGATGTCATACTTATCGTCGACCTTAACTCCGGCATCCAAAATTGGCATTAAACGAATCCCACGCTGTTTCATTTTTTGTACAAAGGCTTTTGGATCCTCATATTTAGTGGTATCCCAAGTGAAGTCACGGTAGCCGTACATGTAGTCAATGTCCAAGTGGATGACGTCAATTGGCAGATTGTGCTCCGCAAAACCATCCGCAATGCTTTCAACGCGCTCATCACTCGTACTGTAGCCCCACCGTGATTGCTGGTAACCAAGCATCCATTTTTGTGGCAACGGCACTACTCCGGTTAAGTAGGTGTAGTTAGCAACGACATCCTTTAGCGTATGACCACCAAGAATGTAATAGTCAACATTGCCGCCAACTGCAGAGTAGTAATAATAATTGTCACTTTCCTTACCTAGATCGAAGTGACTCTTGTAGGTGTCATCAAAGAAGAGCCCATATGGATGACCATTCTTTAGTCCATACATTACTGGAATGGATTTGTATAAATGAGTTTCGGTTTCATTGTGCAGAACCGGCACATCACTGTTCCAGTTATCATACTCATAACCACGCTTATTTAAGAATCCGGTTTTACCACCTAGACCGTAAAAGACTTCGTCTTGAGCCAAGGATTTAATAATTTCAAAATTAACGTTATCAGGATTAGCCTTCGCATGAACAGCATGACCTTCTGACATCACAGTCTTCCGGTGTTCATCGTCCATATCAGTTGGTAATGGGTGCCGCTCACCACGATAATCAAGAACTAGTGGATTGCCATCCGTATCATAAACATCAATTTTGGCATCATCGTAGGCTTTAACAATTAACGCTCCTGTTCGAATTTCAATGTGGTCGCCTTTGTTGTCAACCGTATAATTTGTTTTCCGTTGCTTATTGCCTTCGATTGCATATGAATTTGTTGGACAGCCATGATCCTGAAACACTTGAACAATTTCGCTCGTCAAAATGTTTAAAATTAAGTTTTTGCCTGTCGCAAAGTTTAAAGTAATTTTTTGATTATCATCTTGATACCCTGTTAATTGATTACTCATCGTCATGAAACTTCCTTTCAGTTGACCTGAAGTTAAATGTAATCCGTTTACAGTGAACACTGTACCACATTACGTAAACGTTTACAATAGCTATTTATCAGCAATGTAAACGCTTGCTAGTTTGATGGATTGCTTTATAATAGGAGTAACGATATCTCTGTAAAGGAAATGATTTTATGAAGGCCACTATTAAGGACGTCGCCAAAGCCGCCCACGTTTCGACTGCGACGGTATCCCGCGTTCTCTCAAATAAAAAAGGCACTTATCGGGAAGACACTGCTAAAGCCGTGCGCCAAATTGCCAACAAATTAGGCTACCACCGGAACGTCTCGGCTGCTGAATTGGCAGCCAACGAAGTCAAAACAATTGCAATCATTATTAACAATACCAAAACTAATTTTTGGCAGGAGGTTTTGGATGGTATCCAAGAAGTGCTCCGTGCTACTCACCGAAGTTCAATTATTTTCTACGCTGGTAATAATGACCATCAAATGTTGACTCAAGCCATTAATGATGCTCTCGCACGGTCAGTTTCCGGTATTTTATTAGTCGCTGCGAAGGTGGATGCACAACAGCTTCGTCTCCTGAACAGTTCGGGGTTACCTTACCGTTTTGTTTCAATTTATGGTAGCGATGATCAGAAAACGCAGTTCATCAGTTCCGACAATATCAAAATTGGTGAACTAGCAACTCAATACTTAATTGACCGTGGACACTCCAAAATTGGTCTTCTCGGGATTGACCACTCCACCACTGGTCAACAACGATTGCTTGGCTATGAAAAAATGATGACTAAGGCTAATCTAGTGGTCGATCCCAACTGGGTTCAATATGGTGATTATGGCTTTGAAAGCGGGCAATCGCTCTTTAAAAAGGTCCGTCATTGCGGGCTAACTGCCGTGGTTGCCGCTAGTGATATGGTGGCTGCCGGGATTATTAAAGCCGCCACCCAGTACCATTATCAACTACCACAAGATCTTTCGATCATTAGTATTGACGGCACTTTCATTTGTGATATTACCTCACCAACCATCACCAGTATTTCACAGGAATTTCAATTAATGGGTCAGCGTAGTGTGCAAAGTTTAATACAAAATACCGCTGCTGAATTTATCCCAGTTAAAATTGTGGCTCGCGAAAGCGTTAAAAAGATCCGTAATTAAGTTCATAAATGTGATAGAATGTTCCCTGTATCAATAAGGGAGCGAATTATCATGAAGCAATTTAAAAAACTCTTTTTAGGAGTCACGTTAGTGCTAACCTCACTACTCATCATCATGGGTGGAACAAAGCTTAACGCGCAGGCTGCTAAAATTGACTATCGAAAGCCATCAGAAAGTAAGCCATACCCAAATGTTCAAAAGAATCCCGGAATGTGGATTCATGTCAATCTCAAAAAGCAACGGGTTTACTTAATGAGCAAGAAAAATAAAAAGCTATATACAATGTATTGTTCTTCTGGTGCGCACAACGCAACGCCGACAGGCACTTACCATATTGAAGATATTCGTGGCGACACTTTCTATAATCAAGCAGAAAAAGCCGGTGCTAATTACTATGTGGCTTGGAAAGGCAACGACTTCCTCTTCCACTCTGTGCCAATTAATGACAAAGGGCAATATAACAAGAAACAGGCTTCTTACCTTGGTAAAAAGCCAATGTCACATGGTTGCATCCGTCTCTCAATTCCAGATTCCCAGTGGATGTATAAAAACATTCCCACTGGTACGAAAGTCGTTATTTCAAAAAATTAGTAAAAACCATTAAATCGGCCAGTCTCGCATGAGGCTAGCCGATTTTTTATCATCATTTAATTACGGTTAAACTTACTTCTCTGCCTGTTTTTTGTGGTAAACTCATTGCTAATCGTTAATACTTGAGGAAGTTCATCATGAAATTTATTCATCGTTTAATTATTTCGATCATTGTTGTATGCCTGGTCATCTTTGGTGGACGCTACCTTTTCTACCAGCATCTTGAGAACACATCAATCACGAACCGTGCTCCTACCAACAGCCAATGGCTACATTCATCTGAAAATAAGCCCTATCCGAATGTTAACCAGTATCCCCATCTTTGGCTACTCGTATCAAAAAGCAAACAACGGGTCTTCCTGATTAATCACGGAAAAGTCCTCTACACAATGTATGCATCAACGGGTTCTGGAAAAAGCAATCAGACTCCCAATGGAACCTACCGAATTCAAGCCGAACGTGGTTTATCATTTTTCAACGCCAAAAGCGGTGAGGGGGCTCGTTACTGGGTTTCATGGAAAAATCATGGCGAATACCTTTTTCACTCTGTTCCGATTAACCATCAAGGTCAATATCTGGTGAATGAAGCACAAGAACTGGGGAAAGCAGCCAATTCTCATGGTTGTATCCGACTTTCTGTACCAGACGCTCGCTGGTTATATCAAAACATTAAACAAGGCACTAAAGTGGTAATTACGAATTCTTAAATTCAAGGAACTATCCATACCAAAGTACTTTGCAAGACTTTAATACAAATAATACAATTCGCAAAGGAGCCAATTATGCATCGCTAGGATATAACCAACTCCCTATTTTTGATCACCAAATAAGGTTGCTAGCTTTGCTGCCACTGCCGGATCTAAGTTATCGGCAACCGTTTCTTGACTAGCAGCTTTTTCTGTCCGAGCTTCTTGAATTTGATTCTGCAAATGATCAATCACTGCCCGTTCGCCAACTTGAATCAGATTAATGTCAATTCGGCCACCGGCAGCATCAGCATGCCCGCCACCATGAAAATACTTTTCCGCAAACTGGGCCACATCAATTTGGCCGTTGCTTCGTAATGATAAACTGGTCGGGCTAATCACCATCGCTGCTTCAGCTTCGGGATGCTCTTGCAGCAATTCATGAGCAATTTCTGACTTATAATCATCCGCATAAACAAATCCCCACTGATGCCCTGCTAATTCATCGATTAACACATCTTTTAAATGATGATGGAGATAATGGCTTCGCCGATCATTTAACGTCTGAATTAATAATTGATTGGCCTGTCGATAATGTGGCCATCCCTGCTGTAAAACAGCTTGAATGAAGTCAGTTGAATGATCCAGCGGATAAAACCAAAAGAGCTGGTCTAATTCATCCGCTCCTGTTTTTACCTCAGCAGGCAGTGTGGCATCATTTTGCCAATCCCATGTATCGTAAGCTCGAATCAATTCAACAACTTGGGCTAATTGTTGCTGCCGTTCTAACGACAGCATCTTAAAACGCGGCTGGTGCTGTATCCATTGCCAAACTAGGCTGGTTGCACTTTGATTTTGGTCATTCTCAAACGTCACCATATTATTCGAATACATTTGTCGAATATCAGCAGCGGTCTCATGATGGTCAAAGACTAACCAATGATTAGCAAAATGCGCGTTCAGTTCACGAAAAGTATGTTCACTTTCTGGCGTCATGTCCATGATATAAGCATCAGAAAAGGACCCTAAGTCGGCATGGGTAAACCAGTGATCTAGTTCCTCATCGATTTTGCCGGCACCAATATTGGTGATCGTAAACTGTTCATCCGGAAAAACTGTTGCTTGCACTACCTGGAGTAAGTATGGCGCCCCAAAGCCGTCTAGGTCATTATGCGAAAAAATTTTAATTTGTCGATTCGTCATCTCATTCATTCCCCATTATTTTTCTCAATTATACAAAAAGTGCTGGACGACCACTAGTCGTTCAGCACTTCTGTTTTAATCAAACTATTTAGTTGCTTCAGCTTTAGCAGCAGAAACCCCTTCATGAATTTGGTGAACCGCGATGGCACCAATGATTAAAGAAATTCCGGCAATTAGCATCATTGTTGGTTGGTCCTTACCCGTCATTGGGAAGATAATAAAACTGAGCAATGATGCCACAATTTGTGGTAAACAAATTCCAATGTTAAAGAGTCCCATGTAGGCCCCTTCGTTAGTCCCATTGAGTGATGAAGTTAACAGTGTAAATGGAATGGTGTGAATCGTGAAGTAAGCAATTCCGAAGAGAATAAAGGCTACCACAGTCAAAGCTTGACTGTGCGCTAATGAAACCAGGATCAGACCAATTCCACCAAGCGCTAGTCCTAATGTATACCATTGTTTCCGCGCAGTGGCCTTTGACTTGGAGTATAAGAAGCCCCAGCAAATTCCGGCAACACTTAAAATGGCCGTTAAAACACCATACCAGTTACCAGCTGCTTGGAAGCCGGCGCTGGTTGGATTAGTGGTTCCCCAAACGTTCTTAGCTAAGGTCCCAGTAGAGTACGTCCAAACATACATTACACCAACCCAACTGAAGAATTGGACCAAGCAAATTTCGTAAAAGGCTTTTGGTGCCGTCTTTAACAAATGCCACAGAGAAACAGACTTTTTATTAGCGGCTGGGTCAATTCCATGATACTTCGCATACGTTGCTGGATCATATTCTTTAACGTTAAAGACTGTCCACATACTAGTGATTAACAAGACAGCGGCTGCGACGATGTAGGCCCAAATAACCGTATTGGGAACAACCCCCTTCTTCGCCGTATTATGCATTCCAAATGCGGTAAAAATAAATGGGAGCAGTGAAGCTAAGATTCCACCAGTGTTGAAGAAAATTTGTTGCCATGACCAAGCAAAGTTCTTTTGCTTATTGTTAACCATATCACCGACAATCATTCGAAATGGTTGCATACAAATGTTGTTGAAGAGATCCATAAAACAAACAGCAAAGGCTGCAAAGACCATCGCTGCGATTGAACCGTAGCCAAAGCCAAATGAACCAGAGAACGGTAGCATTAATAATACCAGTGCCGCAATTGGTGCCCCAAACAGCAGGTATGGCATCCGCCGCCCAAAGCGGTTCCATGTCCGGTCAGAGTACTTACCAATTAATGGTTGAACAATCATTCCCATCAGTGGTGGAAAAATAAAGAAAAAACCTAAAGTGTTCGGATTAGCGCCAATGGATTGGAAAATCCGACTCATTTGAGAACTCTGCAGTGAGAATCCCATGTTAATTCCTAAGAAACCAAACGTAATCGCAAAAATTACGCGTTTTGATAGATCTGGCAAACCAGCATCAAGATCAACCCGTGCTTGTTTGGTGGGCTGAGCTTGGTGAAGATGATTGCCCTTATGTGTCATATCCATTATTTACACTCCCCTAATTGACAACAAAAACTAATTTCGTCATAAATCATTGAATAATTGCAAAAAATACAAAATTAATTTTTGTAGACAGCTAACTCTTGTAAACGTTTACATTAACTACAATTCTTATCCTAGCATCTTTTTACCAATTTGCAACACCTTTTACAAAAACGCTTACATTTTTAGCAACAAAAAACGGCTTTAACCCCGTTGCTAACTATCAACCAAGCTATTGCCGTTCTTTTAAACTTAATTTTTCCACATTCAATACTTTGTCAAACCAGCCATTCGTAAAGCTAGCTTCGTGACTAACTAAAATGAGGTTGCCAGGAAACTGTTGAAGGGCCTTTTTTAACCCCGCCTTGGTTTCATCATCTAGGTGATTCGTTGGTTCATCCATCACCAAAAAATTACTTGGTGTCAGCTCAAGAATGGCTAATTTAACCTTCGTTTGTTCACCACCTGATAGGAGGTGCAGGGGTTTTTGCGTATTGGCTGCATTAATCCCTGCTCGTGCCAACCGTTGCCGAATCGTTTTGGGCATCATCGTTGGAAACAGGTTTTGAATAGTTTGCAATGGTGTTAGATTCGGCTCGTCCCATTCCAGATCTTGATCAAAATAGTTCACAACTGCCGATGGAGAAAAGCTGACAGCTCCTGATAAAGCCGGAATTTTTCCTAAAATTGATTTAATTAAGGTTGACTTGCCGACCCCATTAAATCCAGTCAGCAGTAATTTTTCACCCATCGTCATGGAAAATGTTACTGGTTTGAGGAGGGGCTTGCCATACCCGACGGACAGCTCAGTAACTCGCAAGGCATTCGCGGAGCCAGTATTTTCGTATGGAAACTTAAACGTTGCTTTTAAGTTGTCTGAAGGCGGATCAATCCGTTCCATCCGCGCCAACATTTTCTCCCGTGATTTTGCCATTGTCGATTTCGACCCAGCTTTATTCTTACGAATAAATCGTTCCGCCTTTTCAATTGTTTCCTGCTGTTTTTCGTACTCACGCTGTTGTGTTTCCTTGCGCTCCTCCTTTTGGCGCATTGCCTGCCGGAAACTCCCCCGATATTTAGTAATTTTGCCAAAGGCCACATCCACAATTGAATTCGTCACTTGTTCCAAGAAGTCGTAATCGTGGGAAATAATCATGGCAGCTCCAGAAAAATCATTTAGGTAATCAATCAGCCATTCAATGTGGGCCGTGTCCAGATAATTAGTTGGTTCGTCCAGTAAAATCACGTCTGGATTTTCCAAGAGCATTTTTGCCAAAATAATCTTGGAACGCTGACCGCCACTCATTTCAGAAACCACGTGATCTTTCCCAATCTCGTTCAAACCGAGTCCTGTCATTACCCGTTCAATCGTGGTTTCAATTTCATAAAAATGATTAGCATCAAGTTGTTCTTGTAATCGTCCAGCCTTGGTTAGCAATTGATCATCCATGGATGTCGCATAATCAGCATACAGTTGATTCATTTGATCATTAATTTGGTACAGCTTGCTAAAGGCCGTATGCAAAAACTCAATCAGGGTCATTCCATGCGGAATATCAACATACTGGTCTAAATAGCCAATGCGAGTGTGCTTTTGCCATTTAATTTGACCAGCTACTGGCAATTCAGCCCCGATTAAAATTTTAATTAAGGTTGATTTGCCCGCCCCATTTTGACCGACAATTCCCATATGTTCGCCTTTTTCTAACTGAAAGCTGGCGTTTTCGTACAGCTTCTTATCCGCAAAACTCATTGTTAGTCCGGTTACATCTAAAACGGCCATTCCATTTTCCTCCGTCTAATTTAATCAAATACTACTAATCATACCAACTTACATTAACGAACACAACAAAAAAGTTTCAAAAGTGCTAAGATAGAAGTTAGAACGTTTAACAACATATAAATTAAGGAGGGCTTACAATGCGCATGTTGATTATTAACGGCAGTCCACTCAAGGCGGGTGCCGTTCGTGCCATTACCAATCGTTTTAGTGCCGGCGCTCAGGAAGCTGGTCAAGAAGTGATCCTATTTAATGCCGGTAGTGATCCTTTGCCAATGTTGAGTGTTGATCATGACCAGCATTTTAAGTTAGATCATGAACGATTAAAAGAACTAAAAGATGAAATGATCAAGGCCGACACCATTGTTTTTAGTACCCCCCTCTACTTCTTTGGCATGTCTGCCCAAATGAAAACGGTCATTGACTATATGCAATTTTGGACAAAGGAATTACGAAAAGAAAAGACTGCCGTATTGATTGCGGTCGCAGAAACTGACAATTTTGATAATATCAAATCTGAATTTAAAGAGATTTTCGATGATCTCGGTTGGCGCTTTGGCGGCCAAGTTCTTGCTGGTAAAGTCACTGGTCCAGATCACCTTCGTTTCTATCCAGAAGTTGCGTATGAGCTGGGAAAATCTTTATAAAAAACCAACAAACTGCCATTTATTTTTGCTAATTTAACAATTAAGGAACTGCAAAATAAGTGCCCTGATCGAATTGAAATACGAATAGAGCGGGGTACATAAAAGGACTGTCGTGTTTGGCTTTGCCATACACGACAGTCCTTTTTTACTCCCAGATAAGCTGCTTCTCGTCAAGATAGGGGCCTCTTTCCTAGTCAAATCTAGCTAGAATTTCTTGTACCGCGTGCCAGGATAGCGTTGCACACTTAATCCGTGCCGGAAATTCAGCAACGGTTCCCATCACTGCTGCATCCCCTAGTTCGTTTTGCAATGGTTCCGGAATCGTTTTGCCCATACATAAATCTAAAAACGCTTGAATTAACCGTTGGGCTTCACTCACAGTCCGGCCATTTAATTCATCAGTCATCATACTGGCAGCTGCTTGGGAAATGGTACAGCCCTCACCATTGAAACATAAATGGCGAATCGTCCCCGCCTTAATCTGCAGGGAGACATTAATCGTATCACCGCACGTCGGATTATGCAGTGTCAACTGTTGGCCATCCTGTGGCAGTTTAATAGCATAATGATGCGGTTGTTTGGCATGTTCTAATACCAAAGTCTTGTATAAGAAACCTAATTTAGCTAAGCCCATTGCTAAAGAACTCCTTCACTGCAGCAAGTGCATCTATCAATCGTTGACACTCATCAACTGTGTTATAAAAAGCTACACTGGCCCGGACAGTTGCGGTCACGCCCAACGTTTTCATCAACGGCTGGGCACAATGATGTCCCGCGCGAACAGCAATTCCTTCCATATCCAATCCCGTGGCAACATCATGCGGATGCAGGCCATTCAAGTTAAAGGCGAACACGCCGGTATGAAACTGCTGCGGTCCATATAACGTGACTCCACTAAATTCGCGAAGCCGAGGTAGCAGGTAGTCAGTCAACCGTTGTTCACGATGCTCAATTGTTTTCCAGCCAACTCGTGTGAAATAATCAATTGCCGCCCCGAGACCGACGACCCCGCCAATATTTGGTGTCCCGGCTTCAAAACCTAATGGCGCGGTTTTAAAAGTAGTTTTCTCGCGGGTCACGTTCTCAATCATTTCGCCACCAAACTGTACTGGACGGGTCATCGCTAATCGATCATGTTGGCCATATAAAACACCGATGCCAGTTGGGGCTAACATTTTATGACCGGAAAACGCAATAAAATCCGCCCCCCATGTTTGTACATTAACGGGGTGGTGACCAATATACTGGGCAGCATCGACCACTACGTAAGCATTCATCTGATGGGCTAGTGCCACGATCTTTTGGACCGGGTTGACGGTGCCTAGAACGTTAGAAGCAGCCGTTATTGCAACAATCTTGGTGCGTGGCGTAATTACTTTAGCCGCACTCTGGAAATCTAATTTTTGTTCATCATCAAGTTCAATAAACTTTAGCTCTGCTCCAGTCCGGCTTGCTAACTCCTGCCAAGGAACTAGATTACTATGGTGTTCCATCGCAGTCACGACGATTTCATCGCCGCTTTGGACGACTTGATCACCAAATCCCCGAGCAATCACGTTAAGACTCTCAGTAGTGGAACGCGTAAATACAATCTCATCTGTCCGCTGCGCATTAATAAAATCCGCCACTTGTTGTCGAACCCGTTCATAGTGTTCGGTCGCCCGTTCTGCTAACGTATGAACTCCCCGATGAACATTCGCATGCTCAGTTAAATAATAATTTCGCATGGCATCCAAAACCGGCAATGGCAATTGTGAAGTAGCAGCATTATCAAAATAGACTAACGGTTCCTCATTAACTCGTTGCTGAAGAATCGGAAAATCTCGCCGGATTGTTTGAACATCCATTTTTCTACTCCTCTCCGCTTATTTATGATGCCGATTTTTCTTGTAGCTCCAGACAGTTCCAATTAAAAAGCAGACAATGACGATCACGACATATATCCAGATCATACTTTTCCCTCCTTACAATAAAAAAGAGGTTTGGAAACCTCCGTTTTCAAACCTCTTAATTATATCATTTTTTGACAACCAGATTAGTGTTCTTGAACTTGATCTGGGTGTGCTTGTTCCCAACGGTGTTCAGTGAAGAAGTAAATCGCAATTAATGCGAAACAGATTGCTGGAACAACGAAGGAAAGTTGCATTGAACCTGAAAGGTCAGATACCCGACCCATCAGAAGCGGAACTAATGATCCACCGATTAAGGACATAACCATGAAGGCACCACCAGTTTCGGTGTACTTCTTTTCGTGAACTTGGTCCAAGCCGTGAGCATAAATAGTTGGCCAGAATGGTCCAAAGAAGAAGTCACTCATAACAGCACCCCAAATGGCTGCTTGACTGTGCCAAGTGAAGGCAAAGACTAAGCTCAATGTACCAAGGATCCCGTACCAGGTCATAACCTTAGTAATGGAGAAGCGGTGCATTAACCAGGTAGCTGGTAGCTTACCAATGAAGAACGCAGCATAACCAAACATCATGTAGTTAGTAGCAGCGTGGTCTGAAATGTTTGGAATAATCCGTAATGCTAAACGAATTGTAAATGACCAGACACAAGTCTGCATCCCAGCGTAAAGGAATTGGGCACCAACAGCCTTCATGAAGCGCTTGTTGTGGAATAAGTAACTAACTGATTCACCAGTTGATGGCTTCTTTTCTTCAACCCCTTGGGCGTCCTTCTTAGGAGCAGCCTTGGAGTATGGCATCTTGGTAATTGCAATTAAGATAAAGAGAATAATTAATGCAACTAAGATGTACTTGTATGGCTTCAAAGTTAATTGAAGCACTTCCTTATTGTAAGCCAGCTTTTGTGCGGCATTCATACCTTTAACTTCGTCTTCCATGTTACCGTGGCCAGCAAAGACAAGGTACTTACCTAAAACAATCCCGGTGATGTTACCAATTGGAATTAATAATTGGGAAATGTTAATCCGCATGTTAGCAGTGCTCTTAGGTCCAAGCATTGTGGAGTAAGTATCACAAGAAGTTTCCAAGAAACTTAATCCGATTGCGATAACAAACACAGCACCTAAGAACATCCCGTAAGTTGCCATGTGTGATGCTGGGAAGAACAGTGCACAACCGATAATGAAGAATGTTAAGCCAGTTAAAATAGCAAATTTATAAGTGTTCTTCCGAATGATCGCAGCAGCAGGTAAAGCAATTAAGAAGTAACCACCGTAGAAAGCAAATTGAACTAAGGCCGTTGCCGTATCGTTCAAAGTAAAGACCGTCTTGAATTGAGTAATCAAGATATCGTTCAAAGCGGCAGCCATTGCCCAGAATGGGAAGACTAAAGTAACTAAAATGTATTGCCAAATTGGCGTTCTGCTAAGGTAACCATCGGGATACTGAACCCATGATTGCTTTTTTGTACTATCCATTATTAAACCTCTTTCTGAATAATTCCTAGAATGTTACTCCAGATTCAAGAATGATGTTGGAGTATGGTGTCATTTCCCCAGTCCGAATAAAGGCATGGGTCTTCGCCAAGTTCTTCTTCAAATCTGAGTGTGGCATGAATTCAATTTCAACATCTGGCAAAGCCTTCTTGATGTTTTCTAATTGTTCTGGGTTTTGATCCTTGATTTCATCAGCCAAGTAAATCTTTTGAACCTTCATTTCTTTCAAAACGTTTTTCAAAACGTCCATGAAACTTGGTAATTCCTTATCGACACAAAGATCAATCTTCTTGGTGCCCATCGGAACTGGCATTCCAGCGTCACCAATTGACAGCCAGTCCATGTGGCCCATTCCTGCAACAACAGAAGCAACTTCTGAATTCAAAATTCCTGTTTTTTTCATTTTAAACTTCCCCTTTCAACAAAATTTATTTACCGCTTTCGGCTAATGCTTGCTTAACTTCATCGTAAGTTGGGATTGATGGTGCTGCACCCATCTTTTGAACAGTTAAGCTTGAGGCACGTTGGGCGTAAACTAATGCTTCGGCAACGTTACTCAAATCAGTCTTCAATTGTGAAGCTAACGCACCAATGAACGTATCCCCAGCCGCCGTTGTATCAACCGGCTTAACTTTAAATGCTGGAACTAAGCCATGATCGTTTGGTGTGGAGTAGAAGACACCCTTGGAACCTAAGGTAATTAACAGATTGTCAACACCCTTGTTCTTGAAGTATTCCGCTGTTTTAATCATTGAATCTTCATCAGTAATCTTAATTCCCGTCAGCAATGCACTTTCCGTTTCGTTTGGTGCAATCACGTCGGTGTACTTTAACAGTTCAGGATCAATGTCCTTGGCTGGTGCTGGGTTTAAAATGGTTGTTACGCCATTTTCCTTGGCCCGCTTAAAGGCTTCGGCAGAAACCTTTTGTGGTGTTTCAAATTGAGTAATGATGAAATCAATTTCTTTGAATAAGTCATCAGTGTTCTTCAAAACATCCGTTGTCATGGATTGATTAGCACCACCATAAACCATGATGTCATTTTGACCATTCGCGTCCAAAGTGATCATCGCAGTCCCCGTGCCGTGCATTTTGTCAATGCCGACAAACTTGGTATCAATGCCATCTTCCTGCATTGATTCACGCATAAATTGACCTTCTTGGTCAGCACCAACCATCCCAATATGGTAAGTCTTGGCACCCGAACGAGCACAGGCAACTGATTGGTTAGCACCCTTCCCGCCAGGAGCTGAGGACTTATCTTTAGCTTGCAAAGTTTCCCCTGGTTCTGGGAAGCGATCCATGTGGTAAGTAGTATCAACATTAATACTACCTAGAACAGCAATCTTGTTTGACATTCTGTCATCCTCCTTGTTCAGTAAAATCACGTAAACCGTTTTACATTTTTTCAACGATCATAATTTACCACATCAAGAAATCGTTTGCAAGCGCATTCTAACAACTAGTTTAACGTTTTAACTATGAAAACTCTATGAAAACGTATACGCTCGCCATTTCACATTCCTTGAATTTTTTTAGATTTTTTATTTTAAGGCTTACCAGCAATCAAGCCATGGTTGTCTAACTTCAATTGTTTGAAATCGGTTTGCTTGTGAAAATCCACACCAATAGTTTCCAAGGCCACTTTGGACTGCCCGCTGTTTTTATAAATAAAGTTCCAGTGCTCGGCGTTGCCGAACACTGGAACCGATTTATTAACCGCGTTATCCGTAACTAGAAAACTAAAATGATGTCATCATCTTGGAGCCAAGCTTTACGCCTCAGCTAATTCCTCAGTCACATCAATGCCAAGTTTCCGTTGTAAGGCCGGTAATTCCTGTGCCGTTGGGTAGGAAGTTTGACTACCAGTTCTGGTAACAGTTACGGCCGCATATGCATTGGCATGTCGTAAAGCCGTACTGATATCTTCGCCTTGGGTGTAGTAGTGGGAAAACGCTCCAACAAATGAATCACCGGCACCAATCGAATCAACCGCATCCACATGATAGGATGGGATTAATTCTTCATGATCCTGATTTACCCACAGAGCGCCACGAGAACCAATCGTCACAATCACGTTTTTCACGCCAAGTTCAACTAATTTATGAGCCGCCGCTTTAATTTGATCGAGGGTCTCAATTGGCATCTTCGTTAACCGACCTAGTTCAGTCTCATTTGGTGAATAGAATTCACACATTGCCACATGCTGAATATCAATATGATCATTAGCAGGGGCTGGGTTGAGCATCACCGGTACACCATATTCATGCGCCATTTCAATTGCGCGATAATCCGTTTCCAGAGAAATTTCTTGTTGTAAAACAATCAGCTTAGAATTCTTGATAATATCACGGTAATCTTCAAGAACCTCAGGCGTCAATTCACTATTTGCACCTTGCACAATAATAATGCTGTTCATATTTCCTTGAATAAAGCATGGTGCCACACCATTGCTCTTCTTGCCCACACTAACGCCAGCAACATCAATGCCGCTTTCTTTAAAATGCTTGAGATACTCACGACCTAGCATATCAGAACCAACTTTGGAAATCATTGCCACATTGGATCCCAACTGTGAGGCCGCGTAAGCTTGGTTTGCTCCCTTGCCGCCGAATGCCATATGAAAATTTGGTGCAGCAACAGTTTCACCGAGTTTTGGCATCCGATCAATATCTGTTGAAAGTTCCATCATGTTGGAACCAATTACTGTAATGTCGTGAGTCATCTTCAACGCCTCCTATTTTTCAAGTCCAGTTACTACGTGGAAGTCCTTTTCTTCACCTGGTTGGAGCATAATTAATGTTCCGGCCTTCTTAGCTGCAGTCTGCCCTTCTGGGGTACAAGTTCCTGGAAGACAGTAGGCGGCAACTTGTTGATCTGCATTATAGAGAATCCACCGCGTGACGATTGGTAGATTTGCTGTTTCATAAGTAGTCAAGAAGCTGTGTCCATTGCCTAAGTCCATCCGGAATTCTGCTTTGTCGGTATACTTCCGTAAATCTTTGGAGAAGAAGACAATTTCTGGATCATAGTGACTAGCATCATCCAGCTTGTCAATCATCTTGCCACTCTTTTCCAATTCATCAGTAAACTTGGTCCATTCTGGAGTTGGGTGAACGTGATCAGGAACAGAAGTCCGTAATTGGAAAGCTTCATCAGGAATGTTTGAAGTCATTACTGCATTGTCAACGTAGGCATAACAGAGGTGACACATGTATTGCAACGTCATTGGTGCACAACCGGAAAGGTTCTTAACGTGTTGACGAATGTCAAACAATCCACTGTCCTTGTGTATTGTCACTGATGGTTTTTCGATGTAATGATCACCAAAGCCCTTGATGTATTCATAATCACTTTGCACAGTAATCGTGTCATCACCGATTTCGAGGTAAGCATGATCCATTCGTGCAGTAGCTGCTTCACCGTGTTGAACATGATGGTCTTCTGGGCCAGGGTTACCATTAGCTAATAATCCAGAGGTAAATTCAAAGGCTCCATAAGTATCAGCAATTTGCTTACCCCAGTGTGGTTGCTTGAAACCATCCTTTTCCTTGAGGTTAATGCCATCAAAGACCGCATCCCAAACAATTAATCCATAAAAAGGTAATAACGTTAGGTATCCACGACTGTTGGAAACTTTTAATGCTTCAATGCCATCAGGAAACTTATATGTTTCGGCCTTAAAATTATCATCTTCATAGAGCAGATATTTTGCATCTGAAAACATTGCATGATTTAAGTTAAATCGTTTCATTATTTTCACCTTCAATTAACTATTCTTTGCCAATGATTGCCATACTATGACTAACACCAAGACGCGTAGCCCCCGCGTCGATCATTGCTTGTGCTTCTTCAGCGCTGTGGATTCCACCAGAAGCCTTTACCGCTGTGTTGCTTCCCTTAACAGCGGCTGACATCAATTTAACAGCATGAACTGTTGCCCCTTCAGTGGAGAAACCAGTGGAAGTCTTAACAAAATCAGCCCCGGTCTTAGCAACAATTTCTGAAGCCTTAGTGATTTCATCATCAGTTAAAAGGCAAGTTTCAATAATTACCTTAACCACCTTGTTAGCTGCATGACCAGCATCAACCACGGCTTGAATATCTTCTTCCACCTTGTCGTAGTGGCCAGACTTCATTTCACCAATGTTCATGACCATGTCTAACTCGTCAACCCCATTGTCAATGGCATCTTGCGCTTCTGCCACCTTAATCTTGGTGGTGTTGGCACCGAGAGGAAAGCCGATCACACAGGCTGTTTTAACATTCGTTCCAGCAAGTGCCTTATGGGTTTTAGCAACCCAATAAGGGTTAATCATGACGGTGTGAAAATGATTGTCGATTGCTTGCTTAATGACTGTATCAACTTGTTCTTCAGTTGCGTCCGGTGCTAATAATGTGTGATCAATGTACTTGTTAAATTCCATAACTAATTTCCTCCTCAGCAATCATTTGATTGCGCTTTCTTTTTGAATACGCTTTCATAATAACCCTTGCTTTTACATTTGTAAATAGCTAAAATGAAAAATAGTAAAGCGCTTTCAAATTAACGGAGGTGACATTAATGGCCCTGACCAAAAAAAGCGCCGCCCAATTAAAGGCGGCTATAATGGTAAGTCGTTTATATTACATTGATAAAATCAGTCAAACTGCAATTGCACAAAAATTAAAGCTGTCACGGCCAACAGTTTCTCGATTATTACAACTGGCACAAGATCAAAATATTGTTCAGATCACGATTAATAATCCATTTGAACAAGCTGCCAGTATCCCTCAAAAACTCATTCAAAAATACCGGTTAAAAAAAGTCCTCATTGCGGATCAGGTGGGCGACTCTTATCAAAGCATTCTCGACCAACTAGGAATCCTGGCTGCCGATTACCTTAATTCTGTGGTTCAAGACAATGATACGATTGGTCTCACTTGGGGAACAACCATGGCTGCCATTGCACAACACCTCCAGCCAAATCAGAAAAAAAATGTTCAGACGGTTTATCTTAAAGGAACCGTTTCTAACTCCTCTCGGAATAACTATTCAAGTATCATTACCCAGCAGTTCAATGCATCATTTCACACACAAACCGAGACTTTGCCAGTCCCGGTGATCTTCGATAATCAAAAGACACGCGATTTAGTGCTGCAAGATCAGTTCATCAAACGAATTATCAAACAGGGAGAAGCGGCTCAAATTGCTCTGTTTACTGTTGGTACAACGCGACCGGAAGCGATGCTGTTTCAGCTTGGCTACTTTACTAATGAGCAGATTCACTTTTTAGAAACTCATGCTGTGGGGGATGTTCTTTCCCAATTTATTACTAAAAGTGGCCAGCTGGCTGCGCCAGAAATTGCCCAACGGACTGTTTCGCTACCATTATCAGCATTAAAACATAAGCGACAATCAATTCTCGTCGCTGGCGGTATCGAAAAGCTCCCCGCCATTCATGCAGCCTTGATTGGCGGATATGCAAACGTCTTAATTACTGACCTGAATAATGCTCAACAATTAGTAAAAATGTAAAATCTCCCAATGATGTGAATAGTAATTAGCTGATTATCGTCTTAACCAACAAGACTCATTCACTCTTGGGAGATTTGTTAAAGATTCAACTCATATGCCAATCGCCAGGGATCTAATGGGTCACTAACTTTGATTTGACCGCGTTGCACAAAGCCAAACTTTTTTGCCAAATATTGTAAACGTTCATTTAACCGAAACGTGTCAAAACGAATATTTGAAAAGCCCAGCTGTAGACTACTGGTAATTAATTCTGCAAACAGCTGGGTAGCGAGATGCTGACCGCGAAACTCTTGCGCAATGGCTACTCGATGAATCGTCGTATAAGGATCATTACTAGCCCAATGACCCGAATAAATCTTTGCATACGTTGGCTCCGCTGACCGTACTAATGCCGCGTAGCCGGCCACTTGCTGATCAACAATCAGGACTTCACCCACATGTTGTTCAATATCTTGACCAATTAGTCGACGATCTGGATCACCGCTTTGCCACTGCGTGCTGCCTTCTGCTTTTAACAAAGCTCGTGCTGATTCAATAATGGGCATAATTGCATCAATATCATTAACTTGGGCTGGCCGTAAATAACTAACTTTCATTATCATCACGCTCGCTTAATTTTCGTTCAAAGTAATGGCTTAACTGAGTGGCATTGTAAAAACCCGTTACCTTTTCTTTGGCTTGACCATCTCGAAAAAGCACTAGGCTGGGAATGCTTAATACCTTGTATCGTTGCGGAATTTCTTTATTTTCATCAATATTAAATTTAACAAATTTAATTTGATCACCATATTTGGCCGCCATTTGTTCCAGCACTGGTGCCATCATTTTACATGGTCCGCACCATGGTGCCCAAAAATCAACCACCGTTAACTTACCGGTTGTGAGTTGATCAAAATTATCTGCTCTTGCTTCGATCACGCTGGTTATCCTCCTTCATCTCTGGTTGGTTACCCTTCCCCTTTGGATTACGAATAAAGTGAACAATAAAGGTTGCCACAAACACCCCCACAATAAAGATTCCAAATTGACCAGATGGAATCTCAATATCAATCATCGGGATAGTTAAGAAGAGTTTAATGGCAATCAAAAAGATCAAGACATACGCCATTGGTTCCAGCTCCGGAATCTTGCGCATCAAGCGCATAATCACTTCTGCCACGCCCCGCATACAGGCAATTCCAATAAAACCACCAATTAACACAATCACGGGGTTAGACGAAACCGCTAGTGAAGCCAAGACAGAGTCAATGGAAAAGACGATATCAATAAATTCGATTTGTGCAACCACTGCCCAAAACCGTTTTCGTCCTGTCAATCCGGTTACCCGGCTTTTACTTTGCCGTTGACGGCGTTGACCCGTTAATTGGTTTCTGAAGAAACGGAATGAAAGGTACATTAAATAAACTGCACCAATTACTTTAATTTCCCAAAAGTTAATCAGGAAAGTCCCAATTCCAATAATCAAAAAACGGAATAAATAAGAACCCCAGATTCCATAAAATAGCGATTCTTCTTGTTCTTTTAGCGTTGGTAGAACTCTCGTCTGTGCGGCCAAAACAATGGCATTATCAACGGATAATAAGCATTCAATTAATACTAGCGATAAAATAACTAACCAGTCCTGACCGGACTCAATAACGGTTAACCAGTTATGACCATCAAAAAACGGGCCATAGAGTTCTCCTAAAAGTGACAATTAATATCCCCCTTATCATTCTTTCTGCTCATATTTTACCAGAGCATCAGGAAAATAGTTAGGAACCGGTGCAGAAATTTCTTTTAAAGTTCCCTTAAATGGCATCACCAACTGTTGGTTTGCTCCATGCAGGAGCATCCGCGAATTAGTTTGGCCCCCGTATAGTGGGTCACCCACAATCGGATGACCGCTATATGCTAAGTGAACCCGAATTTGATGGGTACGCCCAGTTTGTAATTGCAACCGCACTAAACTTAAATTACCGACCGTTCGTAACACTTGGTAGTTAGTGATCGCCGGTTTGGCCGCCACGCCATCCACCTGCCGTTTTCGCCGATCCCTCGAGTCAAAACCAATCGGCCACGTGAATTGACCCATTGATTGAGCAAAATTACCGGTGACTACAGCTAAATAGCGACGATGAATGCGTCCTTCTGCGATATAACGATCCAAGATTGGCACGACCACTGGATTTTTGGCCACAATCACCGCGCCACTAGTGGCCTGGTCAATCCGATGCACCATGTAGGCAGCATTCGGGCCATCCTTTAAATAACCAGCAACATCATTCATTAAAGTACCAGTTTCAAATGGCTGGTTAGGGTGCGTCTTTTGTCCGGCTGGTTTGTTAACCACCAGTAAGTCGCGATTTTCAAACAAAATCGCTAAATGCGCTTGCGCAGTTGGTAAATAGTTAGACGATGGCGTACGAAATTCATTACCGTAAAAATTCAATGTAACCTGATCACCCGGCGTTACCAGCTCATTCATATTCCGATAGCTGCCATTCACCAGCACCTGTTTTCGGACGCGTAAGTAATGAATGAAGCGGCTTGGTAGATACCACTGCTGCTGTAATAATTGCCGAACTGTCAGCCGTTTTTGATTCTGACTCAACTGTTCATTAATAATCCATCGTGGTTTTGCCAAAAGATTCTCCTCATTTCTCCTTCAATACTGATATTATAATAGCGTATAATAAGTTTTAAATGATTAAATTCCGAGGTGAAATTGTGCTTAGTTCAGTTAAAATTAATGATCATGGATACTGGGTCAGTGTTTTTGAACCGCTCCCGAATGAACGCGAAGAACTGTTTGATAAGTATGAAGTGACCCAGGAATTACTGGATTATGCAATTGACCCTTACGAAAAAGCCCGGGTAGAAGTCGACCCTGATGCTGGGGTTACCTTACTAATTTTCGATGTTTACGTTCCAACTCACGCCATCTCCGCACCACAAACCGCTCCAGTTGGGATCATGCTCACTACTAATAATGTTTTGACTTTTACCAACGCCCAAACCAATTTTGTGAACGGCATTATTGCCCGACAAATGGATAAATTGCAACAACGAGATCGTCAAACGGATCAATTTGACTTCATCCTACCAATTCTATATCAACTTTCTACTGCCTACTTTGGCCCAATTCGACGGGCTGATCAGCAACGACGAGAAATTCAGCGAAACTTGCAAAAACATACTGAGCGTAAAGCCATTACCGAATTCATGGAAATTGAAACCGGCTTAGTTTACATTCTGACCTCACTTCAAGGCAACGTTTCTCTCTTACAAGAATTCAAGCGTCGCTTCCATCATTTAATGACCCGCAAGCAAAATAATGACCTCGATGACGTCATTGTTGAAGCCCAACAAGGTTTGGAGATGGCTCAAATGACGTCAGACGTGTCCGCTCGCGTGTCTGATGCTTATAGTAAGGTTTTGGACAGTAATCTAAACCAAACAATGAAATTTTTAACTGTTTATTCGATCGTACTAGCAATTCCCCCGATTGTTTCTGGATTCTATGGGGAAAATGTTAAAACCCTACCATTTGCGCAGAACGACTTTGCATGGCAAATCACCATTATTATCACGCTAATCTTAATGGCACTTTCCATTTGGTTCGTTTTTAACCGCCATTGGTGGAAATAGCCATTGTGATTGTTCGACAAACGTGCTAAAATGCTAACAATTAAAGATTGCCTATATATTTCCGTAATATGGTCGGACGTTTCTACCTCATGCCGTAAATATGAGACTATAAGCACTGTTGAAAGTAACGGGTCCGCCACAATCGTGGACCCGTTTTTTTATTAAGGGAGGATTATCTTGGCACAACAACCGTTACAATCAGCACCCACCGCTAACTTTGGCAAAAACCTGCTACTCGGTTTTCAACACCTCTTAGCGATGTATTCCGGCGACGTATTAGTTCCGCTATTAATTGGTAATTTTTTGCATTTTACTCCTACTCAAATGACTTATTTAGTGTCCATCGACATCTTTATGTGTGGGGTAGCAACGTTGTTGCAACTCCATCGCACTCCGCTCATGGGAATTGGCTTGCCGGTTGTGTTAGGCTGTGCGGTTCAATCAGTCGCACCACTAGAGTCGATTGGTAGCAAAATGGGCATTACTTATATGTATGGTGCCATTATTTGTGCTGGAATTTTTATTTTTCTAATTGCTGGCTTCTTCGCGCGAATGAAGAAGTTATTTCCGCCAGTTGTGACTGGTTCATTAATTACCGTTATTGGCTTCACCCTGGTTCCCGTCGGTTTTCAAAATTTAGGTGGCGGAACCCCCACTGCCAAATCATTCGGTAGTCCCCAAGACCTCATCATTGGCTTTTTGACCATTATTGTGATCGTCCTGATTAATCGTTTCGGCAAAGGGTTCATTAAGTCCATTGCTATTCTGTTAGGGATTTTAATTGGTTCCTTCGCGGCAGCAGCTTGGGGAATGGTCTCCGCCAAACCGGTTACCAGTGCCGCCTGGTTCCACTTACCACGTTTCTTCTATTTTGGCGTGCCAACATTTAATTCCGGCGCCATCATTACGATGATGCTCGTCGCTCTAACGACAATGATCGAATCGACAGGAGTCTACTTTGCCCTTGCTGAAGCTACTCATCAAGAGATTACCAAAAATGATATGAAACGCGGTTATCGTGCTGAGGGAATCGCTGCGATTCTTGGCGGCCTGTTTAATACCTTCCCTTATTCAACTTTTTCGCAAAACGTCGGCGTCTTAAAAATGTCTGGTGTCCGATCACGACGGCCGGTATACTATGCGGCTGTTCTATTGCTCATTCTGGGACTATTACCAAAAGCTGGTGCTTTAGCAACAATGATTCCAGATCCGGTCCTGGGTGGCGCCATGGTGGTCATGTTTGGCATGGTTGGGATCCAAGGAATGCAAATTTTACATCAAGTCGACTTTACCAAAAATAGCAATTTAATGGTTGCTTCCCTTTCAATTGGTCTTGGCCTTGGCGTTACCGTTTACCCACAAATTTTTCAGCATTTAAATACTGAACTACAAATTATTCTCGGCAATGGCGTAGTAATGGGGAGCCTTGCCGCCGTCATCTTAAACCTCATCCTGAACTTTGACGAATTTAAACGGTCAACCAAAGATTAATATTGATTAACACTCCAAATTTTCATTAGACCAGTCTCGCTGAACAGCGTATAATGGTTTAATGAACAGATCTAACTAAAGGAGTGTTTTATAATGGACAAATTTAATCGACTCAGCTCAGATTGTACGGCAATCATTGTCGGCAAGAAAGCCACTATTGACGGTTCAACAATTATTGCACGGGATGAAGATGCACATACCGCAATTAACACTAAGAAGTTTGTTGTTGTCCCCTCCCAAGATTATGATCTCACTTATGAATCTAAATACACCGGACTAAAAGTCCCTCTTAAAGAACATGGTTACCGGTATACTGCGACCCCTAATGGTAACCCCAGCGAAGGTGACTGGTTTGAAGCGGGGATTAACGAAAAGAATGTTGCAATGTCAGCCACCGAAACCGAATTAACTAATCCGCGCGTTCTCGGCCATGATCCCCTGGTTAAAAGCGGGATTGCTGAAGATGCAATGGTGACCCTTGTATTGCCGTTCGTTAATAGTGCCCGTGAAGGGGTTCAGCGTCTAGGAAGCTTGATTGAAAAATATGGGACCGCTGAAACTAACGGAATTGCGTTTAGCGATCAAAATGAAGTTTGGTATATGGAAACTGCTGGTGGTCATCAATGGGTTGCCCAACGCTTGCCTGATGATGCTTATGCCATTTGTCCAAATATCATGGTCATTGAAGAGATTGAATTTGATGACCAAGATAACTTCATGTATGCTCCTGGTATCCGTGATTTTGTTGATAAGTATCACTTAAATCCTAACCCGCTCAATTTTAACTTCCGTAATATTTTTGGTTCGCAAAACGAGGCGGATAGTTACTACAACACTCCACGGACTTGGTATGGACAAAAAATGTTTAACCCAAGTGTTGAACAAGAACCAACTAGCCAAAATATGCCATTCTGTCGGCAACCAGAAAAGAAGATCGCAATTGAAGACGTTCAAGCCTTCCTTAGTTCTCACTACAATGGCACTCAATATGATCCATTTGGGACTCACTCATCTGGCAGTGAAGCAGACCAGCAAAAATTCCGTTCAATTGCATTAGATCGGAACCAAAGCTCTTGCATCTTGCAGCTGAGAAATGATGTTCCTGACAATCTGGCTGGCATCCAATGGATTGCGTTTGGCTTCTACTGTTACAGCCCATATGTACCGTTCTATGCCAACATCGTTGACACACCAGCTAATTACAAGTTCGCTCCAGATAAGTTCAACATGGATAGTGCTTACTGGATGTACAAGTTACTTCCTGTCATCATCGAGCCAAAGTATCACCAATTCATCAATGAAGTGAATGCTTATCGTGATGCTGCACAAAGTTACGTTGTTGGTAGATTGGACGAAGTTGATGCACAGGCACGAAAGCTTTCTGGTAACCAATTACAGGAATTCTTAACTAATGAAAGCATCAAGACTGCCGATCACGTTACCGAAGCAACAACCGACCTCATTGATAGTCTGATCCATCAAACGTTACTTTCGTCAAAGATTGCCTTTAACCTCGGCGATGGCCTTTAACATTTAAAACTAACCCAAAATAAAAACTGCTCAAAGAATGAGCAGTTTTTATTTTTCATTGTAGAACGCAACTTGAAGATCATCATCCGTCATCACGAGTTTTGAAAGGCTTCCATTAGCCGGTCTTTTTGTAACGTCAAAGCATCCTTGACCATAACGCTCAATAAGGCTCAGACATGTATTCCCATGGCTGACCCATAAGACGTTAGCATCATCAGGGAGGTCTGCAGACCGAATCAGTTCAATTCCCTGATTCAATCGCTTCCAATATTGCTCATTATTCTCGGCATGATGAAACGGATCTGCTTCATGGAGCCAATCCTTGGCAGTTCCAATCGAATGTTTAGTCACAATTTCTTTAAAAGTCTTCAGTCCATGAGGTGCTCCCGCCAAATACCAGGCTTGATCCATATTAGTTCCTTCAAACACGCCATAGAATTCCTCACGGAAGAATGGGGACACTGTTGGGGACTGAACAGAATTAGCCGTATTCAGATCCAAGATCGTTTGGCAAGTTTCTTCCGCTCGTGGCAGGTCAGAACAAAAAGCAGCATCAAAGTGCGTCGTTTTTAACCGTTCCGCTACCTGCTGAGCATCTGCTTTCCCCTTTTCCGTTAATGGTGAGTTACTCCATCCCTGTAGCTTATTATAAATATTGTAGTAAGTTTGCCCGTGCCGAACTAAATAGAGATTTCGTTTCATGGTTAATTCAGCCTCCTTTATTGATTTCATTTTACCACCAGATTTAATAATCCCTTACTAAATCGGCCATACTTTCTTCACAATCAATGGCTATTATCGACAATATGAAGGGAATGATATCAATGAAATTGAGACAAACAAATCAGCAAACTGCGGTCGCGGCGGCACAAATTATTGGATTATCTGACACTCGTGTGACTGTCCAAACCGAAAACGGCTGCATCCTCCGGATCCCACTGTCGCAAAACCATCAACAAGATCAAGTCTTCTTAGCATCATTACACGATATTTGGCGTAATCATGTTTGGATCCCAGTCAATACAACCCTTCATCAACTTTTCCGTTACGATTGGTTAATTGAACCTGAGCGGATCGATGATTAAAATTGTGCAACAATTTTGCAGAGTTCCAAACTTCAATTTTGGATGTGTTAAAATAAAGGACGTTTAATTAAATGCCTTCATGGTAAATATACCGATTTAATTTATTCAAGAAATTCTGGAACTGCGAGGAAATCACCTAATGAAAAAGATAGGTCAACTTGTGGACACCCGGATCGGCTTTTGTGGCCTCCTGGTCGTCCTTTTTTGGTTGAAGACGTTAATTGCGTACTTCACAGATTTCAAATTGGGCGCGTCTGGCTTAATCCAGTACGCCATCTTATTATTAAACCCGTTAGCAACAACAATTTTCCTGTTTAGTCTCGCCTTTTACTTTAAGCGCTCCCGATTCTTTTATCCTGTCTTAATGGGACTCGATATTTTAAATACCTTGCTGCTTTACCTCAACGTCATTTACTATCGAGAATTCACTGATTTTATGACCGTTGCGACAATGACAGGATATTCAAAGGTTAATCAAGGACTGAGTGGGAGCTCATTAGCCTTAACAAATGTCCACGACCTTTTATATTGGGCAGACATTGTCATCATTTTATTACTAATGCTCTTTCGGAAGATTAAGTTCGACCCCCGCGCTATCAGTAACCGGCTCGCCTTTTCTTTTACGTCGCTCTCAATCCTGTTCTTCAGCTTAAATTTGATGGTGGCTGAGTTTAATCGTCCCCAACTACTGGGACGAACCTTTGATCGATCCTACATTGTCAAATATTTGGGAATTGATGCTTTCACCGGTTACGATTTGGTCAAGTCACAGCATATTGATAATATGCGGAAAAGTGCCACCCGGTCTGAGTTAACGGAAGTTAAAAAGTTTACTGACCGTCATTTTGCACCAGCCAATGACAAAATGTTTGGCATTGCCAAAGGGCGGAATGTCATTATTATTCACCTGGAAAGTTTCCAACAATTTCTCATTGATAAAAAGATTAACGGTCAAGAAGTGACCCCATTTTTAAATTCGCTTTATCACGGGAACGATACTTACGCATTTGATAACTTCTTCCATCAGGTCGGTCAAGGAAAGACCTCAGATGCTGAAAATATGCTGGAAACTAGTACATTTGGTCTTCCTCAAGGTTCACTCTTTGCCACATTAGGGAGTGACAACACTTTCGAAGCCGCACCGGCAATTTTAAACCAACGGGCTGGTTACACTAGTGCTGTTTTCCATGGGAATGTTGCTAGTTTCTGGAACCGGAATAATGTTTACAAAAACCTTGGTTTTCAATATTTCTTTGATGCTAGCTACTATGATACTTCTGGTGATAAGGCCATGGGGTATGGTTTAAAAGATAAATTGCTCTTTGCTAACTCCATCAAATACTTACAAACCTTGCAACAGCCTTTCTACACAAAATTTCTCACGGTTTCCAATCACTTTCCATTTACCCTTGACGATGAAGATAAAGATTCTAATTTTCAGACAACCAATACAGGAGATTCAACGGTCGATGGCTATTTCTTAACCGCCCATTACTTAGACCAATCACTGCAAGAATTTTTCAGTTATCTGCAAAAAACCGGATTAGATAAAAAGTCGGTCATTATGATTTATGGTGATCACTATGGAATCTCTAATTCTGAAAATAAAAACTTAGCGAGTGTCCTTGGCAAGAGTGCCGACTCATGGACCAATTTTGATAATACCCAACTACAACGGGTGCCAATGATGTTTGTAATCCCAGGGTCTGGCGGTCACGGTGGCATTGCTCACACTTACGGTGGTGAAATTGATGTACTTCCAACCCTCTTGCACCTATTAGGTATCAGTTCCAAACGTTACATTATGTTTGGAACTGACCTCTTCAGTAATAAGCACAATCAAACTGTTGCTTTCCGCAATCATGATTTTGTCACTCCACGTTATTCCAGCGTTAACGGTACTATCTATGACAACAAAACCGGTAAAGAGGCCAAGTTAACAAAAACCCAACGCAATTGGTTAAAAAAGCAGGCCAAGTTTGTTAATCAAGAACTCAGCCTTTCAGATTCTCTCAACGAAAAGAACCTGTTGCGCTTTTATACACCAAAGGGCTTTAAGAAAGTTAATCCTAAGAACTATAATTATTCCAACGGTCTCAAAAAAGCGAAAGCAATTGAGAAAAAGAAGGGCAATAAATCCACCAGTATTTATAGTGAAAATGGCGATCATTCAACTATTAGTGATTACACCACAAATGCTCCCGAACAAAACCACTCCCGGACTGATTCAAATCGAATCAAAATTACTAATCCTGATGGTAATAATTAATATTTCCCAGGAAATTATTTTGATTAAGGAGGACATTACAAATGGATAAACCAGAAATTCAACAACGGCTGATTCAAATTGCCAATCGTCGTTATGCCACCAAAAAATATGATCCTAATCAACATATACCAGCAGACGATTGGCAAACCATTTTGGAAGTTGGGCGACTTTCACCGAGCTCATTTGGTTATGAACCATGGAAATTTGTTTTAATCAACAACCCAAAAGATCGTGAAGCAATTAAACCGTTTGCTTGGGGCGCCCTCAATAGTATTGAAGGCGCAGATAAATTACTCGTTATTCTGGCCCACAAACACGTAACTTACGATAGTCCATATATTCGACACCTCGTTCAAGATGTTAAACATAAGCCATATTCACCAACATCAACTGTGTCACAACACTTCAAAGAATTCCAAGAACGCGATTTAAATCTGCAATCGGAACACGACGTTTTTGAGTGGGCAGTGCGCCAATGCTATCTGCCGATGGCAAATATGATGTCAGCCGCGGCTGCTTTAGACATTGATTCATGCCCAATCGAGGGCTTTAACTACGCTCAAATGAATCAATTTATGGCAACCAAGCACTATTTGGATCCAAAAAACTGGGGCGTTGCAGTAATGGTTAGTTTCGGCTATCGTGATCAACCCATTACGCCAAAAGTACGTCAGCCCCTATCAGCGATTTACCAGGAACTGAATTAACAAAGAATAAAAACCAGTTTGGTAATTTAAACGCCAAACTGGTTTATTTTTATAGTTTCATTGATGAACTATGGGTCGCCATTCGTTTTTGCGGATATAGTTTCTTCGCCAGGCTATTAATTGCAATTGGCGCCTCCCCTAATCCAGTAGCGATTAATGGAACCTTTCCTGCATAAGTGTTCCCATCACCAATCGCATAGACCCCTTCGATATTCGTTCTCATTTGAGAATCCACCTGAATCAAGTGATGATCAGTGACTAAATTTAATCCCCATTCATCTAAGGCAGCGTTATTGGAGGTAAATCCATAATTGACTACTAATTGGTCAACGTTCAAGACAGTTTCCTGGTCACTCCGCATTTTCTTTAACGTTAACTCCAAACTGCCATCAGACATCTCTTGAATTGTACGTGGTAAATAAGGAGTTTGAAGTTGAACTGTGGACTTTTGTAGACGCGTGAACGTTGCCGGTAAGCCTCGAAATTGTTCACGACGATGAACTAACGTTACTTGTCGCGCAACTGACTCCAACATTAAGGCCAAATCCATGGCGGAATTGCCGCCGCCCAAAACCGCAACTCGTTGGTTGGCGAAGACAGCGCGATGTTGAACGAAGTAATGAATTTTTCCTGAATTTACTTCATCCACCCCATCAATTGACAGTTTTCGCGGTGTAAACGCGCCATTGCCTAGTGCAATCACCACTGCTTTAGATTGGGAAGTCCCCTTTGTTGAGCTAATCTTGAAACTCCCATCAGCCATCTTTTGTACGTCAGTGACTTTCGCCCCTAATTGCTGATCAACCTTCACCAATGAAAGCTGGTGTTCCAAATCCGCAATTAGTTGTTCACCGGTCACACCAGCTTTGCCAGCAACATCCCAGATTTGTTTTTCTGGATAGAGTGCCCGAACCTGGCCACCAAGTTGTGGCAATGCTTCGATTAATTGTGTATTTAATTCATGTAATCCCGCATAAAAAGCAGCAAACATTCCTGCTGGTCCACCACCGATGATTGTGACATCATATTGTTGCTCTGTCATCCAGCCATTCCCCCCTCTTTTCCTGCTTGAATATTTCCATTGTAGCATGCCCCTTTTAAAATTTGGTAACCGGCAAATTGACTTCGTGAAATTTGATTGTCTTTTAGTCCGTGGTCGCTTAAAATTAAATTATACTCAATCATTCGGAGGTATGGTTATGGCAACGAAAAAAATGATCTTAGATTTAGATACCGGTGTTGATGATGCATTAGCCATTGCATACGCAACTGCCGCCCCAGACGTGGATCTGATTGGAATTGTTTCTTCTTATGGTAACAATCTAATCGATATTTGTGCAGAAAATAGTCTTAAACTACTAGAACTGCTCGGTCAAACTGATGTCCCCGTTTATAAAGGATTATCACATTCAAGTACCACTAATCACTTTGACGTCATGCAAGTGTCTCTTGATATCCACGGCAATAATGGTATTGGTGAAGTGAAACTGCCAAAGCCAAAGCGGCCTGTCGAAAAAATGTCCGGTGTCGACTTCTATATCGAAGCCGCTCACAAATTTGGTCAGGATCTGATCATTGTTCCAACTGGTCCAATGACTAATCTGGCGGCAGCCCTCGAAAAGGATCCATCGATTGCCAAATTAATTGGAAACGTCACCTTCATGGGCGGGGCCTTAACCGTTGAAGGTAACGTAACTGAAGCGGCTGAAGCCAACATCCACCAAGATGCCGAAGCTGCAAATATCGTGCTATCCAACCCTGATTTACCATTAACGATGGTGGGCTTAGATGTCACTTTGCGAACCCTCCTCACTAAGCATGAAACACAACAATGGCGCGAACTCAACACAGCCGCTGGACGAGCCTATGCCGATATCACTGATTTCTACATTGATGCCTATTATAATTTAGATATCGATAAGAATGGTTGTGCACTGCACGATCCGCTGGCAGTGGGCGTTGCGTTAGACCCAAGTTTTGTTAAAACCATCAGTCTTTTTATGAAAGTCGTTCATGATGGCCCTAATTACGGCCGCACAATTGGTAATAATGCTAAGCTCAATCAGCCAAATCCAAATGTCAAAGTTGCAGTTAACGTTGACAAGGACCGTTACCTCCAAACATTTATGCAGTATTTAACGGACCTATTTAAGCAGCATTAAAATTTTTCAAGGTGGACAAGAACTAATTTGCTGGTTCTTGCCCACCACTTTTTATCTTTGAACCTATCACATTGTTGTTTCTCTATCGTAAGTAAATTAATCATCTAAATTTACGCCACGCTCTGTGGCGTGATAATTCACAAGACAATTGTCGATCATCGCAAAGTCTTGTAGATAATTCACAGCTTATCCACAAGATATTGTGGATAACTATTCATGGCTTCTATCCTAGTATCACAAGGCTGTGTAATCATGGGGCTCTGTTGCCCATAGTGTTGTGCACAACTTTTTCCACAGCCTGTTAATTATTTTCCGCCAACTAATGACACTTGCACTACATAAATGCTTTCGGTATGATAGCCCTAAACATATTATCTTTGTCTGGGGTGCCTACGGGCTGAGAAACACCCATCGAACCTGCTCTGGTTAGGACCAGCGAAGGGAGATTCTAAGGTGACTTTTGAATACTGTTATTAATCAACAAACCCGGTCAGACAACTATTCTGATCGGGCTTAATTTTTATTGAGGTTCAACTTTATGACTGACCACATTCTAATTCAATCTTTAAAATTTAGTTATAACAAGCAGCAGGCCATTTTAAATATCCCTGAGTTATCGATTCCGCTGCACCAATTATCGCTTCTGCATGGTCGCTCTGGTTCTGGAAAGTCAACCTTGTTGAAGATTATCGCTGGACTGTTGCCTAAGTATGGTGGTCAGTTGACGGGTAACGTCTCCATTCCACATCAACAGTCAGTCGCGATGATGTTCCAAGATCCGGGAATGCAATTTGCATTGGACACACCACGTCACGAAATCGAATTTGCACTCGAAAATCTTCAAACTCCTGCGAAGACCATTCCATCAATTGTTGATCAAACATTACATGACGTTGGTATCACTCACCTTGCTGATCGGCATTTCACCACTTTATCTGGTGGTGAACAACAACGGGCCACGCTAGCCGTGATTATCGCAATGCAGCGCCAAATTATACTTTTGGATGAGCCATTTGCGAGCCTTGATTATCATAATCGCGACCTGATCTTGCAAAAATTAGTTGCTCTTGTAAGGGAGGGGAAAACCGTCATTATTGCAGATCATGACCTCTCTGCATATACTGAACTATCCCCGAACATTATTGAATTTGGCCAAACTGTTCACTGCCTTACTAACCAGGAAACGCAAGCCTTGCTGGAAACTGCCACTCACCAACCAAGTTTAACCACTCCGATTCCGGAACCTGATCAGCCAAATGCTGTCATTTTAGAAAATTACATTTTACAACGCAACGCTACAACCTTAATTAATCAAACCGCCCTGCAGATCGTCAAAAATAAAACCACGCTTTTAACTGGTGAATCTGGTAGTGGTAAATCTTCGTTTTTTAAATCATTGATTAATCTAGTTCCTTCCGCAGGCACCATCAAACTTTGCCAGCAATCAGCGGAGCAACGTCACCGCCAGCAGCGCGGTAAGTCGATTGGCCTCGTTTTTCAAAATGCTAACGATCAATTCTTAAAAGTGACTGTTCAAGAAGAATTAGAACTCAGTCTAAAAAATGGTCGCAACCCGTTCTTTACGAACCATCGGCTGCAATTAGTCCTTAACCATTTAGGACTCAATCATTTGACTAACCAAGTTGTCTACACTCTATCTGGTGGGCAAAAAAAGAAATTGCAACTCCTCGTAATGTTAATGATGGGGCAGCCGTTACTGTTACTTGATGAGCCGTTCAGCGGTTTAGATTACCATTCCATCACTAACGTCGTTGATTTGATGCAGCGAAGCCTGGCTGTCTATCCCCAAACTCTAGTGATCATCAGTCATCAAATTGCTGCCCTTACCCCGCTCATTGATTACCATCTCCATCTTGCTCATCACCGTTTACAGTATCAGGAAGGCACTACCAAATGAATATGAACCCAAGTCTTAAATTACTACTCATCATCATTATTTCCCTGGAAATATCGTTTACCACCAAACTATTCACAAACCTGATTCTCATTGCGGTTACCTTGGTAGTGCTCATCATCCATCGAACGAGACCACAAACTTTTTTAAAGTTAATTTTGGTCCCGATCTTACCGGCCATTGCCATTGCAACTACCATTCGGTGGTTTAGTCCTGGCCACAGTACTTGGCTGGCCATTGTCATGGTTAGTCGACTATATGCTTATTGTTTGCTTGGTGCGTTAATCTTTACTATCGACACCCCACTACAACTGGCTCAATCATTAGAACAAAACGCGCACCTGCCAGCAAAATTTGCCTATGGGACCCTTGCCGCAATTAATATAATTCCCCGGACCATTCAAACGGTTAAAACCATTCGCTTGGCGGCGCAAATGCGGAATGTATCATTGCATTTCTGGTCACCCCAGCTATATTTTAAAGCTATTTTATCAGCGCTCAGCTGGTCTGATCACTTGGCACAAGCAATGGAATCCCAAGGGTTTAACGAGCAACGTTTGCGAACTCACACCCGACTAATTAAGCTGACGATCACTGATTGGAGCATCTTTGTAATTAGTCTAGTTGGGATTCAATTAACCCTGCTCATGTTGCCGTAAAAATTCTGGTATACTAAAAGAAAAGGAGTTAACTATGAAGACTGAATCTACCACTAATCGTGTTTTAAGCTGTTTATCTTACCTAAGCATTCTCTTCTTGCCAGTATTATTTCCGTTGATTGTCTGGATTGTTGATCATCAAGATCATTATGTTGCCCACCATGCTCGGTCTGCATTTTGGACGCAGATCTTTCCCGCCTTATATGTGATTGTAGCTTTACTAATGTTCTTTATTCTAGGCGCCACCGGTGTAGATCAGATTCGTGTCAACGGCGGCTGGCTGTTCGGTATCCTGACCGTTTTTGCTTTATTGATTTCATTGGTGCTCTACATCTATAACATTGCCATGGGAATTAGCGTTTTAATCAAACGACAATAATTGAGATTAGAGGCTGTGACATAAGCTATACAACTGAGATGAAGAACGAATAGCGCAGTACACAAATGATCTCTAACGCCCGGTAAAGCGAGCGCTAGAGGCCTATTTGTGATTGCGGGGGCGTGAAAACGAAGTCATAAATGACTTCTGTCACGCTCCCTTTTTTTCGTTATAATAAACATAAACAATTTTTGGAAGAAAGGAATTTATCATGTCCACTGTTCTCGGCATAATGATCTTACTAGTTGCCGTGGTCGCAGCCAACATTCTCCATTTAGTTTGGCCGCGTTTTCCGCTTGCAATTTATCAAATTATTGTGGGAGTAATTCTGGCCATTATTCCCGATTTACAAACGTTTCGACTGGAACCAGAAATTTTCATGTTGCTAATTATTGCCCCATTAATGTTTAATGACGGCCAAAATACCTCATTCCGTCAATTAGCGCGCGGCCTTTCCAGAACTATGTCAATGGCGGTTTACTTAGCATTATTTACAGTTATTGTAATGAGTTTGGGGTTGCACCTATTACTTCCCCACTCTTTTTCTCTACCAGTGGCCTTTATGCTGGCCGCTATCATCACACCCACTGACGCTGTAGCGGTTAAATCGCTGACCACCAGAGTCGAAATGCCAGAAAACGTCAACCTGACCCTTGAACATGAATCACTTTTTAACGATGCATCCGGGATTGTGTTATTTAGCTTAGCTTCCTCAGCACTATCTTCTGGTAATTTTTCGCTAGCCCATGGAGTTTGGACATTTGTTTACGTATTCTTTGGCGGTATTATTTTTGGATTGATTATCGGTTCCCTCTTGATTAACATCCGAACCCGACTAATGCAACACCATGTCGATATTGCTTCAATCGTCATTCCCATCAATATTATGACCCCGATTGTAATTTACTGGTTAGCTGAAGAACTGCATCTTTCCGGTATCCTTGCCGTGGTTGCAGTAGGAATTATGCACAGTATCCTCTATGATCGGTTGCACCTAACCTCCACCAAAGTACAAATTGCCACGACTACGATTTGGACAATCATCGCTGACGCCTTAAATGGTTTAGTATTTGTCTTTCTGGGCCTTAGTCTGCCGAGTGTTCTCGCGCACATGCGCCAGTTACAAACCCTTAAAATTACTGGGATCGCTTTGGTCCTCTATCTAGTAATGACCGTTCTGCGTTATTGCTGGTCCCAGTGGGGATTTGTGCGTTTACATTCCAAAGCATTGAGGCAGGATCAGCAACGGGATAGTTTACTACTGGCCATTGGTGGTGTTCATGGCACAATTACCATGGCGATGGCCTTCTCCATTCCGCTCCTCGTCAATGAAGAGCGGATTGCCATGCGTAACGCCTTAATTCTAATTGCGGCCTTTGTGATTTTAATCAGCCTCATCGTGGGGACATTTGGCTTTCCAAAGTTACTGCCACCAAAAAAAGAAAGCTATTCCAAGGCTGAATTTCATCAAGCATTAACTGATACGGTCCAATATGCCATTACCGAACTCAACAATACCAACGACCAAAACCGTGAGAAGTCACTCGTCATTGATCAACTCGCCAGTCAAATGAGCATGCGAGCTCGATTAAAAACCGCTACTTATAATCGGCTCCTCCAAAGATGCCACCAAGTAGAACTCGATACTTTAGAAGAATTAACTGATAATGACATTATTACACCACAACAAGAACGGGCATATAGTCGATTAATGGCACGCGATGTCCTCAATCGGTCTAATCATGGATTCCTCAACATTATCATCATGCTCTATCACCGCCTGCACTGGCTTTACGCGCGGCACAAAATCGTGAAACTTTATCGGCAGCACCCAGAGTTGAAAAAAGATCGCCAGACCCATTTTAAAACCGTTAATGATCAATTAGGACCGATTATGCGAATTGTCATCCGGCGAATTAATAAGTTCCTGAATGAAGAACAAACTCCACAGAATGCTTATGAAATCGCGGCAGTGCGGCGAACTTACTTAAACCGGTACCGATTTTTCTCCAAAAAAAGTCAAATTGATGCCGACATCATGACTAACTATTTTGTTGATGCTTTTCAGTCAGAGCATAGTTATATTCAACAACAAGCTGCTGCCCATAAGATTTCTTCAGATTTAGCGAATGCCCTAAATGAACAAATTTCTACAGATCAGTTAGTCTACATGCAGTCACTAGACTAGTCTAAAAGAAGCGAGCCCCAGTCAATTATGACCGTGGTCTCGCTTCTTTGATTGGCTATTATTTAGTTATCAGTTTTTTGGAGGATGCGCAGATCCCAACCAGCCATTTTAGCAATTGGCTGTTGACCGGTCAAAACATCCGTCCAGCCATCAATCAATTCTACTGGTAGTGAGCGTGCTTCGTTACGCATGTTTAATACGAAATAAAATTCATGACCATTTTTGACCCGTTTGGTAATTTCCAAGTCATTCGTCGTGCTTATTAATCCACGAACCTTTGCTACTTGCAAAACGTGGTCTAATAAATGACTTAAGCCATCATGGTCGATTCTACTTCCAACGTACCAGGCAGTTCCCTGACCATATGGATTTTCTGTAATGGCTGGGACTCCCGCATAGAATTCGGAATCATACTTTGCTAATGAACGCGTCTGCTCACCAGTCAAATGAATCAAATCGCAAAGGTAACGACCCTCCGTGGTTAAACCGTCCTGATTGAACACCACCTGGGTTGCCTTTCCTGGAATAATTGCATCAGTTTCTTCAACCCAAATACCAAGTACTTTGCTCAAAGGTCCAGGATAGCCACCCGGATAAATATTGTCGCTATCATTTACCATCCCTGACATGTAACTAGTGATAAAGTGACCGCCATTTCCCACGTACCGATTAATTTTATCAGCTAATCCGTCCTTCACCATGTATAAGACCGGTGCCACCACTAAATCATATTGACTAAAGTCATCATCAACACTGATCACATCCGTAGGAATGTTACGTTCGTAAAATTGTCGATAGTAGTCCAAAATTGAGCCAACATAGTCAAGATCTTGGGAGATTCCCGCTACGTATTCGTATGACCAAAAATTGTTCCAATCAAAGATCAAACCAACCTTAGCTGGTGTTTGTGCACCAAGTAAATGCGGACTAAGTTTTTTAAGGTCACGACCAATTTGGGCAACTTCTTTAAACGCACGCGTATCAGTCCGCTGAGCATGGCTAATCACCGCCCCATGAAATTTTTCAGAACCGCCAATCGCTTGTTTCAGTTGAAAATACTGAACCGTATCGGCGCCGTGCGCCACTGCTTGGAATTCTGTTGCCCGTACTTGGCCGGGGCGCTTCAGCGGACTATACGGTTGCCAGTTAACCTGCGACGGGGTGGATTCCATCAGCATAAATGGCTGGTGCTTCAAGCTCCGCATTAAATCGTACAGGAAAGCTGGTTGATAAACTGGTTGATCATAGGCTGGATAAGAATCATAGGCGATGATATCCTGATCCTTTGCCCACGCCTGATAATCAATCATCTTATTCGGTGTACTGTGGAAGTTCGTCATAATTGGTGTTTGATCATCATATTGTTCAATTGTCTGCTTTTCCATTCGGTAAAGGTCCTGGAGAGCAGCGGATTGAAATCGTAAATAGTCGAGGGAGAGCCCCGCCACAATCGTGTGGCTACCTTCTGGTCCCCACGCATCCCCCAATTCATTAGGCACGACAATCTCATCCCAATGGTAGATTGTGTGGCTCCAAACATCGTTGTTCCAGGCTTGATTCAATCGATCCAATGTTTGGTATTTCTTTTGAAGCCACTTTTGAAAAGACGTTTGGCAATGTTTACAGTAACAATTGCCACCATATTCATTGTTCACATGCCAAGCGACAACGTTCGGGTTATCGCCATACCGCTCGGCCAGCTTCGCAACCAGCTGGCGTGCGAGTCGTTGATAGTTTGGCGAGGTTGGGCAGAAATTATGGCGTTGTCCAAAGACATGCCGTCGTCCTTGATAATCAACTCGCGCAACATCCGGATACTTTTTAAACATCCAGGCTGGCATTGCAGCGGTCGACGTGGCTAACACAATCTTAAACTGTGCTGCACTAAGCTTTTCAATAATTTTATCAAGCGTCCTAAAGTTATACTGGCCCTCTGCTGGTTCCAGCGAAGCCCACGAGAAAACGTTGACGGTGGCCGAATTAATGTCTGCTTGCTTAAATACTTGAATGTCATCATCCCAAGTTGCTTCAGGCCATTGCTCAGGATTATAGTCACCACCGTAAAGCATGGTTGGTAATTGAGCTTTCATAATTTTCCTCCACTATTGTTTAGCAGTAACCGCGATTACTTGATCACCATGGTTAACGGACGTGCCAAATTCAATTTGGTTCATTACGGCAACTTTATTTGGCCGAACCATAAAAGTCACCACTGTATCCTTGTAGCCATTTTGCCGAATTAAATCACGGTCAAATTCGATGAGTAAATCACCTGCATGAACTTGTTGACCATCAGTGTAATGAACATTAAAGCCTGCGCCACGCATATTCACCGTACCTGAGCCCACGTGAATGATCGTTTCTAAGCCATCATCCGCCACAATTTCGAAGGCGTGTTTAGTGGAAAACGTAAATTTAATTGTGCCATTGAATGGTGCATAAATCCGCCCATCACTCGGTACAATCGCAAATCCCTTTCCAGGGAAACCAACCGTACCATCTTCATTTTCAACCTGACTTAATTCTATTAAGGTTCCATCAGCAGGAGCCATTACTGCTGTAGAATTAGTTAGTGTTTCGTGAGCATCCGTTGATTTAATCTCACCCTTGGCCAACTTATTCTTCAATTCTTCCACGATCACCGCATGTTGCTTTTCTGATAATTTAACTTTAGTGAGGAAAACAACAATTGAAAGAATCGCTAAGGCCATTGGAATGTAGAATGCCATGCTATCAAACGTCCGGATATCCTTAGCCGTCATGTCAGCAGCAGTGGCAGCACCAGTCATTCCGGCAGCAACAGCAATGTACCCAACTAAACCATTAGAAATTGCGCCAGTCAGTTTATCAATCATTGGCCGAACCGCGAGCACCACAGCTTCGTTCCGTTGGCCATTCTTCAATTGACCATATTCAATCGCGTCAGTAAAGGTTAAGACTGTGACCAATTGTGCATAATTGATGTTAAAGAGGACCAGACCAAGATCCATCATGAAAATATTCGAGCGACAGGTAATAAAGATCAAGTAAGCAAGAACCATACATACCTGTCCCATAATGAATAACCATTTTCGGGGAATGAACTTATTCAAAATCGGGAATAACGGACTGGTGCAGAAGCCAATAATGGTGGCAATCACCCCAACAATCCAGAATTGACCTGGTCGCCCAATAACAAACTTGTAAAGGTAGAACAACACCCCATTCGTAATAACGTAAGCACAAGAGTACAGTAGATACGCCAATGCTGGCCACAGGATTTGATCATTATGAAAAATCGCAGAGAAAACATCCCGAATGGTCGTCTTTTGTTGAGCTGAATTTCGAATCAGATTGTGTTTTTCCTTGGTACCAAAGCAGACCGCTAACGCACTCAAGATCGCTAGTGCAGTAATAATTGCGGCAAAGGCAAACCAGCCACTCGCCCCTTCACGATGCTGACCGGTCGCCAAAAACGTAAAGTAGGTCACAATCGGCACGACGATAATAGTCAAGCCGTTCCAACCAATGGTCCCGGCAAAAGCACCCAGTGCTGTATAGATTCCCCGTTCATTAGAATCTTCACTCAATGCTGGCACCATTCCCCAGTATGAAACATCAGAAAAGGAATAGAAAATATCAAACGCCAAAAAGATAATCACAAACAGAATCGCAAAAAGCACCCAGTTAACTTTCGCTAAACCAAAGATTCCGGTAAACAAAACTAACAGGAGCGCACCAGAAACGATGTTGCCCCAAAAAATCCATGGTTTGAACTTGCCCCAACGCGATTTCGTATTATCAACCACGTTTCCAATGACTGGGTCAATAATTAATTCCAGAATTCGCACGCCAACAATCAGCCCAGTAATCAAGGCAATTAGTTTATCCGCAACGTGTTTGCTTAACCCATCAAACATGCCGCTCGTGACAAAAATAATAAAATAAGTGCTCATCACACCATAAAAGGCGGAGTGTCCCACGTTTCCAAAACAAAAGGCAGAACGTGATATCCATTGAGCAGCCGTTAATTTAGCTTTGGGTTGTTGATTTGTGTCCACAATACCCATCCTCCTCAGATCAGTAAATCCTTCTTCAATTTGTTGCAATCGCTTACAATAAATATTATAAAGTCCTCCCTTAAAAAGTAAATAATCTAAATAAAGGATTTACTAGTATTTAGTAAATCCTTTACTGATTGTTATGTGGAATAAAACTGTTACGTACTACCAACCGCGTGTCAACTAATAGATGAACATGGGGACGCTTGGGATGGTTAATTAAATCGTGCAAATCATCGACGGCGATCCGACACATTTCAGACTGATCAATCTCGTAGGTCGTCAGCGGTGGTGAAACGTATTTAGCGAGAGCACTATTATTAATACTGATAATTGCTGTATCACGCGGCACAATGACTCCTGAATGATTAAAGGCCTGTAATACCCCCACCGTAATGGTGTCGGAAGCACAAATAAAACCATCCGGTAAGCCATTCCGCCCATAACGCTCAATGATCTCTTCACCCATGCGTTTACCATTCTCAATGGTAAACCGACCGCTAGCAAAAATTGGGGCATCGGGCGTCCCATACTCTTCAGCAACAATTTTAAATGCGGCTGTCCGCGAATCGGCCATCAATGGTCGATCACCAATTTGCAAGCCTTGGCCACCAATAAACCCAATCTGATGATAACCGCTACTAACCATCGCTTCAAACGCGTTTCGGACCGTTAACGGCAGATTTGGCTGTACGGAATCAAAATAGTGGGGTGCTGGATTAGTATCGACGATTACGCCGATCGGTAATGCTTGATGTAATCGGGTAAGCTCATCCGCAGTCAGATGATTGGCACCGACACAAATAAATCCTTCAAATTGCTGGGCTTGATTGATAAGCTTTTCAGTATCAGAATACATTTTGATCCTTAGCTGACGTTTATGAAACGCCTGCCGAAGATGCTCTTGGAGTGTTGCAAAATAAACATCATTTTCCTGTTCTTTTTTAGTAATGCGAAACAGTACTGCAATGGTTTTATTGCCTAATGGCCGATCATGCTCTTCCCAATATCCTAAAACATCGGCAACAGCGAGAATCTTGTCGCGGGCCCGATCTGAAATTACTAAATGAGGATCTGAATTAAGCAATCGGGAAACGGTAGCCGAGGAATAGCCTGCTCGTTGGGCGATCTCTTTAATTGTAACCATGGTTATCCTCCATTAATTACTAATCAACATAGCGACTTAAAAACTGTTGAATATGACGTTGATACTGACGAGGAGCGGTTTGAAATGACTTAGCGTGACCGGCCTGGGGAACAACCCATAACGCTTTTGGACCACGCGTTGCTTTGTAATTAGCATAAACCATTTCCGTCGGTACAAAAGTATCTTTGGCCCCATGAATAAAGAGCATTGGTCGATGATTATGGTGCAGTGCGGCGATTGCACTCGCTTCACTCGTGAAAAAGCCGTTTGCGATTCGGTTAATAATGCTCAGGGAAGCCTCCGCGGGTTTCGCAATCAACGGTGGCAGATGATAAAGATGCCGAGCTTCATGGTCGAGCTCGGCTGATAAACTGGTATAGCCACAATCTTCAATAAAAGCTTTAACTTGATGGGGCAGTTTCAATCCACTGGTCATCATAGTTGTCGCACCACCCATGCTGACCCCAAACATAACAATTTGGCTTGCTTGTCCGTTTTTTTGAATCAGCCGTTGAATCCACTTACGAGTGTCATACCGTTCTGGCCATCCGTAGCCAATGAATCGCCCTTCACTTTCACCATGCGCCCGTGCGTCTGGCAACAACACATTGTAACCCATCTGATGAAACATCGCTGCATAGGCGCCCATGGTTGCTTTATTATTCATAAAGCCATGACAAATCAGCACGCTCTTGTTCGTCGCGTGCGCTGCTGGAATGTAATCTGCTACTAACCGATAGTGCTTACTAGCCGATGTCATTGTCCAACGTTGTTTCTGAACCTCACGAAACCACTTTTTTTGGTGATAAAGCGGATCAGAACGACGGAGGGTTTGGTGATTACTACTAATGAAGGATTTATGGCCAGGAACCATCCCGACTTTAAAGAAATACATTCCTGCCGCTAACCAAATTATTAGTAAAAATGTCACGATAATCGTTAACCACCGCCAGAAACGATGTTTTTTTGATGTTGTCTTTTGCATAACACTCTCTCCATTTAATAATAGCGTTATTTTAGCGCATTCTGCGAAAAATTGCATCGGTCGTTTTCCACGTTTCGTGGTTCAATGGTAAAATGGAAATAGTTATTTAAAGGAGGAGTAGCAATGTTTCCAGAACGACTTCGTGCCCTCCGGCGCGGCCAAAAAATTACATTAAAACAGCTGGCCTCAGCACTTAATCAACACCTCGGTCCTAATGAACGCCCCAATACTGCCTCACAAATTGGTAATTGGGAACGCGGTATTCGGACCCCTTCGTATATTGAAGCAAAAAAATTAGCCGAATTTTTCGATGTTAGTCTCGACTATTTAACGGGAAAAGAAGATCATGATGATTATGATCTTGCTAAACTCTTCTTTTCCAGCAAAAGTTTAACATTTAATCATACCAAGCTTTCCAGTGAAGATCGCTACGAGATTTTCCAACTGATTGACGGCTACCTAACGGGTCGTAATCATCGTCAAGATACGGAAAAGTTCTATGGCAAGCAAGAAGAGTTAAACCTGCATTTTAATTAGGAACAAATAACATGAATCCAAAGAAACTTCAAAAAATAAAAAAGCAGTATCGGAAAGTTGCTACTGCAACGCACCAAACTTCTTATATTCAGAAATTGAAGCATTACGGCGAACTGTTCAATGATATTTCAAGCATTAAGTTTCTGATTAATAATGCGCTATTAAATGACCGCTTGCTACGATCAGGACTGCTTCCACAACCGTTACCGAAAATGCTGCTGCCTGATGATGTGCAAGATACGATTTTTAAACAAGTAAATGCTCAATATCCACAGGAAGACCCACGTGGTGATCGCCTATGGAACACCTATATTGATGCGTTGCCAAAGCTAGATCGCCTCCTCCGCAATTATCGTGACTACCTCGAGGATACATACGGCATGTGGTCATATACAAACTCGTCGTTCACCAATGCCCTAAGTAAGTACCTGGCTGGTGCGCCGATTTTGGAAGTAATGGCCGGAAATGGCTACCTATCCAAAGGGCTGCGAAATTCTAATCCACATCAAATAATTTACACCACAGATAGTCAAGACTGGATTCAAGAAAATGAGACCGGTCGTCATCCGGTGACCACCATTGAAAAATTAGATGCACTATCCGCAGTCAAAAAATACGGCCATAAGGTCCAATTTATCTTAATGTCATGGGCTCCGGATAAGGGTAATCAAGACTGGCAGCTACTGCAACTCATCCGTAAAGATTATCCAGATTTGCAATTATTAGTCATCGGTGAAAAAGACGGTGCTACAAATTCACCCGCATTCTGGAAAAATGCACAATTATCCCAACCTACTGACCTTCAAACCGTCAATCAGTATCTCAAGACCTTTGATCTCATTGATGAGCAAATTTATTTAGCAAAGTAGTTGCATAAACATCTAAAAACCTCTAAAACAAAGCGAATTGTGATTAATGATTCAAGCCTCCTTACAAGTCTTGTCTATCGTCTTGAAGAATTTACTAATGGTAAACTCTCCAACGTTTTAAAAAAGGTAAAGGGCGTTTCTGCTGGCGGAATGCAAATTAGCTTTGATAATCACATTGATCCAAGTAATGAAATTGCTAATCATGTGATGAAATTAATGCAAATAATTAATCATCAAAATAAATTTGTTGTAGTAGCCATTGACGAAGTTACCAATGACAAAGTCATTCATAAATTTGCTCAAATCTTCAATGAACTAAAACGTCAAGAAATGCCAATCTTTGTGTTAATGACGGGATTGCCTGGTTTAATTCTTGATGTTAAAAATGAAGAAAAGCTTACCTTCCTTCTTCGTTCAGAACAGCGGGTTATGAAGCCCCTCCAAGTCAGTGATATTGCAATTACATATCGAAATATCTTTCAATGTTCGTCTGCCGTTGCTAGTAAGATGGCTCAAATGGTTCAAGGATATTCATATGCCTTTCAATTACTTGGCTACTTAGTTTTTGACAAAAGTACCCGCGAAGAAATTCCAGTATCATTAGAGTTATTAAATAACATCAAAAACGACTATTTGGCACTGCTCTTTGACAATGCTTACACAAAAATATTTGATGAGCTTTCTACAAATGACCAAAAATATTTAGTCAGTATTTTTGGTAATAAACGACTTAGTGAAGTGGCCAAAGATATGCACCAAAGTTTGTCATACGTTTCTCAATATCGTCGACGAGCAATTAGCCGCCACCTTGTCGCTCCTGCAACATATGGCAAGGTTAAATACACGTTACCTTTCTTTCGTGAATTTATCCAGGAAACTCAAAATCCGGATTCAATGTATTACTTATACTTAGATGAAGAATAGAAAAAGCCGCAGTTACTTCAAATAAATGAAGTGACTGCGGCTTTGTGTATTGATACAATCTCAGGTAATCATGAACGTCCACTTTCATGATCACCAGGCACCCTGCAATCCGGCAGGTAAATGTGCCCCACTCGAAATGTCTTATGGTAGCCATTTGGGTTGCTACCAGACCTCTCGACTCATCGCAACCAATATGTTAACACGTCCATGGCGAGACATCAAGCTTCATCAGCAGTTTGTCGATTTTCGGTGACCATTGCCAATTGGCTAGCCACCCATTCTTGAAACTTTGTTACCAGCTCAGCAGAATCGTCAAGATCATCACCACTGACTAATTCATCAATTCGTAAGCCAGACTTGTTTAGCTGGTCACCCTCGGCCACCATATAAACATTGACCGGATATGGTTGATTACGATCCAGTAATTTAGGGTTCAGCCGTTCTGCCTCTTTCATCGGAATGTTAATCAAATTAGTTTCAAGACGCACACTCAAGTCATCGCCAACGGGCATTTTAACCGACCATTCATAACCGCAAAGATAACCGCTTGCCAGTTGGTCTTCAATGTATTTGAGCCCCTTTTTAATCACTGTTACTTGCTGAATTTTGGCCGCAGTAGTAGAAACATTGGTCGTTTGCACGTGATCCCCGGTTAATTGTGCTAAATAATCCTCATAGGTAAATTCCATTTATTTTGACCTCCGTTGCTCACGATACTTCTTTTCAATCAATCGTTCTCGTTGACGCACTCCCAACACAATCCCATAAACACATAGGACAATGCCAATAATCGCTAATAGCTGAGTCAATAATCCAGCTACTGACGCCTTATGTTGAACCTGGAGTAAGCCACCAAGACTAATAATGCCATAATACATCATCGCCGCAATCGTTCCGTAATTGGAAAAATGCCAATCACCAACTGCCAGCAACACCACAATAATCATGACGATTAATATCGTCATGAGCGTCAGCAAAGCCCCACTGGACATCCAGGAAATCCGATGCTGATAAAACATCATTAATTCAATCACCAGTGCAATCAACATTGTCACAATGGTCGTTGCAATGATGTGCACTACATTCTTTTGCTTATTCATACCTTAATTCCCTTCAATTAATCTCTTCTATTCTACTATCTGAACGTGAAAAGCTCAATTGAGCACCGTTCCATGGTATCATAGATGAAAAGATCGAAGGGGAATTTTCACTTATGATGAATGGAACATATCAAAAAATTTTAGTCCCAGTGGATGGTTCAAAGGAAACCCCACTAGTAATGAAACGAGCAATTCAAGCAGCATTAAATAATAATGCTCATTTAGACATCTTAAACGTCGCGCAGATTAACCAAGTAACGGAAGGGTTTGCAACGCTCACTGATCTAAGTGATGGCAAAACTCATGAATTAGTTCAAATTATCGAAAAGCGCTTACGTGATTTAGAACAGCAAGCGAAAACCGCTGGTGTTAAATCAGTCGCAATCCATATCCGCTTCGGCAATCCCAAGCTCGTAATTGCCAGAGACTTTATCCGCGACCATCAAAACGATTTAATCATCATGGGTGGAACCGGCACCTCACGGATTGAACGGCTGCTCCTGGGCTCAACAACTGGTTATGTAGTCCGAATGGCTAAGTGTGATGTTATTGTCGCTCGATCAAAGAAATAAACTTGTAATATTACCGTTCGATATTCAAAAAGAGGGGCTGTGACATAAGTCTCTTATAAAGAATGGAGTTCAATGAAATCTTCGGATTTCGTTGAGCTCCATTTTCCTT
>NZ_CAKPYE010000010.1 GCF_934202705.1 uncultured Limosilactobacillus sp.
CGAACACAGAAGTTAAGCTTCAACACGCCAAAAGTAGTTGGGGGATCGCTCCCTGCGAGGATAGGACGTTGCCACGCGTTATTGCGAATTAGCTCAGTTGGTAGAGCACCTGACTGTTAATCAGGTTGTCGTCGGTTCGAGCCCGACATTCGCAGTTGCTGAGAGGAAGTGTTGATTGTACCGATCGGCATTTCCTTTTTATTTTTGCCAACTTAGCTCAGCTGGTAGAGCATCTCCCTCGTAAAGAGAAGGTCGGAGGTTCGACTCCTCTAGTTGGCATTTGAAATTCTTTGTATGTATTAGGAAGTCTGCATATCGGACCGTAAGTGTTGATATGTAGGCTTTTTCTATATCATTCAGCGTTCTAGTAATGGAGACACGAAAGTAAATTCAATTTTAGGTTTAGCTTTCTGTCGAGTATACTAGAAAACGATTATTAACAATTAAGGAGATAGAATAATGTTTCGGAAAAGAACTTTAGTCATAATTAGCGCGTTAGCATGCATTTCGCTTTTATTAGTCGCTTGCGGTAAGAGTTCACCAACCAATCACTCCAACCAAGCTACAAGTACAAGTGCATCTTCAAAGACAAAGCAAAAAGGAAATGCTGATGCTAACTCGTCAGCTCTTTGGAATAAGAAAAAGGATCAGGAATTAACGAGTTTTATCAATCAATGGGCGCCAACAATGGGGCAATCCTATATTAAATATGATGGTAGTAATGATTTAAAAACTAAGGCCGGTATGTATTATCCAAAAGACCTTGGTAAGACAACCGTAAACGGTAGTAATGATTCAATCGGTTGGGCGCCATCAGGCAAGGGATCATATGACTATAATGTGGTTGCTTTGTATAATTATGATCGTCCAGGGAATGCGGCAACACACATTACGTATGCGTTTGCATTTCATAACGGTGAACCAGTCGCGTTGGTAGAGCAAAGTACGAATGGGACTGCAAACTGGACCCCGACAAAGAATACGGATGTTTCTAGTAATTTCGCTAAAATTGCTAATGGTAATGGATCAGCAAAACAATCCTCAACCACCCAGAAAGGCCATAATACTTCTAGTACTGCACAACTGTCGTTTGAAGATGCCGCTGCTTTAATTCAAAAGGGTGGGTTTAGCGATTTTAACTATGACTCTGCCAAGACGATGCACGATGGTAGTCACGCGACTAGTAATGGTGGTTATGTTATGATTACGTATCCTGGTGCTAAAGGCCAAGACCAATTCACGATTACTAAGACAGGGAAAAATAAGTATCACATTGAAGCAAAGTATGGCACTCTTGAAGGTGGTAGTTTCAAAGCCTTTGATGATCAGAGTACCTATGGTCCAACTTCAGCTAATGTAACTAAATAATAACGATCCAAAAGCGGGTGATCACGATATTTTGTGATCACCCGCTTGTTTATAGAAAACTGGTATATTTTGAGTAAAATTATCAACTTAGACGAATGAACTTTGCGTTTAACAATCAAAGGTGTATACTAACGAGGTTGTTATTAATTTCAAATGAAATCTTAATAAAATTTTCATGTGCGCCACTTTGGTGCCTTTTTCAATTAGGAGGAATTGCATGAAAACGCAAAGGAGCTTAGACGCAGCCTTTTTTGGTCAGCCCCGGGGTCTTTCCACCCTCTTCTTTACGGAAATGTGGGAACGTTTTAGTTACTATGGAATGCGTGCCATTCTGTTATTTTATATGTATTATGCAGTTAGTCAGGGTGGACTCGGGATGCGGCAAACGACCGCTGCTTCGGTAATGTCCATCTACGGCGCGTTGGTATATCTGTCTAGCATGGTTGGCGGTTGGCTAGCAGATCGAGTTTGGGGTGCTCGCCGGACAGTATTTATTGGTGGACTGCTTATTATGTTTGGTCACCTTGCTTTAGCATTACCGCTCGGTTTAAGAGCACTTTATGTTTCCATTGTTCTCATTGTTTGTGGAACGGGATTCTTAAAGCCAAATGTTTCTGAAATGGTGGGCCGACTATATTTACTAAATGACCGGCGAAGGGATGCTGGTTTCAGTATGTTCGTCTTCGGTATTAATTTAGGAGCTGCTCTTGCTCCGTGGTTAGTGCCATGGGCTGCCAACGGTTTTAGAAACTCCACGATTGATTCATCAATGAACTTTCATGCTGGCTTTGCACTTGCTGCAGTCGGAATGCTACTAGGGTTAATTCAATATTATTCTGGGGGCAAAAAGTATCTTTCTAAAGAGAGTTTGTATCCTAATAACCCCATTGATCAGGAAACATTACGACCGATTATGATTTGGTTGGGAGTTATCGCCGTTACTTTGACGGTGATTTTAGCGTTAATGGCCGCCATGCGCTTATTAACCGTCACCAATTTAATTACCTTGATTAGTATGTTGGCGATTTTATTGCCAATTGGTTATTTAATTATGATGCTTAATAGTCGCAAGGTAACAGCTAATGAACGGGTTCGTGTTTGGGCTTACATCCCGTTATTTATTGCAGCAGCAATTTTCTGGGGGATTGAAGAGTCGGGCTCAGTAGTTTTAGCTTTGTTTGCTGAACAACGAACGGTTTTACGAATTGGCAAATGGCAATTGATGGCAGCTAATTTTCAAACACTCAATCCATTATTTATCATGATCCTGACACCGATATTTGTATGGCTGTGGGATCATTGGAAAGACCAGCCAGGGGCGCCTACTAAATTCGCAGCGGGGCTAATAATTGCTGGTGTTTCCTATCTCTGGATGGCATTACCCGGGATGATCCATGGGACAACAAGTGGACGCGTCAGTCCTGTCTGGCTGATTGGTTCCTGGTTGATTGTCGAAATAGCGGAAATGTTAATTTCACCAATTGGATTATCGATTACGACCAAGCTAGCGCCAAAAGTATTTCGTTCACAAATGATGAGTATGTGGTTTCTTGCGGATGCCGTAGGACAGGCGATTAATTCACAGTTAGTGAAGTATTACTCGACCGCAACGGAAGTGCCATATTTCTTGATAATCGGCTTGGTGACCATTAGCTTTGGGGTGTTAATGGCTTTAATAGCTAAACGGTTGCAAATACTCATCCAGAGCCATCTTTAAATGAATTTAGACGGACAATCATGATGATGGTTCGCCTTTTTTTGTTAAAAAGTTGGACATTTTTTCAAAAAAGTCCGAAAAATCCCTTGCAAAAAATGGGGGAGTTGTGTATTATAATACATGTTGATTGTTAGTAAACAACAACAGACCTCACGGAGGAGTAGCGAAGTCTGGTTAAACGCGACGGTCTGTAAAACCGTTCCTTCGGGTTCGGCGGTTCGAATCCACCCTCCTCCATTTTTTATTATTGGGCTATAGCCAAGCGGTAAGGCAACGGTTTTTGGTACCGTCATGCGCTGGTTCGAATCCAGCTAGCCCAACTGTCAAAGTCGTCACATTGTGGCGGCTTTTTTGTTTGTCAAGGAGGATATGAAATGCCAAAACCGGGTCAGTTTGCACAAAGCCATCATCAGAAAATCAGCCGGCCAATTCAGCAACGTCATCAAGTAAAACGGCAACGAACAATTAGTTTAGAAATCGTGAATGATTTTGTGATTGTTCGGTATCGATTAACCACTGGTAAGCACTTTAATCCGGTAGATCGGGAAACAGGACAACGTTTTTTACAAGAGTTAATGCCACGGTTAATTCAAAATCAATTTGATTTAAAAGCTGCACTTTGGCAAACACTGTCATCAGTTAACGCTCGTGTTCCATGGCAGTTTTTCTATCAACTTAGTCAGAACTGGCAACAGTTAAGTCACTTTTTAGACCGTGAATTACCTGCTTTACCATTGAAAAAAAGGGTGGTCGTCAAGCACCCAGTGTCCCAAGTAATGTTTGATCAGCAAGTTGCGAAGTTACTTGCTCAGCGAATCATTTCAATGACCTTGGTTAAAAAATTCGTGGACACCGTAACCAAGCAAACCCTTGTGGATCAAATGCTGAGTTCAATCATGCAAGATCGACAAATTCGGTGGTCATCAGTTCAAGCGTTATTAGCGCCATGGCCATTTCCGATTGATCAAGAGCTTGATGAAGGGACTCAATCCTGGCTGAAGTCCATTTGTGAACTTCAGATGTAAATTTCGACGTTTTTGAAACATTGTCATACGGTATTTGCTAGCGTTTTCTTGTCGAGAACTTTATAATGAAGTTATTAAGATAATAGACATAAAAGGAAGGACGATATCATGACAGAGGAACTTGAAACCTATCGAAAAGAAGTCCATACTGGTTTAACTGAACTACTACAAGAAGCTAAACTGGAAAAGGGTGACTTATTTGTGGTTGGCTTGAGTACGAGCGAAGTCCAAGGTCAACACATTGGTAAGGATTCTGACATTGAAATTGGTCGGACCATTATCAAAGAAATTATTTCAATTCTCCAGCCATTGGGAATTCATCTGGCGGTTCAAGGCTGTGAGCACCTTAACCGAGCTTTAGTAGTTGAACGGGATGTTGCAAAGCAATATGGCTTAGAAATTGTTACAGTCTATCCACAAATTCATGCCGGTGGGGCTGGTCAAATTGCCGCTTTTGAAAACTTTGAGGATCCAGTTGAAGTTGAACATCTGCAAGCTAAGGCAGGGATGGACATTGGAGATACCTCAATTGGGATGCAAGTTAAGTTTGTCCAAATCCCAGTTCGGACTTCTGTTAAGGAAGTCGGCAAGGCACACACGACCTACCTTCGTTCCCGTCCAAAATTGATTGGTGGTGCGCGGGCTAAATACACTTGGGATCCATTCAATCAAAATAAATAGTTTAGCTTAATCGCGAAGCTGGCTTGTCTGATGACAGCCAGCTTTTTAATTCGATAAAAAGTGATCGTGATTCTAACGTGGTGTACACCAATTTGTTATAATTAATAAGAACGATTAAATAAGGTTAGAAACTTTGGGAAGGATCTCTAACATGACAGCAGATTTAAATATTTTTCACCAAGTCGATGACAAGCGGGTCAAACAATTTGATCAACTTTCTAATTTTGAAATTGCGGCGATTTTCAAACAGTTGGCCAAAAATAATTTACGAAAACAACCCGTGGTCAATGGTGGGCGGGGGAACCCTAATTGGATTGAAACTAGTGGACGGCTTGCCTATTCACGACTGTTAGAAATCGGTGTTGTGGAAGCTGAAAAAACCTATCAGGATAATGCCGGAATGGCCGGTAATGTTCAAAAGACTGGTTTATATGATCGAGTCATGACATCATTAGACGATGGGACTCGTCGTGATGAATTTCTCCGTCAGGTGATTGAAGCAGCAATTAGTCATCTTGAAATTACTGATCGAGATGAGTTTATGTATGAACTGATTGATGGTGCTTTAGGGGACCATTATCCATTCCCGCCACGCTGCCTGAAATATACCGAACAAATTTTGGCGCATTACTTGCAGAAAAACTGTTTTAAGGATCAACATTTATTAAATGATGTTGATATCTTTCCGACCGAAGGCGGAACTGCAGCGATGGTTTACATTTTCCAAGAACTTCATAGTGCGCATATTTTATATCCTGGAGATACGGTGGTAGTTAATTCATCAATTTTTACCCCATACTTGCAAATCCCCGTCTTAAGTGAATACGACTTTAATGTTAAAACGGTCACGACCAAGCGGAGCAATAATTGGCAAATGACTGATGAACAATTTGAAATATTGAAGGATCCAAAAGTTAAAGCCTTCTTTGCGGTGAATCCAACTAATCCAACGGCACGCGCAATCACGCCAGATAATTTACAAAAGTTTAAAGAGGTCTTGAAGGTCAACCCTAATCTAATCATTATTACTGATGATGTTTATGGAACCTTTTCACCAGATTATCAGTCCATTTTTGCGGTGGCGCCTCATAATACAATCCTGGTGTACTCATTTTCTAAGCTCTACGGAGCTACTGGGGAACGGTTAGGATTAATTTGTATGCACAAGAAGAATGTTTGTGACAGATTAATCTACGAAAACTTACTGAATTCGCACTTGAATGATTTGGATGAACAACGTTACTCAATTGTAGCGACTGACCCACATAAGATGAAGTTTATCGACCGGATGGTGGCTGATAGTCGGGCAATCGGTCTTTACCATACTGCCGGATTATCTTCGCCACAGCAAATTATGATGGATATGTTCTCACTATCGAATTTGCGGGAACCGGAAGGCGATACCTATGTTGATACTTCACGTCAAATTGTTGCAGATCGGTACAATGAATTCTGGAATACGCTTGGTCTAAAAGCTGACCAAACCGCTGAAAATACCCGATACTATACATTAGTCGACATCGACCGGTTAATGTCTGAACGTCATAATCAGGAGTTTGCGGATTACTATCAACAACACTATAACTACTTAGACTTTACGTATCGATTGGCGGTTGAATTTGGGACAGTCATTATGGACGCCACGGCTTTTGGTGCTGAAAAAGGGAATGTCCGGGTTTCGTTGGCTAACCTTAGAATTGCAGATTATCACCGAATTGCACAAGACATGCTGGATTTGGTTGATGAATATTACACAGAATATCAACAACGGTAACGTCTGATCCGTGTTAAAATAATGGCATTAGTGATGGAGGAGGAAGAGCAGAATGGGCTCACCGGTATACATTCAGATTCATAATCAACTACGGTCCAATATTGAAAAGGGAAAGTGGCATGTGGGCCAAAAAATTCCTGCTGAACGTGAGTTAGCAACGGACTTTGGTGTTAGTCGCATGACTCTCCGTCAGGCGATTCAAACTTTAGTAGATGAAGGGGTCTTGGAACGCCGTGTCGGTTCCGGAACGTTTGTTGCCAACCAGAAAGTCCAAGAAAAGATGTCTGGAGTAACGAGCTTCACGGAATTAATGCAGGCGATTGGTAAAGTTCCCTCAAGCAAGACAGTTTCGTATCACTTAACCATTCCGTCAGAGAGTGAAGCAGAAAAGTTACAACTAACAGCTGGTGAACGGGTGCTCCGGATGGAACGAGTCCGGTACGGTAGCAGGGTTCCCATCTGTTTTGAAATTGCAACGATTCCAGCATCCTTAATTACGAATTTTAGTAAGGATGAGGTGACCTCTTCTTTTTATCGGACGCTGGCTGAGAAAGCAAAACTTTATCCAGGACACGCCGTTCAAAAGGTTTCAGCCACTAATGCTACCGAAAAAATTGCGGAGTATCTTGATATTCGTCGTGGTGATGCATTGTTGAGAATGACGCAGATTTCCTATTTGCAAGATGGGCGACCATTCGAATACGTGCATACGCAATATGTTGGTAGTCGTTTTGAATTTGTTCTTGAAAAATAATGACTAAATCATAACAGCCGGTTTGGTAGCTGGGATGTTGCTAGCACGGCTGTTTTTTATTTAAGGGAGAAAATAATGAAGTTTCTTTATCCAGATGATAGTCCAGCTCTTCATACGGATGCTTATGAGCTGACGATGATGCAAACCTATTGGCAACAGGGATTAGGTCATCGACGAGCCGTTTTTGAAACCTTCTTTCGAAAAATGCCGTTTGAAAATGGGTATGCTGTCTTTGCGGGACTTGACCATATCATTCGGTACATTCAACAATTACATTTTACCCAGTCAGACATTGATTATTTACGTTCGACGCAGCAATTTGATGATCAATTTTTAGAGTATCTGGCCGACTTTCATTTCCACGGTAATATTCGAAGTATGGCCGAAGGTGAACTGGTTTTTAATCATGAACCCATTATTCAGGTTGAAGGAAACTTGCTAGAAACCCAGCTTGTGGAAACGGCACTGCTAAATGTGATTAACTATCAAATTATGGTAGCAACGAAGGCTGCCCGTATAAAGTCAATTGTTGGCGATCAAATTGTGATGGAATTTGGTACCCGACGCGCCCAAGAGTTTGATGCGGCATTGTGGGGAACGCGAGCAGCTTATATCGGCGGCTTTGATGCCACTAGTAATGTCCGAGCAGGGAAATTGTTTGGAATTCCAATTTCTGGCACCCATGCCCATGCGCTTGTTCAGACGTATCGGAATGATTATGAGGCCTTTAAAGCCTATGCAGAGACTCATCACGACTGTGTCTTCTTAGTGGATACCTATGATACGTTGAAGAGTGGGGTGCCCAGCGCTATTCGGGTAGCTCGTGAAATGGGCGATAAGATTAACTTTGTGGGGGTCCGGATTGATTCTGGTGATATGGCCTACCTTTCTAAAAAGGTTCGTGAAATGCTGGATGATGCCGGCTTCCCGAATGCTAAGATCATTGCCTCAAATGACCTGGATGAAAAAACCATTTCCAACCTAAAAATGCAGGGAGCAAAGATTGATACTTGGGGTGTCGGCACTAAGCTAATCACTGCTTTTGACCAACCGACGCTGGGGGCAGTATATAAGATGGTGTCAGTCGAAGACGAAAATGGTCAAATGGTTGACACGATTAAACTGTCAAATAATGTCGCTAAAATGTCGACACCAGGAAAGCATCAAGTTTGGCGCATTACTGATCGCAAGGATGGTAAGAGCGAGGGTGATTATGTCACGTTAAGCGATGAAGATCCACGCAAACTTGATTCCCTGTTTATGTTTGATCCGAATTATACATTTCTAAACAAGACGGTTGATGATTTTGAGGCACGTCCACTTCTTCAAGACATTTTTGTTAATGGTGAACTAGTTTATGATGAACCGGATTTGGATGACATTCGAGCATCACGACAACGGCACCTTAATAAACTTTGGGATGAATATAAACGGGATCTTAATCCTGAAGTTTACCCGGTTGATTTATCACAAAAGTGTTATGACAATAAGATGAAGATGATTCAGCAGATTCACGAAAAAGTGCGCCATTTACATTAGGAGCTGAAAATGAAAGAGTTACAATCTGAGATTATTAATAAGTTACACGTCAAACCAACGATTGATCCAGCGAATGAAGTTCAGCAACGAATTAGTTTTATTGTGGATTATTTAAAAATCACCGGGATGAAAACCCTGGTGCTTGGTATTTCAGGTGGTCAAGATTCCTCATTAGCAGGACGACTATGTCAACTGGCAGTTGAAAAGCTTCGTCAGGAAACCGCTAATGATCAATATCAATTTATTGCAGTCCGGCTCCCTTATGGCGAACAGGCGGATGAAGCGGATGCCATGAGTGCTATTAATGACTTTATTCATCCAGATCAAACGGTGCGGGTGAATATTAAACCGGCGACGGATGCCATGGTTGAACAACTAACGACTGCTGATCAACACATCTCTGATTTCAATAAGGGGAATATCAAGGCGCGAGAACGAATGATTGTTCAATATGCCATTGCTGGTGCTCATGGTGGTGCTGTCGTTGGTACTGACCATGCGGCAGAGGCGGTGACGGGATTTTATACCAAGTTTGGTGATGGCGGTGCAGACTTAACGCCGCTTTCTGGATTAAACAAACGGCAAGGTCGATCATTACTTGAATTTTTAAAGGCACCGGCACACCTTTATAAAAAAACACCGACTGCTGACTTGGAAGAAGATCGTCCCGCTTTGCCCGATGAACAAGCGCTTGGCGTTAGTTATCATGACATTGATGACTATTTAGAAGGAAAGTCCATTAATGGTCAAGCAGCAAAGCAAATTGAAACGTGGTATCTTAAGACTCGCCACAAACGCCACTTACCAGTAGCCCCTGCGGATACTTGGTGGCAAAAGTAGAAGACAGGAGAATTTGATGGAAACAAGTGTTGTTAAAGCGGTCACAACCGCAATGCCAGAACTGAAGGCACACCAGATTGAGGCAGCCTTAAAATTACTGGATGAAGGGAACACGATTCCTTTTATTGCTCGTTACCGAAAGGAAATGACGGGGACCCTGGATGAAGTCCAGTTGCAAGGAATCCAAGACCAATACCATAAAGCTAACGAACTGTTTGAACGTAAGCAGTCTGTAATTAAGAGTATTGAAGAACAGGGAAAACTCACTAACAAGCTCAAAGCAGCAATTTTAAATGCGGAAGATCTGCCAAGTGTGGAAGATCTGTATTTACCTTATAAACAAAAGCGTCGAACGAAAGCACAGGTCGCTCGTGAACATGGATTACAGCCACTCGCTAATTGGATTTTGTCGTATCCAACAGATGATTTAACGGCAAAAGCCGAAGAATTTATAAATGAAAATGTCGAAACTGCAGAAGATGCCTTGGCTGGCGCGCATGAAATTTTAGCGGAGGCCATTAGTGAAATGACGTCCGTGCGTGGTTGGCTGAGAAACTATACTGTTAATCATGGTGAAGTGCAGACTGCGTTGAAAAAGAACGGCGAAGATCATGATGAGTTAAAAGTTTACCAACAATATTATGATTTTTCATCGCCGGTTAAGGACATGAGCTCGTACCGAACGTTAGCGATTAACCGTGGGGAAAAAGAAAAGGTCTTACGGGTAAGTGTGGCATCTGACGAGCAAACGGTCCTTAATTATCTTCAATTTCGGTTAATCGGTTCGCATCAAGAAAACGCTGCGACCAAGTTTGTTGAAGCTGCAGCTACCGATGCTTATAAGCGCTTTTTGCAACCGGCAATCGAACGGGAGCTGCGTCGGCAATTAACTGCCGATGCTAATGAACAAGCCATTAAGGTCTTTGGTGAAAACCTTTATAATCTTTTAATGCAGGCCCCAATTAAGGGTAAAGTGGTACTCGGTTTTGATCCTGCCTATCGAACCGGATGTAAACTTGCGGTGATGGATCCCAATGGCAAATTATTAACAACGGCGGTCATTTATCCCCATAAGCCGGCACCGGAAAAGGAGCGAGCTCAGGCGGCTGGACAATTTATTGACCTGCTGAAGAAATATAATGTCGAAATGATTGCGATTGGTAACGGTACTGCTAGTCGGGAGTCTGAACGGTTTGTGGCAGACGTTTTGAAAAAGCTTGATCGGCAGGTCTACTACGTCATCGTCAATGAAGCTGGCGCGTCAGTTTACTCAGCCAGTCAGGATGCCCGGGATGAGTTTCCAGAACTACCCGTTGAAAAGCGGAGTGCCATTAGTATTGGACGACGGTTGCAGGATCCACTGGCTGAATTAGTGAAGATTGATCCACAGGCGATTGGAGTTGGTCAGTATCAACATGACTTACCGACTGCTGAGTTGAAGACTGAATTAGCGGCAGTTATTGAGCGAGCTGTTAACCGAGTTGGCGTTAATTTAAACACCGCCAGCTACCAACTGTTGACTTATATTTCGGGCTTATCAGCAACGATTGCGAAAAACATTGTAGCATTCAGAAATGAAAATGGTGCCTATACTAACCGAACACAATTAAAGAAGGTTAAGCGGTTAGGACCAAAAGCATATCAACAAGCGGTTGGGTTCTTGCGGATCATTAATGGCGAAAATCCGTTAGACAACACTGATATTCACCCAGAAAGTTATTCTTTAGCGAAGAAGATTTTAGCAGCAGTACAGGTTGACATGGCCGACTTGGGTTCTGCAACTGCTAATCAGCAGTTGCAAAATTTAGATGCGCAACAGTTCGTTAATGATGACCATGGACTGGAAACCGTTCAAGACATCATTGCCGACTTGCAAAAACCAGGTCGTGATCTGCGGGATTCTCTCCCAGCACCGCTGTTACGGACGGATGTCATGACAATGGATGATCTAAAACCAGGAATGAAGCTTCAGGGAACAGTACGAAACGTTGTGGACTTTGGCGCGTTTGTTGATATTGGAGTTAAGCATGATGGATTAGTCCACGTTTCCCAATTAACGAAGAAGTTCACCCGGGACCCACGACAAGTAGTAGCAGTTGGCGACATTGTTGATGTTTGGGTCCTGTCAGTTGATCATGAGCGGCAACGAATTCAGTTAACTATGATTGAACCAGGGAGCAGTAAGCAATAATGACTAATGAGCAACTCCAGCAGTTGACGGAGCGACTGTCATTACATTATTTTCATCAACCGTTTAGGCATCAAGCCGTTTTTAACCGCCGTTTGCGGACGACAGGTGGTCGTTATCACTTAACGGATCATCACATTGATATCAATCCGTTGATGTTAGAAGAGTTTGATGAACAGAATCTTGAACGGGTGATTTTGCATGAGTTATGTCATTATCATCTCCATCTTGCTGGTCGAGGTTATCGGCATCGTGACCATGACTTTAAAACACTATTAAAAGCGGTTGGTGGATCGCGTTACGCACCACTAACGAGCACGGCTGCTCAGCAGAAGACGCCACGTTACCGTTATCGCTGTCAAGGTTGTGGCGTAATCCTGCTTCGACAGCGGCGCTTTAATGTTTACCGTTACCATTGTGCACGGTGTGGCGGACGCTTTCGCCTAGAAAAAACAAGAAAAGTGAAAAAATAGTTGTCAATGAATGGTATTTTTGATATGATACTATTTGTTGATGCGGCCATGGCGGAATTGGCAGACGCGCAAGATTAAGGATCTTGTGGTCGTTTAGACCGTGGAGGTTCGAATCCTCTTGGCCGCATAACAAAACTTTATTAAGTTTAATAATCCTTGATATATCAGCATTTTATGAAGATATATCAAGGATTATTTTTGTTTATTTAAGAATATGATGCACCCAGTTGTGCACACGATTTGGACCGTGCGCACGGCAAAAGCTCGAAGGAGTACGCATAAACTGTAATTTTGCAATGAAAAGTCAGTTCTGAGCAGCTGGATAAAGCGGTTACATTAGTCCTATAATGATAATATCAGTAAAAAGGAGTGATGATAAAGTGGTGCAACTTAATCGAGAGTTTGTTAATGGCTTAACTCTTGAAGAAAAAGCCTCCTTAGTAACGGGACATGATTTCTGGTTTACCGCAACTGTTCCCGGGGTTGACAAAATGATGATGACGGATGGCCCTTCAGGGTTGCGGAAACAGGCTGATAGTAGTGATGCTTTAGGATTGAACGACAGTGTAGACGCGGTGTGTTTTCCAAGTTCTGCACTTACCGCTAGTTCATTTGATGATGATATGCTGTTTAAATTAGGTGAACATTTAGGGGTTGCGGCCAAAGCTGAACGGGTTGGTATCTTACTGGGGCCTGGTGTCAATATAAAGAGAAGTCCACTTGCCGGGCGGAACTTTGAATACTTTTCTGAAGATCCCTTGTTAGCAGGACGAATGGCGACTGCCTATGTCAAAGGGGTCCAAAGTAAGGGGGTTGGTGTTTCGGTTAAACACTTTGCGTTGAACAATCGTGAAAACCAACGGTTTACCAATTCGTCGAACGTGGATGAGCGAACAATGCGTGAGATCTATTTAGCCCAATTTGAACGGGTGGTGAAAGAAGCCCATCCGGCGACTATTATGTGTTCGTACAATAAAATCAATGGCACCTTAAACTCGCAAAATCAACGGCTCCTCACCAAAATTTTACGTGATGAATGGGGTTTTAACGGGTTGGTAATGTCTGATTGGGGAGCGGTGGCAGACCATGTTGCCGCTTTACAAGCCGGGCTAGACCTTGAAATGCCCGGGAAAGGGCAACCATCAGTTGATGAAATTGTTCGCGCAGTCAAGACTGGCCGACTGGATGAAGAAGTGCTAAATAAGGGCGCATTGCGGGTCCTTAAAATGGTCGAAAAGTGGCAGACGAAGGGTCCAATAGAAAGTTATGACAAAGAAGCCCAGCACCGGTTTGCACGACAGTTAGCTGATGATAGTATTGTTCTGTTACAAAATCATAATGAAGAACTACCAATTCAAGCTGGCACATCCCTTGCAGTGATTGGCGAATTGGCAGCGAAACCACGTTACCAAGGTGGCGGTAGTTCACATGTGAATGCTCACCGCGTTGTGACACCGCGGGATGCAATGCCTCAGAATGCTAGCTATGCTCAAGGATATCGATTAGACAGTAATACGGTTGATCAAAGATTAACGTCTGAGGCTGTTACACTAGCCAAAAAGAGTGACCAAGTAATTTACTTTATGGGGTATCCGGCTGAGATGGAATCGGAAGGCTTCGACAAGACAACGATCGAGCTACCAACTAACCAAGAAGCATTGCTCAATGAATTGATCAAAGCCAATCAGCACGTCACGGTAGTTCTCCAAAACGGTTCAGTTGTGGCGATGCCATGGGCTAACCAAGTAAATGCAATTGTTGAAACATATCTTGCTGGAGAAGCAGTTGGTGAAGCAACTTGGGATATTTTAACTGGCGAGGTGAACCCATCTGGAAAACTTAGCGAAACGTTCCCAATACGGTTAGCGGACAATCCAACCTATCCGACTTTTAATAGTGAACGGGGTCAAGAAAACTATCATGAAGGGCTGTTTGTCGGTTATCGCTACTATGACAGTAAAGAACAGCCAGTTCGCTTCCCATTCGGTCATGGACTTAGTTACACTACCTTCCAGTACGACCATTTAATCGTGACGCAACAGAATAATTGGGCGAACGTTGAATTTACGATTACCAATACTGGAAAAGTGGCTGGTCAAGAGGTCGCTCAGGTTTATGTTGCTAACCAGGTCAGTCGAGTTGAAAAGCCAGCCAAAGAGCTACGCGATTTCGTTAAGGTTAGCTTACAACCGGGTGAAAGTAAAACAGTAAAATGCTTACTAGGTCGGCGGGCCTTTGCTTGGTATAACGATGAGCAACGGATGTGGGAAGCAGATAACGGTCAATACGAGATCATGATCGGTAGTTCTGTGGAAGATATTCGGCTACAGCAAACGTTTGATTATCAATTGGGGGTAGATCCGCTGCAAAATATCACACCGGAAACTTACGTGGTGGACGTGGTCAATAATCAGTCGCCACAAATTCAACGTGCTTTGGAAAAAACGGGTTTGGGTAAGCAATTAACGGCGATTCTGCAATCGGATAGTGCAGAAATTTTTGAAAATATCCCACTACGTTCCTTGGTAATGGCGAATATCGATCCACAAGTGGTTCGGAAGTTTATCGAATTAGTCAATGCATAGAGCAAACGGAGCAGATTTATTGGTCTGCTCCGTTTTTATTGTCATAATTGCTAAAATACCCAAGGTCAATATCGAGCTGCCGCGGATGACGAACCCGTTGTCGATATTCAGTGGGCGTAGTATGAAGGATGTCTTTAAATAGGCGAAATATTGACGAGTGATTTTCATAGCCGATGGCAGCGCTAATTTCATGCATTGACATATTTGTTTGTTCCATCAGGTTACAGGCGATGTTGAGTCGGCGCAGTTGTAAAATTTCCTTAAAACTCCTGCCCATCGTGTGTTTGATCTTATCACCCAGGTAATTCGGATTATACCCAAAGTGAGTCGCCAATTGACTCAAGGTGATGGTTTGAAAATGGGTATTCAAATAATTAATTACTGGTAATAATTCATCCTGTCGGACATCAATAAAATTGGTTTTCTGTTGAATTACCAGATTGTCAGTCGCTAGTAATAATGATTTGGTAAGTAATTGGAGGATTTGGTTGTGTTGGCCGTTGTTTTGCCAACCATTGATAATGATGGCTTCAATGAGGTTGGTGGCCGTCACTGAGTTGTGACAATTGCAGATTAAATAGTTATCGTGATTGAAGTTTGGCTGGGCAGCGTTAAAGAGAAATCGGCACATTAAATTTTGTCGAATCGTCAAGCCTGATAATAATTGATTGATTTCGTCATCATCGCGAACCAGAATGTTGATCAGTAGGTCGTCTTTACCAGCATAGTTGATTCTTTGCTGGACGTCACGATCCATAATTAATAATTGACCAGGGTGGAGAACGACTTTTTGATCATCAATATACTGGTGACTACTTCCGCTTAACACATAGTTCATTTCAATAAAGGAATGGGTGTGGGCAGGAATGTAGGAAAACCGGTTCGATTTAGTCACACTGATTTTACCATGATCAAAGAAGTCCCAGAAGGGCATTTTGATAATTGTTGAATTCACGTCTTGGCTGGGGAAGACGTCTGGAATGTTGCGACCATCTTCAATGATTTGTTTCCTTTCAATTGGTGTAATTTCTAATAATTGACGCAGAAAGTATTTTGGTAACAAGTTCTTTGCATCTCCCTTAACATGCAATCGATTGTTCTGAGATTTTGCAATCAAAGTTCAGTTCCGTCGATACTGAAAGCGCTAACATAATTGCTTATACTAAACATGTTAATTGATATATAAGTAAAAAATCAAGGGAGTGGATCAGAATGGATGATCAATCAACGGTACCGAATTTGGTGAAGAAATATCAGCCACTGGCAATTGCGGCGGGTTTTGGCTCGATTTTAGGTTCCGGAATTATTGTGGGCATGTCCGCGACGATAACGGTTTGGCAATTAGGATTACATTTGACTAATGGGCAAGTTGGGGTGATTTCTGGATCCTTAACTTTTGTAATCGCCGTCGGTTCATTGTTAGCTGGTTGGGTTACCAAAACGTTTGGACTAGCACGGTCTTTTAACTGGATGAACTTTATTTATGCAATTGGTGCGTTAATTTGTGTATGTGCACCAAACTATGTGACATTGCTTGGTGGTGCGATTGTGACTGGTTTAGCTTCTGGACTTGATTTACCGATTAGCTTAACGATGATTAGTCATGACGCGCCAGATGATCAAACTTCCTCAAAGCTGGTAGCTTCGACACAAATTTTCTGGCAAGTCGGTGTCTTTGCTTCTTACGGAGCGGCATTTATTGTTTCGAAAATGGCTGGAGCAAGTGGTGCACGAGTGGTCTTTGCCTGCTTGGCCATCTTTGCATTGATTATTTGGGCATGGCGAACCTTCTCGAAGAAATTTAAGATTTTCCACGCTGAAGGTGATCAACGGCAGAAAGCGCAACAACATGGGCAAACGGATGTCGCAAAAATTTCCGTTAAGGAAGTCTTATTTGGCAAAAAGCGGTCAATGTACTTACGGATGTTTATTTGTATTATCGTCTTTTATTGTTGCTGGAATATTTTGGCAAATACGTTTGGTCAATTTCAGACCTTTATGTTAGTGCAAGCGCACGCTAGTCAAACCTTTGCTACGGGGGCTGGATTAGTCTTGAACTTTATTTCTTTGTTTGCTGCAATGGCATTTGCAAAAGCTGCTGGTTCACCATCACGAAACAAGTTCTATGTGATCGGGATGATTATTCAGTTTGTTGGCATGTTTTCGCTAGTAGTTCTTCGTCATGACCTCTGGCCAATTGTAATTGCGATTGGAATTACCAGTATTGGCAGCAACATTGCGGGTGAAGCGATCTACAAAGTTTGGACGCAAGAAGCCTTCCCGGTGGCGGTTCGTTCTTCGATTCAAGGATTCATTGGCGGTTTCTCACGATTCCTGTGCGGAGTTTTCGCGTTTGTGACGCCGGTGCTGGTTGTCCAATCAGTAATTAAGAAAACAATGGTTGGTTTCTCAATCATGATTTTAGTTGCTTTTGCATTTGGTCTGGCGATGATCCGTTTGGAAAAGCATTACAAGATTGGTCAATAGGGGTGATTTACAATGGCTTTTAAATTTCAGATTAATCAAGGACTGCAGTTTAACCATGATCAAAAACTGCTTCACAAGGCCGATGAAAATCTTCCAGAAACCAAGATCAACGTTGTGAAGGGGAAACGGCTAGTAGAACTGGTTAAAGATCCCGAAAAATTAGAACAAGTGGGGATCAAAAACGTTGGGACGATGGAAGATTTAGCACAACTAAAGATGACCCGTGGCAGTAAAATAATTATTGATTTTGGCCGCCATGTTGTGGGAAAGTTTAACGTTCAGATTGAACACGCTGGTTCACCAATGGATGCACCGCTAGCCTTTCGAATTCGTTTTGCAGAAATGCCCAATGAGTTGGCTCACCAATCAAGCGAGTATGATGGCTGGCTGAGCAAGTCCTGGATTCAGGAAGAAACTATTCACTTAGATCAATTACCAGCCGATTTACATTTACCACGACGGTATAGTTTCCGTTATGTAGAAATTAGTGTGATTGATACGTCGCCAAAGTGGTTCGCGCTCTTTTCAAATCCAGAAGTGACAGCCCAAAGTACGGTTGAGCAACCGGTGAAGGATGCTCCACAAACTGGTGATTCTGAACTAGATCAGATTTATCAAGTCGGGGTCGCGACGCTCCATGAATGTATGCAAGACGTTTTTGAGGACGGCCCGAAGCGTGACCGACGTCTTTGGCTTGGCGATTTGAGGCTACAAGCATTAGCGAATTACGCCAGCTTTGATGATGTTCAATTGGTCAAACGATGTCTCTACTTATTTGGTGCCATGACGACGGCGGATGGTGTCATCAGCGCGAACGTCTTTACAAATCAGCAGTATGTTCCGGACGATACCTTTATGTATGACTACAGTCTCTTCTTTATTTCAACATTGGATGATTTAGAGCAACATCATCCAGATGAAGAAATCTTGCAAGATCTTTATCCAATCGCCAAGAAGCAGTGGCAATCAACTGAACAATATATTGACGATCAGGGAAAAGTTAGGACAAACGATGACTATCCAGTCTTTGTAGATTGGTCGAACGAATTTGATAAGACGACTTGTGCCCAAGCAATTACCATTTACGCTCTTCGTCAATTGATTGATTTAGGGAAACGAATTGGTGATGATTCGGCAGTGAGTGACTATGAAACGTTGCTGACGAAATTAGTCGCCTATGCCAAAACGTTGTTTGACGCTGATCAAGGCTTCTTTGTTTCTGGTGATCATCAGGAAGTCAATGTGGCATCACAAGTCTGGATGGTGCTTGCTAAAGTCCTTGATGATGACCAAAACCAGCAATTGATGAAGCGAGTGGTTAATCAGTTATTCCCAATTCAGGGGATTGCAACGCCGTATATGTATCATCACGTTACGCAAGCCCTATTTGAAGCGGGTCTGAAGGATGATGCAGTTCAATTAATTAAGGACTATTGGGGCAAGATGGTTCAACTGGGCGCCGATACTTACTGGGAAGCCTTTGAACCGGACAAGCCAGATTATTCTCCATATGGGAGTCCGATCGTAAATAGTTATTGCCACGCGTGGAGCTGCACGCCAGTTTACCTATTGCAAAAGTATTGTCGGTAAAAGGAAGGTGATTTAAATGCCACAACGCATTAGTAGGGGGCACGAATGGCTAATCATTTTGGCACTCCTCTCGTTAAATATCGTTGAGCAGGCGGCCAGTGTCGTTAATGCAACCATTCCCGGGATGGCGAAATCATTTCCTGCACAATCGTTGGTGCACATTGAATTAGTCGCCACCGTAGTTTCGGTATTTGTGACTATCTTTGTTTTAATCAGTGGAGCGGTGGTTAGACAAATTGGTCAAAAACAGACGGCGATCCTGGGACTTTTAATTGCGACGATTTCTTCAGTCGTTCCGGCAATGGCAAACAACTTTACCGTGGTGCTCGTTAGTCGAGCAGTTTTCGGAATTGGAATTGGTCTAGCTAATCCACTAGCGATTAGTATGATTGGGGTCTTTTTTACTGGTGAACGCCGAGCACGCTTAATGGGCTGGCGGTCAGCGGTTGCTGGAATTGGGACTGCCATTATGACCTATGTTGCTGGTAAATTGTTGCTTTTTGGCTGGCACCAAGCATATTGGGTGTACTTGCTATTCTTGCCCACCTTACTTCTTTTCGTCTTTTTCGTTCCTGATCCGGAGAAAGTCGGGTTAGTTACTCTAAAGCCTAAGGATGAAGGCTGGCAAGCGACGACGAACCAAGCGATGGGTAAAAATCCGTCTGGATTAATCATTATGTATGCCGTTCTAATTTTCTTGTTGCTAGTGTTGACGATGGTCTTTGCGGTCAAGTTACCAACGTTCTTTGTTCAATCAGGAATTGGTAGTGCGACGCAGGCCAGCACGACTTGGTCAATCGTGAACGTTACAACCGTGATTGGTGGCTTTATCTTTGGCCCGGTTTATAAAAAACTCGGGAAGTATGTATTGCCGCTTAGTCTTGTATTAGGCGGACTATGTATCTTTCTGATTGGAATCAGTCATTCAGTTCTGATGGTCCAAGTGATTGCTGGGATTTCTGGAATTGCCAGTTCCTTAGCCATTCCGTATATTTTCGAACGCGTCAGTGAAGTTTCTAGTTCACAGCGAGCACCTTTCTATACATCAATCGTGTTAGTTGGTTCGAATTTAGGATCATTCCTTTCGCCATATGCTGGCGAAATCTTGGGAACAACTGCCAAAGCGACGATTATTCATGCTGGAATTTGTGAAATTGTTTTAGCGATTATTATTCTGGTGGCGGTCTTATTCATGAAAAAGTCACCACAAACAATGGAATAAAATTATTAGGTTGAAGTCGTTAGTTAAAAACTAGCGGCTTTATTTATTCCGTAAATTCAAAGGTGGTAAAATAAAACCATGATGAAAGGGGAGAAAGTAATGGCAACTTTAGTAATGGTTCGGCATGGGCAGAGTCAAGCAAATCTCGATAACGTGTTTACGGGATGGAGTGACTCACCTTTAACAACGAAGGGACTTGCTCAGGGACACCAAGTTGGCCGTGAATTGTGCAAAGCTGGTTACCGATTTAATGATGTGTACACGTCATATATGCGACGCTCAATTATGACTGCCAATATCATCTTAGACGAAATTGACCAGCTTTATTTACCGATCCACAAAACGTGGCGCCTGAATGAACGTCATTATGGGGCGTTAAGTGGCCAAAATAAGGCTGTGGTGAAACGCCAAGTGGGCGCTGAACAATTGCACCGATGGCGACGCGGCTATACTGAAGTTCCACCCCGTCTTACTAAACGTCAACACGAACGTCGGTATGACCGATTGGGGGTACAGGAGCCACTAAGCGAGAGTCTCCAAATGACTTTAGAACGGATTTTGCCATACTGGCAGGATCGGATTGCTCCCCGACTATTAGACCAGAAAAATCAATTGATCGTTGCCCACGGAAGCTCGCTTCGGGCGTTAGTCAAGTACATTGAGCAGATCCCCGATGATCAAATTGATCAGGTGGAAGTTCCCAATGGTCAGCCGATTGTTTACCAATTTGATGACCAGTTACACCTATTAAATAAGAAAATTTTAAAGGAGAACGAAAATGCCAATTCATGAGATTGAAAACAACCCCACGATGAAGGGTCAGGTACGGCTCATTGAAAATGTTGTGTACTCTGCTGTAGATGGTGAAGCAGTTAAGATGGACGTGTTAGCACCGTGGTCACAACGCTATGACTACCTAACAAGTAAGCCACGACCACTGATTGTTTTTGTTCAAGGCAGTTCTTGGCGTTTACCAACAATGGGTGAAGAAATCCCACAATTAGTTCAGTTCGTAAAGGCAGGCTACGTGGTTGCAACGGTGCAACATCGGAATTCATTGGATGGGCATCCCTTCCCAGCCTTTTTGGAGGATGTTAAAACCGCTATTCGGTATCTACGGACGAACGCTCATAAGTATTCTATTGATCCACAGCGGGTTGCCATTTGGGGAACCTCATCAGGAGCGAACGCGGCGTTGCTTGTGGGCCTCACATCAGATGATCCACGCTACAAAACTACTGAATACGCGGATCAATCTGATGCAGTCAACGCGGTGGTCAGTTGCTTTGCACCAACGGATGTTCTGGATACGTTCAACAGTACCAATCAAATGCCCGGTGCTGATATTTTACAATTGTCGCTATTTGGCAGTGATCCAACGAAGTGGGATCAGCTCAAGCGGCAAATGAGCCCGCTGTACCAGATCAAAGATGGGGCTAGTTATCCACCTTTCTTATTAATGCATGGCGATGCTGACCAAGTGGTGCCATACCACCAAATGGAAGATATGTACCAAGCATTAAATAATCATGGCACAAAAGTTGAAGCATACCGGGTCAAGGGGGCCAATCATGAACGCGACTTCTGGAGCCAGAAGATTTATGATTTGGTCAAGAAATTCTTGGCACCAGTCGAGCATCCTGAGCAAGAGAACGAGGAGGATTTTTAATGAGTAAACGATTATTAGATGATTTTGTCCCAAGTAACTATCAAGTGTTTTTGAACATTGATCGACAGGCTAAGGCAATCCAAGGGATAACTACAATCACTGGAACTGCTAAGCATCAACAGATTGCAGTTAATCAAAAATTCTTAAACGTGGACCAAGTTGAATTAGATGGTCAACCACTATCCTTTGAAGTTAATAATGACGCTGAAACGGTGATAATTGACTTGCCGACCACGGGTAAAGTTACCTTTAAGATTACCTACCATGCGACATTAACGGACACGATGATGGGGATCTACCCGTCATACTACCAAGTTGACGGGGAGCAGAAAGAATTAATTGGTACCCAGTTTGAAACGACTGCAGCTCGGCAAGCCTTCCCATGTGTCGACGAGCCAGCAGCCAAGGCAACTTTTGATTTATCCATTAAATATGATGAACAACCAGGCGAAACCATTATTGCCAATATGCCCGAAGACAAGTGTGAAGCAGGAATTCACTACTTCAAACGGACAGTTAAAATGTCGACCTATTTAGTGGCGTTTGCTTTCGGTGATATGCAAAAGAAGTTAACGACCACCAAGAGTGGGGTTCAAGTCGGCGTATTTGCCACTAAAGCGCACCAACCTAAAGAACTAGATTTTGCTCTCGACATTGCTAAACGTGCGATCGAATTTTATGAGGAGTTCTATCAAACACCATACCCGTTGGACCATTCATGGCAATTAGCTTTACCGGACTTTTCGGCTGGAGCCATGGAAAACTGGGGGTTAGTTACTTATCGTGAAGCCTACTTATTGCTCGACCCTGATAACACTACGCTAGATAATAAAGAATTAGTGGCGACGGTTATCACCCACGAACTGGCTCACCAATGGTTTGGTGATTTGGTTACGATGAACTGGTGGGATGATCTCTGGTTAAACGAGAGTTTTGCTAACATGATGGAATACCTGTCGGTCGATGCCATTCACCCAGAATGGAAGATTTGGGAAATGTTCCAAACATCGGAAGTTCCAATGGCTTTGCAACGGGATGCCACGGATGGTGTACAATCAGTGCACGTTGATGTAGAAAGCCCGGCGGAAATTGATTCGATTTTTGATGGGGCAATTGTTTACGCCAAGGGTTCGCGAATGTTGGTCATGGTTCGCTCACTGCTTGGCGATGAGGCCTTAAGAAGGGGCTTGAAGCAATACTTCATTGATCATCAGTATGGTAATGCTAAGGGTGATGACCTCTGGGATGCCTTAGGTCAGGCTTCTGGAATGAAAATCGGTGAAATCATGCATTCTTGGTTGAACCAACCGGGTTACCCAGTCGTGAGTGCTTCAATTGTGGATGGCCATTTGAAACTGCACCAACAACAGTTCTTCATTGGTGCTGGGCAGGATCAAGGTCGGCTATGGAAGATTCCGTTGAACGCTAATTATGATGCTGCTCCGGAAATTATGGGTGAGGCTGACTTGGATCTCGGTGACTACCAACAATTACGGGCAACGAATGGTAAACCGTTCCGTTTAAATGTCGGCAACAATTCTCATTTCATCGTGAAGTATGATGAAACATTATTGAACGATTTGCTTGAGCACGTGGATGATTTGGATAACATTACGCAACTGCAATTATTGCAAGACCTCCGACTATTAGCTGAAGGCCGCCAAGTAACATTCGCTTCATTGGTACCACTTCTTCATCGCTTCAACAATAGTCATTCATCCATTGTGAATACGGTGCTTTATCAGATTGCCAACGCCCTCAAGAAATTTGTTGAACCGGGGACAGTAATGGAAGACAATTTACGAAAGTTCTTTAACCAGCTTAGTCAACAGCAGGTTGAACGTCTAGGCTGGCAGCCAATTGCTGGTGAAAGTAATGACGATCAATTAACCCGACCGATTGTTTTAGGGGCGGCACTTTATGGTAAGAACCAAACAGCTATTCAAAAGGCACATGAATTATTTACTTCAGTTCAAAACTTTGCTGAATTACCGGCAGCTGTCCGTCCGGCAATCCTAAGAAATGAAGCTGAGAATTATGGGACAGCGGAACTTTTTGACCGCTTTTGTAATGGTTACCAGACTGCAACGGATCCAAGCTTAAAGCAAGACTTGTGCTTTGCTACAACCAAGTTTACCGAGCCTGAACTCCTGAAACGTTTAGTTGCTAACTTCGAGGATGCGGGCTTCATTAAACCACAAGACTTACGAGCTTGGTATCGTGGCGTGCTAGCAAATAGTGCGGGGCAACAATTAGCTTGGGATTGGATTCGGAATGACTGGTCCTGGCTTGAAGCCACGGTTGGTGGCGATATGGAGTTTGCCACCTTCATCACGGTTACGGCTGGGGTATTCCATACGGCAACACGGTTAGCAGAATTCAAAGAATTCTTCGAACCGAAACTGTCGACACCAGGATTAACGAGAGAGATCAAGATGGATACTGGTGTGATTACCAGTCGAGCTGCTCTGGTTGAACATGAAAAGAATGGCGTGAATGCCGCAATTGCAAAGCAAGTGCAGTAATTAAGTTCCAGATGAAAAAGGCGACCAGCTTTTTGCTGGTCGCCTTTAGTTATGTCCTGCTTAGGCTAAAGTACCCATTGGGTCCCATGGCTTTAGCACAATTGGTTTTTGAGCAGCGGCTTTCTTAAGCTCGTCGCTAAGGTATTTTTTATTAATCACGATTTGGTAACAGTATTGATCCATCCAGGCGTCGCTCATAACAAAGTAGCCCTTTGTACCAACCTTAAGCCCCCATGAATTTTCAACCTTCCACTTAGTAGGTTGATCATTCACGAGGTCCACACCCGTGAGCACCATCGCATGATCCATCATGCTTTCACCATAGTCAAGGGCTTCCGCTTTAGTCATAGTTAACTCCGTATCAAAAAGCTGTTCGTAATTGTAAGTATTCAGTGCCATCAATCCGTGTTTAGTATTAGAATACTTAACCACATCAGAGCCAAACCAAACGCTTTCGCCGCCTTTGAGTTGGTTAATTGCTAGTTGTTTAAAGTCGTCCATTGACAGGTTTAAGTGCTTAACTTGGCGTCCGCCAACGACATTGCCAAGCATTTCAATCGTGTAGGTCTTACGATATGCTTTATCAGCAGTGGGTGCTTGAATGATTGAAATATAATCGTCAAGGTTCCATCCGACATACTTCTTAAAGAAGTCTTGTGGGGTTAAATCAGCATCGTGATGGTATTCTTTGTCCTTTTTGGTACGGTATTCAAAGTCAAATTTCGTGACGGGTTCCCCAAAAGCATATGCGAGCATCCGATAAACGTTGTTGAGCATTTGTTTCCGAATTGCATTGATTTCATCATTTACTGTTTGATCTTGGACAAGCTTTCGTAAAACCACCGCATCGTGACGAAGTTGGTTGTTCAAGACAGCGTTGATTTCATTTGAACGGCTGGAATTATATGATTCTGGCATGGCGGACTTCGGAACAACTCCGTACTTTTCAATCAGGGCGCATAACATGTCCCATTGACCACCATCTTGTTGGGGTGTTTCTAGCAGCCAAGCTACTTTTCGATCGCCCAGTGGTAAGTTGGCAGTGTTAATGATATTTTCGTAGAACCAGTTGGCTTTTTCAAATTTATCCCAGAAGAAAGCGTAAGATTGTGACAATTCAAAATTATCTGGAAGGTTGAATTTTTGTTGCATTTCATGACGCATCGTATTTAACGCTGCAAACATCCAGCATCGACCAGACTGTTTTTGATCGGCCACGTCACCGGTCGCCAAATCAATGGAAAAAACCGGGGCATCATCAGCAATGGAATGCCAATTGAAACTGGCAGCGCGCACTCCATTAGTGGTCACCGCATTTTCTAAAACTTGGGCGTTTGGCCGGTTGTGATAATCTTGGGCAAAATCTTGAAGATCATTGTTAGTAATGGTAAAACTCACAAAAAATCACTCCTTTAAAAGATATTGGTTACCATTATACCGTATTTAATTAATACGGGTAGGAATCAAGATGATCATTTTTGGTGATTTGGCGAACGGCTCTGGCTGGAACCCCAAGGACAAGTGAATTTTCTGGCATATCATGAGTCACCACAGCACCAGCACCAACGACACAACCAGCACCAATTGTGACCCCCGGACAGACGGTGACATTACTCCCGAGCCAACAATTATTACCGATGTTGATGGGCTTGCCCAGTTCTAAGTCCGTAAACGTCCCATCCGCTTGCTGCCGAGGATTTCGTTGTTGCCACCGCAAAGGGTGGGTAGCGGTAATCAGACTAACATTTGGTCCCAACATCACATTGTTACCAATGGTAATGGGGCAGGTATCTAAGACAGTGAGGTTAAAATTTGCGTAAAAATCATCACCGATGTTAGTAAAGCGACCATAATCAAACTGCATGGGTCCTTGAAGATAGATGCCCTTACCGTGGTGAGGAATGAGCTGATCAACAATTTGTTTTCGTGCTGCGGTGTTAGTATCGCGGAGTTGATTATAATCCTGACAAAGTCGATGAGCGATTTCATGCAAAGTATTTAGTTCTGGTGTGTCGGGACGATAAGGTTCGCCGGCGAGCATTTTTTGTGTATTTTCTTCCATCGCAAAAACTCCTTTGGTGTAAAAAGCCCACTGGTAACTACCAGTAGGCTAGATGAAATTATCTATTAGCATGTAAAACTTCAGGACCGTTATCGCGACCAACGATAACATCGTCAACTCGGTTCAAGAATAGGCCGTGTTCTACTACGCCAACGGTGTGGATCAGATCTTCAGCTAAGGCATGAGGATCTTTAATTTGTCCAAGGTGGATATCAATGATGAAGTTATTTTCATCAGTGCGGTATTTTTGATCGTCCGCCATTCGCCAAACTGGTTTGTAGCCTTTCTTTTCAAAAGCGTTAAAGACGTGTTGAGCACCAAATGGGATGACTTCGACTGGCACACCAAAATCACCGATTCGTGGTACCAGTTTTGATTGGTCAACAATCCAAATCTTCTTAGTTGAAGCGTTATTAACGATCTTTTCCCAGAGGAGGGCGCCACCACCGCCTTTAATTCCGTTAAAGTCATCGTCAACTTCATCGGCACCGTCAATACAAAGATCAATGTGGTCAACCTCATCAATATCTTTAATCGTGATCCCTAAGGATTCGGCCTGCTTCGTTGTACGGTTGGAAGTGGTGACCCCAATAATATTGAGTCCTTCATTTTTGACCCGGTCGCCAAGGGCATCCACCATGTAGCGAACCGTAGAACCAGTGCCAAGGCCAACAATCATGCCATCTTTGATATACTTAACGGCCTCTTTACCGACTTGTGCTTTTAATTCGTTTTGATCCATTTAAATAATCTCCTTTTACATTCGATCTTATGATAATAATACGGATTGTGCTTTCGGATGCAATTTAAAGTAGTGTTTGGCATATGGACACATGATTTTAACAGTCCATTGATGGTCACGAGCCTGCTGAACAAAATGATCCATCAGTCGAGTGGCTAAACCATGACCACGAAATGCCGGTACGACAAAAACTCGTTCAACTACTACATGATTACTGCCAGCGGTGACGGCTGAGAAACTGACTTCGCCAGCCCAACTGTCATCATCAGAGAATGCGCTGATTTTACCATTTGTAACAACGAAATGCATACCGAAAACACCTCCTTTCTAACGATCTTTTTTGCACAATAAATTGTCACTGTTTTAATAATAAAAGTCAAGCAAACTTCATGTTACAATTGATAAGTAATCAGATAAACGGGGTGAAATTATGAAACGGGGATTTAAAGTCGTTTCCACAAAGCTAGATCAAGGATTGCACTTACCACAGCGTCAAACCAAACAGGCAGCTGGCTATGACTTTGAAGCGGCGGAAAACTTTGTGTTGCCTTCGATTTGGAAGGGCAATTTTATTAAAACTTTATGGAAAATTCATCATCAGGACCAATTAACGGCAGATGATATTAGCAAGGGTGATCAGAGCTTGAAGCCATATTTGGTGCCAACGGGGATTAAGGCCTATATGCAGCCAGATGAAGTATTAATGTTGTTTAATCGTTCTAGCGGACCATTGAAACGGCGACTCATTTTACCGAATGGAGTTGGGATAATTGATGCCGATTATTACGATAATCCTGCCAATGAAGGCGAAATTTTTGTACAGTTAATTAATTATGGGTTGACTGATTACCACATTAAAAAAGGTGAACGAATCGCTCAGGGGATTTTCGTTCCTTACTTAATGGCAGACACGGAAGAACAACCGCAAGCCATGCGGGAAGGTGGTTTTGGGTCAACCAAGGAATAAGAGGGATAAAAGATGGCAAAAGCCAAAACACACTATGTATGCCAAAATTGTGGTTATATTTCACCGCGCTTCCTGGGACGTTGCCCGAATTGTGGTCAATGGAACACGTTAGTTGAAGAGGTGGACCAATCCACAATTAGGCAGCCTAAGACCACCACAACAACGTTAACCGGGATTGTGGCTAAACCACAACGAATTAACGAAATTGACACACAAAAGACGCCGCGGGTTAAAACCAAGTTAAATGAGTTGAATCGGGTTCTGGGCGGTGGAATTGTACCAGGATCATTAGTTTTGATTGGTGGAGATCCGGGAATTGGCAAATCAACATTACTATTACAAGTTTCGGGTCAATTAAGTCATGAAGGTCACTCGGTGCTCTACGTTTCTGGTGAAGAGAGTGCTAACCAGATTAAGATGCGGGCACAGCGGTTGAACGTTTCTGGTAATGATTTTTTCATTTACCCAGAAACAAATATGGACAGCATTCGAGCAACAATTGACGAAATGGATCCAGAATACGTGGTGATTGATTCAGTGCAAACGATGCAAGCCACTGACGTTACTTCTGCGATTGGGAGTGTTTCTCAGATTCGTGCAGTAACTGCGCAACTGATGCAGATTGCAAAGGGCAAAAATATCACTGTCTTTGTGGTGGGACACGTAACTAAAGGTGGAGTATTAGCTGGTCCAAAGATTTTGGAACATATGGTTGATACTGTTTTATATTTTGAGGGCGACCTTCACCACACTTATCGGATCTTGCGGTCAGTCAAAAACCGGTTTGGTTCGACTAATGAGTTAGGGATTTTTGAGATGAACAGTAGTGGCCTCAAAGAAGTTGCTAATCCTTCAGAAATTTTCTTAGAGGAACGACTAAAGGATGCCACTGGGTCGGCTGTGGTTGTTTCCTTAGAGGGAACCCGACCGATTTTAGTTGAAATTCAAGCACTGATTACGCCATCAGTGTTTGGTAATGCGCAGCGGACTGCCACCGGCTTGAGTCGAAATCGAGTTTCATTAATTATGGCGGTTTTAGAAAAGCGAGCCAATTTACTTCTCCAGAATCAGGATGCCTATTTAAAGGCTGCTGGTGGGGTAAAATTAGATGAACCAGCAATTGACTTAGCGATTGCGGTGGCGATTGCTTCTTCATATCGTGATAAAGGGACTCGCCCGACCGATGCCTTTGTGGGTGAAGTTGGATTGACTGGGGAGATTCGCCGGGTTAACCGGATTGAACAACGGGTTGCTGAAGCTGCCAAATTAGGTTTCCGCCGAATTTTCATTCCCAAAAACAACCTGCAAAACTGGGACCCGCCAAAAAATATTGAAGTGGTTGGGGTAACGACCATTAGTGAAACGTTGCAATTAGCTTTGGCATAATCGAAAGGAGGATGCATAATGAGAAAGGGAATTGTTCGATTAATATTTACAATCTTAGGAGCCGCCATTGGGTACTACTATCTTCCGCCATTATGGCCAGCGATCGGAGTCGAGTATAACTCTGTCTTAATGATTATTGCTGATCTGTTCATTGGTGGGATTGTTTTCTGGTTGATCTCACTGATTTCGATTGGCTGGGTACTACGATTAGTTCAACGAACTGAAGATTACTTAACGAAGAAGAGTCCGCTTTATTTATTTTTTGGTGCATTATTAACCATCATTGGTTTAGTTTTAGCAATTTTAATTTCGATTCCACTGTGGCGAACTCATATTCCGGTAATTAATAACATTGTCCCGATTTTATTAATGCTGATCTTTAGTTACTTTGGTTTTCGAATGGGGACAACACGACTGGACGATTGGCGGACTTTTTTGACGCTGAAACGTGGAACGAAAGACGGTGCTGGTAAAAGTGGCGATGTGATTAAGCAGCAAGACGCTAACTATCACCATTATAAAATTTTGGATACTAATATCCTGATTGATGGGCGGATTTATGATTTGGTTAAGACTGGTTTCCTTGAAGGAACGCTGTTAGTACCGAACTTTGTTCTATATGAACTGCAGTACATCGCCGATTCAGGTGAAAGTATCAAACGGGTCCGTGGTCGACGTGGCCTGGATATTTTGAATAAGTTACGGAAAGAGAAAATCGTCCCAATTGAAATGTATGATGGGGACTTTGAAGATATTCCAGAGGTTGATAGCAAGTTAATTGCGCTGGCTAAAAAAGTTGATGGTGTGATTGTAACCAATGACTGGAACTTGAATAAGGTCATCCAATTTCAAAATGTTCAGGTTCTTAATATTAATAATTTAGCAAAGTCACTACGCCCACGGTTTATTCCAGGCGAGCAGCTGCACGTCACTGTGGTTAAAAAAGGAACCGAGCGGCAGCAAGGGGTTGCTTATTTAGATGATGGAACAATGGTTGTGGTTGAAGATGGTCGCTTCTACATGAATGAAAATATTGAAGTCGAAGTCACAAGTGCTTTGCAAACTGATGCAGGGCGAATGATTTTTGCTCGACCACTCCATTCTGCCAAAGGAATTAGTAACGAGCAAGATCAACCGCAAAACGAAAAATAACCGATAAAAAAATCAGGTGAATGATGACTGATTCAACATTGTTCACCTGATTTTTAGTTTTTAATAAGAAAAAGCCGTGGCTTGGGAGGACCACGACTATAGTATTACGAATATCTTTGGGGAAGATTTCGTAAAGGAGTATTTTTCGGTTACTATTGGGAGGAGTAATTGAAAAATAATCGGTTTCGGTTAATTTGTAGTAGTTGTTTTTCTACTACGGTTTTTATACTAACAATAGATTGTGAAGAAAATGTGACCAAACAGTAAATATTATTTGCTTTTGAAAAATCAACCGCGGAAAGTGTGGTCGAGCAGTGAGTGTGTTACTATTAAACTATTCAAAGTGGCCCGTAAAGGAGATTTAGAGATGTTAAAAATATACAATACTTTAACCAGAAAAAAAGAAGAATTTCATCCAGTTCATCCGGGTGTGGTTAACATGTATGTCTGTGGGCCCACGGTGTATAACTACATTCATATTGGTAATGCACGAAGCGCGATTGCGTTTGATACGGTTCGGCGGTATCTGGAATTTATTGGTTACCATGTGAACTATGTTTCTAATTTTACTGACGTCGACGATAAAATGATTAAGGCAGCTCGTGACCAAGGGATTACTGTACCCGAATTAGCGAATAAGTATATTCAAGCCTTTATGGAAGATACTACGGCAGTGAACATTGAACCAGCCACTCGGCATCCACGGGCAACCGATAATATTCCAGAAATTATCAAGTTTATTCAACGATTAGTTGATCGTGGATATGCCTATGCAGTTAATGGTGACGTTTATTATCGTGCCCGTAAATTCAAAAATTATGGACAGCTGTCTGGACAATCAATTGATGACCTAGAGGTTGGGGCAAGCGAACATGTTAGTGCTGACGAAGTAAACAAAAAAGAAGATCCAATGGATTTTGCTTTGTGGAAAGCGGCCAAGCCACAAGAAATTAGTTGGGATTCACCATGGGGAGCCGGTCGCCCCGGGTGGCACATTGAATGTTCAGTGATGTCGACCAAGTATTTGGATGATACGATTGATATTCACGCGGGTGGTCAGGACCTGGAGTTTCCGCACCACGAAAATGAAATCGCACAGTCAGAAGCCGCTACTGGTAAAAAGTTTGTTAACTATTGGATGCATAATGGGTTTGTGACAATTGGCAAGGAAAACGAAAAAATGAGTAAATCATTGCATAACTTCATTACTGTACATGATATTATTCAGCACGTTGATCCACAGGTGCTTCGCTTCTTCATGGCTACCACTCAGTACCGTCGGCCAATTCAGTATAGTGAAGCTAACCTAACCGATGCACAAAATAATTTAGCACACATCCAAACTGCATATAATAATTTAGACTACCGGAAGAATGACGCTAATGATGGTGATGATCAAGTGGTTACCCAAAGATTACAAGCTTTCCGGCAAGACTTTGTGAAGGCAATGGATGATGATATCAATGTGCAAAATGGGATTGCCGTAGTTTACGAATTGGTGAAGTTTGCTAATCGTTATACCGAAAATGAAGTCGTTTTAAAGGGTGCTATTGAAGCCATTCAACAATTATTAAAAACATTATTGCTGATTTTTGGAGTGAAATTAACCGCAACTGGTCAAATTGATGATGAGGCAATTAAGCAACTGATTGTTCAGCGGGATGAAGCACGTCGCCAGAAGAATTTTGCGCTTAGTGACCAAATTCGTGATAGTCTAAAAGCTCAAGGAATCATCATTGAAGATACACCGCAAGGGACACGTTATAGAAAGGAATAGCATGGCAAAAATTGATTATCGACAATTGAACGGGATTGCGCTGGCTTACCTGGGCGATGCCGTTTATGAAGTTGCAGTTCGGGAACACCTTCTTGACTTAGGGATGACGAAGCCGAATCGCCTGCAAAAAAAAGCGACTTCGTATGTTTCAGCAAAGGCGCAGGCTGGGCTAATTAAATTAATGGAAGAACAAGCTCTGCTTACCGATGATGAATGGGAATTCTTTAAGCGCGGTCGAAATGCTAATAGTTACACCCACGCAAAAAATACATCGGTATTAACTTACCGTATTTCGACGGGGTTTGAAGCTCTGATGGGATACTTGCAATTGTCTGGACAAGCAGATCGATTAGCGGAACTATGTCGGTGGTGTATTAAACAAGTTGACCTCGGGAGGGTTGAATATGAGCGATGAGACACCGGAATTTGTGATTGGTCGGCACCCAGCAGTGGCAGCTTTAAAGTCCGATCAGGAAATTAACAAAGTTTTTATTCAAAAAGGACTACGAACAGACGCCATTGCTCAAATTATTAAACTAGCTAAGGATCGACATTTAGTGATTTCTAACGTGCCAAAGACAAAATTGGATCAAATGGTTAATCATCAAAATCACCAGGGAGTGGCGCTAGCAGTTGCAGCATATCGTTATTCAACTGTTGATGAATTGTTTGATAATGCTGCTCGTCACAATGAAGAACCATTCTTTTTGCTGCTTGATGAATTAGCGGATCCCCATAACCTGGGCTCGATTATCCGAACTGCGGATGCTGCGGGAGTCCACGGCATTATTATTCCAAAGCGGCGGGCAGTCGGTCTCACTTCAGTGGTGGCTAAAACATCAGCCGGGGCGATTGAAAGAGTGCCAGTCGCACGGGTTACTAACTTGGTCCAAACCGCAAAAGAATTAAAAGAGCGTGGGGTCTGGCTATTTGGCACTGATATGAAAGGGACAGATTACCGTCGTTGGGATGCTCATGGCGCAGTTGCAGTCGTGATTGGTAACGAAGGAAAAGGTATTTCTCAACTATTAAAAAAGACTTGTGATGAAATGCTCACTATTCCAATGGTGGGACAAGTTCAAAGCTTGAATGCCAGTGTTGCTGCTAGTCTATTGATTTATCAAGGGTTCAGTTCTCGTCATCCTCTAAAATAATTTAAAAAAAATAACCTCAGGAATGACTAGTTCTAGAGGTTATTTTTTCTTATCCAGAGATCAGAGACAAAAATTAAGGATTGTCTCTTTTGACAGAATCTGGTAAATTATTTTAGACAACTAACGAGTGATGGTCAAATCCTGCGGCAGCGGAATCAAGCGTTGGAGAAAAGCCATCGTAGAACTAAGGTGAGAGTTAGTTCTAAACCCCCGTTCAATACGCTGTGACGGTGAGATGATTAGCTAGCTAATTTTCAAGTGGGTCCGTTAGGGGTTAGTGGAACAAGAGGTTGCATCTAATGAGTCCAAAGCTGATTCAAACAACCCCAGAAAGTGAACTGATTAAGCAGGTCGCTGGAAAAGACTCAGCGAGTTTTGCAGTTTTATATAACCAGTATTTACCATTGATTTGTAAACTATGGTATCAATTTAGGCTGGATGAAGTACCTCTTGATGATTGGAAACAGGAGGCAGCGGTGGTATTGTACCGAACAGCATGCTCGTATTCATGTAATGAGGCACGCTTTTGTTGGTATTTAAGGCAGGCGCTTACAAATAAAATTCGTGATTTATATCGCCAACAGGTTGCTAAAAAGCGGGTTCCAGCTCATCAAATCGAGTCTATTACGGATGTACAAATCGATCAAAGATTGGTTGACATTAACTTACAACCCGACGAGGTGAGCCATTTCCGTTCAATCTACCAGCAATTCTTAAAAGAGTGTTCACGTTTAGAAAAGGATGCCTTTTTAGGAATTAATTCTGGTGAACGCTTAGAAAGCATTGCTCAACAATTACGTTGCTCACCACTAGCAATTCGAGCTGCTTTTGAGCGCGCTCGCAAAAAACTAAAACAACGGCTTCTTAGTTAGTTCACTACGCTTGTTTGGGACAACTCCGATCGAAATTTTTGATTGGAGTTGTTTTTATTTGACGAAAATGATAGCCTTAGATAGATGGAGGTGACTATAATGGCGCAAAAGAAAGTTGGTTTAGAGTGTACCAAATGCGGTATGCGTAATTATACTGTTACGGTCAACTCAACCCGTGATCATCGGTTAGAACTAAAAAAATTTTGTAAACATTGTGGTGAATATACTATTCATCGTGAAACTAGGTAGTGGAGGAAGACAATGCATTTATTTAGATTTTTAAAGGGTGTTGTTCAAGAAATGCATAAGGTGGTTTGGCCAACCTGGAAGGAAAACCGCCGTGATACAGGTGTTGTGATTTCTTTAACGATTTTCTTTGTCATCTTCTTTGCATTAGCAGATTGGATCATTCAAGCTGGAATGTTAGCCTTTGTCAAGTAGAGGTGGCTAGTCAACGCCGTTATTTTTTGATATAATTTTAAAGAAGCAAAACTTCGTGGTACACGAGGTTTTTTTATTTTGACACAAATAACTAAAGGAGAATTATCATGGAATCACATGAAAAACGCTGGTACGTATTGCATACTTACTCTGGATATGAAAACCGGGTGAAGAGTAATTTAGAGTCACGTGCCCAATCAATGGGGATGGAAGATTACATTTTCCGCGTTGTTGTTCCTGAAGAAACAGTGCGAACAGTGAAAGATGGACAAGCCAAAGAGACGGAAGAAAAGACATTTCCTGGCTACGTCTTAGTTGAAATGGTTATGACGGATCAAGCTTGGTACATTGCCAGAAATACGCCAGGGGTAACCGGATTTTTAGGATCACATGGTGGTGGATCCAAGCCAACTCCATTACTTCCGGAAGAAGTTGACCGCATTATGAAACGGATGGGGGCCGATGTGGCACGGACTGATATTAATGTGAATGTTGGTGACAACATTAAGATTATTGCCGGACCATTCGCTGATTTGACTGGCAAGGTAACGGCTGTTGATCATGACAAGATGAAGGTCAACGTTGATATTGAAATGTTTGGGCGACAAACGAGTGCTGAAGTTGGCTTTGATCAAATCGACACAATGGATAATTAAGCCTACTACTTGAAATTAATTGATTTTTATGGTAGTTTATTCTGGTATGTAATATGCATACTGTGGGAGAGGTAAAAACTTACTACCTCATCATTACCACAACACGGACTAAGGAGGTTTTGTCTCGTGGCAAAAAAAGTAGCTAACATTGTTAAGTTGCAAATTCCTGCCGGTGCAGCAACGCCAGCTCCACCAGTAGGTCCTGCACTTGGACAAGCAGGGATCAACATTATGGGCTTCACTAAGGAATTCAACGCACGGACAGCTGACCAAAAGGGTATGCTGATTCCAGTTGTAATTACTGTTTATGAAGATCGTTCATTCGACTTTATTACGAAGACCCCACCTGCTGCCGTATTGCTTAAGAAAGCCGCTGGTGTTGAACATGGTTCCGGCGAACCTAACACAAAGAAGGTTGCTAAGGTAACCAAGGATCAAGTTAAGGAAATTGCCGAAACTAAGATGCAAGATCTAAACGCTGCTGACGTTGAAGCAGCAATGCGCATGATCGAAGGTACTGCACGGAGCATGGGCTTCACTGTTGAAGACTAGGCTAGGCGTAGCACCGGAACTCTTATCAAAATAAGGGTTCCCACGTGGGAGGTCAACCCGTTAGACCACATTTGCAAGGAGGAAAACACAAGATGGCTAAAAAACATGGTAAGAAATACCTTGAAGCGCTCAAGAAAGTTGATAGCAAAAAAGAATATGCTGTTAACGATGCGGTTCAATTAGTAAAGGATATTGACTTTGCAAACTTTGACTCCACAGTTGAAGTTGCATTTAAATTAAACGTTGACACTAAGCAAGCTGATCAACAATTACGTGGTGCCGTTGTATTACCAAACGGTACTGGTAAGGACCAAACAGTAATTGTGTTTGCTAAGGGTGATAACGCTGAAGCTGCTAAGAATGCCGGTGCTGACTTTGTTGGTGACCAAGACTTAGTAGAAAAGATTCAAGACGGTTGGTTAGACTTTGACGTTGCAATTGCAACTCCGGACATGATGCCACAAGTTGGTCGTTTAGGTCGGGTCTTAGGCCCAAAGGGCTTAATGCCAAACCCAAAGACTGGTACGGTTACGATGGATGTTGCTAAGGCTGTTGAAGAGTCTAAAGCTGGTAAGGTTACTTACCGGACTGACCGTGATGGTAATGTGGCGGTACCTTTTGGTAAGGCTTCATTCGATACTGATAAGTTAGTAGAAAACTTGAAGACGATCGAAGATATTATTGTTAAGTCTCGTCCAGCTTCTGTACGTGGGACTTACATTCAACATGTTTCAATTGCTTCAACATTTGGACCAAGTGTTACGCTTGATTTAACTTCTTTCTAATTAAGTAAGGCATATTAAAAGAGGAATCTGAATTTAATTTCAGATTCCTCTTTTTTGCTTTTTGTATTAATGTTAATGCAAGCTAATTCTAGCTACGCTTATTAACAAGATTTACCAATCTTGGTCATTAATAGCTGATAATCAGGATTGGCGAAGAATAGCTAATTAACCTTTTTGATAAAACATTTTTACAAAGTAGAGAATTGGTAAGCCGACAACCACAATGCCAATAAAGAGGATGACCCCAGCTGGATCGTTGAACATCTCACTAATGAGCACAAAGAAGCCACCGACGATCGCAACAATTGGAACCAATGGATAGAGCGGCGTGGAAAACGGTCGTTTCACAAACTTATTCCGCTTGCGGAGGATAAAAACGCCAAAGAAGGCTAGCATATAGAAACAGTAAACGGTAAATACACAGAGATCCGATAAATGGTCGGGATCAAAGAACAGCATCATGATGAAGGCCAGGGCCACGATAAAGATGGTAGCGGTAACCGGAGCTTTGCCCTTTGGGCTTAAGTAGGCGAGAAACTTTGAAAACGGAATATCTTTACGCTTCGCCATTGCGTATACTATGCGCGGGAAAGTAAGCATTTTACCGTTTAAAGTGCCCATCATTGAAATAATGATTCCGGCAGAGAGCAGTTTGCCGCCCACTTGGCCAAATGCTTTTGTCGCAAGGTAAGCGGTAGTGTTTTCTCCTAATCGATGAATTGTGCCCACTGGTAGAAAACGCAGAATACCGACGGTAATGAGCGTGTAGATGATCAGGACGGCAGTGATTCCAAAAATAATGGCTTTTGGTAATAGCTTCTGGGGATTTTTCATTTCGCCACCAAGGTTAGCGATGAGAATCCAGCCATCATAGCCGAACAGAGTTGCCAAGACGGCAACCCCAAAGCCGCCCGAAGTTTGATGGATTTCACGCATGGTTTGACCAAACGCATTCTGATGTCCCCAGAAGAGGCCAAAAATAATGATCGCAGCAATTGGAATGAGCTTACCGAGCGTAGTAATGACTGAGAAAAGAGCACCAACCTTGTTTTCTAAGAGGTTCATTAATCCAATTAACCCAACAGTAATAATTGCTAACGGAATTCGCCATTCATTCCCGAGGCCAAAGAAATTTGCCATCAGAATACTCATAAAACCAGCAACTGAGGCGATAATTGCTGGTCCATATACAATGATTTGCATCCAGCCAGCAAGGAACCCAAGAATTCTTCCGTAAATGTTTTCAATGTAAATATACAAACCACCAGTATAAGGCATTTGAGCACCAATCTCAGCGACGGTCAACCCACCGGTTAAGGTGATAATTCCTCCAAAAACCCAGGCAAGGATTGCCATTGTGGAAGAACCGGCACTATCGAGAACGGAACCCTGCTTAAAAAAGATTCCGGAACCGATAATGGTTCCAATCACGATTGAAATTGCCGAGCCAAAACCTAACGACCGTTTCAGATCTTCGGTTGGTTGTTGATCCTGCATAACTAATTCCCCCATTCTTTGACACAATAAAAGCCGTCCCGTTCAACCATTCATAATCCGATCAGTGGTTGAAAGAGACGGCTCATTGATTTCTTTTTTAAAATTAATGAATACCAAAATCACTCAACCACATTTATAGATGATGAGGTTGAGGCAGAGGACATATTAAGCTGTGTTAAGTGATGCTGTAACATTACGCTTTCCTCCAGGAATTTTGATTGGTATTAGAATACCATTAGAAAAAATTAACGCAAGGAATTATTTTAATTTTTATGATTGCTTGCAAAATAAAAGATAATTATGTATACTATCCAAGTGGTTATAAATATGACTCTGCCTAAGACTCAGGTGACAAACGTCTCAATCATACCTGCCGAGGAAGAAATGAAATGTTCCTTCTCTATGTCTGCCGGTCATAGGGATTTTTTTAAATCCGTGCCAAATATAATATAGGAGGTGTAATTTCATGAGTGAAACAGCTATTGCTAAAAAGGCTGAAGCCGTTAAGGTTGCCAATGGTTTATTGACCGATGCTGAATCTGCCATCGTTGTTGATTACCGTGGTTTAACGGTTGATGAAGTCACAGATTTGCGTAAGCAACTTCGTGATGCCGGTGTTAAGATGGTCGTTATTAAGAACAAGATCTTGGAACGGGCCGTTGAAGGCACTGACTATGAAGACTTGAAGAGCACTTTTGTTGGCCCAACTGCAGTTGCCTTTTCTAACGAGGACCCAATTGCTCCTGCAAAGATTATGAAGAAGTTTGCAGAAGACCATGATGCTCTTGAAATTAAGGGTGGATTCATTGAAAAAGACATCAAGACTCTTGATGAAATTAATGAATTCGCTGAATTGCCAAGTCGGGAAGATCTTCTTTCTATGCTTGCCTCTGCATTGCAAGATCCAATGCGGAAGATCGCACGGGCTGTCAAAGCCGTTGCCGACAAGGCCGACGAAGCCGCATAATTGTGCAGTTTCATTTACATTTAGATTATCAATCAAACAAGAATTAATTATTGGAGGAATTTAAAAATGGCTTTTGATAAGGATGCTATTATTGCTTCATTAAAAGAAGCATCAATCTCTGACCTTAACGACCTTGTTAAGGCAATCGAAGACGAATTTGACGTTTCTGCTGCTGCTCCAGTTGCAGTTGCAGGTGCTGCTGGTGGCGACGGTGCTGCTAAGGACAGCTTCACTGTTGAATTAACTGAACCAGGTGCTGCTAAGGTTAAGGTTATTAAGGCTGTTAAGGATATTACTGGTTCAGGCCTTAAGGATGCTAAGGACCTTGTTGATAACGCACCATCCGTTATTAAGGAAGACGCTAAGGAAGACGAAGCTAAGGACATCAAGGCTAAGCTTGAAGATGCCGGTGCTACTGTTACCCTTAAGTAGTTTTAACCAACTAAAAGGACTGTCACTTTGGCAGTCTTTTTTTGTATGAAAAAGCGGTGTTGACTAAGGATCCTGGAGGATCGCTAATCAACACCGTTTTATTATTTTAACTTGAGAATTTCACTAATGGTTGCTGCCATTGCGGACGGTTCAATTACTTGCTCAGCTTTGGAAGACTGTTCAAATAATTGTTGCACATTAGCATTCAATGGTTGTTTAAGCACAGACTGAAGTTGCTTGATTGCGGCCAACCCGCTGGTTGCTATTTCTTTGCCAGTAATGGCTTTGTAAACCGTTTCGGGAAATTTATATGGACTGGCCGTTGAAACGATTACCATTGGTGTATCATCACGGTGTTGTGACTGATACTGACGGGCCACGAATGAGGCAACAGCAGTGTGTGGATCAATGGCGTAACTATTTTGCGCATAAATTTTGTCGATCTCTTGTAAGACTTGTTTTTGAGTTGCAAAGCCAGCGTTAAAGGTGGCACTCAGTTTGCCAAGGACGGATGAACTGATTTGGTAGCTACCGCTTTGGTTTAACTGATCCATTAATATCTTTACCTCAGTAGCATTTTCATCATACAAGTCAAACAGTAGTCGCTCTAAATTACTGGAAACCAAAATGTCCATGGCTGGTGAATTAGTTAGGTAAAATGGTCGTTGGCGATCATACTTGCCACTGTTAAAGAAATCGGTAAGAACATTATTCTCGTCAGAAGCACAAATTAGTCGATTAATTGGTAAGCCCAGTTTTTTTGCGTAGTAGCCAGCTAGAATATCACCAAAATTGCCGGTAGGTACCGCAAAATTCAGTGGTTCACCAGCCTGGATGACATTACGACGAACTAACTGCCCGTATGCACTCAGGTAGTAAACAATTTGCGGCACTAGCCGACCAATATTCATGGAATTAGCAGAAGAAAATTGAAAACCATTCTGCCGTAATTCTTGATTAAAGGATTGATTATTAAAAATAGCTTTAACGGCCGTTTGTGCATCATCAAAATTACCATCAATCGCAATGGCCGTTAAATTTTGACCACGTTGACCCAACATTTGGTGGAGTTGAACAGGACTCACGCCACCATGCGGGTAGAAAACAATAACTTGGGTACCTTCCTGATTGCTAAAGCCACGCATTGAAGCAGTTCCAGTGTCCCCAGAGGTAGCAGTTAAAATGATAATTTGGTTATTAATTTGTTCGATTGTTAGGGCTCTTTTCATTAACCGCGGGAGGGCTTGCAGAGCAATATCCTTAAACGCCAGAGTAGGTCCATGGAATAATTCCAGGTAATAATTACCGCTATGCTGAGCGGAAACGGGGGCAATTGCATCTTGTTCCCATTGTGAACCGTAAGCATCCTTGACAATCGTAGTTAGCTGTTCAGGGGCCAAATCATCGAAGAACCAGCTTAAGACTAGTTGAGCAATTTCTTGGTAGTTCATCCTGGAAAGATTCTTTAGTGGCAAATTAACCTTTGGAAAATCAACTGGGACGAACAGGCCGCCGTCAGGAGCCAATCCTTGGATAACAGTTTGCGGGGAATTTAATGCTTCTGTAATCGAACCACGGGTACTGCGATATTGCATGAAAAAGCCTCCATTTCGAAGAATAGTGATTATTTATTGGTTATTGTAACCTGTGAGGGACGTATGTTACAATGCTAAAAATGAAAAAATAATGAGAAAATGAGGTGGCATGATGGAAACCATTCAAATCGGGATGCTCGGCTTGGGAACGGTCGGTTCTGGTGTTTTGCAAATGATCCAGCATAATGAAGATAAGGTGGTTAATGTCACCGGACGGCAGTTAAATGTTAAGCGAGTCCTCGTTAAACACCCAGCACATCATCAAGACGTTGCTAACCAAGTCGCTTTGTCCACTTCAGTAGATGAAGTGATTAACGATGACGAAATTCAGATTGTAGTTGAACTGATTGGTGGAATTCACCCAGCAAAAGAATACATTGAAGCGGCTTTACGCAACCATAAAAATGTCGTGACTGCTAATAAGGATCTATTAGCAACATATGGACCCGAGTTAGTCAAACTTGCTCATGCTCACCATTGTGATTTGATGTATGAAGCGAGTGTGGCAGGTGGAATTCCAATTTTACGGACGATTACTAATAGTTTTGCAGCTGATAAGATTACTGAAGTCAAAGGAATTGTCAACGGAACCACGAATTATATTTTGACACAGATGAGCCAGCAGGGCTGGCCGTATGATCAAGCGTTAAAAGCGGCCCAAAAACTTGGCTTCGCAGAAGCAGATCCGACCAATGATGTGACTGGCAAGGATGCTGCCTACAAGATGGTGATCTTAAGTCAATTTGCTTTTGGCACGCAACTAACGATCAATGATTTTGCGGTCACGGGGATTGATCGCTTAAATGGTTTTGATGTTCAGCAAGCGGGCAAGTTTGGTTATGTCATTAAATTGGTAGGAATCGCCCAAGTGATTGGTGACGGAGTGTTTGTTGAGGTGGCACCGACTTTGGTACCAGTTGATCATCCTTTGGCAACCATTAACAACGAATACAATGCGGTGATGGTGACTGGGGAAGCCGTTGGTGACACGCTATTTTACGGTCGTGGAGCAGGTGGCTTGCCAACTGCCAACAGTGTTTTAAGCGATATTATTTCAGTGACAAAGAACCTCGTTTTGAAGACTAATGGTAACTTCTTTAATAACTATCAACGTCAATATATTCCCGCTGCGGTTAGTGAAGTAGTTTATCCATACTTCTTATCGATTACTATGCCAGATGTTACTGGTCAGATGTTGAAATTAACCCAAATTATGACGGAAATTGATGCCAGCTTTAGTCAAATTACACAGACCGAGGCAGATGGACTCGCCCATATTGTGATCATTACACATAAAATGACGTCACAGCAGTTAGCGGCCTTTAAAGCACGCGTGGCAGATGATTCCACCATCAATTTAGGGGCGGCCTACAAGGTCTTAAAGTAGGGTGGTGAACTAAATGGAAATACAAGTTCCGGCATCTAGTGCAAATTTGGGACCAGGATTCGATTCCATTGGGATTGCGGTGTCACTATATTTACATTTAACAGTAGTGAAGACTAGTAACCAGTGGCAAGTGGATCATCAATTGGGCAACCTGCCGCATGATCAGAACAATATGATTGTCAAAACGGCATTGAAAGTTGCCCCTAATTTAAAGCCTCACCATCTCCGTGTTCAAAGTGATATTCCGGTAACTCATGGACTGGGAAGCAGTTCGAGCGCGATTGTTGCTGGAATTGAGTTGGCAAACCAATTAGCACATTTACAACTAAGCAATGAAGCCAAGGTTGAAATTGCTAGTCAATTTGAAGGGCATCCTGACAATGTTGCGCCGGCAATTTTAGGTGGCTTAGTAGTGGGCACAAATGTAAATGATCATTTTGCTGCTGTGGAGGCCCCCTTGCCACCGTTTGATCTGGTTGCTTATATTCCAGCTTATAATTTAGCAACCAAAAAGGCGCGGGCAGCGCTGCCTCACCAACTTGATTATCAGCAGGCAACTCACGCGAGCGCGGTTGCCAATACTTTAGTGGCCTCATTGTTTAGCTGTAATTATCAAATGGCTGGCGAACTCATAGAAGCGGATGAATTTCATGAACAGTATCGTGCTTCACTAGTTCCAGAACTCGTAACAATTCGAAACTTAGCTCATCAAAACACTGCTGTTGCTACCTACTTGAGCGGAGCAGGACCAACCGTGATGACAATCCTTCCGCATGAACAGACTCCACCGTTTATCGAGAGTCTGCGGGGAGCTGGTTTAAATGATCGGGTGGAAATCTTGCATCCTGATCAATCAGGAGTGATCGTCAATTAGGAAGTTCATTGGTAATTTAAAAGGCGGCTCACGTGATTAAGCGTGAGCCGCCTTTTTGAGGCCGAAGCATCAAATTAAATTAATGAGTTAGATAGGGAGTTATGAAATTTAATTGTTGCTATCTTCGGCCTTGATGTTTTGAGCAATCTTATTAACGATGTCCTTGTGCATCTTTTCGTCCAACTTAACTTTAGCGATGAAGATGATCATCCCAATTAAGATGCAGAAGAAAGGAATGTAGAAACAGAAGGACTTAAAAATAAAGATGTCGTGAGTGGAGATGGAAGCAGCAGTTGCATTCCCGGTCATGCCGGCCAAGCCAGCAATGAGTCCAGTTAATCCAGTAGTGACAGCGCCACAGAATTTATCCAGCATTGGCCGAACAGCTGAAGTAGCTGCTTCGGAACGGTGACCAGTTTTCCATTGTCCGTATTCCACACAATCTGCGATGGTTAAGAGTAACACCATGAAGACCAGTGGGTTTGCTAAGGTATAAAGAACTTGGGCAACTAGCGTCATGGCAACGGTTTGGGTAAATGAGAAGATGATAAAGGCAATTAGTTCTACACAAAGTGCGCCTACCATGATCTTACGCCGACCGAAGTACTTTGCCAAAGTTGGGTAGGAAATGATGGAAATAAATCCAGTTACCATCCCAACCCAACCAACCAGGGCCCAGCTAGATTGCGCATTCAAAACGTAACGGAAGTAGTAAAGTAAGAAGTTGTTTGTTGTTGAAGTACCTAAACAATAGATGATGTAAGAAAGTGACATCCAAAGCAGTTGGTCATTGTGAACTAACGTATGGAAAACTTGTTTCAACGTAATCTTTTCAGCGTTTTGATCGGTGACGATGGAGTCCTTTTCCTTCGTTCCAAAGGCAGCAAAACAAGATCCAATTAATTCAACTAGCCCAACAGTCAAAGCAAACATAAACCAACCATGAACAGTAAAGTTTTTGGAACCGGAGAAGAAGGTCAATAGTGAAGCATAGACAACAGTAATGATGTTCCCACCAAGGGTTGAACCAATCCGAGCACCAGTTGCGGTAAAGCCACGATCATCTGAGCTAAGGGACATTGCAGGGAGTAATCCCCAGAAAGAAATGTCCTTAAATGCATAAACTAAGTAAAGGGCAAGAAATAAGATTGTGAATAGAACCAAGAAGAGGGCACCATTACTGGTTGACATCCCACCCATGGTCGTGAAGAGGAATGGACTACAGATTCCTAAAATCAGCCCAGTACCAAAGATCCATGGACGGTACTTCCCCCATTTAGAGTCGGTTTTGTCAATCATGGAACCAATAAATGGATCCAGAACTAATTCGATAATCCGGATAATCATTAAAATCATTGTCACAATGGCGACCATTTTGGTGGTGTAGCTTTTGCTACCATTGGAGAACATTAAACTTGTAATAAACATGAGCATGTATGTGTTTAGAATCCCATAGAAAGAATCATGACCAAATGCTCCTAAACCGTAACAGATTGTGTTTTTCCATTTACTCATAATTAGACACCTCTAAACTTCCTTAAAGTAATGAACTTCTGACAGGTAATCACCAACATGGGTTGGATCTCTAAATAGACCAACGTTCATAAGCTCGTCCCCACCATAGATTGAGCTATTTTCTTCTTCGCGGTAATCGCGGTACGGATCGAGGGCGACCATCTTTGTGTTAACGATTTCCATCCGATTCGTGTGCTGTTTTCTGAACATAAATAAGAGGGCTTCTGATTTGTCAGGACTGACAAATTCCCAGGCAACAGTATTGCCCTTGAACGGACTTTCCAAGCGATAGAAATCACCATATTGGATTAAGTGCCGATGCTTTTTGTAAAAGGCGATTTGTTTTTTCACTAATTTTTTCTCTTTGTTAGTTAGATCGGCGAGATCAAGTTCGTAACCAAAGACACCAGCCATAGCAACGTCACCACGGGTCTTAAAGCTAATGTCGCGACCAGTTTGCTGGTTTGGTGAGACTGAAACATGGGCGCTCATCGAAGAGATTGGATAAACTAGGGAAGTCCCATCCTGAATTTTTAGCCGTTCGCCAGCATCAGTATCATCTGATGGCCAACTTTGTGGCATATAATAAAGAATTCCAGCATCAAAACGGCCCCCGCCACCAGAACAACCTTCAAAAAGAATGTTGGGATAGCGCTTAGTTAAGCGATCCATTAAGTCATAAACCCCTAAGATTACTCGGTGGGCAATTTCACCCTGATGTTCAGCAGAAGTTGCTTTCGAGAAGACCTCGGTTAGATTACGGTTGCAATCCCATTTAATGTAATCAATTGGCACATGATCTAAGATGGCACACATTTGCTTAAAAATGTTATCGACAATTTCTGGACGGCTAAAGTCCAAAACTAGTTGGTTTCGCGAAAGAGTTGATCCCCGGCCGGGTTCGGCTAAGGCCCAATCAGGATGTTTTTGGTAGAGTTTAGAATCAACTGATACCATTTCTGGTTCAAACCAAAGACCAAATTTCATCCCTGCATCATGGGTTTGCTTGGCCACGCGCTGGAGGTTGACTTTATCATGGTTAACAAACCAGTCGCCAAGTGAAGAGTTGTCATCATTACGATGACCAAACCAGCCATCGTCAAGGACAAACATTTCAATTCCCAGTGGCTTAGCTTCCTTGACAACCTCATCGAGCTTATCGTTATCAAAGTCGAAGTAGGTCGCTTCCCAATTATTGATGACGATTGGACGATCAGCATACTTAAACTTGCCGCGGGCTACCCGTTCACGAAGCAGGTGGTGGAATGCCTGTGACATTCCGTTCAGTCCTTTTGTACTATAGACGGTGATTGCTTCTGGAGTTTGAAATTCCTCACCAGGTTCAAGATGCCAAGTAAAGTTAAAATCATTAATACCTGCAATTAGTCGTGTTTGATCGATTTGATCCCGTTCAATGGAGATTTGGTGATTACCTGAGTAGACTAGCAAGATCCCCAATGCGTTACCACTGAATTCATCAGTATTTGGATCCACCAACGCAGCAAATGGGTTCATATGATGGGAACTGGAATCCCGACGACTTGAAATTTCAAAAATTCCTTGATGTAGACCAATCCGTCGGGTTTGTCGCTCAAGCGCATATTGCCCCGGAAGGTATACCAGATCGTAGTTGTGCTTTGGTAAATCGAGTTGCAAAGACGCAATTTTTTCAATATCAATTGATTGTTGGCTGGTGTTTTTCAAACGTGCGTTGCGAGTGATGACTGGCCGATTTTTATAAATTGTGTAAACCAAGATCAGTTCAACATCCAAGGTTTGGTCTTTTAATGTGACTTCCAAAGTTTCCGCTTCGTCATCATCGTTAACGTATGATGATGGTAAGCCGTTTAGTGTTGGTTTTCCGGAAATAATTCTGTATGAATCATAACGAAAGTCCGTTAATCGTGCCCCATCTGCCCCTTTAATCGTAATAGCAGGGAGGCGATAGTCACCGGTATTATTACCAGAATATTCCTGTAAGAGGTCATCTTTTGAATAAGTCCGATCTGTCGAGTGCGGAAGGTTACCAGAAAAACCACGATCTACTCGTGGATAGCGACGTTCACCATGGTAGTGACGAATTTTCGGTCCATAGTAAAGATGACTTAGTAGACCGCCCTTTTCAATCGAGAATAAGTAAGAGATTGAAGAATTGCTAAGATTAAAAACCTGTTGCTTTTCATCGAAAGTAATCATAACGTAACTCCCTTTCATTTGATGTTTCAAGAGTAAAATAAAAAGCGCTTACAGTAAACGCTTTCTTTGATTTCAACAATGAAACAAACTTTAATATCCCTGATATTATCACGACTTGAAACGTTTACTATTTTATTGGTAAACATTTAGTGGTATGCTAATAAACAAAAAAACAGTGAGGTAGTTAGGAATGGCAAGTATTCGTGATATTGCAAAAGAGGCCGGTGTTTCACCCGCTACCGTTTCACGGGTGTTAAGTCAAGATAAAAAGTTTTCAGTCCGTTCGTCAACACGGAAACGAGTGATGGAGGTGGTCAATAAACTTCATTATGACCCACGGGAACATCGTGACATGGTTCAACCCATTCCTCACCGTGACCGTCAGATTATTGTCTTATGTTCGCTGACTAGTAGTCAAGAAACGCGAGATCTGTATTTTGCAACAATTGATGAGGCAATTCATGAAGAAGCTGAGATGCTCCATATTAAAGTCGGAGCGTTTGTGCGTTTCCCAAATCCAACATTTGATTATGCAGTTGTCGAAAAATTTGATGGGGTCATTATTATTGGAACGTTTAGCGAACGGTTTTTAAATAGCTTGCATCGTTTTAATCGGAATATGGTCGTGGTTGATGAGTACCGGTATTTCGATCAATTTGACCTGGTAAGGAATAATTATCATGATGAAACGGTACGAACATTAGATCTGCTGTATCAACAAGGCCACCGCAAAATTGCGTTTATCGGCGGTGAAATTAATCAGATGGAAAAGGCCGGGATTACTGGTGAAAAAATAATGGATATTCGGACTTCTGCGTATTTAAATTGGATGCAGATTCATCACTTGCATTCCAAAAATTTAACTACTGATTGGAGTACTCACGAAGGGTACCAGGCAATGGAAGAATTGTTGAATAGCGATACCTTGCCAACAGCAGCCATGGTCGCCAGTGATCAATTAGCGATTGGTGCGTACCGGTCAATTCAATTGCATCATTTAGTGATCCCCGAAGATTTAGAGGTGGTCAGTTTTAACGATTCACAGGTTGCCTCATATTTAGTGCCTTCGTTATCGTCTGTTCATGCACCCAGTAAGGAAATGGGGCGTTCGGCGGTGCGATTATTGTTAGATCGTTGGCATAACCGACGGACAGTTCCGTGGCAGGTAGTCTTGCCATCAAAGTTGATCCTTCGGGAAAGTACAACGCTTTCGAGCAAAAAGGGTTGAGTTAATTCATTAAAGTTAGGTACAATTTAAGCGAGGTGATGATGATGACAGTTAACTTAGCAGAGATTAAGCAGCAAGTCACTCAGGGTGTGAATGAGTTACTTGAGGAAGCTCATTTACAAGCTGGAGACACATTCGTTCTCGGTATTTCAACTAGTGAAGTGGCGGGCGTCAAATTGAGTGGTGCGCCATCTGTTGATGTTGGACGGACCATTGTTAATACGCTGGTTGATATTTTATCTCCCCTGCAGATTAATTTGGCAGTGGAAGGATGTGCTGAAATTAATCGCGCCTTGACGGTTGAACGCCAAGTTGCGGAAGAACATCATTGGGAAATCGTAACGGTTTATCCATCAGTGAATGCAAGCGGTGCAGCCCAGATTGCTGCTTTTGAGCGTTTTGAAGACCCGGTGGAAGTTGAACATATTACTGCTCAAGCCGGAATGGACATTGGTGATTGTGATATTGGAATGCATGTCCAGTTCGTTCAAATTCCCGTTCGAACGTCAATTCAAACAGTTGGTCAGGCCCATACACGATACTTACGTTCACGCCCGAAATTAGTTGGTGGAGAACGAGCTAAATACACCTGGAAACCGTTCAGTTAAAAAGAAAGCCGCAGTTTAGTGATTGACGCTAAACTGCGGCTGTTATTTATTTTTGCTCGTCATTCGATTGCTCATCTTTGTAAACATCTGAATAGTCGGCATTCTGGGAAGCACTAGCGAGTGCGTCTAAATCCACCGTGGTGTTTGGATCACCATAAACGGTTTCAGGACCGGCAAGCTTTTCACCAGGCTTCATGTCCTTCAATCCGGCCGGAATATGAATACGAGCCGAAATTTTATTGGCATCAAGTCGCCAGACCGCAACCTTGCCCAGCATTCGCTCTGTAAATTGCGGGTGCTCTTTAATGTAGTGATCGGTCATGACGTTTAGACCATGAAGCATTTCTTGGTGATCAGTAACTTTAGTAATAATCCCTTGACCAATCACGCTTTGAAATTCAGCGCTGTAATGGAAAGGTTTCGGGACAAGGCGGAATTTTTGACCACCATCTAGTTCGAAGCCAACGTGAGGATCAGCAGCTAATAATCGACCCGTAGTGTGACTGTCATCACCATGAAACCAGAAAGTATATTGACCGTCAACTTCTTCATAGCCAAAGTGCACAGGAGTTTGATAGATGCTTTCGCCATCGTGCATGCCAATGACCAGGACTTCCATCTTATCGAGAACTTGGTTAATGTGATCATGATCAAAATAAGTGTCAGCTTTCATAATGCGCCTCCGAATAAACTATTGTTATACTTTAATTGTAGCAGAAATAAAATTAAAAGTTGTCGGGAACGTGATATTTTATAATGATTGTTCACCAGCCCAATGGTTAATGGGACCAAAACTTTGACCAATTGCCAGCGGATGGTGAATCGCAACATCGACAAAATGATTGGCTCGTTTAATTGCATTTGAAATTGAATTTCCCTTAGCCAGTTCTGCAGTAATAATTGCGGAGAATGAGTCACCGGCACCGTTGAGCTTTTTAGTTTTCACAAATTGATTGTCTAACCAAAAAGAGGTTCCGTCTGCTAAGAGCACGTAATTATGGATAATGGAATTATGCTTTGCATCATGTTGTCCTTTAATTACCACGTTTTTGGCACCCATTTGTTGGAGTTCATGAGCCCCCGCGATAATGTCTTGTGAACTTAGGAAATCTTTGCCCAGTAGTTCTTCGGCTTCCATAAAGTTTGGCGTGATGATCGTTGCCAGAGGAATGATTTGCTTGCGGAAATTCTCAAATGCTTCATTGCTCAATAAACGGTCATGTCGTTTTGTAATGATTACCGGGTCAACAACTAATGGACCAAAATCTGCGGAGGCATATCGTTGAGCAACGACATTAATTGTTGCTGAATTAGCTAACATGCCGGTTTTAGCTGCAGTAATATGGAACTCTGCGAGGTCATGAAATTCCTCTTTAATAAATGAAGGCGGCATAATTGATGAGGCTGTAATGGCGGTGGCATTTTCGGCAACGACTCCGGTGAGGACTCCATGCCCGTAAACACCATCTGCATAGAATGAATGGAGGTCAGCTGCTAATCCAGCGCTCCCGTTCGAATCAAATCCAGCAATTGTTAATGCTTGTTTCATAATACTTCTCCCATTATTAAATAATTTATACTTACCCTAACACAAAACCCGGAATGTATCATCAACATTCCGGGTTAAAAAGTTAATTAAGACTATTTGTCTTGTGGTTCAACACCATTTCCGTTGTAACAACGTTCAAGTAGTTCTTTCAGTTGGCTAACTAATGGTTCAACTGGATTAGTGGTTGTACATTGGTCCTCGTAGGCCAGGACAGCTAACTGATCAACGGCCTGATCAAAGTCTTTCCGACTAACGCCATTCGCTTTGAGGCTCAAGGTAACACCGCATTCGTGCGCTAATTCAATAATCTTTTGAACGTAAGCTTCCATAAGTTCCTCATCAGAGTCGCCCTTTAAGCCAAGGAACCGTGCGATATCAGCGTAGTCCTTAGTGGCATGGTAAGTAGCGTAGTGTGGCCACATTGCTAACTTTTGTGGACGTTTAGCATTGAAACGAATAACTTGTGGTAATGCGATTGCAATACATAAACCATGAGGAAGATCGAAGGCACCACCCATCTTGTGGGCAAGGGAGTGGTTAATTCCTAAGAAGGCTTGACCAAAAGCCATTCCGGCAATCGTTGAATAGTTGTGCATCCGGCGTCGAGCATCTTGATCACCCTTCACAGAAGCAGCTAAGGTTTCCATAACCCCTTTAATTGCTTGGAGTGACCACCCGCGGGTGTAGTCGGTTGACATCACTGAAACGTAAGATTCAGTTGCGTGACAGAGAACATCGAGTCCGGTATAAGCGGTAGTCTTTGGTGGCACTGTTTCAACGAACTGTGAATCAACAATGGCAATATCAGGAGTTAAGGCATAGTCAGCTAATGGGTATTTAACGTGAGTCTTGGAGTCAGTAATGACTGAAAAACACGTAATTTCCGAACCAGTTCCGGAAGTTGTCGGGATCCCAATAAATTGGGCCTTGTGTGGTTTACCAATTTGGTAAGCACGCTTCCGAATATCGAGGTACTTTTGCTTAACACCGTTCCAGCTAGTTTCTGGGTGTTCATAGAACATCCACATTGCTTTAGCAGCATCCATTGGTGATCCACCACCAAGGGCGATAATCGTGTCTGGTTTAAAGTCACGCATTAAAGCAACACCCTTATTAACAGTGTCTGTCGATGGATCTTCTTCAACCTCGTCAAATACTTGGAAGTGTGCTTCCAGCGGACGTTGACGAAGCTGATCAATGACCCGTTGAGCATAACCACGCTTAACGGTACCAGGGCCAGTTACGATAAAGGCCCGGTTAATGTTTGGAATATCTTGTAATTCCTTTAATGAGTTCCGTTGAAAGTAAACTTTTGGGGGGATCTTGACCCATTGACGGTTTTCACGACGCTTAGCAATGACTTTGTAGTTTAAGAGGTCATAATCAGAAACGTTATGGGAAACGGAGTTCTTTCCGTAGGAACCAGTTCCTAAGGTCAGAGAAGGCGTCATGTTGTTATAGATGTTACCGATTCCACCAAGTGCTGATGGAGAGTTCACAATAATCCGTGAAGCCCGCATTTCTAAGCCATATTGAGTTGCAAGACTATCATCTGTAGTGTGAATGGCAGCCGTATGACCTTCACCACCGTAGTGGAGCAGTTCCTTACATTTGTCAAATGCTTCCTTGTGGGAATGAACACGATACATGGTCAGAACTGGTGATAACTTTTCAGCTGATAGTGGATAATCATCACCAACACCTTCATATTCAGCGATTAAGACCTTCGTATTATCAGGAACATTCTTTAAACCACACATTTCAGCAATGTCGTTAGCAGAACGACCAGCGATTGGACCGGCCACTTGATGACGCTTCGGGTCAATGAAGCCTTTGGTAAAGGTATCAATTTCATCTGGCTTGATGAAGTAACAATTCCACTTCTTCAATTCGTCCTTGACTTGATCATAAATTTCATCGTCAACTACGATGGAGTTTTCTGAGGCACAGATCATTCCATTGTCGAAGGTCTTAGAAAGAACAATATCGTAGATTGACCGTGGAATATTAGCAGTCCGTTCAATGTAAGCAGGACCGTTACCAGGGCCAACTCCGAGGGCAGGGTTACCAGAGCTGTAAGCAGCCTTTACTAGCCCAGGACCACCAGTGGCCAAAATTGTTGCTGTCTTTTCGTGTTGCAGCAGGTCGACAGTTGCATAACGTGATGGCTTCGTAATCCATTGAATAACATTCTTTGGTGCACCAGCTTTTTCAGCTGCCTGTTCTAGAATTTGAGCAGTATGGATTGAAGCTTTTAATGCTTGTGGGTGCATAGAGAAGACAATGGTGTTTCGGGTCTTCAAAGAAATGATGGACTTAAAAATAACCGTTGAAGTCGGGTTCGTAACGGGAACTACGCCGGCAATAATTCCTAGTGGATCAGCGATGGTGATTGTTTGGTTTTCGTCATCATCTTTGATAATACCAACGGTCTTATCATGACGAATATTATTCCAAATATATTCACTGGCGTAGATGTTCTTGATGGCCTTATCTTCAGCAACTCCACGACCGGTTTCTTCAGCAGCTTCCATTGCTAATTCCATGTGGTGTTCTTCAGCAGCAAGCGCCATTGCCTGACAGATATGGTCCACTTGTTCTTGGGTGAAGTTTCGTAATTCATTAAAAGCAACTTCACTTTTGTCCATTAAAGTATCAATTTGCTTTTTGGCTTCCGCCGCCTGATCGGCTTCGGTTGCATGATTAACTTTCTTTTTTGAATCAGCCATAATAATAATTCTCCCTTGTTTTGAAAAAGTTTGTTAATAACTGAACAATTAAAGTATACAAAGTTTTTTTGAAATGTAAACAGTTTTTGTGAAAATTAACACAAGACTAGTGTAATAAGTTTCTCACAAGGTTTAATGATTACTAAAATAATTCAAATTAAGAGAACATGACTGGTGCTGATGGTAGCGTTTCCAATTGGATTCATAACAGATTGTGAATTAGCTAACAAAAATAAAAAAATAAATATTATGTTAAAAGAAAAAACCACGACGATGATTCGTCGTGGTAAAGGAAATTATTCCCGAGAATTACGATCTTTGCCAGCGTTTGGATCTTTAACATGGTAATCACTATCATGCATTGCTTCCACGGCGCCAAGACGATAACCATTACCAACCTGACTAAAGAAGTCGTGGTTAGAGGTGGTGGTGGAAATGCCGTTCATCACGACCGGGTTAACATCGGAAGCGGTGTCTGGGAATAATGGATCTTGACCAAGGTTCATTAAAGCCTTGTTGGCATTGTAGCGGATGAAGGTGAGAACATCATCAGTCCAACCGATTTGGTCGTAGAGCAGGTGAGTGTAGTTTTCTTCATTGTCATAGAGTTCATAAAGGAAGTTGTACATCCAATCCTTCATTTCTTGTTGCTCTTTTTCAGTTAATTGACGCATGCCAACTTGGAACTTATAACCAATGTAAGTACCATGAACCGATTCATCACGCAGAATCAGTTTAATGATTTCAGCAACATTATTGAGTTTGTTGTGGCCAAGGTAATAAAGCGGGGTGTAAAAACCAGAATAGAATAAGAAGGTTTCGAGGAAAACATTAGCAACTTTCTTTTTTAATGGATCGACGGTCTCGTCTAAGTAAATATTACCAATTTTCACTGCTTTATTCTGCAAGTATTCTTCACTATCGGACCAGTCAAAAATTTCTCGAATCTCGTCTGGGGTATTTAGGGTTGAAAAGATAGTGGAATAGGATTTGGCGTGAACGGACTCCATAAATTGAATATTATTCAAAACTGCCGTTTCGTGTGGCGTTTTGACATCCTCTTTCAAAGCCGTCAATCCTGCCTGTGATTGGAGGGTGTCCAGTAAGGTTAGCCCACCAAAGACGTGGCCGACTGTCCATTGATGGTCAGTGTCTAATTCACGCCAATCATCAAGGTCATTAGAAACGGGAATTCGTGTATCTAACCAAAATTGTTCAGTTAACTTTTCCCAAGTAGCCTTATCAATCATATCGGAAACTTCATTCCAATTGATAGCCTGGTAGTTATTAATTTTCATTCGTTATCTCCTTATTAATAATACGTTAAATCCTAAGTAATTATATCGTGTTAACTAAATTACGCAACTTTCACATTGGTTGGCCCCAATCTCGTCTTGGTCATCAGTAAACGTTCGAATATAGTAAATCGACTTAATTCCTTTTTGATAGGCATAATGACGTAGAATATTGAGATCTCGAGTAGTCATTTTATCGGTCCGGCCAGCTTTCCACTCATACATTCCGGCGGGAATTGTGGAACGCATGAAGAGGGTCATGGACAAAGATTGATCAACGTGCTGTTGAGCAGCAGCATAGGTGTCGATAACTGAACGCATATCAGTATCATAGGCTGATTTGTAATATGGCATTGTGTCGTTACTGAGGTAAGGGGCGGGGTAGTAGATTTTCCCAATCATCTTTTCCTGACGTTCTTCAATCTTATTAATGATTGGCTGAAGGCTGGAAGTAGAATCACCAATGTAAGAGGTGGAGCCATTTGGAGCAACTGCTAACCGATAAGCATTGTAAATTCCATCCTTCATAATGGCATCCTTTAATTTCTTCCAATCGTCAATTGTTGGAATGAAAATTCCTTGGAATAATTCTTGAACGGCATCAGATTGGGGGCCCCAGTCTTTAGTAACGTACTTGGTGAAGTATGAACCATCAGCGTAGGCACTCTTATCAAAGTCGGCAAACGTTTCTTGACGTTCAACAGCGATTTCATGAGAAGCAACTAGTGTCCAGTAATTGAGAAGCATAAAGTAAACACTAGTAAACTCAAGAGCCACTGGTGACCCGTACTGAATATGGTGTTTAGCAAGGTAGCCGTGGAGTCCCATTGCTCCAAGACCGATTGCATGTGACCGAGCATTGCCACGTTTGATTGATGGTACAATATCTAGATTCTCAATATCAGAAATATGAGTTAACCCACGGGTAATTGCCCGAATGGATTTGCCGAAGTCGGGTGTTTCCATCATGTTAGCAATATTGGTTGAACCAAGGTTACATGAGACATCTGTTCCTAATTCCTTATAGGTTTGATCATTATTAACCACGGATGGCTTTTGAACTTGAGCAATCTCAGAACAAAGGTTACTCATAATGATTTTGCCATCGATGGGGTTAGCCCGATTTTCAGTATCAATATTCACAATATATGGGTAACCGGATTCTTGCTGAAGTTTGGAAATTTCGTCCTCTAGATCCCGGGCATTAATCTTCTTTTTGGTGATTTGATCATTAGCAACTAAATTATCATATTCTTTGGTAATATCGACGTAAGCAAATGGTTCGCCATAAACGCGCTCAACGTCATATGGACTAAATAAGTACATATCTTCATCATTTTCCACAAGTTCATAGAACTTATCAGGAACAGTAATGCCGAGTGATAGCGTTTTAATTCGAATTTTTTCATCGGCATTTTCTTTTTTGGCACCGAGAAATTCAACAATGTCTGGATGGAAAACGCTTAAGTAAACGACACCGGCCCCTTGGCGTTGCCCTAGTTGATTTGAATATGAAAAAGCATCTTCCAACAATTTCATGACGGGAACGACCCCACTGGCTGCGCCCTTAATTTTCTTGATTGGTGCACCAGCTTCACGAAGGTTAGTCAGGTTAATACCAACCCCGCCACCAATTTTGGAAAGCTGAAGTGCAGAATTAATGGTCCGACCGATAGTATTCATGTTATCGGTGGTTTGAATTTCAAAACAGGAGACAAATTCACCCCGACGTTTCCGACCAGTATTAAGGAAAGTTGGGGTAGCTGGTTGGTAACGCTGGTTGATTAATTCATGTGCCAGATCCATTGCCAAGTCCTCATTACCATTGGCCAGATAGAGGGCGTTCATTGCGACACGGTCAATGTAATTTTCTAAATAATATTCTTTATCATTGGTTCGCAACGCATACTGGGCATAAAACTTGTAAGCGGCCATGAATGAATGAAAGTGGAAGTGCTGAGCTTTTAAATAATCATATAACTTGTCAATAAACTGATTACTGTATTGACGAATGAAGCCTTCTTCGAGATAATCGTGGTCGATTAACCATGTCAGTCGTTCCTGAACGGAATTAAAACGTTTTGTGTTGGGTTCAACGTTGTTTTTGATAAAATCCGCTAATGCGAGCTGATCTTTATCTAATTGAATCTGCCCATTCTTAGGAATGTTAATTTCGTTGTTGTAATCAAAGTACTTAACCTTGGTAAGGTCGATGTCTGATAAAGCCATAAATTCACACACTCTCTTATATTTGAATTGATTAAAAACAGCAAAAAGAAAACAGGCACTGTATGATTACTGGTGCCTGTTAAGGCTGAAACTTTAGGCAAGTTGTTTCAGCATGTCAGGACGAAATCCGGAAAAGGCATCGCCGTTTGGTAACTTAACAACAGGAGTTGCTCGGAAACCATCTGCCTTCAGCCGTTCAATAAATTCTGGTTGTTCGTCAATGTTATGTTCAATAAAGTTAACATTGTGTTGCTTAAGAAACATTTTGGTCATTTTGCATTGTACACAATTATTTTTTGAAAATACGGTTACCATGATTCTCATCCTCCCAGAGACCTGTACTGATCTCTTTAATTGATGTTTTCTAGTATAGCTTTTTTTAACAAAAAATCAATGCGTAATTAGCAGATATTGTGTTACAAAATGATGGCAGCCACCACATATGGTATTGCAAAGGCATTTTACGTCAGCAATGTTTTTTGATAATTTAGTTAATCAGTAATTAGCCAAGAATCAGTTTTAATAATAAAATTAGAAGTGATTATTAATTATTAAACACCACAGATTGTTATTTGGAGGTGACCAATTGAGATGTCAGAAATGAATCAACCAGTAGATTTTATGCGAGCAGCGATCGCTGAGGCACGTCAGGCCGAACTATTGGGTGAGGTACCAATTGGGGCAGTAGTCGTTAAAGATGGTCAAATTATTGGTGCTGGTCATAACATGCGAGAAAAATATCAACAGAGCGTTTATCACGCGGAGATTTTAGCAATTATGGAAGCTTGTGATGCATTACATAGTTGGCGGTTGGAAGGCTGTGATCTTTATGTAACTTTAGAACCGTGTATTATGTGTAGTGGAGCAATTATCCATTCGAGACTACGAAAAGTGTACTATGCTGCACCTGACCCCAAGGCAGGGGCGGTTGAGAGCCTCTTTCAGCTATTAAATGATTCACGCCTTAATCATCAAGTGGAAGTTCATGCGGGATTATTACAAAATAATTGTAGTCAAATGTTGAAAAATTTTTTCCGACAAATTCGAAAAAAGAAAAAATTAGCAAAGCAAAAAAGAAACCGTGGTCGGGACTAGTTTTTCGGGGGAAAATAGTGTATGATATTTATTGCCGTAAGGCCTTAGAGCAAGGACGCGCTTACGAACCGTGTCAGGTCCGGAAGGAAGCAGCACTAAGTTTGATGTGTTTTGTGCTCTAAGTTGATATGAAATTAATCTGAGGGTGGGGCGAAAGCCTAGCCCTTTTTTATTTGAAGATTAGATTTAGCTTTTATCCGATATTGAAAACCTAGTATAATATTTAGCAGAAGTTTGTGTGTCAAGGAGGAAATTTATGAGCTATCAAGCATTGTACCGGGTTTGGCGACCACAACGGTTTGCCGATGTTGTAGGGCAACAAGTTATTACCCAGACGTTAAAGAATGCGATAATTACTAATCAAATTAGTCATGCTTACCTCTTTGCCGGACCGCGAGGCACAGGGAAGACTTCCGCGGCGAAGATTTTTGCAAAGGCTGTTAACTGCCATCATCAAAAAGATGGTGAGCCTTGTAATGAATGTGAGATTTGCCAAGCGATTACTGCGGGAACGTTAAATGATGTGATCGAAATTGATGCCGCTTCGAATAATGGGGTTGAAGAAATACGCGACATTCGAGATAAAGTTAAGTATGCCCCAACTCAAGCTGATTATAAGGTCTACATCATCGATGAAGTTCACATGTTATCGACTGGGGCCTTTAATGCCTTACTGAAAACTCTTGAAGAACCGCCTGCTAACGTAATTTTTATTTTAGCCACAACCGAACCGCACAAAATTCCTTTAACGATTTTGAGTCGTGTTCAACGATTTGATTTTCATCGAATTTCGCCACAGGATACTTTTGATCGGATGAAGTATATTTTGGATCAAAAAGGTTTCAAGTATGAAGACAAGGCCCTTTGGGTAATCGCAAATGCAGCTGAAGGCGGGATGCGAGATGCATTGAGTATTCTTGATCAGGCACTTTCATTTGGCGATGATGATGTTAAATTAGATGATGCTCTGCTGGTGACGGGAAGTGTTACCAAAAAGCTCATTCAAACTTATTTTGAACAAGTCGTTACTCACGGAGGACCTGCCGCGTTAAAAACGATGGACCAGATTTTAGAACAGGGGAAAGATGGTCAACGGTTTATTGAGGATTTGATTTCATTTATTCGTGATCTGTTGCTTTATCAAGAGTCACCAGATTTAATCCAAGTGGAATCTACTGGTTTGAAGGATGAAGATTTTCAAAAATTAATCCAGCTGGCAAATGCTCAGCATTTATATCAAATGATCGATGTGTTGAATCAAGTGCAGGATGAAATGCGATTTACTACTCACCCGGATGTTTATTTAGAAGTGTTAACCATTCGGTTAAGCCAGATTGATGATGAATTACCGCAAGCGGATGAGGAAAATCAACAAGCGATTAACCAACTTAAACAACAGGTTCAATCACTTCAGCAATTAGTCCAAAAAGTTGCTAGTCAACCATTACCAGTTACAAAACCAGTTCAAAAGCGGCAGAAAGAACATTCGAGCAGTCAGGTTGTCAGAATTAATTTGGAGCAGGTTTACCGGATTCTTGACCATGCTACCAAACAAGATTTAGTAGACTTACAGAATATGTGGCCTGACGTTTTAAATTTGTTGAACCCGGCCTATCGGTCATTGATTGAGCTTTCAAAACCAGTAGCCGCTAGTCCGGATGGGGTAGTGGTATCATTTGATAATGGTTTTTTGCTGCAAAAAGCCGCAGTTGGGAATTTGGCTGATGATGTCAATCAAGGCTTGCAGAAGATTACGGGAGCTGAGCGTCATGTGGCGTTTGTCCCGAATGCTAAGTGGCCGCAGATTCGACATGACTTTTTGGCGGATCGCGGTTATTTTAAAAAGTCGTCCGGAACTAAAACTGCGGATCCGGTAAAAACTCCGCAACAGAATGCTCATGATCAAATTGCTGGCCAGGCAGAGCAGATGTTTGGCACAACGGATGTTGATATTAAAGATGATTAAAAAAGGAGAAATTGAATAATGCGTGGAATGAACGGAATGAATATGCAACAAATGATGAAGCAGGCACAAAAGATGCAGAAACAAATGATGGCTGAACAAAAGGATTTAGCAGCCCAAGAATTTGTTGGTACGGCACCGGATGAGATGGTCACTGCTAAGTTTACAGGTGATAAAAAATTAGTTGATTTGCAAATCAAACCAGCGGCTGTTGATCCAGATGATGTAGATATGCTCACCGATTTAGTTGTCGCAGCAGTGAACGATGGTTTACAAAAGGTTGATGCTGCTACCCAGCAAAAGCTTGGTAAGTACACTAAGGGATTAGGAATGTAATATGCAGTACCCAGAACCCATTGCTAAACTAATTGCAAGTTATATGAAACTGCCGGGGATCGGGGAGAAAACGGCAACTCGTCTGGCATTTTATACAATTGGGATGGATGAAGATGATGTGAAAGACTTCTCGAAAGCGTTAGTGGCGGTAAAAAATGATCTCCATTACTGTTCAATTTGCGGCAACATCACGGAAGATGATCCGTGCCCGATTTGTAAAGATCAGGGACGTGATCAATCGACAATTGTCGTGGTAGAAAATTCTCGTGATGTTATGGCCATGGAACGGATGAATGAATACCATGGTTTATATCATGTTCTACATGGAACGATTTCACCAAGCGAAGGAACTGGTCCAATGGATATTAATATTCCATCCTTAATTGATCGACTGAAAAAGCATGCGGAAGTGAAAGAAGTGATTGTGGCGACTAATGCATCCATGGATGGTGAAACAACCGCCCAGTATTTAGCAAAACTTTTGAAACCAGCAGGGATCAAGGTCACTCGCCTCGCTCATGGCTTATCAGCAGGTGCCGATATTGACTATACCGATGAAGTAACTTTGTTTAAGGCTGTTCAAGGAAGAACGGAGATGTAAAAATGCTCTTTAAAACAGATTCACATCGAATGTTGAAAATTGGTAACCAAAATTTAATGCAATTAATTTATGCAACTAAGGATAGTTGGAATCAAGCCAAGGAAACCGAGCAAGCAGTTTATGAGGGACATGTCGACAGCGAATTGGCTGATCGGACCAAACTTCAAGAATGCAAGTATATGTACCTTTATCAATGGGCACGTAAACGAAAGGCTCATGGGCACCTGAACGATGGGGTTATCCAACATTAGGAGAGTAAAACATGCAAGGAATGTTTATTTCGTTTGAAGGACCTGACGGCGCAGGGAAAACCAGTGTCATCAATGCAGTGCGAAACTGGCTAACAGCAAAGTATGGAGACCAAAAAGTCCTCTTAACTCGTGAACCCGGCGGCAACCATATTGCAGAACAAATTCGGGAGATCCTTTTTGATGATCAAAATACCAATATGGATGCGCGAACGGAAGCCTTATTGTTTGCGGCAGCACGGCGACAACATATTGTAGAAGACATTGAACCAGCGTTACAAGTTGGTAAGATCGTATTAAGTGATCGCTATGTCGATAGCTCGGTTGCATATCAAGGCGGGGGTCGGCACCTGGGTACTGACGATATTTGGGAATTAAACCAATTTGCGATGCATGGCTTGCTTCCGGAACTGACAATTTATTTGGATGTTCCATCTGAATTGGGATTAGAGCGAATAAGTAAGCACCGTTCAAACCAAGTGAACCGGTTAGACCGAGAAAAGTTAAAGTTCCATCAGGATGTGCGAGCGGCCTACTTAACGTTAGTCAAACGTCACCAAAAACGAATTCAATTGATTGATGCGAGCCAACCGTTAGCGATGGTTGTTGAAATGGTGAAGGCAACTATTCAGCAACGACTCAAAGCAAAGGACGGATGTTAAGGAGGAAAAAGACATGAAGATGATCATGGCGATTGTGCAACCCAAGGACAGTAATCGGGTTCGCGATGCACTAGCAAAGAATAAGATCGGGGTGACTAAGCTGGCTACTTCTGGTGGCTTTCTTCACGAAGGTAACACGACCTTTATGATTGTGGTTGACGATGCTAGGGTGGATGAAGCATTAGCAATCATCAAAGCAAACGCTAAGACGCGACAGGAATATATGACGCCAACTGCCTACATTGATAATGCCGCCAATTCGGTTCCGGTTAACGTCCAAGTCGGCGGAGCAACCGTATTTATCTTACCAGTTGATCAAATGCTGCATTTTTAAGTTAATTGTTGAGAGGAGCCAGCCGTGAGTACCAAGCCACTAACAGCTAAAGAATTACAACCAGCAATCGTTGAACGCTTTCAGCGAATCATTAGTAATGGTGAACTGGCTCACGCTTACTTGTTTGTTGGACCAAATGGATCTGGCAAACAAGAGTTAGCTCAGTGGTTATCACTAAGCATCTTTTGTACTCATCCCCATTTTGGACAACCAGATTTGTCATGTTCCGAATGTCAACGGGTTTTGTCTGGTAATCATCCAGACATCGTTCGTGCGAGCGCTGAAGGTCGGCAAATCAAGGTCGACCAAATTCGCCACCTAAAAGCAGAATTTACTAAATCGGGGATGGAAGGACAGAAGAAAGTTTTTATTATTGAAGATGCGGATAAAATGACCACCAACGCCGCTAATAGTTTGCTCAAATTTATTGAAGAACCAGGGGCAGGAAGTTACATTTTTCTATTAACCAATAATAAAAACGCCGTGTTACCCACAATTCAGTCGCGAACCCAAATTGTGGAATTGCAGCCGCTTTCCAAAACCATTATTAAACAGATGTTGGATGACTATGAAATTCCAGAATACTTACGACCAGTAATTTTGGGGCTGACGGATTCGGCAACGCAAGCTGCCCAATGGGTAGCTGATGACTGGTTAGCTAAAACAATTGATACAATTGTGCATTGGTTTCAGGAACTGACCCAAGTGGATCCAATTGCGTTTGTTGATGTTCAAACAGTGATGAAGGGCTTAGCAAGCGATCGCGAAAAACAATTGATTTTTTTAGATTTGATGGCACTAATCTGGCGGGACGCGTTAGTGACTAAGCTTGGACCCACAAAAGGAGAACGATTGTATTTTCAACAGTGGCAACAGATCGTTGAAAAAGGGGTCCGGCGGTATTCAATGCATCAGTTAGTAAAAGTAAGTCAAATTACTCTAGAAGCGCACCAATTGCTCGGGCAGAATATTAGTTTTCAAAATGTTGCTGAACAGCAGACTCTCCGAATTTTGAAATTGTTACATGGGTAGGTGAATATTCATGGAAAAGCAACCAGTAAATAAAAGCGAAATTTATGATCAATTTGCACGCTTGACACAACAAACAAGGGATTTAATGGATAGTATTGATATTTTATCTGATCGAATGACGAAAGTCTTAGCGGAGAACGCACGGTTAACCATTGAAAATGAACACTTGTGTGACGTCATCGCTAAAAAACATGAACAAAAACAAGAAAAGGGCTTGTCAGAGTCTCGTAAAATGTTGAAAAAGCTTTATCAAGAGGGCTTTCATGTTTGTAATGATATGTATGGTAAAAGACTTGAAACAAATGAATCTTGTACCTTTTGCTTAGATGCTATCTATGGTCGTCACAATTAAGGAGTAAATTCAATGCAAACAATGTCAAGTTTTCAAGAACCAACCGGTAAATTATATTTGGTACCGACCCCAATTGGGAACTTAGATGATATGACGATGCGGGCTATCAAAACTTTGCAGGATGCTGACTTGATTGCAGCTGAAGACACACGACATACGCAAATTCTTTTAAACCACTTCGAGATTCATACACCGACGGTATCGTTTCATGAACATAACACTACGGAACGGATTCCTCAGTTAATTGCTAAATTAAAAGCAGGGACAGTCATTGCGCAATGTAGTGATGCGGGAATGCCATCCATCTCCGATCCAGGGAAGGAACTTGTTGCGGCCTGTGTTCAAGCGGAAATCCCAGTGGTGCCAATTCCGGGCCCTAATGCTGGCTTGACGGCCTTAATTGCTTCTGGGCTCTCGCCACAACCGTTTACTTTTTACGGCTTTTTAGACCGGAAACATCAACAACAAATCGTCCAATTAACGAAACTTAATTCTCGACCAGAAACGTTGATTTTTTATGAAGCCCCACATCGGCTCAAAAAAACGTTAAAAACGATGGGGGAAGTTTTTGGTATGGAACGACGGGTAGTGCTCGCGCGTGAATTAACAAAGCGGTACGAAGAATTTATTCGTGGAACGCTAGCAGAAGCAATTGACTGGACAGAGAATCATCAAGTTCGCGGTGAGTTTGTGATCTTGGTTGCCGGTAATGATCAACCAACGGAACCAACTACGGTTGTCCATCAAGGAACTCCCGTTGAGCAGGTTGATCAAGAAGTTGCAAAGGGTCTCAATACTAATGCGGCAATTAAACTAGTTGCAAAACGATTGGGATTGAGACGTCAGGAATTATATAAGCAATATCATCAATTTTAGGAGTCATCAATGGGAGAACAAAGATTTAAATTACAGCATCAGGTGAACTATTATGAATGTGATCCCAGTGGGCATCTGAGTTTAAGTACCCTAGTGGCGCTAATGATCTTAGCTTCAGAAAAACAAAATGCCCAATTAGGCGTAGATGAACACGTTACTAAACAGTTGGGTGGCGGTTGGGTAATTATTGATTACGAAGCACATTTTGAGCAAGCGTGGCCAAGTGAAAATGATGTTATTCAATTTGAAACGCAAATTGTTGCTTATAATAAGTATTTCGTGGTTCGACAGTTTACGATTAAGGATCACGATGAGCAAATTATCGGGACTGTGAACGGGTTATTTATCTATATGGACTTAGCTAAGCGACGGATGACAAAGATCCCCGATAAAATTATGGCACCCTACGAAGCAACTAGTTGCTTGCGATTGCCAAAAGTGGCTCGCCCAGATAAAGTTGCATTAACCGATGCATGGCAAACTCAACAATATCGGGTTAGATATTTTGATATTGACTATAACGGTCACGTTAATAATGCACGTTATTTTGATTGGATGCTTGATACATTAGATCATGATTTTCTTAAAAAGCACCAAATTGTTGAAATGCGAATGAATTATGAACACGAAGTTCGACCAGAAACGATGGTGAAGAGTTTTGTAACAGCCCCGCAAATTGATGTGGATGGGGATTATATAACCCATCATAAAATCTTAGTTGAAGCTGACGAGTGTGCCATCGCGACAATTAAATGGCGAGAAATTTAAAATTAAGGGAATTCACGATTTTGTGAATTCCCTTTTTATGATGGTCCGTGGTATTCTGAAATAGTAACAAGGACAATAAAAAGGGGCGTTCGATGTGGCAAAAGGCGTAGTAGGATTAATCTTCTTAAAACCAGACCGCTTGACCTTGCGGGTCATTGATTTAGATCAGCACCGGATTGTTAATGAAGCGCGTTCTGGATCTCTGCATGTTGGACAGGACACTGTTGCTAATTATCCAGAAAATATTTCAGCAATTACCAATAATTTGCTTGGCTTCAAACGGATTCTAGCGGACTATCAGGTAACTAATTATCATTTATATGGAGCTTTGACGGATATTGATTTGGTAACTGGAAAATACGTTGCTAACCAGATTTACGTACGGACAGGATTGAGAATGCACTGGCTTAATAAGGACCAGACACTGGCTAATGTATTGGCAGCAGTGAATCAGCTTGTTGAGACAAAAAAAATCGAAAAAAAGCAATTATCTGGTTATGTTTTAAACATTGGCTTGAGCACCAGTAACCTGGCTTATTATAAGAAGGGGAAATATGCCTGTTCATGGGAAATTGATCTGGGGAAAGCACGTCTTAGTCAACTAGTTACTAATTTACGGCAGACGGCAGCTACCCCGAGTGACATCATCTTAGATTACATTAGCTCAAAGCTAGAATATTTAGTTCCAGAACTGAAAAATGATGATGAATCGACAATGGTAATTCAAGGAGCGGATACTCTTGCTGAACGTTACCTCTCAGAGGGTCAACATGTGGAAAAAGTGCCACATAAAGAGTTCCATAAACGTTATCAGCACCTGCTTAATGCATCCGATCAATATATCATCCATCACTATGACGTTGATGAACAAAGTGTTAATTGGGTTTTGCCAACTTACTTAATTGTTCGCCAGATAATGCGGTTATTAAACGTTAAAAAAGTTTATGTGACTGATGTGACAGTACTGGATGGCTTAGAAGTAACTCGTAACCATCCAGAATTGGTTTTGGGCATGGTGAAAACCGCGGCGGACAACCTAGCAATTCGTTACGGTGCTGATTCAAGCCATAAACGATTTGTGACGTCAGTGGCGTTGAAACTTTATGATGCATTGAAGCCAATTCATCGCTTGGATGATCATTACCGATTATTATTAGAAGTGGCATGTAAAGTTGATGACATTGGTAATTTTATCAATCCCCAGGGTCATTATCGGCATTCAGCTTATATCCTTGAAGCAAACCCATTGATTGGTTTATCTAGTCAGGATAATGAAGTAATTGCGGAAGTTTCGCGATATCATAGTTCGGAAACGCCGGAAGTTGACCAGCCCCACTATATGCACCTGGATAGTGCAATTCAGCTACCAGTTGCGCAACTAGCTGCGATTTTACGAGTGGCGGATTCACTGGATGATTCACGATTACAAAAGATTTTACAGGTGCATCTCACATTGGTTGAAAATGACCTGCAAATTCAAGTGAAGACGACCGATGATTTGGTACTGGAACAATGGGCATTTGAACGGAAAAACCAGTTATTTACTGAAGTCTATGGATTACATCCAAAACTAATGATTGTTGGGAGAGAGTAGTATGTATAAAGATTTCTATAAACCAGCAAATTATGTGAATCGGGAATTGTCATGGATTGATTTCAATGGTCGAGTATTAGATGAAGCGTTAGATCCACATAACCCCCTTTTGGAACAAGCCAATTTTGTTGGAATTACGCAAAGTAATGTTGATGAGTTCTTTATGGTGCGCGTCGCGTCACTGCATAAACTATCAGCCGCCAATGTGACAACGACTGATGCATCTGGGATGACTCCCGGTGAGCAATTAACGGCAGTTAATGACAAGGAACATCAAATGGTGGAACGTCGTTATCGTGTTTACAATGATCATATTCTAACTGAGTTAGCACACCATGATATCCAGATCTTGCCTGAACGCAATTTACAAGAACGGGACTATGAATATACACGCCGTTACTTTAATGATGAATTATTACCAGTTTTAACGCCAATGGCTGATGATATGTCACGACCATTCCCGTTTATTAATAATGGCTCACTCAACATTGCCGTTAAATTACACCGGAAGAAAAAGAACGCACAATCAACCAATAACCCGGTTCTTGAAGGTGATCAAGAGGTAACTGGCAAAACACCGGAGCCACATGAGGATCGCCAGCATCATGGCGCTAAATTTGCCACGATCCGGGTACCTAGCATTTATAAACGGCTTGTGAAATTGCCAGAAAAGAATCATTTTGTATTGATCGATGAGATCATTCAAGAATTTATGGGGGTCTTGTTTCCGGGCTATAAGATTGACGCCAGTGGGACATACCGAGTAATGCGTGATATGGACCTGGATGTGGCCGAAGAGGATACTTCAGATTTATTGAGATCCGTTCAGCACCAACTCCGTGCTAGAGAGCACGGGCAAGTAATGCGCTTAGAAATCGGCAACCACTTTGACCAATGGCTGGAAGAACGTTTGCGGGAAAACCTTCAGGTAGCAGAGAACGCGATTTACCGGGTTGACGGTCCGGTTGATTTAAGCTTTCTAAAGAAACTACCTGGAATGGTTACAGGTCATGATGATTTAAGGTATTCATCCTTTAAGCCGTACTTGAACCCGATCTTGGATATGGATCACAATATTTTTGATGCAATTCGTCATAAGGATTACCTAATGCAGCACCCCTACGACGATTTTCAAGCAGTGGTTAACTTTATTCATCAGGCGGCAGTAGATGAGGACACCCTGGCAATTAAGATGACTCTTTATCGGGTCTCGGGTAATTCACCAATTATTAAGTATCTAGGAATGGCCGCTCAACGTGGTAAGCAAGTGACAGTGCTGGTGGAAGTTAAGGCGCGGTTTGACGAAAAGAATAATGTTCGATGGGCGCGACGCCTGGAACAAATGGGGTGCCATGTGATTTATGGACTCGCTGGTTTGAAGACTCACTGTAAGTTAGCACTGGTTATTCGTCGTGACGATGATGGCTTGCGTCGGTACATGCATCTGGGTACAGGTAATTATAATGACGTGACTGCGCATTTCTATACTGATATGGGTCTCCTAACTTGTGATTACGAGTTGGGAAATGATATGACTAACCTCTTTAATATGCTTTCAGGATTTGCCCGACCGAAGTACTTTCACAAACTACATGTTTCACCAAACGGGATTCGTGACTTCATTAACGAAAAGATTGATCAGCAAATTAAGATTGCACAAAGTGGCAATCCGGCCTTAATTGGGATGAAAATGAATTCGTTATCTGATAAACAAATTATTGCGCACTTGTATGAAGCAGCAACGGCTGGAGTTAAAATTCATTTGATTGTACGTGGTATTACTTGCTTGCGCAATGATTTACCAGAGCTACACAATAATATTGAAGTGCATTCCATTGTGGGACGCTTTTTGGAACACTCACGGATTTACTATTTTGCCGGCAATGACCATGAAGAAATTTATCTGGCGAGTGCAGATATGATGACGAGAAATCTAAACCGACGGGTCGAAGAACTCTATCCAGTGACTGAAAATGATACTAAAGCACGTGCTATTAGTATTTTCCACAAAATGTGGCATGATAATACTAAGGCTTGGCGGTTGGTTGGTGACCACTATGTCAAGATTCGCTCCGACGATCAGCAACCAGTTAATTCGCAAGAGTTCTTTATGGAAGAGGCAACGCAGTTACGAAAAGAAGAGAAACACGTGCGTAAGAATAAGAAGCATTTTAGTAATGTCTTTGAAACCTTGACGAAACACGTCTCTGGCATTCGACTGAATAAAACTAACTCAAAGGAAGAGGAGTAGCCAATGAGTATCAATTTAGCAATTATTGACTTGGGTTCTAATTCTTGTCGCCTCCGGGTTACGAAGGTTTTTGATAATGGGCGAACGGAGCTAATTCGCTATGAGAAAGAATATGTTCGTTTATCAGAAAATATGGGACCAGAAAAGGTTTTACAACCAGCGCCAATAGAGCGAACAATTGCGACGCTAACGCGGTTTAAAAATATTTGTACAGAATTAAAAAATGTCCGATTAATCGCGGTGGCCACGGCGGCGGTCCGCCAGGCGGTCAATCAGGATGAATTCTTAAAACGGGTCAAAAATGAATTAAACATTCAATTTAAGATTCTCTCTGGTGCTCGGGAGGCCTATCTGGATTATGTCGGGGTTTCGCGAACCTTAAAAATTGAAAATGGTTTAATCATTGACACTGGTGGGGCCAGCATGGAAATGATTTTGGTTGATCAAGGACAAGCGGAAGAGTTAGTGAGTCTACCAATCGGTTCCGTGACCCTTTCACAGAATTACCATTTGAATGACCAAGTGCGGGCAGCTGATCTTTACGATGCAACGATTAAGGTGGATGAGCAATTGTCAACTCAACGGTGGTTAAATCGGGCTCGGCATACTCAGGTAATTGCGCTCGGCGGTAGTAACCGTGCATTAGCAAAAATGTATCGGTGGAAATTGGCTACTGACCCAGCTACGGTGCAACCAGTTCATGGGTTGACTATGCAGACTAATGAAGCTAACCAAATGATGCATGAATTGTTAGCTACTGATCGAGATGGGCGGGCAGCAATTCGTGGGATTAATAGTTCAAGAGCGGATGTGATTATTGGTGGTTTGTTGCCGTTAATGGCATTACTGCGACAACTTAATTTAAAAGAACTTCGTTTTAGCAACAATGGGTTACGTGAAGGATTACTGTTTGAATATTTAGACCATGAAATTGAACAAAGTCAACTCCAAGAGCTTTAAAAATAAATTTCTGCTAATGGAGACTTGTGTTATAATGCTAGTAAAGTTTTAGTAAACTTTTATTGAAAATGGAGGCAAACAAAGATGGCAATTTTGGTTTGTGGTGGTGCCGGGTATATCGGTTCACATATGGTAAAACGATTAGTGGAAAGCGGGGAAGAAGTTGTCGTAGCAGATAACCTTTCAACTGGACATAAGAAGGCAATCAACCCGCAAGCAAAGTTTTATCAAGGCGATATTCGTGATCGGGCGTTTTTAGATCGGATCTTTTTGAATGAAAATATTACGGCAGTTGTTCATTTTGCGGCATTCTCAATTGTTCCTGAATCAATGAGTGAACCACTGAAGTACTTTGATAACAATACTGGCGGAATGATCACGTTGTTGGAAGCGATGCGTGACTTTGGCGTCAAGTACATCGTCTTCAGTTCTACAGCAGCAACATATGGTGTTCCAGAACACATGCCAATTAAAGAAACTGATCCACAGAAACCAATTAACCCATATGGGTTATCAAAGTTAATGATGGAACATATGATGGCATGGGCTGATCAGGCTTATGGGATTAAGTTCGTGGCACTTCGGTACTTTAATGTGGCTGGGGCAGCTCCAGATGGAACAATTGGGGAAGATCACGGCCCAGAAACACACTTAGTACCAATTATTATGCAAGTGGCTCAAGGAAAGCGAAAAGAGCTTAGTATCTTCGGTGATGATTACAACACCCCGGACGGCACGAATGTTCGTGATTATGTTCATGTTATGGACCTAGCGGATGCGCACATTTTGGCACTGAAGTACTTGAAGGAAAATAATCAATCGAATGCTTTTAATCTAGGTTCATCAACAGGATTTTCCAACAAACAAATGCTCGAAGCAGCACGAGAAGTTACTGGAAAAGAAATTCCAGCTAAAATGGCGGCGCGCCGGCCAGGAGATCCTGATTCATTGATTGCTGCTAGTGATAAAGCCCGCAGCGTTCTTGGCTGGAAACCACAGTATGATGATGTTCATGATATTATTGCGACAGCTTGGAAGTGGCATTCAACTCATCCAAAGGGTTACGATGATCGGAATTAATTGAAGTTTAAAAGGGGGAGAAAAAGTCGGTTGCGACTTTGCTTTTCGAACCTTAGCGAGAACAAATAGGGCTGCAGCGTTCGGCTTCGCCGGTGCTGCAGCCCATTTGCGTCCCTCGTTGTTGGGATAAACCCTTGGGAAGAAACCTGTTTTTTTGAATATCCCAATCATAGATCGGTTGGCTTGACGAATATGTTAAGATACTTACTGTATGAAAGGACGGAGAAAGATGAAAATACTCGCGCTTGATACCTCAAACCATCCTATGAGTGTAGCCTTGGTTGAAGATGACCAGCTCAAGGCCACAATAACCTTAAATATGGTTCGAAATCATAGTATTTATGTGATGCCGGCGGTGGATAATCTCTTTAAACAGGTTGGGTGGCAACCCAAAGAGATTGATCGGGTTGTTGTTGCCAAAGGTCCAGGTTCATATACTGGTGTTCGGATTGCCGTGACGACAGCCAAGACATTAGCAATGACGTTGGATAAAGAATTAGTGGGAATTTCTAGTTTACAGGTTTTAGCAGCTAATGTACCACCAATTACCGACCGGTTAATAGTTCCGTTTATGGATGCACGACGAGGAAACGTTTTTGCTGGTGGCTACCAATACCAGAATGGTGAATTAGTAAACGTGATTCCGGAGCAACACATTGGATATCAACAATTACTTGATGCAGTGGTGCAACGTGGACAGGCTGGCTATTTGGTGGGAGAGATTACGCCAAAATTAAGGGATGCTCAGAAGAGGTTCCCGAAGGGAATTCAATTACTTCCCGCAACCTATGCAATGCCCTCAACAGAGCGTTTAGCACAATTAGGTGCGTGGGCCGATGTGGTGAAGGATATTGATGACTTCGTACCGAACTACTTACGGAAGACCGAAGCTGAAGTAAATTGGTTAAAGCAACATCCTGGCAAACATGATGATGCGAACTATGTTCAAGAAGTTTAATCGGTGGTTTGCGGGCTTTTTGGATGACGTTAACGGTAAACCAGTCCATTATACAGACCATAATGTTGTCATTGGACGACGTTATTACCGCTTGGTTCAAGGACGAACGTTAGATATTCATCAATTGCTTCAAACGGAACGCTTAATTTACGGGAGCCTCCCTTGGGATCGGACTGCTTTTGAAATTGATATTAATCGACCGAATACACTTTATCTGTTGCTGATCGAAGCTGATTCAAAACGATTGGTGGCTTTTATTGGAGCGGCTTTCAACGCTTATCTTGGGGATGTTCATATTACGAACCTTGGTGTAATTCCAGAATTTCAAATGCACGGATTAGGAACTTTCTTGCTTCAGGAAGTTGAACGAAAAGCTCGGCTAGATGGATTTACGAGCATGAGTTTGGAGGTCCGACGTTCAAATCTGACTGCTCAACGACTTTATCGACAATTAGGTTTCATCCAAGTTAGAATTCGGCAACGATATTATCGTGATAATGGTGAAGATGCGTTTGATATGTTGAAAAAAATCGAAGGGGAAGGAAATTAATCGATGGCAAAAGATAAACTAATTTTAGCCTTTGAATCTAGCTGTGATGAAACTAGTGTTGCAGTAGTCAAAAATGGGGTAGAAATATTATCCAATATTGTGGCCACGCAAATTCAAAGTCATCAACGGTTTGGTGGGGTTGTTCCAGAAGTGGCAAGCCGTCATCACATTGAATGGATTACGCGGTGTATTCGACAAGCATTGGCAGAAGCACAAGTGACGTACCAAGATTTGACGGCAGTCGCGGTTACTTACGGTCCAGGGCTAGTTGGCTCATTGTTGATTGGGGTGACTGCGGCGAAGACAGTGGCATGGGCTCACCACCTACCGTTAATTCCAATTAATCATATGGAAGGCCATATCTATGCGGCTCGTTTTGTCGGTGAGTTCCATTTTCCACAAATGGCATTGTTAGTATCTGGTGGACACACTGAACTAGTTTATATGCCGAGTGAACATCAATATGAAATTATTGGCGAGACGCGAGACGATGCAGCCGGTGAAGCTTACGATAAAATTGGCCGTGTTCTGGGGGTCAACTACCCAGCTGGAAAAACGATCGACGAGTGGGCACATCAAGGAACCGATTCCTTCCATTTTCCACGAGCGATGGAAAAAGAAGCCAACCTCGACTTCAGCTTCTCTGGACTGAAGAGTGCCTTTATTAACACCTGTCATAATGCTGAACAGCGTGGCGAACAATTAAATAAGTATGATTTAGCCGCCAGTTTTCAACAAAGTGTTGTTGATGTTTTGGCTGAGAAGACGATGCGGGCATTGGGCGAATATCCAGTTAAACAGTTAATTTTGGCAGGTGGAGTCGCTGCCAATCAGGGACTGCGTGATCGCTTAACGCATGATATGCATGAACAATTTCCAGACGTGACAATGTTACAAGCACCGCTAAAATATTGTGGCGATAATGCTGCAATGATTGGTGCAGCAGGTGAAGTTGCTTATCGCCATGGAGATCGTGCTGGCAATGACTTAAACGCAGTTCCTGGTTTATCATTCCCAGTCAATAAAAAACAAGCAGATTAAAAATAGCTGTTAAAAATTGAATTTTTTGAAATAGGTCAAGATTGCATAGACTTTTTAGGACATGTGGTTTTGCCCTTTTTTGATACTAGTTTTGAGCTATTTGATGACTTATTAAAAGAGATAGTTTTGACTGGTGATTCGTTAACAATCCCGAGGAAGCGGACGACGATGGTAATTACGACGTCAAGGCTAGTCTGGTACCGCTATTGGATAGTTTCAGCCAAACGATTCATTGCTGTAATTTCTGACCATCAATCAATTGAAGATAAGTTGGCTGGTGTCAAGATTAAGGGGGATTACAATACCTGATTAGTTTAATGAAAATCAATAATTTTAATCATATTCTCATTTTTAACCGTTTTAAAAGCAAGAATATGGTATGATTGAGCAGTGAAGTAGGAAATATGTTCGTAATTAAGGCGGTGGAAAATTTGAAGAAGGTATTAATTGCCAATCGTGGTGAAATTGCGATTCGCATTATTCGTGCCTGCCATGAGCTGGGACTAAAGACGGTGGCAGTTTATGCAAAAGAAGATGAGTATGGTGTGCACCGATTCCGAGCTGATGAGGCTTATCAAATTGGTGCAGGTAAAAAGCCAATCGATGCATATTTAGATATGGACGATATTATTCGGGTTGCTAAGCAGACTGGAGCGGATGCAATTCACCCTGGGTATGGATTTTTAGCAGAAAATGAAGAGTTTGCGGAAAAGTGTGCACAAAATGATATTACTTTTATTGGGCCAACGGTTGAACAACTGAAAATCTTTGGGGATAAAATTACCGCTAAGGAAGTTGCTGAAAAGAATGGTTTGCAAACGATTCCCGGGATTAATGAACCAGTCCAATCGATGCAGGAGATGGCAGAGTTTGCACATACACACGGTTACCCAATCATGATTAAGGCTGCCATGGGTGGGGGCGGCCGTGGTATGCGGATTGTCAAAGATGATGAAGACTTAAAGACCGCTTATAATCGTGCTCGAAGTGAAGCCAAGGCATCGTTTGGTGATGATGAGCTGTATGTTGAAAAGTATTTAGAGAATCCAAAGCATATTGAAGTGCAAATTCTGGCGGATGAGCATGGTCACGTGATGCATTTATTTGAACGTGATTGCTCGGTTCAGCGTCGCAACCAAAAAGTAATTGAATTTGCTCCCAGTCTCGCGTTAGATGATCAAAGGCGAAAAGCAATTTGTGATGCAGCGGTTCGTTTGATGAAGGGTGTTCATTATCAGAATGCCGGAACCGTGGAATTCTTAGTCACGAAGGATCAATTTTACTTCATTGAAGTCAACCCACGGATTCAAGTGGAACACACGGTTACAGAATTGATTACGGGTGTTGATATTGTTCGTTCACAAATCCGGATTGCGGCAGGAGCAGATTTACATGCTGATTTGCATTTGCCGGCGCAGGGTGAATTAATGATGAACGGTTATGCTATCCAATGTCGGGTCACAACAGAAGATCCCGAAAATAACTTCATGCCGGATACAGGACGAATCTTAACCTACCGTTCACCAGGTGGTAATGGCGTGCGGCTCGATGGTGGGAACACATATGCCGGTGCTGTTGTTACGCCTTACTTTGATTCACTATTGGTTAAGGCTTGTGTTCATGCGCGAACTTTCCATAACACCGTTGAAAAAATGATTCGGGTACTTAATGAATTTCAAATTCGTGGTGTCAAAACTAATATTCCGTTTATGCTGAACGTTTTGAAAAATCCAGTCTTTCAAAATGGTGAAGCCCATACGTCATTCATTGATCAAACACCGTCACTCTTTAAATTTGATCATCAGCCCGATACTCAGCAACAACTGTTGAACTATGTTGGTGACGTGACCGTTAACGGGTTTAATGGTGTTCAACGACAAAATCAGGTCCATCCTGCGAACGTGAAATTAGCAGAGCATGATTTAGAAAATGATCAGACATTACCAGTCGTAAACGCAAAGGATGTTCTGGACCGTGAAGGTGCTGACGCAGCCATGGAATGGGTCAAAAAGCAAAAGTTAGTTTTACTAACCGACACTTCGATGCGTGATGCCCACCAAAGCTTGTTTGCAACACGGATGCGGACATATGATATGTTACCAGTTGCGGATATTTATGACCGCGCGTTACCGAATGTTTTTTCAGCTGAAACATGGGGTGGTGCGACATTTGATGTTGCCTATCGGTTCCTCGGCGAAGATCCGTGGAAACGGCTCAAAATGCTCCGTCAACGGATGCCGCATACAATGTTGCAGATGCTCCTCCGGGGTTCAAATGCAGTTGGCTATAAAAATTATCCAGATAATGTTTTGCAAAAGTTCATTGAACAAAGTGCTGAAGATGGAGTTGATGTTTTCAGAATCTTTGATAGTCTCAACTGGGTTGAGCAAATGCAAAAGAGCATTGATTACGTTCGACAAACTGGTAAGATTGCAGAAGGAACAATGTGTTATACTGGTGACTTGACGAGTCCAGATGAAACCAAGTACACGCTGGATTACTATAAGCAATTAGCAGGTCAGCTTGTTGATGCTGGAGCCCAAATCTTAGGGATTAAGGATATGGCAGGACTACTTAAGCCTGAAGCGGCCTACGAACTGGTTGGCGAATTAAAGGCGAAGTATGATGTTCCAGTTCATTTGCATACTCATGACACAACCGGTAATGGGGTGGCAACGTATGACCAAGCAACCCGTGCGGGTGTCGACGTTGTCGATGTGGCAATGAGCGCATTATCAAGTACAACCAGTCAGCCAAGCATGAGTAGTTTCTATTACAGCTTAGAGGGCAATGAACGTCAACCGGAATTGAATGTTGAAAACGTTGAACAAATTAATCAATATTGGGCCGGCATTCGTCCTCTTTATAAGGACTTTGCTAATGGGATTAATGCACCATTGCCAGATATCTATGAAACCGAAATGCCTGGTGGTCAATACTCGAACTTGCAACAGCAAGCTAAGTCACTAGGAATTGATGACTTTGAGCAGGTAAAGCGGATGTACCGGGTGGTTAATCGACTACTTGGTGATATCGTCAAGGTAACCCCAAGTTCCAAGGTGGTCGGCGATTTAGCGATCTTTATGATCCAGAATAACCTGTCTGCTGACAATATTTTAAAGTGGGGCGCTAATCTGGACTTCCCTGAGTCAGTGGTCAACTTCTTTGCAGGTGACCTTGGGCAGCCTTATGGTGGTTTTCCAAAAGAACTGCAAAAAGTGGTTTTGAAGGGACAACCAGCAATTACGGTTCGTCCAGGTAGTCTTGCACAGCCAGTCGATTTTAAGCAGGAAGCGGAAACGTTATCTAAAAAGATTGGTCGAACCCCAAGTGAAGAGGAAGTCCTATCATACGTTCTCTATCCAGACGTCTTTATGGATTACTTCAAGCGTCACCAACAGTACGGTAAAATTAGTGTCTTGGATACTAACACGTTCTATCAAGGAATGCGTCCGGGAGAAACTGTTCACGTTCATTTAGCACCTGGTCAAACCGAAATTTTACGTCTTGATTCAATTTCGGATGTGGACGTTGATGGTAATCGACATCTATTCTTCGCTGTTGATGGTGAACAGGTAGAATTACCAGTAGCAGATCAAACCCATGCCGATGCAAAAGTCAAAGTACCAAAGGCAGATCCAAATGATCCAGGCCAGATTGGAATGCCATTAAATGGCACCGTTGTTGAAATCCTAGTCAAGGAAGGCGACCATGTTCAGAAAGGTGATTCATTGATTGTCACTGAAGCAATGAAAATGGAAACGACGATCAAGGCTTCCTTTAGCGGCACGGTTGAAAAGATTTATGCCAGTGAAGGGGCAGTAATGGATAGCCAAGACTTGTTAATTCAAGTAACACCTGACGAAAAATAATAGTAAAAAGAGCTCCATTGGTCAGTTAGCAGACGATGGAGTTCTCTTTATGTTGGAGGAAGTAGCTATGCAACTAAGTCAAAAAAGAATTGAGCAGTATTTATTACCCAAGTTTCCCGGCAAGGTTATTGTTAAACAACAAGTTGATTCAACTCAACGAATAGCAAAGATAATGAATAATTCAAGTCAACCAGTTGCTGTCTTAGCGGAAAGTCAAACAGCTGGATATGGTAAACAACAGCGAACATTCTATTCACCGCGGGACTCAGGGCTTTACTTAAGTGTTCTAATTCCAGGGGTTGCAAAGGCGGAGTTAAAAGCGGCGGGCCTATTTACGACGGGGCTTGCCATCGCAGTAACTAAAGTTTTAGAAAAGAATTTTCCCACCAAACAATTGATGGTAAAGTGGGTCAATGATATTATGCTGAATCATAAAAAGGTGGCAGGAATTTTAGTTGAAGCGGTTCTTGAGGGGCAAACTGTTAATTGGATTGTCGGAATAGGTATTAACTTGTCCACCACGAACTTTCCGCTGGCATTACAGAAAAAGGCGGGGAGTATCGATCAGAATCAATTGGTTGAACGTAATCGATTAGCTGCGGAAATTATTGAAGCAGTTTGGCAAACCCGATTCTCTTATCAAAGAAGAACTTTTATTCACGAGTATCAGCAACGGTTAATATTATTGAATCGTTCCGTGGACTTGCAGTTAGCCTCGAGAACTATCACGGGAGTTGTTCGGGGAATTAATGATGAAGGAGAATTAATCATTCAGCAATCAAACGGTAGAATTAAGGCAATCAGTGCTGGGGAAGTTAGTAAAGTGAATTATTAAAACGGCAGGTTCGTACCGAACCCGCCGTTACTTTGTTTATTGATCAAATTCTTCCAGTTGTTCAGCAGCAATCGTCCATTTATCTTCGGCTTGATCAATTTGTTGCTGACATTGGTCCAATTGTTTTTGCAAATCACTAAGTTTGGCAATGTCAGTCGCAATCTCTGATTGACTCATTTCTTGTTCAATTTCGTCATGCTGCTTTTGTAACTGGTTCAAGGTTGTTTCCCATTTTTCTACTACCCGCTGTAGTTTGCGACGGGCACGTTGTTCTTGCTTACTAGCTTGATAACTTTGCTGCCCAGCCGATTTTTTGGTATTCGTTTGAGCTGTTGTAGTGATGGATTGAGCTGCCTCGGTTGTAGTTGTCGCTGCCGTCGTGGTTTGTTCAAGAAATTGATCGTAATTGCCTTGATAATGGTTAATTCCATGAGCAGACATCTCTAAAATATCGGTTGCCACTTGATTGAGAAAATATCGGTCGTGGGACACAAAGAGAACGGTTCCAGAAAATTCATTGATAGCCGTTTCTAGAACCTCCCGGCTGTCGATATCAAGGTGGTTAGTCGGTTCATCGAGAATGAGAAAGTTGATTGGTTGAAAAGATAACTTTGTTAATTCAAGGCGGGCTTTTTGACCACCGCTTAATTCGTGAACCGTTTTAAAAACATCATCACCAACAAACAGAAAACTGCCGAGTAGTGAACGAATGTCAGTTTCTGGAACTTCTGGATGATCATCCCATACTTCATCAAGCACGGTTTTTTCAGGATGGAGTTGTTGTTGTTCCTGATCGTAGTATCCAATGTCGAGGTTCGCGCCTAACTTGATCGTTCCGCTAATTGCCGGTAACTTGTGCAAGATTGTTTTTAATAACGTTGATTTACCAATGCCGTTGGGACCGATGATCCCAATTCGCTGGCGCTTTCGTTCTTGAAAAGTCAAAGGACCGGCAAGAACGTTATCTTGATAGCCAACTTTCAGATTTTCAACATCGAGGACTTCGTTGCCGCTTTCTTTAGCAGAGTGAAAGGAGAAATGAATGGAACGATCGTCCACGGTTGGTCGTTCTAAGCGTTCCATTTTATCTAATTGCTTTTGCCGTGCTTGAGCTCGTTTAGTTGTTGAAGCACGGACTAAGTTTTTATTCACAAAATCCTCCAGTTTAGCGATCTTTTTTTGCTGTTGATCATAGTGCTTTTGAGCGGCTTGGAGGCGGGCCGCTTTTTCTTGCGTAAACTGTGAGTAATTGCCGGTATAACGGGTCAAAGTATGATTTTCCAGATCATAAACTTGGTTAACCACGCGGTCCAAGAAATAACGGTCGTGAGAAACTACAAGAACTGAGCCAGCATAGCCCCGTAAGTAGTCTTCCAACCAACTTAAAACATTCATATCTAAGTGATTAGTAGGTTCGTCCAGGATTAGAAGCTGAGGTTCTTGTAACAAGATTTTAGCAAGCGCGAGTTTAGTTTTTTGACCGCCCGAAAGGGAATTAATCGGTGATTCATACATTGAAGCATCAAAGCCAAAACCGGTTAACACCCCGCGCATTTTGGATTCATACTCAAAACCACCTTGTTCTTTAAAGGTTGATTGGAGATCATCGTATTGTTGGATAACGTGTTGGTAGTGCTTAGATGTGCTGTCAAGTGTGGCCAGTTGTTCCTCCAGTTGATGGATATCTTTTTCCATTTGATGAAGTGGTGAAAAAACCGCATCTAATTCCGCCCAGATTGTATTTTGAGAATCCAACCCTTGGTCTTGAGCAAGGTAGCCAATCGTTAAATGGTGAGCTTTGGATATTGTGCCTTCATCAGGTTCGGTAATGCCCGCAATCATCTTTAAAAGGGTGGTTTTTCCCGCACCATTCCGACCGACCAAGGCGGTTCGGCTATGTTCATCAATTTGTAGGTTCACATTGTGAAATAAAACATCGGCACCAAAGCGCCGTTCGACATGGTTTGTTTGGAGTAATATCATTCCATAACCTCGTTAATTTCAGTAATAATAGTATTCTAAAACGATTTTAGCATAAAATTACGTTGCTTACTAAGGACATCTTTTCTTGCAAAAAGGTTCACAAAGTCAGAATAAGTTGCTAGAATATCAAGTAGATTAATTCACAAACGTATCAAATTGAATGGAGGAATTTGGTTATGCCAACGCGTAAAATACCGCGGGCAACAGCCAAGCGACTGCCGGTATATTACCGGTATTTAAATGCTTTGCTAAATGCCAATAAACGGCGTGTGTCTTCAACAGAGTTATCTGAAGCGGTCCAAGTGGACTCCGCAACAATCCGGCGTGACTTTTCATACTTTGGTGAGTTAGGAAAACGAGGCTATGGATACGATGTTGAAAGCTTAATTAAGTTTTTTAAAGGAATTTTGAATCAAGATAAGTTAACGAGTGTAGCACTAGTCGGTGTCGGTAGTTTGGGCAGTGCTTTAATGAACTATAATTTTCATCAAAGTACTAACTTACGAATTAGTGCTGCATTTGATCCAAAGCCAGCGTTAGCTAATACTATTAAAAGCGGGATCCCGGTTTATCCTGCTAATGAACTGAAAAAGCAGATTAAAGAACAACAGATTGATGTGGTAATCTTGACGGTACCGGCTTCGGAAGCTCAATCGGTAACGGACGATTTGGTTGAAGTAGGTGTTCATGGTATTTTAAACTTTTCACCAGTCAGGTTATCGGTTCCTGAGAGTGTCCAAGTCCAAAATATTGATTTAACTAATGAATTACAAACGTTAATCTATTTTATTGAAAGTAATCATTTAAGTGGTCAAAAAGAATAGTTAAGGTTTAAAAGGGAGGCGTTGATAACAACGGCTTCTTTTTGTTTTGTAAGTAATTAGTCAAAAAAGGTCAAACTTTTGGTTGTAATTGCGAAAGATGATGATATACTAAGAAGTGTGGTTAGCACTTAACAGCTATGAGTGCTAACAGTCACTACTTAATAGTGCTAAATGATTACAGAAATTAATGATATTTGGAGGGATTAACGTGTTAAAACCATTAGGAGATCGCGTGGTTCTGAAGGCCGCAGAAGAAAAAGAAGAAACTGTTGGAGGCATTGTATTAGCTTCTAACGCTAAGGATAAGCCAACGACCGGTGAAGTGATTGCTGTTGGCGATGGTCGGATTCTTGATAACGGGACCAAGGTTCCAGTTAGTGTCAAGGTTGGCGATACTGTCCTTTTTGATAAGTACGCTGGCAACGAAGTGGAATATGAAGGTAATAAATATTTGGTTGTTCATGACAAGGATCTAGTTGCGGTTGTTGATTAATTAAAGTTGATCAATCCAATTAAAACTAACATTAATAATGAGGTGAAAATTTATGGCAAAAGATTTGAAATTTGGCGAAGATGCGCGGAAGTCAATGATGGCTGGTGTTGACAAGCTTGCTGATACTGTTAAAACAACCATTGGTCCAAAAGGTCGGAACGTTGTTTTGGAACAAAACTATGGTTCACCAACGATTACAAATGATGGTGTGACGATTGCTAAGAGCATTGACTTAGATAACCATTTTGAAAACATGGGTGCTAAGTTAGTTGCTGAAGTTGCTTCCAAGACCAATGACATTGCTGGTGATGGTACCACTACTGCCACAGTTTTAACGCAAGCAATTGTTAACGAAGGAATGAAGAACGTCACTGCTGGTGCTAACCCGGTTGGTGTTCGTCGCGGAATTGAAAAAGCAACGAAAGCAGCTGTCGCAGCATTACACAAGATGAGTCATGATGTTAAGACTAAGGATGACATTGCACAAATTGCTTCAATTTCTGCTGCTAATCCAGAAGTTGGGAAACTGATTGCTGATGCTATGGAAAAGGTTGGTCATGATGGTGTTATTACCATTGAAGACTCACGTGGTGTTGAAACCAGTGTTGACGTGGTTGAAGGAATGAGCTTTGACCGTGGCTACATGTCTCAATACATGGTTACAGATAATGATAAGATGGAGGCTGATCTCGATAATCCATACATTTTGATTACTGATAAGAAGATCAGCAACATCCAAGATATCTTGCCATTATTGCAATCAGTTGTTCAAGAAGGTCGTTCACTCTTGATTATTGCTGATGACATTACTGGTGAAGCATTACCAACACTTGTTTTGAACAAGATTCGGGGAACCTTTAATGTTTGTGCTGTAAAGGCGCCTGGCTTTGGTGATCGGCGGAAGGCCCAATTACAAGATATCGCCATTTTGACTGGTGGTACGGTAATTTCCGATGACCTTGGTATGCAACTGAAAGACGTTACTGTGGATCAATTAGGTCAAGCTAACAAGGTTACAGTGACGAAGGATGCAACTACTATCGTTGATGGTAGTGGTGACAAGAGTGCCATCGCTGAACGAGTTGATCAAATTAAGCAAGCAATTGCCAAGACGACTTCTGACTTTGATAAAGAAAAGCTTCAAGAACGGTTAGCAAAGCTTTCTGGCGGGGTTGCCGTTGTTAAAGTTGGTGCCGCAACAGAAACTGAATTGAAGGAAAAGAAGTACCGGATTGAAGACGCTTTGAACGCTACCCGGGCAGCCGTTCAAGAAGGATTTGTCCCTGGTGGTGGAACTGCCTTAGTAAACGTTATTCCTGATATTGAAGCGATTGAAAAGGACGTTTCTGGAGATGAAGCAACTGGTGTTAATATTGTGAAGAATGCTTTGGAAGCACCGGTTCGTCAAATCGCTGAAAATGCTGGGGTTGAAGGTTCAGTCATTGTTAACCAATTAAAGAACGAAAAGCCAGGTGTTGGTTACAATGCTGCTGATGGTAAGTTCGAAGACATGATTGGTGCTGGGATTGTTGACCCAACCAAGGTTACGCGTTCCGCATTACAAAACGCTACTTCAGTTTCAGCATTGTTGTTGACAACTGAAGCGGTAGTTGCCGATAAGCCAGAACCTAAGGATGCAGCACCTGCTGCTCCACAACCAGGTGCCGGCATGGGTGGCATGATGTAATTAAATTTTGATTTAAATGAAGGGGCTGTGACATAAGTCCTTTATAATAAATGAACCGTTCGGAATTCTCAAAATTCCGAACGGTTCTTCTTTTTT
>NZ_CAKPYE010000011.1 GCF_934202705.1 uncultured Limosilactobacillus sp.
TTTAATCAAAATAATTGGTCTAAAATGTGTTGAAATTAAACGTGGAAAGAAGAAGCGTTCATGGCCGTTTTGAAGACGGATGAAGAGGTCGATGATAAGTAAACGTTGAAAAACGAGATTTATGCTGGATGCGCATAACTCTCGTTTTATAGTTTTATATTGTCGTTGGTATTAAGAACCTGCTGCTTTTTTTGAGCGTAAAGTAGCAAATTGCTGATTAGGATAATTTGTTTTCATGATCTATAATTATATCTGATGGTTTATTGTAACCAAATTAATTAGAAGAGAAAGTGAACAGTTAATGAATAATTTTTGGAAAGTCATTTGGGTAATTGCATACTTGATTACCGCATATTATACCTTTACCGGTAAAATGATGGTCGCAATGGATTGGATGGCAGGAACTATGCTTTGTGAGTCCATCGTGGGCCTGGTTTTAAGTATCACAAATAAAAATTGAGGGTGACAAAGGATGAATAAAGTTTTTATGAATGGATATTATCAAGGAGTCATCGAGGTTGCACCAGCTTCACTTTCAGCTGCTAAAGTGGAAGATTTGGCAATTACGATGACCATCCAACATTTGCGACACGCAGGAGTCAATCTTTCGGCAATTCATGATTTCTTAATTCTTAACCTTAAAGTGAATGAGCGAAGTGTTAATAAGTTTATTAATTTAAACAGTGATGAACTGGAAACTATTCAAGCCCAAATTTTAAGTTCAGCATTCTAAGCTCAATGAATTATTTTTCAATCATCAATTCTAATCGAAAAACACCAAATCCGATTCATCAATCGAAGATTTGGTGTTTTATTTTACAAAAGTTTATGAATTATTTTGTTTTTGTTGTTGCTCTAACATTTTGACAATTTTGGCCAGAGATGCTTCAGCGCTTGGTTGGGAAGTTTGATCTGGTGCTTTAGCGGTAATTAATTTGTTAACTAATTTAACCAGTAAAAAAACTACAAACGTAATGATAAGGAAATTAATAACGGCATTAATAAAGAGACCATATTTAAATGTCGCGCTACCAATCGACCAAGTCAGATTGGATAGATCAATTTTACCCATAAAAATACCAATGAACGGATTGATAATATTGTTAACGAGTGAATTAACAATGGAAGTAAAAGCTGCTCCAATAATGACCCCAACGGCCATATCCATCACATTACCGCGGTTGATAAACTCTTTAAATTCTTTAATCATGATGAGACTCCTCAATTATAATTATTTTTGAAAGGGGTCGATGTCATTATTTAAAACACCTAATAAGTATTTATAGTTTTGGCCCACCGCGACTGCATTAGCCAGCTTTTTTGCTTTTGGATCATCTAAGCTAGTCTTAACGGTTGCATTATGTTGGAGCATGGCGATGGTTAATTCTACAGCTAATTCTTCATTAGATTTACTCATAATAAAACCTCTTTTCCAATTTTTTACTTTGTAAATAATATGCTACCATTAAATTATTAATTTAGGGAAGTAGATTCCTAAATTACTGTAAATGGTGAACTAGAATTAGTATTAAAATACCTCTTTTTACTTATCCCAATTGGTCATCGCAAAATGCAGCGTTGGTTGGTATGAGGATGGATGAAAATAATCATTTAATCTTGAATATCAAACCCGTAAAGATGATTATACGTACATGAATTAGTGTAAATAAAAAGATCTCAACAATTGTTGAGATCTTTTTATTATCTATAGCTGAAATGTTTAGGCGTTTCCTTGGAGTTTAGCCATTCCGTTCTTAGCAACTTCTTCAAGAGTCTTAGCAGAATCAGCCATGGCCTTCTTTTCACGGTCATCCAATGGGACTTCCATAACCCGACCAACACCGTTGGCGTTAACAACAGCGGGAGTACCAATATAGATGTCCTTCAAACCATATTCACCATTCAATGGGGCACCAATTGGTAAAACGGCATTTTCATCATGCAAGATTGCCCGTGAGATTCGGGTAAGGGCAGTCGCAACACCGTAGAAGGTAGCACCCTTCAAATTAATAATTTGGTAAGCCTTCTTCCGAACATCGTCTTCAATCTTGAGTAGTTCATCCATTGAAATGCCTTTTTCCTTAGCAAGTTCAAGAACTGGAACACCACCAATGTTTGCGCTAGAGTATGCAGCAAATTCAGAGTCACCGTGTTCAGCCATCATATTAGCTTGGACATCAACTGGACTAACGTCAAATAGCTTACCAAGGGCAACCCGTAACCGAGCAGAGTCCAGAGAAGTACCTGATCCAACAACTTTATTGCGTGGAAAACCAGACAGCTTTTGAACAGCATAAGTCAAAACATCAACAGGGTTAGCAGCTACCAAGAAGATGCCATCGAAGCCAGATTTAACGATTGGTTCCACAACGGACTTGATAATCTTCAAGTTCTTATCAACTAATTGTAAACGGGTTTCGCCTGGCTTTTGTGGAGCACCGGCAGTAATAACAACTAAATCAGCATCCTTGCAGGTGTCATAATCAGCTGAATAGAAAATCTTTGGGGCCGTGAACGGGGTAGCATCTTCAAGATCTAATGCATCACCCTTGGTCCGATCTTTAATAATATCAACAATTGCAAATTCTTCAGCAATTCCTTGTTGGGCCATAGCGAAGGCGTAACTTGAACCTACAGCACCGTCTCCGACAAGAACAACTTTTTGATGATTCTTTGACATAGAAACACTCTCTTTCATTCAAAAAATTAGGTTGATCAATTTATCGACCAACCATTTTACAACAATGAATTATAACATTAAATGTTGACTATCGTCATCTTTCATATGGATTTAGTTAAAAAATGAACTAAATCCATAGATTAGGCCTCCACAAATTAGGATAATTGCTGGAAGCAGGAGGGCTTTTATGAAAAAGCCAACTAAGGCAACGATAATTAATAATCCCAAGAGCCAAAAGGAAAATTTTAGTAATTTCCAAAGAAGCCAAATGATTAAAAGACCAATTATTAAGCTCATGCGACTACTTCCTTTCTCAATTTGAGCTTCATTATAGCAATTTTTCGACTGAATGTTGTCAATTTATATATAGATTTAATAGATCTTTAGTTTATGAGCCTTTTGCCGAACTTAACCGTGTGGTAAAATAAAGTTTAATAAAAATGTCTAATAAGATTAGGGAGGTGATTACCATTTTAAATCGGACTAAACAGTTTATGCGCGATAATGACTTAACATATAAAAAAGAATATATTCGGCCCATGATGACTCCGGAGCATGTTTATATCTTTCGTTTTGGTAAACATAAGCTCAACAATCGGGTAATCATTCGTTACTCTCATACATGGACGGGACGGTTAAAAATTAATGAAATTGATGTTCGCTTGCATCATCAACACCATCCAAGAATTTTTAAAACAGAGAAGGACCTAATCCTATATTTAACGGAACATCTCGAAAAGAAACGGGCGCGAAAACGCGAAAGCAAGCAGCAAAAGACAACAGAAAATCAATAACTGGAGGGATGAAGGCGACAGATGCAGTCGCCTTTTTTGTCACTAAAGGAGGATGAACTATGGACTGGACAGCGATTACTGTTGAAACTACTAACGAAGCTGTAGAAGCAGTTAGTTATATTTTAAGCGATGTTGGATCGACCGGTGTTAAGATTGATGATGCGGCAGATTTTGCAAAGCTCAAGGCGGGCAAGTATGGCCCATATGGTGAAATTGTTAACCCCAGTGAATTGACGCATCGTGATAAAGGAGCGGCGGTCACAGGTTATTTTCCACCCAAAGTCTTCGTTCCAGAATTAGTAACGGAGATTCGTCAACGAGTTGGTCAATTAAAACAATTTGGTTTAAATCCAGATCCTGGCACTGTGAGTTCATCAGCAATTGATAATCAAGATTGGGCCACGGAATGGCAGAAGTATTACCACCCAGTACGTGTAACGAGTCAGTTAACAGTGGTTCCGGAGTGGGAAGATTACCAATTAAAGCAGCCTAATGAAAAAATCATTGTGCTGGATCCTGGAATGGCGTTTGGTACAGGAACACATCCAACTACACAATTAATGTTGCAGGCCTTAGAAATGGTTGTAATGGGAGGAGAGTCGTTAATTGACGTTGGGACTGGTTCTGGAGTGTTAGCAATTGCTGCAAAACTGCTTGGAGCTGGAGATGTGGAGGCATACGATGTTGACAAAGTCGCAGTTGACTCAGCTAAGAATAATGTTGCTCTAAACCCCGCCGCCACTGGGATTGAGTTAGGGGTTAATAGCCTTTTGGATGGTATTCAGACTCAAAAAGACATCATCGTCGCAAATATTCTGGCAGAGATTATTCTTCCACTTATTCCGCAGGCGTATATGAACTTGCGACCTGGCGGGAAATTCCTTACTTCCGGAATTATCAATGATAAGTTCAATAAGGTTCGTAATGCACAGCTTAAGCAAGGATTTATTATTGACGAAACTCTCCGCATGAAAGATTGGTATGGCATTATTGCTCATAAGCCGATGGAGGATGAATAATGCAGCGTTATTTCATTCACCAAAGTCAACCGACTATTCATGAAACAGTAATTTTACCAAAAGAAATTGCTCATCATTTCATTACCGTTTTAAGAGCGCAAATTGGAGCAGAGTGTGAGCTAGTTTTTTCAAACGAACACGTTTATCTAGCAGCCTTGGTTAACGCCCAGATGGCGAGAGTCGAAATTATTAAGGACATGCACCAAAATGCTGAGTTGCCAATTTATTCAATCTTAGCTTGTGGCTTACCAAAAACAAAGGATAAGCCAGAACTGATTGTTCAAAAGGCAACTGAGCTTGGTGCAGATGAGATTATCTTTTTTGAATCGAAAAGATCAGTAAGTCACTGGACTGGTGCTAAACAAGGTAAAAAATTAGCACGTCTGCAAAAGATTGCAAACGGAGCTGCTGAACAATCACATCGAAATCGAATTCCCAAAGTTACTTATTTGCCGAATTTGGCAGCCTTATTAGCACAAACTGATGCTGACCATAAAATTGTTGCGTGGGAAGAATCAGCTAAGCAAGGAGAAACTAGTGCCTTAGCAACGGTTATGCACCAAGTTAACTCTGGCGACCGCTTACTTGCAATTTTTGGACCAGAAGGTGGATTGACTGAATCGGAAATTGAAAAGATGGTTGCAGAGGGGGTAGTTCCGGTTGGCTTGGGGCCACGGATTTTACGAGCTGAAACTGCGCCACTATATTTATTGGGAGCAATTTCGTTTGCGTTGGAATTAAGTTAAGCGTCAGTTGAAGATTAGTTGTGCTAAAATTAATCCATTAATTAATATGGTAAGGAATGAAAAGAGAGCATGAAAATACGGCAAAAAATTGATTGGAAAATTTACTTGAGTAGTCTAATTTTGGGGGTGTTGCTCACTGCCCTGTTTGCGAAACTGCCGTTTGTTTCGCGTGTCACTATGATGTGGCTGGACCTCATTGTTATTAATGGTGGATATTGTATGTGGGTTGCTCATCACTATTACCAAGTAGCTAAACCATGGGGGCTTTTGATTTTTCCAATCATTTACCTAGTTGGTGGTTATTTCTTTACACCTCGCTACATGTGGTATTTTGCAATTATTTATTTGGGTATTTCTTATCTTGCATGGTCAATGGGGCGGAACCGTCAATAGTCTAGTTAGGAGGGGTGAAAATGTCAAAAGTTAAAGAATTGACTCATGAAGATGTTAAAAAGATGATTTCTTCTTACATGAATGAAGAACATGTGGCCCTTTGTGAGCGTGCGTATCATTTTGCAGAAGTCGCTCATCGGGATCAAGTTCGTAAATCGGGGGAACCGTACATTATTCACCCAATTCAGGTTGCTGGGATTCTTGCAGAATTACGAATGGATCCAGAAACAGTTTGTGCTGGGTACATGCATGATATTGTTGAAGACACTGGTGCAACTCTGGAAGACATTCAAGAGATCTTTGGTCCAACCATTGCAATGATTGTTGATGGGGACACCAAAATCGGTAAAATTCATTACAAGTCAAATAAGGAGCAAATGGCAGCCACTCACCGTAAGTTATTGTTGGCGATGAGTAAAGATATTCGGGTAATGATTGTAAAGCTGGCTGATCGATTACATAATATGCGAACGTTGAATCATCTCCGTCCAGATAAGCAACGACGCATTTCAAATGAAACGTTAGAAATTTATGCGCCGATTGCTGATCGACTAGGGATTAGCACTATTAAGTGGGAATTAGAAGACTTATCGCTACGTTATTTGAATCCGCAACAATATTATCGGATCGTTCACTTAATGCACTCACGGCGGGATCAGCGGGTTGCTTATATTGATGAAGCCATTCAAGAAGTCCAAAAAGCGACAGCAGATCTAAAATTAGGACCAGATGTTGAAATTTATGGACGTCCAAAACATATTTACTCTGTTTACCGAAAGATGGTTACCCAACATAAGCAATTTAGCGAAATTTATGATTTACTTGCGGTCAGAGTTGTTGTTGATTCCATTCGGGATTGCTATGCTGTTTTAGGGGCAATTCATACTACATGGACACCAATGCCAGGTCGCTTTAAGGACTATATTGCAATGCCTAAGGCAAATGGTTATCAGTCACTTCATACTACTGTAATCGGTCCAGAAGGACGGCCGTTAGAAATACAAATTCGAACTCACCATATGCATGAGGTGGCCGAATATGGGGTAGCTGCTCACTGGGCTTATAAAGAAGGTAAGACTAATGGTGTTCAGGCAACTCTAGATAGCCGTAAGTTAAATGTAGTTAAAGAGATTCTGGAGATGCGGAGTGAAAGTCATGGGACCGATGAATTCATGCAAGGCGTGCAAAGCGATGTCTTTACGGATAAAGTGTATGCCTTCACTCCGAAGGGCGATGTTATTGAAATGCCAAAGGGTGCTGGACCATTAGATATGGCTTACCAAATTCATACGGAGGTTGGTAATCACACAACCGGAGCTAAAGTTAATGGCCGAATTGTTCCATTAGATTATGAAATTAAAAATGGTGATATTGTTGATATTTTAACCTCAACTTCCTCTGCAGGACCAAGTCGCGACTGGGTTGAACTAGTTTCTACACGACGGGCCAGAAATAAAATTCGACAATTCTTTCGAGCCCATGACCGCGAAAAGAATATCGTTGAAGGTCAGCGGATGATTGAAGAGCAATTACGTAATGATAATTTAGAGCCATCAGAATTTATCACTCCAGATCGTACTCAGAAAGTTGCCAATGAGATGCATTTTAAAGATGCAGATGATCTTTTTGCGGCAGTTGGTTTTGGTGATGTTCCACCCGTTGGCGTAAAAAATCGATTTACCGCTGATTTAAGGCAAAAAGCTAAGGACGATAAGCAACGCGAGGAAGAACGGGCGTTATTGGAAGAACATAAGACGCTAGAAAGCTCAGCAAGTGATAAGAAGAAAATTGCAAAGGGAAATGACGGCGTTTTTGTTGAAGGAGTCGATAACTTATTAACACGGCTTAGCCATTGTTGTAGCCCGGTTCCGGGTGATGACATCGTTGGTTATATTACGAAAGGGCGAGGAGTCTCAGTGCACCGTGTTGATTGTCCAAATATCAAGTCTGCTGAACAAAGTGGTCAACGGATTGTCCAAGTTTACTGGAGTAATCCTGAAGGTGATAAAACAAACTATAACGCAGATATTGAGGTTCAGGGATACAACCGAAATGGCATGTTAAATGATGTTTTGCATTCCATTAATAACAACACGCGTTTTCTAACTTCAGTCAACGGTAAGGTGGACAATAATCGTCTTGCAACGATTTCTGCCTCAGTTGGTGTTCGTAACTTAGCACAATTACGGATTATTATGGATGCACTTAAGAATATTCCAGATGTTTATGTTGTTAAACGAGTAATTCATTAGGAGGAAAATCAATGCGAGTAGTATTGCAACGGGTTAATCATGCTCAAGTGAGTGTTGATGGGACGGTAATTGGCAAGATTGGCAAAGGATATATGCTACTAGTGGGGTTTGGTCCTCATGATACTGAAGCAACACTTGATTATATGGTGCATAAAATTACGAACTTACGTGTATTTGAAAGTGAACCAGGAAAAATGAATCTCGGCTTGCAGGACGTTCATGGTGCCATCCTATCGATTTCGCAGTTTACTCTTTATGCGGATGTTAAACATGGTAACCGTCCTGGATTTTCAAAGGCTGCAAAACCTAGTTTAGCGGAACCGCTCTACAATCAGTTTAATGAAAAGTTGAGAGCAACGGGGATTTCGGTTGAAACTGGTGAATTTGGTGCCGATATGAAGGTTGATTTAGAAAATGACGGACCAGTAACGATCATATATGAAAAATAATTATTAGATTATTTTAATTTTGTTATTGACATTTAGTAAGTTTACTTTTATATTAGAATCATATTTAAGAACGAGGAGGAAATGGCCATGTTAGCTTTACATCAACATACATGTTGTACTTGTACTCAGATGAATAGTCAAACTGACGTGGTGGCAGTTGGGCTCTTTTTGGGTACAGATAAGTACTAGATTAAAGAGTTCTCATTTCCTAATAATTTTAGGTCGTTTGCCAAGCATGTGGCAAACGACCTTTTTTGTTCAGAAAGGATGGGAGATTATGAATTGGGAGATTATTCAACAAAGCATTCCAAGTTTTGTGAAAGGGTTTCAATTAACTCTCTGGCTTTCCTTAATTGGAATTGCCTGTTCGTTAATCGTTGGCATAGTTGTTAGTTTAACCAGGTATTTTAAAATTCCAGTTATTAGTAAACTACTAGGAGCATATGTAGAAATTGGCAGAAATACGCCCTTATTAATTCAGTTATTTTTTCTTTACTATGGATTTCCTGTTTTAGGAATAAAGTTATCAGCAGAGATGAGTGGAATTATTGGACTAGTCTTTCTTGGCGGTGCCTACATGGCAGAAGGATTTTCTGGTGGCTTTAATGGTATTAGTGAGTCACAAATTGAGGCTGGAGAAGCTTTAGGAATGAATCAATGGGAACTAGCTCGCTACGTTATCTTACCGCAAGGACTAATGTTAAGCGTTCCAGCTCTTTCAGCAAACATCATTTTTTTGATTAAAGAAACATCCATTTTTTCAGTCATTGCAATTCCGGAGCTAACGAATACTGCACTTGACTTAATCGGAATGTACTATCGATCAAACGAGTATTTACTTATCCTAGTGATTGCTTATGCCATTATATTAATTCCATTAATCCTACTATTAGACTGGTTAGAAAGGAGGGTTCGGTATGGCTCATTCGGGAATTAATGTTTTGTTTGAAGGAACTAACTTTGCTCGATTAATGGGTGGCCTGTGGACAGCGGTATGGATTGCAATGATCTCGTTAGTGATTGGGTTAGCCTTGGGAACAGTTTTAGGATTAATGCGGACAATGAAAAATCGACTGGTTCGCTTTGTTTTATGGCTTTACCTTGAGTTTTTCCGGATTGTACCAACAATTGTACTCTTATTTTTGGTTTATTATATTTTGCCTCGACAATTCAAAATTGATTTACCAGCAACTTGGATGGCAGTGCTCGCTTTTACTTTATGGATTGCAGCAGAGTTTAGTGATATCGTGCGGGGAGCATTAGAATCTGTCCCCCGTCACCAGCGAGAATCTGGGTTGGCGTTGGGACTTTCTTCATGGCAATTATTCCGCTACATTTTAATACCACAAGCATTTCGACTAGAGTTGCCAGCGACGATTAACCTAGCCACGAGGGTTATTAAGACGACTTCATTATTGATGACCATCAGTATTATGGATGTCGTGAATGTAGGACAACAGATTATTGAAGCTAATAACCAAACGCACCCTACTGGTGTGTTCTGGGTTTATGGATTGATTTTTGTCCTTTACTTTATTGTTGATTATCCATTATCACTATTAGCTAATCGATTAACGGCTAAACAACAAGACTATCGCAAGTAGGTGAGAATATGACAGATGAAATTTTAAAAGTGGAACATTTAAATAAATTTTATGGTAACTGGCAAGCGCTTCACGATATTAATTTTGATTTGAAGAAGGGAGAAGTAGTAACTTTACTAGGCCCTTCTGGTTCTGGTAAAAGTACGTTAATTCGAACACTTAATGGATTAGAGCCATTTCGTGATGGTTCAATTTATTTTCACGGACAAAAGATTCAACCATCAGCTAAAGAGTGGCAAATACTGCGTCAGAAAATTGGAATGGTATTTCAAAGTTATGATCTTTTTCCAAATTTAACGGTCTTAGAAAATATTTTACTGGCACCTACGAAGGTTCAAAAACGACCACGAGAGGAGGTGAAAAAGGAAGCCCTTGAGCTATTGGAACGGGTCCATTTAGAAGACCAAGTTGATGCCTACCCACGGGAATTATCAGGAGGGCAAAAGCAACGAATTGCGATTGTTCGGGCGTTAGCGATGCATCCAGAGTTGATGCTTTTTGATGAGGTTACCGCCTCACTAGATCCTGAAATGGTTCGGGGAGTTCTTGAAATAATTAAGGAATTATCCGATCGCAATCATATGACAATGATTATTGTCACCCATGAAATGAACTTTGCAGCGAAGATTGCGGATAAGGTTTTATTTTTAGCAGATGGTCACATTCTTGAGCAAACTACAGGAAAAGAGTTTTTCCAGCATCCGCAAACAAAGCGGGCCGCTGAGTTCTTATCCAGCATGGAATTTTAAAAATAAGGAGAGTATTGAGATGAAATTTAATTGGAAAAAATTAATTGCCGGTGCATTAGCAACCTTGAGTGTGGCGGCTCTGATGGCAACTGCCGCTGTCCGTCCAACTACGGTCAACGCTGCTTCAAATTCAAGTTCAGTAAGTGCAATCAAAAAACGTGGTGTACTTAAAGTGGCGGTCTTTGGCGATTTACCACCATATGGTTGGGTTAATAAAGATGGTAAACGGGTCGGTTATGATGTTGCCTTAGCTCGTCAGATGGCAAAGGACCTGGGGGTTAAGGTGAAGTTTGTTCAAGTTAATGCTAATAACCGAGTCGATACCTTGAATTCTAACAAGGCTGACATCGTCTTAGCTAACTTTACGGTTACTCCTGAACGAAAGCAGGTTGTTGACTTTGCTAAGCCATACATGAAGGTTTCCGTTGGTGTGGTTTCCCCAAAGAAGAAGGCAATTACTAAAGTTAGCCAACTGAAGGGAAAGAAAGTTATTGTTACTAAGGGGACGACTGCTGAAAACTACTTTACCAGTAAGCAAAAAGGAGTTTCACTGTTAAAGTTTGACTCCAAGACACAGCAATTTAACGCTCTGAAGAACAAGCGTGGTGCTGCCCTAGCGGATGATAATTCCTATCTCTACGCTTGGGTTAAGAATAATCCCAAGTACACTGTTGGAATCAAGAGTATTGGGCCAAAACAATACATCGCCCCAGCTGTTAAGAAGGGTAACAAGTCATTGTTGAATTGGAGTAACAAGGAAATCACTAAGTTAAACAAGCAAGGCTTCTTTACAAAGGACTACAATAATGAATTGAAGCCATACTTTAGCAACGATATCAAGCCTTCAGATATCATCATTACTTCTAATAAGTAATTACAAAATAAACAAAAAGTTCGTCCTCCATGATAGATTTGGAGGATGAACTTTTTTAATTAATACTGATCCAAAATGTGGTCAACTGCTGGACCATAAGTTTCACCGAATAAAATCAAGTGCATACATAGATAATAGAATTGGTACCAAGGAAGTCGATCTTCGAACCCGGGCGTTAATGGATAGGCCTCATTGTATGCCTGGTAAAAAGCGGGAGTAAAGCCACCAAAAATGGTCGTCATTGCGAGATCGTATTCTCGGTCCCCATATAGCGCATCAGGGTCGATCAAGGTCGGAGTGCCATTCTGATTAAACATGTAATTACCAGCCCATAGGTCGCCATGGAGAAGGGAAGGTGTGACTGAGTTCGACTTATAGTAATGATCAAATTTAGTAGTCATTTTTTGAAAATGAAAATTACGCCAGTCATTCCAACGTCCTAACTTTTTAGCGATATTAATTTCGGGTGCCAAACGTTGATTTAAGTAGAAATCTCGCCAGCTATCATTCCAACTATTATCTTTTAAGAGTACTCTAGTCCGATGATTAGTAGAAAAGCCAAATTGGTCAGCGTGTTTTTGATGGAGCTTAGCAATTGCATGACCAAGCGCGACTGGATTTTCTGGACCTTCTTCAATCCAGTTGAGAATTAAATAAGCATTCCCATTAATTTCACCAGTTGCAATTACTTTTGGGGTATTGATCACTGAACCGAGGGCTTTCAAACCGTTTTGTTCATGAGCAAAATATTGTGTCGGCTGATGTGGTTGGACCTTTACAAAATAAGGGATGCCATCGGCAACAACTCGATATGCTTCGTTAATATCACCACCACTGACAGGTTCCCAAGAATCAATTGGGGCAATTGGTAAGGATGCAAACCATTTATCTGTTTCCATAATGAACGCTTCTTTCTATTGTTCTAAATAACGGTTAATTCCTTCACGGATATCTTTAGCAACTCGCTGTTGAAAGCTTGCTTTCTTTACTTGACGGAAGTCTTTACGAGTATTCACATAACCAGTTTCACATAAAATTGATGGTAAACTAGTATCGCGAATCACTAAAAAATCACCAAATTCAACACCACGGTTGGTTAAAGGCAGGTTGTTGAATTGATGGCTGACTTGAGAAGCTAGTTGTTTGGAAGGACCACGGTGATAGTAATAACTGGTTACTCCAGAGCCCTCATTTTTTCCTGGTGATGAGTTTAGATGAAGACTAATAAAGCAATCGACGTGGGATCGCTCGGCAATCCGTACTCGTTCTTTAAGGCTCACGTTATGGTCCTTGGATCTGGTCATAATGACTCGTGCCCCAGCGGATTCTAACTGGTCGGCAAGTCGTTTGGCGATTGCCAAGGTGTACGTTTTCTCCATATACTTGGCTTTTCCAGAATTATTTTTATATTCAGCTCCGCTATCGTTACCACCATGCCCGGGATCAATTGCGATAATTGCTCCAGCCAGGTGGTTATTTCGATGGAGTGGTGTTTTTGAATGAATTAACCAGCTTGGTACCCAGGCATTCTGATGATCACTTATCCGAACTCGGTACCAATTACGTTGTTCACCATTAATTAATACCCGTTTTGGCTGGTTGATTTTGACCTGGTGGTAACTAACGCCTGGTCCAGATTGAATTGGCATTGTGGATGGATCGATGGTGACCGTTCGTTGATAAATGAGGCCGGTGAGAAGAATAATTGCGAGTAAAACAAAACTACACCCAATAATCAATGATTTATTAACAATTCGTTTAATAGGGGTCCACCTCCAGGGTGTTTTTATCTAGTTTAAAAATCTTCGAATTGAAAAGCAAGAAAATCACTTCGATTCATTGAAAAAGATTGACTATTGATCGGATCTCGAGTAATCTAAAAACGTAATTAAACAATTCACGACCAATGAAAAAGAGTGATTGATGAATTCTTATTCAGCGAGCGGGCGAGAGTGAGAGCCCCGTTACAGAATCATTGAGTGACACTTTTGAGGCCAGGCAATGCCCGTCGCGAATGCGACGTTATCCATGAGTGATACCAAGGTGGTACCGTGCTTTTGCACCCTTGTCGAACAGGGGTGCTTTTTTTGTTGGCGAAGAAGAGGAGGAAAAAAAGATGCGTTATCAACGACCAAAAGGGACAGCTGATATTTTACCTGAAGAATCTGCCAAATGGGAATATGTGGAAAGATTGGCTCGTAAGATTTTCCATCAATACGGTTATCAAGGGATTCGCACCCCATTATTTGAAAGTTATGACATTTTTGCCCGTTCAGCAGGGGATACTTCTGATGTGGTAACTAAGGAAATGTATGATTTTCATGATAAAGGTGATCGTCATATTGCATTACGTCCAGAAGGGACCGCTGGGGTTGTCCGGGCATTTAATGAAAATAAGTTATATGGACCGGAGTATCAAAAGCCATATAAGGTTTATTATATGGGACCAATGTTTCGTTATGAACGTCCGCAATCTGGTCGGCAACGTGAATTTCACCAAATCGGGGTTGAAGCTTTTGGTAGTGATAATCCGGCAACTGACGTCGAAGTGATTGCAATGGCGTTACAACTATTTAAGCAATTAGGGTTAACGAGTTTACGGGTTGCGGTCAATACCCTGGGTGATCAAAAGAGTCGTGATGACTACCGAACGGCCCTGATTAACTACCTTAAACCTCATTATGATGAACTGAGCGAAGACTCCCAAGAACGATTAGAAAAGAATCCGCTTCGAGTACTTGATAGTAAAGACCCTCGTGACCAAAAATTCGTTGCGGACGCACCGTCAATTCTGGACTATCTAACTACAGAGGCTCATGATCGATTTGAACAGGTTAAACGAATGTTGGATGTTTTGAAAATTGATTATGTTGTAGATCCAGACATGGTTCGTGGCCTTGATTATTATAACCATACAATTTTTGAAGTAATGGTGAAGGCTAAGTCGCTTGGCAATGGCTACACCACTATTTGTGGTGGTGGACGATACAGTGGACTAGTTAAACAATTAGGGGGCCCTGATCTTTCTGGAGTGGGTTTTGGAATTGGTGAAGAGCGCTTATTATTGTTATTAAATGATGAAGGCATTAAGTTACCGGTTAATGAACGGCTTGATATATACGTTGTCGGGATTGGTAATGATACTAATTTAGAAAGTTTACAATTAGTTGAAGCAGCCCGACAAGCAGGACTAGTTGCTGATCGAGATTATCTCGGTCGAAAGCCGAAGGCGCAATTTAGAACGGCTGATCGACTTCAGACGCGGGTAGTCCTGACAATTGGTAAACGAGAGTTGGCAGAGGGTAATGTTCACCTAAAGGTTATGGCAACTGGAAAAGAGATTTCGGTTAAGTTAACAGATTTGTTAGATGATTTTGCAAAAGTTTTTGAAGAACATGTTGAGGGGGAAGAAGAATGAAGAGAACAAATTATGCTGGGAGAACTAGTGAAAACCGAATCGGTGAAGAAGTTGTCTTAAAAGGATGGGTTGCTAAACGACGAAATCTAGGTGGCTTAATTTTTATTGATTTACGTGATCGCGAAGGTATTGTTCAACTGGTGTTTGATGAACAGCAAGACCCAGCAGCTTTTGAAGTGGCTAACGAGTGTCGAAGTGAATACATTCTCGAAGTGCGTGGCCTAGTTCGTAAACGAGCAGAGATTAACCCAAACTTGCCAACTGGGAAAATCGAAGTAGAAGTTAAAGAAGCAAACATTCTTGCTAAATCACAAACCCCTCCATTCGAAGTTAAGGATCACGTCGATGCTAGTGAGGATTTAAGATTACAGTACCGCTATATTGACTTACGGCGTCCAGAGATGATGAAAAATCTGAAATTACGGAGTAAAGTCGCAGCAATTATCCATAACTATTATGACAATAATGACTTTATGGATGTTGAAACGCCTGACTTAACCCGCTCGACTCCTGAAGGGGCTCGTGATTTCTTGGTTCCTTCACGGCTTTATGCTGGGCACTTCTATGCCTTGCCACAATCACCACAGTTATTTAAGCAATTACTGATGGCTGCTGGTGTTGATCGTTACTACCAAATGGCCCGCTGTTTCCGTGACGAGGATTTACGGGGTGACCGGCAACCCGAATTTACGCAAGTTGATACTGAAATGAGCTTTGCAACCGCTGAAGATATTCAAACCATGACAGAAGGTTTAATTAAACGGGTGATGAAGGAAGCCTTAAATGTTGATGTGAAAACACCATTCCCGCGGATGGAGTGGCAAGAAGCGATGGATCGTTATGGGTCAGATAAGCCAGACACACGATTTGGCATGCTGATTACTGATCTTTCAGACATTGTCAAGGATAGTAGTTTCAAGGTCTTTTCTGGCACAGTAGCTGACGGCAAGTATGTCCGTGCCATTTGTGTACCAGGTGGAGCTGATCATTATTCCCGAAAGGACATTTCTAAGAAGGAAGATTATATTAAGCGGTACGGTGCCAAAGGACTAGCGTGGGTTAAGGTTACTGCAGAAGGTTACAATGGCCCAATTGCCAAGTTTATTGATGACTTGGCTAAGCCAATTAATAAGCGCTTAGATGCTAAAGAAGGCGACCTAATCCTCTTTGTTGCTGATAGTTTCCACGTGGTGGCTGATTCATTAGGCTACCTACGTGAAGCAATCGCAAAAGAAATGGACATGATTAAACCAGGTCAATGGAACTACCTTTGGGTTGTGAACTGGCCAATGTTTGAATATGATGAAGGCTTTGGCAAGTGGATCGCAGCACACCACCCATTCACGATGTTAAATGAAGAAGATCTTCACTATCTTGAGGATGGTGAAGATCCACACAAGGCGCACGCTCAAAGTTATGATATTATCTTAAATGGTAATGAAATTGGTGGTGGCTCGATCCGGATTCACGACCCGCAAATTCAGGAAAAAGTCTTTAAAGCATTAGGTTACAGTAAGGAAGAGGCTCGTGCCCGGTTTAACTTCTTAATTAAAGGTTTGGAAAATGGAATGCCACCAGAAGGTGGATTAGCCTTTGGCTTTGATCGGTGGGTTATGTTATTAGCTGGTGCGGACAATATTCGTGATGTGATTCCATTCCCGAAGAACTCGAAGGGAATTGAACCAATGACGGCAGCACCAGGGACTGTTGATCAGGAACAACTTGATGAATTACATGTTGGTGTCAAGGATAATTCGGAAAATAAATAAAAAAACTGACTTTTATGTTGACGTTGAAAGTTCGGTTGTCTATAATTAAATTCGTAGTGTAAAGACAAGTTTTAATTAGTCGAAACACAGTACGATTTTAAGCTCGGAGGGAGGGGAATTTAAAATGTCAAAGACAGTCGTTCGTAAGAATGAATCTTTAGATGATGCTCTTCGGCGCTTTAAGCGTACGGTTTCACGAAACGGAACTCTTCAAGAATACCGTAAGCGTGAGTTTTATGAAAAGCCTAGCGTAAAACGTAAGTTGAAATCTGAAGCGGCACGTAAGCGTAAAAACAAGCGTCGTCACTAAAAATTTGAAGCTCCCGGTCAATTGACCAGGGAGCTTTTTGTTAAAGGAGATTATACAATGAGTTTACTTGATAATTTAAAAAAAGATATGATTACCGCGATGAAGGCGAAGGATAAAGATACCTTAAGCGTGGTACGGATGTTGAAGGCGTCTGTGCAAAATGAACAAATTAACCTTGGCCATGAACTAACACCTGATGAAGAAAACGCTTTAATGGCGAAAGAATATAAGCAGCGGAAAGACTCAATGGCTGAATTTGAAAAGGGTGGTCGTCAAGACTTGGTTGATGCGACCAAAAAAGAAATGGCAGTAGTTGCAAAGTACATTCCGAAGCAATTGAGCACTGCTGAAGTTGAAAAGGTAGTTGAAGAAACCATTAATGAGGTTGGTGCTACCAGTATGAAAGATTTCGGCAAAGTAATGGGAGCAATCATGCCAAAGGTAAAGGGTAAAGCTGACGGTAAAGTTGTTAACGAAACTGTAAAAAAAGTTCTTCAAAGTAAATAATGCTTAATGTTAATTAGATAAAGAGGTCGGGGGATTTACCCGACCTCTTTACTATTTGTAGAGCAATAATGATATAATTAGAAAAAAAGTAAAGGAGCAATGTTTTTGGCAGCGGATGCAAAAAAGATTACGATGAGTTTTGAGATTGAGAATCCCCAAGTTGAAGTGGGATTATTAGGAACTCAGGATAAGTATGTTGCCCTCTTTGAAGAAGGGATGAACGTGACAGTTAATCCGTTCGGCAATGAATTAAAAGTCACTGGTGAACAAGAGGATGTTCATCTCACAATTCAGGTTCTTCAAGCCTTGGTGGATTTACTTACCCAGGGAATAATGATCAGCAGTACTGATATTGTTAGTGCGATGAAGATGGCTCATCGGGGAACCTTAAAATACTTTGGCGATCTGTATAACGAAAAAATTATTAATGATCGAAAGGGGCGGCCAATCCGAGTAAAAAACTTTGGTCAGCGCCAATATGTTCATTCCATGAAGGATAATGACATTACTTTTGGAATTGGTCCTGCTGGGACTGGAAAAACGTATTTGGCTGTAGCGATGGCGATTGCTGCCCTTAAACGGGGTGAAGTCGAGCGACTCGTCTTAACACGACCAGCAGTAGAAGCAGGAGAGAGCCTTGGCTTTTTACCTGGCGATTTAAAAGAAAAAGTGGATCCATATTTACGTCCGATTTATGATGCTTTGAACAGTATCTTTGGTGCTGACCATACAGAGCGTTTAATGGAACGTGATGTAATTGAAATTGCGCCACTAGCTTATATGCGTGGACGAACATTGGATAATGCATTCGTGATTCTGGACGAGGCACAAAATACCACTAATGCGCAAATGAAAATGTTTTTAACACGGCTGGGCTTTGGGTCAAAGATGGTCGTAAATGGAGATGTTTCACAAATTGATTTACCCCATGGTTCGCGCAGTGGCCTAATTAGTGCACAGAAAATTCTATCCGGGGTCCCTTCCATTGATTTTGTTCATTTTAGTGCTGAAGATGTCGTTCGACATCCAGTAGTGGCAAAAATTATTACTGCTTATGAAGAGCACGCTGACCAGGAGAAATAAACATGGAATTAGAAATATATGACCATACAGAAGGACAATTAACGGATCATCAATACCAACTTGCAAAAGATTTACTAAATTTTGCGGCGAAAAAGTTACAGTTAACTGACCGTGATGAGATATCATTAACCTTTGTGCGGAATCCGGAGATTAAAGAAATTAATGCAAAGTATCGGGGAGTTGATCGCGCTACCGATGTGATTTCTTTTGCAATTAATGATGGTGATGAGGACATTGTGATTGACGAGACAGTCGCAGCAGAGTTGCCTCATGATTTAGGCGATCTTTTTATTTCGGTTGATAAAGTCAGAGAGCAAGCACTATTTCTAGGACATTCGACAGATCGAGAATTGGGATTTTTAGTAGTGCATGGATTTTTACATCTGAATGGTTACGATCATGAGCAACCGGAAGACGAAAAGAAAATGTTTAGCTTACAGGAGAAGATTTTAGATGAATATGGACTCACCAGATAAGCAAACAAGTAAAAATCATCGATTGTGTCAGGCAATGCGTCATTCAATTCACGGAATCTGGATGGTGATTTCACAGGAACGTAATATGCGATATCATATTGCAGCTAGTGTGATTGTGATCGTTGCTGGTTTATGTTTTAAATTACTGCCGTGGGAATGGCTTTGGTTATTTTTAGCCATTTTTACGGTTTTTTCTGCAGAATTTATGAATACGGTGGCAGAAACGTTTTGCGATTTAATGGTTGGCCATCAGTTTAATGTCAATGTTAAAAAAATTAAGGATGTATCAGCAGGGGCGGTTTTAATTGCTGCACTGTTTGCGGTAATCGTTGGATTAATTATTTTTGGACCGCGATTGATCGAATTGTTAGGGAGGTAGCAATGGATAAACAAGAGTTTCATTCAGGGTTTGTTGCGTTGATTGGCCGGCCAAATGTTGGTAAATCGACTTTGTTAAATTATATTGTTGGTCAAAAAGTGGCAATCATGAGTAATGTTGCACAAACGACGCGTAATAAGATTCAAGGTATTTATACCACGGATGATGCCCAGATTGTGTTTATTGATACGCCAGGCGTTCATAAGCCACGAACTAAGCTCGGTGATTTTATGGAGCGTTCTACGATGTCAGCACTGGCTGAAGTTGATGCCGTTTTGTATGTTGTTGCGGCAGATGAAAAACGCGGGCCCGGTGATGACTTCATTATTAACCACTTAAAAGATATTCAGCGACCAATTTATTTAGTCGTTAATAAGATTGATACCGTTCATCCAAATGAGTTACCAGAGGTTGTTGATCAATATAAGGATTCGTTACCATTTAAAGAGATAGTGCCAGTATCTGCTTTGCAGGGGAACAATGTGAATACTTTGATGAACGAATTGGTGCAAGATTTACCGGAAGGTCCGCAATATTATCCAAGCGATCAAATTTCAGACCATCCAGAACGATTTGTGATTGCAGAGATGATTCGTGAAAAGGTCTTTCAACTAACTCGTGAGGAAGTTCCGCATTCAGTAGCTATTGATGTTACTTCAATTAAGCGAGATGATCGTGAAACGGTTCATATTAGTGCCAATATTATTGTGGAACGACCCGGCCAAAAGGGAATTATTATTGGCAAAAAGGGTCAAATGTTAAAGAAAATTGGTCAAATGGCACGTCAAGATATTGAACATCTGCTAGGTGATCATGTTTATCTACAGTTATGGGTTAAAGTAGTTCCAGGTTGGCGTGATAAATCAGCGATGCTGAAGGATTATGGTTACCGTAAGACTGATTATTAGGAGAAGAGGTGAGCTGATTGGCGCACATTAATGAGCCTTTTAATGGAATAATCATGAATCGTCGTGATTATCGAGAACGTGATCAGCTTGTCAAGATTCTGACTAATAAGCAAGGACCTTCAATGTTCTTAGTGCGTGGCGCACGACGCAAGAATTTTAAAATGGCTAGTGATATTCTCCCATTTACTTATGGTCGTTATGTTGGAATGCTTTCGCCAGATCAGTTAAACTACATTGTTGCTGCTCAGGAAACGCATCAGTTGTATCAGATTGGTGATGACCTTTTGGCGAATGCCTATGCAACGTTTATTTTAGAGCTGGCTGATCGTGCTTTTGATGATGGCCACGATATTGGGGCTTGGTATGACCAGATTTTAGCAGCGCTGAAATTAATTAATGATCATCAGGATCCGCAAGTAGTTGCCAATGTTCTCGAAGTTCAGCTCTTAGGACGATTTGGTGTGATGCCCGAATGGCGACATTGTGTCGTATGTGGGAAGACACAAAAATTAATGGACTATTCAGAGGCGGATGGCGGATTACTGTGTGTGAATCATTGGGATCATGATCCGCACCGCTTACATTTGGACTCCAAGACTATTAATTATCTGCGGTTTTTTGCTACACTTAACTTGCAAAAAGTCGACCAAATTCAAGTTGATAAATTAGTCAAACGTAACTTACGTTGGGCCTTAGATAAAATTTATGGTGACCAGGTTGGATTACGGTTGAAGAGCAAGCGGTTTATTGATCAAATGGGTGAGTGGACGACTGAATTAAAGAATTGTCGACAGTAAAATCTGTAATTTAAATTGACTTTTAGGATTAGGGTTGTATTATTAACAAGTGTAAATTAAATGAATTTTAACGATGACGAAGAGACTGATTGGTTAAGTTTTGACAGCGAGCGGAGGGAAGTGTGAGCTTCGTAAACGCGCCTTTTCAGTGGCACTTTATCAGTGAATTTAAATTAAGCTGTTTCGTAGGCACTACGGAAAAGCAGGGTGGAACCGCGATTTAATTCGTCCCTGTGATGGTTAAAGCCATTGCAGGGATTTTTTTATTGAAAGGGGTAGAAGAATGTCACAAAAATTAACCGTGCAAAAAATTATTTTTACACTAGAACAATATTGGGCAGATCAAGGTTGTATGTTGATGCAGGCGTATGACAATGAAAAAGGTGCAGGGACGATGAGTCCTTATACCTTTCTTCGGGCAATCGGGCCAGAACCATGGAATGTTGCTTACGTTGAGCCGTCACGTCGACCAGCAGATGGTCGCTATGGTGAAAATCCAAACCGACTGTACCAACATCACCAGTTTCAAGTTTTGATGAAGCCTTCACCGGATAATATTCAAGAACTTTACCTGGGGAGTTTACGTAAGCTTGGCATCGAACCGTTAGAGCATGATATTCGGTTTGTTGAAGATAACTGGGAAAATCCTTCAATGGGTTGTGCAGGTGTTGGTTGGGAAGTCTGGCTTGACGGAATGGAAGTTACCCAATTTACCTACTTCCAAGTAGTTGGTGAGTTAGCGATGAATCCTGTGGCATCCGAAGTTACCTATGGATTAGAGCGATTAGCAGAATACATTCAAAATGTTGACTCGGTTTATGATTTGGAATGGGCAGATGGGGTGCTCTATGGTGATATTTTTAAAGAACCAGAATACGAACATTCCAAGTATGCCTTCGAAGAAAGCAACCAAGAAATGTTGCTAAACGCATTTAATAATTATGAAAGTGAAGCCAAACGGTTAATCAAATTAGGACTTGTTCACCCGGCATATGATTACGTTTTAAAGTGTAGTCATACTTTTAACCTTCTAGATGCGCGCGGTGCAGTTTCAGTTACTGAACGAGCGGGTTATCTTCATCGAATTCGAATTATGGCAAAATCAATTGCTAAAGCATTTGTTGAGGAACGGCGAAAGCGTGGTTTCCCACTAATTCATGATGAAAAACAGCGACAAGCAATCGTTGCTGAATACACTAAGAAAGCTGAAAAGGCTAAGGAGCGAGCAGCTAAAAAGGCTGCTAAGCAAGCCAAGAAATCAGCAAAGGGGGATAAGTAAAATGGCTAATTCATACTTACTAGAAGTTGGGGTTGAGGAAATGCCAGCTCACGTCGTAACCCCAAGCATTCACCAATTACATGAACGTGTAGCTAAATATTTAAAAGAACAACGAATTAACTTTCAAGAGATTAAGGAGTTTGCTACACCACGGCGGCTAGCACTGTTGATTCACGGATTGGATGATCAACAACCTGATATCGATGAGTCTGTGAAGGGACCAGCAAAAAAAATTGCTCAAGACCAAGAAGGTAATTGGACCAAAGCAGCGATTGGCTTTACGCGTGGTCAAGGTGCTTCCGTGGACGATATCGAATTTAAGGAAGTTAAGGGAACAGAGTATGTTTTTGTAGAGAAGCATATTACTGGGAAACCAGTTGCCGAGGTATTACAAGGCCTTCCCAAAGTAATTACTGCTATGAACTTCCCTACTTTGATGAAGTGGGGTTATCATAACCTACAATTTATTCGACCAATTCGTTGGCTAGTATCATTGCTCAATGATGAAGTGGTACCATTCAAAATTTTGGATGTTGAAGCAGGCCGTGAGACTCAAGGGCACCGTTTTCTTGGTCATCCTGTTGACATTGCCACAGCTGATGATTATGAATCAGCATTACATGATGATTTTGTAATTGCTGATCAGGATAAACGAAAAGCGTTAATTAAAGACCAAATCACAGAAATCATCAACCAACATCAATGGCAAATTGATTGGGACGCGGATTTGCTTGAAGAAGTCAATAATTTAGTTGAATGGCCAACGGCTTTTGCTGGTTCGTTTGACGAAAAATACTTAGCGCTTCCTGAGCCGGTGTTAATTACTTCGATGAAAGATAACCAACGCTTCTTCTGTCTCCGTGATCAAAATGGTAAACTATTGCCGCATTTTATTTCAGTTCGCAATGGTAACCGTGAATATTTGGAGAATGTGATTAAAGGAAATGAACGAGTATTAGTCCCACGACTGGAAGATGCACAATTCTTTTATGATGAAGATCAAAAGATCACAATTGACCAATACGTTCAGCGTTTGCAAAGGGTTAGTTTCCACGATCAGATCAGTTCAATGGCCGATAAAATGGCCCGAACGGCGATTATCGCTGACTTACTTGCTGAAAAGCTCAACCTTTCAGCTGAAGAATGGGCCGATTTAAAGCGAGCAGCTAAAATTTATAAGTTTGACCTAACCACTCAAATGGTTGGTGAGTTTGCTGAATTGCAAGGTGTAATGGGTGAAATATATGCTAAGCTATTTGGTGAAAAAGATGATGTTGCAGTAGCCATTCGCGAACATTATATGCCAACTTCTGCTGAAGGGAAGCTTCCTCAAACGAAGATTGGTGCGATTTTAGCAATTGCTGATAAGTTGGATAGTATTTTCAGCTTTTTCGGTGCTGGGATGGTTCCATCCGGTTCCAATGATCCATACGCTTTACGGCGGCAAGCATATGGAATTGTCCGTATTGTTGCGGATCGTCAGTGGCATTTACCACTACTTAACATGCAAGAAGCGGTTGCCGATCGCATTCAAAAATCCGGAATGAAGTTGAAATTTAACTATTTAAAGAATGCTAACCAGGTTAAGACTTTCTTTATGGATCGACTAAAACAATTCTTGGCTGGAGAAAAGATGCGTCATGATATTATTGACACTGTGACAGATACAAATCAGGTCGACTTGGTTAATATTATGGAGGCCGCTGACGCTATTAATAGCCAAAAGGATGACCCTCAATTTAAGGATAATATTGAAGCCTTAACGCGGGTGATTAGGATTGATCAAAAGGGTCAGTCAACTATGAAAAAGGTTGATCCATCATTATTCCAAAATCTATCTGAAAAGCGGATGTATGAAGCGGTACATGCACTACAAAGTCAATTTGCTGGATTAAACATGGCTGAAGCTTTGCACCAATTACGCACTTTGGCTCCAGTGATTACCAAGTATTTTGATGAAAATATGATTATGGATAAGAATGAGCAGGTTAAAAATAATCGGTTAGTACAACTTCATCAAATTGCCCAAATGGCTCAAACTTTTGGAAATCTCAATCAGCTAATTGTTAAGTAATTACTTGGCTTGTTATCAAAAATGTGGTAATATGTTATTTAGTTAAATAAGGCGTTAAGTAATAAAAGGTCGCAATCCATTCTGGAAAGCGACCTTTCGTAACTATTATCTTCAATGACAGGAGGCACAGAATGGCAAGAATTCCCAATGAATTAATTGACCAAATTCGTGACTCAGTAAATATTGTGGATGTGATTAGTCAAGATGTTCAACTAAAGAAACAAGGGAAAAATTTAATGGGGCATTGTCCTTTTCATCGGGACGATACACCGTCATTTGCGGTCAACGAGCAAAAACAATTTTTCTACTGTTTTAGTTGTCATCGTAGTGGAAATGTCTTTGGCTTTCTTCAGCAATTGCATAACTTATCATTCCCAGATGCGGTGCAAAAAGTTGCAGAAATGAGTAACATTGCGATTCCGCGTCAATATACTAATGAACAGCAAAGGGCAGTGGACAATAGCCCAAAGGGCCAGTTAATTAAGCTGCATGATCAGACTGCAAAACTATATCATCACCTTTTAGTTAATACGGAAGCTGGCGAAAAAGCGCTTCATTATTTGATCAAACGAGGTGTCAGTCGTGAAATGATTGATCAATTCGATCTAGGTTACGCAGTTGAGCAAAATCAAGAAGAGGTATTACGAGAATATGTGCAAGCACAAAAGCTTGATTATCAGCTATTGCGTCAATCTGGACTCTTTATTGAAGATCAGCAGGGACAGTTACATGATCGTTTCCATGGTCGAATTATGTATCCAATTAAAAATGAAAATGGTCACGTAATTGCATTTTCGGGACGTATTTTAGCACCGAAAGCAATCGGTAATGAGCCTAAATATATGAATAGTCCAGAAACACCAATTTTTAATAAGCGACGCACGCTATTCAATTTGAATCTTGCTAAGCAAGCAGCACGACAAACAGGATCACTAACTCTTTTTGAAGGATTTATGGATGTGATTGCTGCATATAGTGTGGGAGTTAAAAATGGTGTTGCCTCAATGGGAACAAATTTGACAGAAGAACAAATTCGGACAATTCAACGGATTTCCGGGCAGGTCAATATTTGTTATGATGGTGATGACCCAGGGCAAAATGCAATTAATCGTGCTATTCGATTATTTAAAAGTCAAGCTCCTCATCTGAAAATAAAGATTATTCAATTGCCAGCTGGAATTGACCCAGATGAGTATGTTCAAAAGTATGGCGGGATTAAGTTTTCTGAATATTTAAATCAAAAGACGGAAACTCCTGTTGAATTTCGCTTACGTTTTCTTCAAATGGGGCTCAATTTAAAAAATCAAGATGAACTGATGGGATATTTGAATGCGGCATTGCAGGTCATCGGTGGCGTTGATGAGCCAGTAGCACGTGACATTTATTTACAAAGGTTGGCAACACAATTTGATTTAGATAAATCAAGCCTAGTTAAGCAGTTAACTAAAATTCAACCATCAGTAAAAAGGCATTCACCAACAGCTGCACAGCGACCACCACAGGGGAGTGATGAACAGGCCATTCCTGTTCAGACAGCTATGAGGCCGTTGCTATCAAAGCTTCAAAGTGCAGAACAGCGACTATTAAAGTATTACATTGTGGATGAAGCAGTCCGAAAACGGCTTCACGGCCAACCAGATTTTGCATTTGCAGATTCAAAATACCAACAACTATATCAGCAGATTCAGGATTATTTTATTGAGCATGAAGAGTTTTCTACAGCTGCAATGCTTGACCGGGTTGATAGTTCAGCGCAACGACAGATTCTGACGCAAATTGCCGAATTGGCTGTTGATGAAAATATTAGTGATGATGCGGTAAATGACTGTATTCGTGTTATCATGAATGAGGCCCCCTTAGATCAACAAATCGTTGCAAAGAAGGCAGCTTTGAATGAGGCAACGATGATGAATGATCAGGAACTAACTACCAAATTAGCCACTGAATTGGTAACCCTCTACCAACGACAACAACAAATGAAAACGGAGGAACTTAACTAACTATGGCAAAAGCAAAAAAGCAACTAGTAATTTCGAATGACGAAAATTTTGATCAAAAGAAATATGATCAAGCCGTTGGCAAACTCATTCGTCAGTATAAAAAAGCCAAAGCGATTCGCTATGACGAATTAAGCAAAAAATTGGCCGCTCCGTTTGACTTAAATGCTGATGGTTTAGATAATTTAATGCAAAACATTGAAGATGCTGGAATTAGCGTGGTAGACGAAAATGGTGATCCAGATCCGCGAGCATTAAAAGCAACTGAAAAATTGTCACAAAAGGCAGTAAATGATCGGGATACGTCTGCACCAACTGGTGTGAAAATTAATGATCCTGTGCGGATGTATTTGAAGGAAATTGGTCGAGTTAACTTATTAACTGCGGATCAAGAAGTTGAGTTAGCTCTTCGCATTGAGAAAGGTGACGAAACAGCTAAACAAGAGTTAGCAGAGGCCAACCTACGGCTTGTGGTTTCCATTGCGAAGCGCTATGTCGGTCGGGGAATGCAGTTTCTAGATTTAATTCAAGAAGGTAACATGGGACTGATGAAGGCCGTGGAAAAGTTTGATTATCGAAAAGGATTTAAATTTTCCACTTATGCTACTTGGTGGATTCGGCAAGCCATTACTCGAGCAATTGCTGACCAAGCCCGGACCATTCGGATCCCAGTTCATATGGTTGAGACGATCAATAAGTTGATCCGTATTCAGCGGCAGTTACTTCAAGATTTAGGTCGTGAACCATTACCAGAAGAAATTGGCGCGGAAATGGATATGCCTACGAAGAAAGTTCGGGACATTTTAAAGATTGCTCAAGAGCCAGTTTCTCTGGAAACGCCAATTGGTGAAGAGGATGATTCGCATCTGGGTGATTTTATTGAAGACCATGATGCGACGAGTCCAGCTGATCACGCAGCATATGAGATGATGAAGAAACAGTTGGAAAATGTTTTGGATACCTTAACTGATCGTGAAGAAAATGTTTTAAGATTGCGGTTTGGATTAGATGATGGGCGAACAAGAACATTGGAAGAAGTTGGTAAGGTCTTTGGTGTTACTCGTGAACGGATTCGGCAGATTGAAGCTAAAGCGTTACGGAAGCTTCGTCACCCGTCACGCTCAAAACAATTAAAGGATTTCTTAGAGTAAAATAAATGGTACCCGCTAGATCATGACTAGTGGGTACCATTTTTTGTAAATTGACTATTTTAGAACATCAATGTGAACTGGCTTTGGCAAATCGTTAACGAACTTTTCATAAGCAGCTTGTTCATCAGTCACCGTAATCGTTGAATTACTAATCGTAACGTTTGCCTGATGAAGTGCTAACTCATCAGTTTTGATTTGCTCAGTCACGGTAGCATTACCAATTAACTCGATCCAATAATGGTCTTCATCGAAGTGGACAATGGTCTTTACCATTCCACCCGGATTGTAAACAGTGATTGGTTGATCAAAGTCCGCCATGTTTGGATGAGTAAGCGCAAACGCTAAAGTAGTTGCTGACATACCAGTGCCACAAGCATTAGTAAAGCCAACTCCACGTTCAAAAGTCCGGACAAAGAGTTGGTTATGGTCGATAATTTTGGCAAAGTTAACGTTGACTCCATCTGAATAGTACGGGTTCTGACCGTTTAAGCGCCGACCCAATTGACCAAGTAGTGGACCAGTAATGGTTTTTTCATCCATAAAAGCAATTAAATGCGGATTAGGCACTGCTAGTGAGGTAAACTTCAGCTTTGGTGCTAATTCAGGAACATAATTGTCAATAATCCGACTACGACCCAAGTTGTCAAACGGCAGATCCTTTTTATCGAAGAGTACTGGAGAGATTTCAGCAGCATATGCGGGTACACCTGGAGCAAATTCATCATGCTTGGCAACTCTTAAGTCTGCTTTCATGGTCTCAATTTGAAAACTATCTTGGCCAGTTTTCTCAGCGACATAGCGAGCAACCGTTCGAATCCCATTTCCACACATGGAAGCTTCACTACCATCAGCATTAATGACTCGCATTTGTGCAGTAACACCTGGATGGGTTGAATGATTGACAACCAAAAGGCCATCAGCCCCATGAAGAATTCCAGTTTGGGGGTTCGTGATTTGTTTTGCTAAACTGACTAGTTCTTGGTCATTCAGTTGCTGCTTTAAAGAGGTTTGGTCTAGAATAAAAAACTTATTTTGAGAACCGTGAACCTTTAATAATTGAGCCATAGAATTACTACCTCCTAATTGTTTTCTGGAAAGAAGTGCTGATAAATTACCCGAATGGCATTATCAGCATCCTTTTTGTACGTTCCAATCATGATTGAGATCCGGGAAGCACCTTGGTTAATCATTGAAATCCGAATGTTGTGTTCAGCTAATTCTGTAAAGATACCTGCAGCTACGCCAACACGATTAAACATTCCTTCACCAACAATCATGATGACAGCGTAATCGTCAATCCATTCTAAATTATCAGGATTGACGGTTGCTTTAACATCGTTACAAATTTTTTGGACTAAATCATCTGAGATTAGCTTTCGGTCGAATATTATGGTAATATCATCGATTCCAGATGGCATATGTTCATATGGAACGCCATACTTGTTTAAAATTTCGAGAATCTTAAGTGTAAACCCAGCTTCTCGATTTAACAAGTACTTATGCAAATAAAGGGCTGCATAATGCTTACCGCCAGCAATTCCAGTGACAATTTGTTCTGGATGAAAATCGTGATCCGGCACAATTAAAGTGCCGGGTTTTTCAGGAGCATGGGTATTTTTGACGTTCACAATAATGTTACCTTCAATTGCAGGAATGAGAGCTTCGTCGTGAAAAACTGAAAAACCAGCATACGAAAGCTCACGCATTTCACGGTATGTCATCCGTTTAATCGGTTGTGGATGGTTGACAATGGCTGGATTAGCTGAAAAGATAGCGTCAACATCAGTAAAGTTTTCGTAAAGATCAGCATGAAAACCACGTGCAAGGATTGCACCGGTGATATCAGAACCGCCACGAGAGAAAGTTGCAATATTGCCATCGATTGTAAAACCAAAGAAACCTGGGAAAATTAACTTTTCATCAGCACTAAATTTAAATTTAGCAAGATTGGCATAGGTTTGCGGATCTACAATTGCGTTATTTGGTTCACCATCCACAACTAATCCTGCTTCTTGCGGATCAACAAAGCGAGCGTTAATTCCCAACTTTTGTAATACTAAAGCCATTAAACGAGCGTTTAGTCGTTCACCATGAGCTTTAAAAGCTGCCATTAAATACTCATTGTTCGGGTAGTTGCCGTTCGGTAATTCCACAATTATTTGGTGAATGGTTGATAATTGCTCTTGAGAAACGCCAAAATGAGTGCCAATCTCTTCATAACGGGAGAAAATATCACTTTGGACAACACTATAATCAACATGTTTAATGACTGCATTAGCATAGTTAATTAAGAGGTCAGTAACTTTAATATCGTCTGGATGTCTTTTGCCTGGTGCGGAAGTTACAACGACCTGTCGTTTTGGATCAGCTTTGATAATCGAAATTGCTTGTTCAAAAGCTTTCCCGTTGGCAAGAGAACTGCCGCCAAACTTAACTACTTTCATGAATGTGCTACCTTCTTTAATTAAAAGTTTATTATCTAGGATTTTACCATTAATCGACCACCTTGCAAACAAAGTCTGTGTGATCTGGTAAGCTACTTATTTAAAAATGTGAAAATAATGAGAAAAGATTGTCATTGCCTATTGACGGGTGGCAGTTCAAGTCTTATAGTAATTAACAAATCGAAGAGGAGCGACTTACATTAGTAACGGTTAGGAGTTTTTACCAGACATTGAATAATCGTGAAAGGGGCAGTTGCCGAAGCGGTGAAAATGGTAATGATTCACTTGGCTGGGGCGTGACTTAAGAGGTCACGGACTGTCGCAAGACAATAACAGCTTGCGGTGCGCTATCGACTATCGGATTTTAATGATTATCACCATCCCGGTATGCGCGCAGTGTACCGGGATTTTTCTCTTCGGAAAAGGTGGAAGAAGGAGCGTTGGTGACAATGAATGATCAAATCAGTTCCAATGAAATCAATACGGCAGGACATCTCCAGATAGGTGGAGTTGATACGCTTCAGCTTGCCAATAAATATGGTACGCCACTGCTAGTTTATGATGTTGCTAAAATTCGAAACCAAATTCAGCGATTCCGAAACGTTTTTGAGCATGCCGGAGTGCGATATGAAGTTAGTTATGCTAGCAAGGCTTTCTCTTCAGTTGCTATTTATCAGGTAATGAAACAAGAGCATGCTCACATTGATGTTGTTTCAGGAGGAGAACTGGCAACGGCAATTAAAGCGGGTTTTCCGCTGACCCAGGTTAGTTTTCATGGTAACAATAAATCACGGGCTGAATTAAAGATGGCACTTGATGATGGTGTTGGAACAATTGTTGTTGATAATTTTCATGAAATTGAATTGTTGCGGGCATTATTGCAAGAGCGTTCCCAAACGGTTGATGTTCAATTAAGAATCACCCCAGGGATTGCGGCCCACACTAATTCGTATATTGCCACTGGTCAGGTTGATAGTAAGTTTGGCTTTGATGTTGAATCTGGTCAAGCTGATCGTGCTCTCCAACAATTATTGTCGATTTCGAAGGTTCATGTTACTGGAATTCACGCCCATATTGGATCACAGATCTTTGATGTACAGGGATTTAAAGGAGTAGCTAAGAAATTGGTCCAAATTGCTGCACAATGGAAACAGAAGTATGGCTTCTCAGCTGAAGTCTTAAATGTGGGTGGCGGTTTCGGCATTAAATACTCAAATGAGGATCATCCGATTAATCCTGAAGATTTTGTCCAAGCCATTGTTCAAATGGTTAAAAAATCTATTCATGAGCAGAACCTTGCGATGCCGGCAATTTGGATTGAACCGGGACGATCAATAGTTGGACCAGCTGGCTATACGTTATATACTATAGGTTCAAGGAAGGATATTCCTGGATTACGTTCATACGTTAGTGTGGATGGTGGAATGGGTGATAATATTCGCCCTGCGTTATATAACGCAAAATATGAAAGCGTCTTGGCACGTGATCCGCAAGCATCAGCTGTTGAGACCGTTAAAATTGCTGGAAAGTATTGTGAATCTGGTGACATTCTTAGTAATGAACAAGAGTTACCAGAAACCAAGCCAGGTGATGTTTTGGTAATGCTCGATACTGGAGCTTATGACTACGCTATGGCTTCTAACTATAACCGCAATCCTCGTCCAGCAGTGGTTTTTGTTGAAAATGGTCATGACCAGTTAGTGATTAAAAGGGAAACTTATGATGACCTAACACATCTTGACCTTAATTACGAGTCAGAATAATAAGGAGAGATAAAATATGGCAAAACTAGACGCTCAAAGCATTATTAATTACATTGGAAATGCGCCTAAAAAGACTCCAGTGAAAGTTTATTTACGTGGAGCTAACTTATCGCAATTAGAGTTCCCTAAGGAAGTTGACCCATACGTCGAAGAGCACACGGCAACGGTGTTTGGTGATTGGGAAGTATTGAAACCATTTTTGGATGATCATCGAGACGCTTTTACGGGAATGCATGTTGAAAATGACGCCCGTAATTCAGCAGTGCCTTTGCTGGACTTAAAGAATATTAATGCACGGATTGAACCAGGAGCAACAATTCGTGATCAGGTTGTAATTGGTGATAATGCTGTTGTGATGATGGGAGCCACGATCAATATTGGTGCAGAAATTGGTGAAGGTACCATGATTGACATGGGGACGATTCTTGGTGGTCGAGCAATAGTTGGTAAGCATTGTCACATCGGGGCCGGAACAGTCTTAGCTGGAGTAATTGAACCAGCTTCAGCAGAACCAGTTCGGGTTGATGATAATGTTTTAATTGGTGCCAATGCAGTAGTTCTTGAGGGGGTTCACATTGGCGAAGGCGCAGTTGTTGCTGCAGGAGCCGTAGTTACTCACGATGTTGCACCTCACACAGTGGTTGCGGGTGTTCCGGCGAAGTTTGTCAAAAATGTTGATGCCCAAACTGACAGTAAGACTGGTTTAGAAGACAATTTACGAAAGCTATAATTATGACAGAACTAAATGAAGATCAATTAATTAAAATTCGTCGGCATTTGCATCAGATCCCTGAATTAGCACTCCAGGAGACTGAAACACATGCATACTTGATGAAAGTTATTGGTGAAATGAACCAACAATTTCTGGAAGTTCGGGAATTTCCAGAATTGCCAACTGCAATTATGGTTTTGGTTCATGGAAAAGATCCACAACGGACGATTGGTTACCGAACTGATATTGATGCGTTACCAGTGACCGAGCAAACTGGTTTGCCATATCAGTCTACCCATCCGGGTGTAATGCATGCATGTGGGCATGATATTCATATGACAGTTGCGCTGGGGGTTCTAAGTTACTTTAGTGAACATCAACCAAAAGATAATTTATTATTCTTCTTCCAACCAGCTGAAGAAAGCGAAGCTGGTGGAAAGCGAGCGTATGAATTAGGGTTGTTTAAGGGTCAATGGTGTCCAGATGAATTCTATGGATTACACGATAATCCTGAATTACCAGCAGGAGCGATTGGTTGCCGAATGGGAACACTATTTGCTGGTACTACTGAAGTTAATATTGACATTGAAGGAAAGGGTGGCCATGCCGCTTTTCCTCAAGATGCAAATGATGCCGTGGTGGCCGCTGCTAACTTAATTGTTCAAGTACAAACGATTATTTCGCGAAGCATTGATCCAATTGAAAGTGGAGTAATTACCCTTGGTAAGATTGAAGCGGGCACGATTAGGAATGTTATTGCAGGTCACGCAAGAATTGAAGGAACTATTCGTGGCTTGACTCAACAGATGATTCTATTAATTGACAAACGACTTGAAGATGTTTGTCAAGGAATTAAAGCTAGTTTCGGTGTGAAAGTTAAGCTAGAATTAAATCAGGGGGGCTACTGGCCCGTCGAGAATAATCCAAAATTAACGAAGCGGTTTATTCACTATATGCACGATACTGCTTCAGTCAACTTTATCGAGACCAAACCAGCAATGACTGGTGAAGATTTTGGATATTTACTAGCCAAATTTCCAGGAACCATGTTTTGGCTTGGGGTTGAGGATGATTCACAATTGCATTCCGCAACCCTTACGCCAAATGAGGCTGCAATCCAACGTGGTGTTGAAGCAATTACCGGATTCTTAGAATACCGGATGGATGCTAAGGAGGAATAATAATGAAGTTAGCAGACGCAGATTTATTGACAGCGATTATTACACCATTCAATGAGCAAAATGAAATTGATTTCCCAACTTTAGAAAAGTTAACTAATTCTTTAATTAATCAAGGAAGTAATGGCTTTGTCGTGGGTGGAACAACTGGAGAAACGCCAGAACTTTCTCATGATGAAAAAATTGAATTATATACGAAATTTGGTCAAATCGTTCATGGTCGTGTTCCGGTAATTGCTGGGACTGGAAGCAACAACACGAAAGAAACGATTGCTTTTACTAATGAAGTCGCTAAAATTGAAGGAATTGACTATGCATTAGTAGTGGTGCCACCATATAACAAGCCTAACCAACGGGGGATGGTCGCCCACTTTACAACTGTTGCTGACAATGTTGAAATGCCAATCATCATTTATAATATTCCGGGACGTACCGGATCCAAGATGAGCCAAGAAACCATTTGTGAATTGTCCCATCATGATAACATCGCAGGAGTTAAGCAATGTGCTTCTCTAGAAGAAATGGAGTACGTAATTGAACATAAAGATGATAGTTTTTGTGTCTTTTCCGGTGAAGATGCGCAGGCATTAACAGCTCGAGTATTGGGTGCTAATGGAGTCATCTCTGTAGCTTCACATAGTTATGCACTTCAGATGAGAGCAATGTATGACCATTTATACCAAGGCGATTATCAAGCAGCCGCTAAGTTGCAACGGTGGTTAACCCCTAAGATGGCAGCTCTCTTTATGTTTCCATCACCGTCACCAGTTAAAGCATTGCTCAATGCTCAAGGATTTCAAGTTGGTGGTTGTCGGTTGCCAATTATGACATTGAATGATGCTGAAAAATCACAATTGGCGAGCGCATTGGATTTGCCAGAAAATGCTTTGAATGGTGAATTACCTTTAAACTTGGAGGAAATGTGAAATGAAACGAGTATTAGTAGCCGGCATTAATGGTGCAATGGGGCAATATGCCACCAAAATGATCAATGATTTAGCTGGTTTTGAAGTTACTGCTGGTCTTGGCCTTGGGGTTAAAGATGGTGATCAAGCTAAGTATAATGTGTCTGCGGATACGAAGCTATATGGTTCTTTAGACGAAATTGCAGAAAATGTGGCTGACATTTGGTTGGATTTTACTGCACCAGTAGCTGTTTTTCCGGATGTTGAATATGCGCTGAATCACAGAATGCGTCCGGTTGTTGGAACAACGGGGTTAACTGATGAGCAAGAAGGAGAACTAAAACAATTAGCCCAGAAAAAAGAGTTGGGCGGCTTGATTGCACCTAATTTTGGCATGTCTGCGGTTCTCTTGATGAAATTTGCCAAGGAGGCTGCTAAATACTTCCCTGATGTGGAAATTATTGAAATGCATCATGAAGATAAAAAGGATGCTCCTTCTGGAACGGCACTAAGTACTGCGAAGTTAATTGCTGAAAATCGCAAGCCACACCAAACTGCGCCAGATACAATGGAGACGTTAGCAGACGTTCGTGGCGGTGATTACCAAGGAATTAAAATTCACTCAGTCCGATTACCAGGTTATGTGGCTCATGAGCAAGTTTTGTTTGGTGGAAAGGGTGAAGCTTTAACAATCCGTCAAGATTCGTTTGATCGGAGCTCATTTATGAGTGGCGTTAAAGTGGCCCTGCAAAAAGTGTCGTCACTTGATGAATTAGTAGTTGGTTTGGAAAACATTCTTTAAAAAGGAGCATGATGAATTATGCCAGAACTTGCAAAGGGTATGGAAAACTATGTTAACAAGGATGTTAAGGAAATTCGTCCGTCAGCGATTCGTGATTTTGATATGCAAATCTCGTCAATTCCGGGATTAGTAAAGTTAACGCTGGGCGAACCAGATTTTAATGTCCCTGAGCACGTTAAAGAAGCTGCCATTCGAGGAATTCAAGCAAATGATTCTCACTATGGACCGACAGCTGGAAAACTAGAATTACGAAAAGCGGTAGCTAGTTATCTGAAAGATACCCGAGATGTTGATTACAAGCCCGAAGATGAAGTGTTAATTACTAATGGTGGGACGGAAGCTTTAACAGCGATTACGTTTAGCTTGCTTAATCCTGGAGATAAAGTTTTAGTACCAACCCCAGTCTTCTCACTATACTTTCCAATTATTACGCTGACAGGGGCTGAATGTATTCAAATCGATACTTCTCATGATGGATTTGTTCTGACACCAGAAAGGTTACAGCAGGCAATTGACAAGTATGGTGATGTTAAGATAATTATCTTAAACTATCCATGTAACCCAACTGGTCGTTCGTACTCAGAAGACTTGTTACGGAAGCTTGGTAAGATTTTACATGATAATAACGTCTTAATTGTGGCTGATGAAATGTATAGTGAATTAACTTATGATCAGGAACATTTCTCATTAGCAACCGTCTTTCCGGAACAAACTTTACTGGTTTCTGGTTTATCAAAGTCTCATGCAATGACCGGATGGCGGCTTGGTTATATTGCCGGTCCATCTGCACTGATTAGCCAAATCTACAAAATTCATGGTTTCCTGGTTACATGTGTCAATGATATTGCGCAGGATGCTGCGATCGAAGCTTTAAATAATGGCCGAAAAGACCCTAACGCTTTTCGTGACGAATACAAGAAGCGTCGTGACTACGTTGTTGAACGGATGGAAAAGATGGGTTTTGAGATTGCAACACCTGAAGGGGCTTTCTATGTCTTTGCAAAGATTCCAGCTCAGTTTGGTAATGATGACTTTAATTTTGCCCTTGATCTAGCTAAGAAAGCCAAGGTTGGTGTCATTCCAGGAAGTGCATTTGGTGCTGGTGGAGAAGGATATATTCGAATTTCTTATGCTGCTTCTGATGAAAAATTAGCGAAGGCAATGGACTATATTGAATCATATCTTGACAACTTAGATTAAATATCAAAGCACGGTTTGCCGTGCTTTTTTGTTATAATAAAACTAAATTGTTATAGAAGGGATGATGAAGGTGGACGCAAACCATCTTTCAAACAGATTAGCAATGGTCGCAAAGTATGTTCCACAAGACGCACGGGTTGCCGATATTGGTTCAGATCATGCGTACCTGCCGGCAGCATTATTGATCCAGGGACAAATTAGTTACGCAATTGCTGGTGAAGTTGCGCAAGGACCGTTTGAAAATGAACAAAAAGAAATTAGGCAACTGAATTTACAGGATCGTTTAGTACCACGACTTGCTGATGGCTTAGCAGCAGTGCATCAAGATGATTACATTAACGTAGTTACTATTGCCGGTATGGGTGGATCGTTAATTGCACGAATTTTAGATGAAGGACAACAACAACTTACGGGTGTTCGAAGATTAGTTTTACAACCGAATGTTGGTGAATATCGGGTTCGCGAATGGTTGATGAAGCATCAGTATCAAATTATGGCTGAGCAGATGCTGGAAGAAGATGGTCATATTTATGAAATTATTGTGGCAGAACCCACTGTCTGCCCAGTTCGTTATAGTATCAAGGAATTGTTATTTGGGCCGTTACTTTTAGAAAAACCAACATCAATTTTTGAAGAAAAGTGGCAACAAGAATTGGAACGCTGTCAACAAGCAGTCAGCCAAATGAAAAAAGCAACAATAATTCCGATTGATCGATTGCACAGGATGCAGTTAAAAGTAAAATTAATTCAGGAGGCATTAAATCATGACGACGGGGACTGAAATTATTAATCAGTTTGAGAAATTTTGTTCACCAGATCTTGCGGAATCATGGGATCATGTAGGGCTTCAAATTGGTGACCCTGATAAACCGGTCAACCGACTGATGACGACTTTAGATGTTCGACCAGAAGTCGTCGATGAGGCAATTGAACGGCAAGTTGATTTTATTTTTGCTCATCATCCGGTGATGTTTCACCCTGCTAAGGATTTAGATATTCGTAATCCACAAAATGCGATGTACGCTAAAATCCTCAACAGTGGGATTACTGTTTATGCTGCACATACTAATTTAGATAGTGTGAATGATGGGATGAATGACTGGTTAGCGGATCAGTTGCAGTTACAAAATCCAGTGCCGTTAGTGGATAAGGATATTGACCCGATTACAGGAATGCCACGTGGAATGGGGAGAATTGGTCGCTTGGAGCAACCATTAACTGTGGCACAATTTGCTGACTACTGTCTTAAAGTTTTTAACATTCCGGGTTTACGGCTAATTGCGAAGAAAAATGATCCGCGCAAAATCAAACGGGTGGCAGTATTAGGTGGTTCAGGGGCTCAGTTTTACCGAGACGCGCTTGTTAAGGGAGCAGACGCTTATGTTACTGGCGACGTTAGTTACCATGTTGCGCATGATATGCTTGCTGCGGGTTTAGTAGTGGTTGACCCTGGACACCATATTGAAGCAGTGGCGATTCAGGGGCTGAGTGAACTCTTAAATCAATGGAAAATTAAAAACGACTGGTCAGTTGAAGTAATTCAGTCTAAAATAAACACAGAGCCATTCGAATTTGTAACGAAAAAATGAGGTGTTAAGCAAATGGCAAGTTTAAAGTATGAAAATTTATTACCACGTTTCTTAAAGTATGTAAAAGTGGAAACACGATCTAATCCCAATAGCGATACTTTACCTTCTGATCCTAAGGAAATGGCTTTCTTAAAAGAATTAGCAACTGAACTAAAGAACATTGGGTTGGCTAACGTTCGCTTCAACAAAGCTAACACGTATTTGTTAGCCACTTTGCCAAGCAACCTAGATTATGATGTTCCAGCGATGGGATTAATCGCCCATGTTGACACAGCTGATTTTAATGCTCACAATGTTAATCCTCAAGTGGTTGAAGATTACGATGGTGAATCAGACATTCAGTTGGATGTTGATGGTGAATATGTATTAAGTCAAAAAGAGTTTCCGTCATTAAAGAAGTACAAGGGGGACACTTTAGTTACGACTGATGGTTCAACCCTGTTAGGTGCCGATGATAAATCTGGGGTTGCTGAAGTAATTACTTTCTGTGAATACCTAATTCAACACCCGGAAATCAAACATGGCACTATTCAGATCGGGTTAGGCACTGACGAAGAAATTGGCATTGGTGCTGAGCATTTTGAGCCAGCAGAGTTTGGGGCAGATTTTGCTTATACTGTTGATGGTGGTCCACTTGGTGAACTTGAGTATGAAACCTTTAATGCCGCTCATGCTGTAATTGATATTAAGGGGAAGAGCGTTCATACAGCAGTTGCTAAGGGGACAATGGTAAATGCGTTGCAACTGGGAATTGACTTACATAATAGTTTGCCAGATCATGATCGGGCTGAACGAACTGAAGGCCGAGAAGGATTTTTCCATTTATACAAGTTCAATGGGACTGTTGATAGTGCCAAAATGGAATACTTAATCCGGGATCATGATAAGACCATCTTTAACGAACGGAAACATGCACTTCAAGCGGCGGCTGATGACATCAATGCTCAACTTGGTGCAGATTGGATTAAGGTAACGATTAATGATCAATACTATAATCTTCGTGATGCATTAAAGGACCATATGGAAGTTGTTGATCTTCCTAAGCAAGCGATGGAAAATCTAGGAATTAAACCAGATATTTACCCAGTGCGTGGGGGAACAGATGGTTCGACCATTTCTTACAAGGGCTTGCCAACACCGAACCTCTTTGCTGGAGGCGAAAACATGCATAGTCGCTTCGAATACGTTTCTGCACAAACGATGGATCGAGTTATTGATGTTCTACTTGAAATGAATAAGTTAAACATTACAAATAATAAGTAATATTAACAAAAAAGAAGTCCACGGAACTGTAATAGTTTCGTGGACTTCTCAGTTAATCCGTAACTTATTTTCGTGAGGGATTTGCCTTGGTGGTAATTGCGTACAGACAATTAGTAGCAATTACTGCAAAAATTGCGCCAATGATTGCAGCATGAGAGAAGTTAAGGGAAGTTGCTTCCAATTGACTGCCGATGTAACCGAGGAGCATTCCTAAAATTCCGCCCCAGATAATTGCCATAATGCTACCCATAATCTTTTTCATTTCATTATCACCTCTTTAAAATCATATCATTATTTTACCATAATAAAGTGCTAACCGCGACAACATTGCAACCCCCCTGGATTAATTGAGATTTGTTATAATTTGAAATAGAAGGATGAGGTGAAAAGAAAGAATGACAGTTACGCCATTGGACGTCACAAGTACATATACCTTGCTACAAAGTACAATCACACCACGGAATTTAGTTAAGATGGCCCGCGAACGGGGGTACTCTGCAATTGCGCTTACCGACAAAAATGTGCTATATGGAGCAGTCGATTTTTATAATGCTGCCAACCAAGAAAATATTCGACCCATCATTGGTTTAAAACTTCAGCTCACTTTTGATGAACTCGATGATCGTGAAATCGTGGTTACTTTGTTAGCAAAAAATCAGCAAGGATATGCGGAGCTGATGCAGCTATCGACGCGACGGATGAATGCTAAATCAAATCTTAACGTTAGTGATTTAAGTGGCAAGATTACCAATTGTGCGGTGATTGTCAAACCCACGATGGCAATTCTAACTGCACAACGCGATCCGGTCATTCAAAAACTTTTAGCCAAGTTTGCTCAGCAACCGGTCGAAGCTTTTTTAGGAATCAACCTATCCTTGAATCCAGTTGAACAACAAGTAATGAAGGACCTGAGCGATAAGTTCGACCTAAAACTTATTGCAGATGAAACAATCGATTATCTTGACCGTAATCAATATTTTCCCACTCAGGTGCTAAAAGCAATTCGTGACGGGCGGCAAATTGAATCACCGCTCACGGCAGCCCACACAACAGGGAATCATTACTTAAAGGATGCGGTTGAACTTACGGCAGCTTATCAGCGGGCAGGATTGACAGATGCGGTCAAAAATAATGAGCAACTAGTTCAAGACAGTTCTTTTAAAATTCATTTTCAACAACCGGTGTTGCCTGCCTTTCCAGTTCCAAGTAATTTAACTACTGAAAATTATTTACGGCAACTTTGTATTGCCGGTTTAAAGAAACGACGGTTAGCACCAAATACTACGTTACACGAATACCGTGAACGACTTGATCATGAGTTGGCTGTTATTCACCGGATGGGTTTTGATAATTATTTTTTGATCGTTTGGGACATTATGGCATTTGCTCACCGTACACAAATAACAACTGGACCGGGACGGGGGTCAGCTGCTGGGTCTTTGGTTGCCTATGCTTTAGCGATTACGGATGTTGATCCTTTGGAATATGGTCTCCTCTTTGAACGGTTTTTAAATCCGGAACGCGCACAAATGCCAGATATTGATCTAGATATTCCGGATAACCGGCGACAGGAAGTACTAGCATATGTCCATCATCGCTATGGTCATGAACGAGTTGCTCAAATTATCACGTTCGGTACGCTAGCCGCTCGTCAGGTAGTTCGTGATGTTGGCCGTGTCTTTGGAGCCCCCAAGTATCAAGTTGAACAGATTATTGATACGCTAAGAGTGCTGGATCGTAACCGTTCCATTAAATTAGTGGAGGCAGTTCAGCAATCGCGACCGTTACGCAATTTAATGGCTGATAATTCAATAAGTAAATTGATAATGGATGTTGCTCAGAAATTAGAAGGGTTACCACGACACTATTCGACCCATGCTGCAGGGGTGGTGTTATCTGCCACTCCGTTAGATAAGATTGTTCCTTTACAGCCTGGTAATGACGAAGCTGGTATGATGATGACTCAGTTTCCAAAGGAAATTGTGGAAACAATTGGTTTGTTAAAGATGGATTTTTTGGGACTTAGAAACCTATCAATTATGGATCGGGCATTATCCTTAATTCATCAATCACAATCAAACTTTGACATTACAAAGGTACCGTTAAATGACCCACAGACGATTAATTTATTTAAAAAAGGTTTGACCGACGGGATTTTTCAATTTGAATCGTCCGGAATTCGTCAAACGCTTCGGCAATTATCCCCAGATTGCTTTGAAGACATCGTAGCAGTAAATGCTCTTTATCGTCCTGGTCCAATTCAGAATATTCCACATTTTATTGCTCGAAAGCATGGACAAGAGGCCGTTCAACTGCCGGATCCAAGCTTACAGCGAATTTTAGGCCCAACTTACGGGATTCTTGTTTACCAAGAACAAGTTATGCAGGTTGCATCACAAATGGCAGGTTTTTCGCTTGGTCAAGCGGATTTGTTACGTCGCGCAATGAGTAAGAAGAAGCAGCAAACTATGGAAAGTATGCGTAGCCGTTTCATTTCTGGAGCAGTTCGCAATGGCTATTCTCAACAAATTGCAAAACAAGTTTTCAATTATATTGATCAATTTGCTAATTATGGCTTTAACCGGTCACATGCAGTTGCATATTCAAAAATGGCCTTTGAAATGGCTTATTTAAAATGTCATTATTCAGTAGAGTTCTTTACAGCTTTATTAGCAATTGAACCAAATATGGATAAGCTTCGCCACCATTATGTGGACGCCAAACGCTTTGGCGTCAAGGTTTCAGGACCTGATATTAATCAAAGTGATGGGGAGTATTCATTGCAAAATCATCACATTTTGATGGGTTTTTCAATGATTAAGGGGATGCGGCGCGATTTTGTACAGGCCATTATTCTTGAACGAAAAAAGGGACGATATACGAGTTTGCCAGACTTTGTTCAAAGACTGGGAGAGAAATGGCAAAAGCAGTCATTAATCGAGCCACTGATTTATGTTGGAGCGTTTGATCACCTTGGATATAATCGTGCGGAGATGATTGATGGTTTAGCAGGATTGTTTGCAGGGAACGAATTTAACTTCCAAAGCGCTGATTTACAGCCGATCATGAAGCGTCGTCAAGAATATCCGCTAACATATCGTTTGCAAAAAGAGCATGAGTACCTTGGTATTTATCTGTCGGGTCATCCGGTTATTCAGTATCAAGCTGTTCGGCAACAACAGCATACGCAATTAGTAGCTGACTTGCGACCAAGTAAGTCAGTAAAGCTAATAGTAATGATTAACCAAATTAGACAAATTAATACCAAAAGAACTCATCAGCCGATGGCATTTGTAACTGCTTCTGATGAAACTGGGAGTGTGGATGTTACGATTTTTCCACGACAATATCAACGATTTGTAAACCAGTTACAATTATCCGCAATTGTCATGATCGAAGGATCAGTTGAGAATCGTAATGATCAGTTACAAGTAATCGCCAATCAGATTGTTCCCGTGGTGAATTTAACAATGCATCAGCAAAATAGTAATCAACAACGGTGGGTAATTCGAATTGTCCCAGGACAGTCCGCTGAGCAATTGATTCAGCAAATGGGAGAGCAAACTAAAGACCTTCGGGGGACAATACCGGTGGTGATTTATGATGTGCAATCCCAAAAAGCAACATTACTTCCTAGGCAGCAATGGCTCAGTCAACAAGATCAAGTTCGTGATACTTTGAACAATATTTTTGGCAGTAGTAATGTTGTTTTGCAAACATCCAAGAAGTAAGCGCTATTATAAAAGTATTGAAAAAATGATGATTTTCACGATAAAATTAATCGAAATTTACAGACACTAAAATTAAAACGTGTTATTATTGCACTGTACTACTAAGCTGCTCAGTCAGGTGTGATTGGGGTAGTATTGCAAAAGGAGAGAATTCTGTTATGAAGAAAACCAAGATTGTTAGTACCTTGGGTCCGGCAAGTACGGACGTAGATACGATTGTTAAGTTAATCAATGCGGGAGCAAATATTTTCCGTTTTAACTTTTCACATGGTGATCATCCTGAACACCTTGGTCGTTTAAACAACGTTCACAAGGCTGAAGAAATCACTGGTAAAAAAGTTGGGATCATGCTTGATACCAAGGGTGCTGAAATTCGGACTACTGTTCAAAAGGATGGCAAGATCGAATACAACATTGGTGATGAAGTACGAATTTCAATGGATGATAGTATTGAAGGTACTCACGATAAGATCGCGGTTACTTACGAAGGTCTTTATGATGATGTTCACGAAGGCGGCCATGTTCTGTTCGATGACGGTTTGATTGACATGGTTGTTGAAAAGAAAGATGAAGCTAATAAAGAATTAGTATGTAAGGTTCTTAACCACGGTGTTCTTGGCTCCCGGAAGGGTGTAAATGCTCCTGGTGTTTCCATTAACTTACCAGGAATTACTGAAAAGGACTCTAGCGACATTCGTTTTGGCTTGGAAAATGGTATCAACTATATTTCTGCTTCCTTTGTTCGGAAGGCTCAAGATGTTTTAGATATTCGTGAGCTCCTCAAGGAAAAGGATATGGAAGATGTTCAAATCTTCCCTAAGATTGAATCTCAAGAAGGAATTGACAACTTTGAAGAAATTATTGAAGTTGCTGATGGGTTGATGGTTCCTCGTGGTGACATGGGGGTTGAAATCCCTGCTGAAAATGTTCCATTGGTTCAAAAGCGGATGATTCGTCGTTGCAACGTTTTAGGGAAGCCAGTTATTACTGCTACTCAAATGCTTGACTCAATGCAAGAAAACCCACGGCCAACCCGTGCCGAAGTTTCAGATGTTGCTAACGCAGTCTTTGATGGTACTGATGCAACGATGCTTTCTGGTGAAAGTGCTAATGGTGATTACCCAGTTGAATCTGTTGCAACGATGGCTAGAATTGATGTTAAGGCTGAAAATAACCTTGATCAATTTGGGACAGAAACCTTTAATTTCGATAAGTCTGATGTAACTGAAACGATTGGTTCTGCGGTTTCCAATGCTGCACGTGATCTTGGTATTAAGACGATTGTTGCTGCTACTGCTTCAGGTTACACTGCACGAATGATTTCTAAGTACCGGCCAAATGCTGATATCGTAGCTTTAACATTTGACGAACGAGTTCAAAAGGGCTTAATGATCAACTGGGGGGTTCAACCATACGTAGTTGAAAAGCCTGCAAATACCGATGAAATGTTCAAGCTTGCTAATGATGAAGTAAAGAAGTTAGGATTCGCAAATGAAGGTGACCAAATTATCGTAATTGCTGGATTACCAGTTGGTAAGAAGGGAACTACGAACATGATGCGGATTCAAACCGTTAAGTAATTTAAACTAAATCACAAAAGGGTTAAGAAGGATTAATGATCTTTCTTGACCTTTTTTGTTACCCTTTTACTTTACATAAAATCCATGTAAAATAGAATAGTTATGAAATTATGCAATTAAGCGAGGAGCAAAAAATGAACCAAGACCTGGGGAAAGTTGTTAGTGCGGTGATGATTGATGAAAATGAAGAATACTATTTTGTTCAACCTGCCCGCAATGGACAAACGTACCGTTTATTAAAGGAGGAGTCACCACAAGTTTTGCATATTGGCGGTTCAGTGCAAGGATTTGTCTATGAAAACGAAGATCATCAATTACAGATGACTTGTCAGCATATTCCAACCGTTCAAGTTGATCATTACGACTTTGGTGAGGTAGTTAGTGTTCGCCGGGATTTAGGAGTTTTTGTCGACATTGGCTTACCAAATAAAGACATAGTAGTTTCGCTAGATGATTTACCCACGTTGAAAAACTTATGGCCTCAAAAGGGTGATCGGTTATTAATTTCTTTACGTGTGGATGATCATGACCGGATCTGGGGACAACTAGCTGATGAGCAAATTTTTCAAACGATGGCCATTAAGCCCTCTAAAAAGATGATGAATTGGAATGTCAATGTGACAGTCTACCGCCTTAAATTATCGGGAACTTTAGTTCTAACTGATAGCTTTCAATTAGGGTTTATTCATCCTTCCGAACGTGATCGGGAGCCACGACTTGGTGAGCGGGTTCATGCCCGTGTGATCGGACTTTCCAGTCACGGCAGTTTGAATTTATCATTAAAACCACGTGCTTTTGAAGCGATTGATGACGATGCAGCGCAAATTTATGAACTCTTAAAACACGCACCTAATAAACAGCTTCCGTATACTGATAAGAGTTCTCCCGCAACGATTAAAGAAGTTTTTGGTATGAGTAAGGGACAATTTAAACGGGCAATCGGTCATTTACTGCGTGAGCGGTTAGTTAGTCAAGTGAATGGTCAGCTTATTTTACTGAAAGAAGTTCAACCTGATGATTAAACGCCAAATGAAGCAAGATGTGCTAGATTTTAGTCAATTTTTATTAGTTGAACGTGGTCTAAGTAATAATACAATTCAAAGCTATCAAAACGATTTAAAAAAGGCCGCGGATTATTTTATCAGTCAAAATATCGTTTCTTGGGATGCAGTTGATCGCTACACGGTGTTAAATTTATTGGCGCACCTTACTAATTTAGGGCAAAGTCGAACGACAATTGGTCGGCAAGTATCCAGTTTACGCCAGTTTTATCAATATTTGCTTCGCCAACATCGGGTAGCAACGGATCCGATGACCTTAGTGACAATCCCAAAAGGTCAACGCCACTTACCAGTGGTCCTAACTCAAACTGAAGTTCGTCAAATGCTTGCTATTCCCGATACTAATAAACCAATGGGAATCCGTGATCGAGCAATTTTAGAAGTAATGTATGCAACAGGAATGCGAGTCAGTGAATTAACTCATCTACGATTAAATGACTTACATTTAGATGTTCACCTTGTTCAACCGCGCGGAAAGGGCGATAAGGAACGAATCATTCCGATTGGTGAAGTAGCGAAAAGCTGGCTAATGCGATACCTTAGGACCGTTCGAACTCCCCAATTAGCGGATAAACCAGCATGTGATTATGTTTTTTTAAATGTACGGGCGAAACCGTTAACTCGGCAAGCTATTTGGCAACTAATTAAAAAGACTACTCAGGCAGCCCAGATTGACAAAGATGTGACACCACATACATTGCGCCATAGTTTTGCGACACATCTGTTGGAGAATGGTGCTGACTTACGGGTGGTTCAGGAATTATTAGGGCATAGTGATATTACGACCACACAAATTTATACCCATGTTTCACAAAAACGGTTATTAACTGTTTATAAAAATACTCATCCACGGGCTTAGGAGGCAGTTTGCAGTGTTAGTAAATTATCGACGGGACTATGAAAAGATAGTGATGGGCCTCCTATCTTTCATTCCCGATTTACGTGAATACAATCGATTAGATGATGAAATTAATTGGGGAAATGAACATCCACGCCAGATTGTTTTATGGAAAAATACCAACATTGATCAATTTAGCGGGGTAGCAATTATCGAAAATGGCGATGATTACATCCTTTTAAGGAGAATGTCATTCACACCGAGTGAGCGATCGGGGCGAAACATGTATTTATTTTTGAAAGCGATAGCGAATGAAGCACCTGAGAAGCAAATTGTTGGCACTTTGAAAACCCAATCATTAGTCACTAATTGGCGACATAGTAACCAATATTCTGAATCATGAGGAGGAACTCATTTATCTAATGGTCAAACCTGAACTTGCGAATTTACCATATCAACCAACTTTAAAATTAAGTGATTTTGAGGGTCCCTTAGACTTACTTCTTCATCTGATTCGTCAATCGAAAATGGATATCTATGATATTAGGATTGCTGACATTACGGATCAATATATGAAATATTTAGCCGAAAATGAGCGGTATCGGTTAGAAATTGCGGGAGACTACTTTGTGATGGCAGCCACCTTAATGTCAATTAAAAGTCAAATGTTGTTACCATCCCCCCCTCAGGAAGAAGCGGAAGAGACCGAAACAGCGGAGGGCGATCCCCGAGCCGAATTAGTTGAACAACTTCTTGAATACCAACGTTACAAGCAGGCTGCTAAGAATTTAAAAGGCCGCGAAGAGCAGCGGCAAATGGAGTATACACGTGAAGCAGCCAGTGTTCCGGCTGAGCTGATCCAAGAAAAGGTTGCCCCAGGAGTGACAATTAATCAATTACAATCGGCTTTTGCCAAGATTTTAAAGCGTTATCGTTTTGAAGAACCAGAGATTAAAAATGTTCGTCCAGAAAGGATTACGGTTGCTCAGCGGATTGCAGCGGTGGTGAAACAAGTTACACAGCCAATGCGTTTTGTTGATTTGTTTCAGGATGACGTTAGTCGAGATAATTTAGTGACTACCTTTATGGCCATTCTGGAATTGACGCGGCACGAAGTGGTGCAAATTAATCAATCCGTAATGTTTGGGCCTTTAATTGTAATGCCAGGTCCAAGAAATGAGGAATATCGAAATGAACAATCTAGCGAAAATTGAGGGGCTGTTATTTATCAGTGGTGATGAAGGAATCACTTTATCGGATTTAAGCAGCATCACGGGTTTTATGAAACCGGCAATTATTGGAATGCTGGAAGAACTGCAAAAGCATTATCAAAGTAGTGACGATAGCGCATTAACGTTATTGAAAAGCGGGGAAACATTTCGCCTTGCTACCAAAGCATCGTTAGCACCAGTTATGAAGACTTATTTTGAAAAGCCGCTGACTGCACCACTAACGCAAGCATTGTTGGAAGTCTTGGCAATTATTGCTTACCGTCAGCCAATTACGCGAATTGAAATTGACGAATTACGGGGCGTTCAAAGTTCAGGATCAATTCAAAAGTTAATTGCCCGTGGCTTAGTTGAAACACATGGACGATTAAATGTGCCAGGTCGGCCTTTCAAATATATTACTACTGATGCTTTTTTGGACTACTTTGGCTTGCAGTCGATCAAGGATCTCCCGCCGTTGAGCGAGCAAATGTCGTTAGAAGATATGGATAGTGATATTTTTCTGCGGGCGTTACAATCACGACAAGCAAAAGCGGAAAAGAAAGGAAAATAAAATTAATGGAACGACTACAAAAAGTAATGGCAGAGGCCGGTGTGGCATCGCGACGGGCTTCAGAAAGGCTAATTACAGTAGGACATGTGGCGGTGAATGGTCAAGTGGTGACTGAGCTTGGTGTTAAGGTTACTAAAAACGACCAAGTAACAGTTGATGGGGTCCCAATTAAACGGGAACCTTTAAAGTATTATTTACTTAATAAGCCTCGTGGGGTGGTTTCAACTGCTCATGATGATAAAGGACGTCGAACCGTTGTTGATATCTTAAAAGATGATGATGTGGAAGAACGAGTCTATCCAGTTGGTCGATTAGACTACGATACTACCGGTATTTTACTGTTAACTAATGATGGTGAGCTTGCCAATCGATTGATGCATCCGCGGTTTGAAGTTGAAAAGACTTACATTGCCAAGGTAAAAGGGGTCCTTAGCAACCACGATTTACAACAGCTACGACGCGGAGTAATTGTAGATGGTCGTAAAACTCGTGAGGCTAAGAGCAAACTATTAGAAGTAGCCGACAACCACCAGTCATCGCGAGTTCGATTGACGATCCATGAAGGGCACTATCATCAGGTTAAACGGATGTTAAAAGCGGTCGGTCACCCAGTGATTAAGCTTCACCGGGAGAGTTATGGTCCCCTCAATTTAGAAGGATTGGCCAGTGGTGGTCAGTGGCGTGAACTCAAGCCGCACGAAGTTAAAGAATTGAAAAAACTTCACTAGGCCTATACGAAAGTAGTGAGATGGCTTATAATGTGGTTGTGAAAAAGTTAAATTAATGGTTTGTCTTCAAGGCAGGGTGTAATTCCCGACCGGCGGTATAGCCCGCAACCCGTGAGAACGGTGGAATCCAGTGCAATTCTGGATGCCGACAGTAAAGTCTGGTAGATAGAAGATTATCCTCGTCATTATTGATGGGGAAAATGGGGACAGATTATCTTTGTCCTCATTTTTTTATCACAATTACTCGAAGATGGCCTCAAATAATGGAGGTTGATTTTTATGTACAAAACTTATTCACATACTAAACGATTCACGATGACTGCCTGTTTGGCAGCAGTTGCTTTTTTGCTTATGTTTATTGAATTTCCGATTATTCCAGTAGTTTCCTATCTTAAATTAGACTTTTCTGACGTCCCGGTGTTATTAGGCACCTTTATTTATGGACCATGGACCGGAATCTTAATTGCATTATTAAAGTGCTTATTGCACGGTTTGACCCGAGGACTTTCCCCTGTTGAAATGCTCGGATTATTTGCTAACCTGTGTACCTCAGTTGCATTAATCATACCGTTTAATTATTTCTTTCATCGTGGAACGTGGTCTTTAGGAAAACGTTTGTTAATCGGGACAGTAATGTCAACAGCCGTAATGACAATAGTGATGACAGCATTTAACTATTATTTGTTGACACCAGCATATATGAAGATGTTTAATTGGCATCCATCGTTACCCATCGATAAAATGATGATAATCGGGGTGTTGCCATTTAACTTAATTAAAGGAATTGTGGTTGGATTAGTTTTTAGCATTATCTTGCGCCACATGCAGATATGGTTGAAATCTCAAATCTAACAGTAACAAAATGGATGATAGATGCGGAGGCCTAAATTGAATCGGCCTCCTTGTTTTATGGAAAGATGGTGAGGATGTGGATCGGTATTTATGGTTAATGTTAACTGGAGAGCCACGCCGATTTCGGGTAATTGAAAATATTATCCGCAATAAACGAACGCAGGCCAATTTATTTTGGGGTCTCAATTATCATCTTCTTAATTGGTTAGGTAGTGATTTACGCTTGACTTCGCAGGAATTCAATCAGTGGCTGGTTTATCAACATCAACGAGGGTTGCTAAACATAGATAGTAATTTCGGGTGGTTGACTTCTCAAGGAGAAGAGTTGAAAAAAACGTTAGCGCAGACACTTTACCAGCCTCACAATAGTCAGTGGTCATGGTTAATTAATTCTTATAAATTTGCCGATCGCTTCTTATTAGCTGTTCAAGCAGCCTCAGAACTGGTGCATCATCATCGCAATTACGTACCACTTAATATTTCGGGGACGGAAATGATAATAGTGCGAAAGTGGTTAACTCATTTGACGAATCCAATGATGATTGAAACCGAATTGCAAGAATTGGGACAAAATTTGGCAAAGCAGGATAAACGGTTGGCAATTGGTTTTGCAAAACGACTACTTGGCTATCAAACGGTCGGTTGGACAACTATTCAAGCTCAACAGGAACTGGATTTATCTGAAGAAGAAGTTAGAATTTTGAATTGGGATATCTGGTTAGGGGTGGCTAGTCAATTAAAGATGCAACCACAAACTAACTTAGGACGCTTAATGGAAGACCTAATTGCTAAGGCCCCAATCAGTAATAGTGCTTTTCAAACATTGGAAGACTTTCGTCAAGGGCAGACGATGGAACAAATTGCCCACCAACGACAACTAAAAATTAGTACGGTTCGTGAACATTTACTAGAGGCGGCGATTATCGTTCCACGGATGCTTGACTGGCAACGACTTTTACCAATTAAGCAGGAACAACAAATTCGTCATCACTATCATGGTCCGGTTGCTACCTGGCGGTTTAAACGAACTGGATCCGACCCCGCGACAGACTTTTTTACTTTTCGTTTATGTCAAATTAAGGAGTTTCAAGAAAACGATGGGGCAATTTGAGTCAACTTTACATAACATCTTACAATCAAAGTATCATTTTAAAGCTTTCCGTTCCGGTCAGGAAGAAACTTTAGTTAGTACACTAAAAGGCATTCCAACCTTATCAATCTTACCAACAGGAGCAGGGAAAAGTTTGCTTTATCAACTACCAGCCTACCTAACGAAGGGATTAATTCTCGTAATTTCACCATTGATTTCTTTAATGCAGGATCAGGTGGACAGGATTCGTCAACATGGTGATTTTAAAGTTGCAATGCTGAATTCTCGATTAGATTATCGAGAACAGCGAACCATTTTAAGATCATTATCTAATTATCGATTTCTGTTCACTTCTCCTGAAACCTTGGTTAAACCGAGGGTTCTTCAGAAGTTAAAACAGGTTTCGCTAAGTATGTTAGTGATCGACGAAGCTCATTGTATTTCCCAATGGGGGCCGAATTTTCGTCCTGAATATTTGATGTTAAAGGATGTGATTGTAAAACTTCAACCGCAACGGTTATTACTATTGACGGCTACCGCACCACAGAATGTTGCTCAAGATATTATTCAAAAACTTGGCTTTCATCAGCATCAGGTGAATGTGATTCGTCGTTCGGTGGATCGACCTAATATTTTTTTAGCAGTTAAGAGTTTGCAAAATGAGCAGGAAAAGCAAAGGTATTTAATTCAAATTATTCGTCAATTGGGTAATAGTGGTGTTATCTACTTTTCCAGCAAAAAAATCGCTAACCAGGTTAGCAAGATGGTTAATCAGAAGTGTGGATTGCGAGTTGGCGTCTATCATGCAGGGTTGGATAATGTTGAACGTTTTCAAATTCAGCAACAGTTCATGAACAACCAATTGGATCTAATTTGTGCAACCAGTGCATTTGGAATGGGAATCAATAAGAACGATTTACGTTATGTCATTCATTATCACCTGGCGGGTAGTTTAGAAAGTTATGTTCAAGAATTTGGCCGAGCCGGTCGCGATGGTAAGCCTGCATTAGCGCTTTTATTATATTGTCCTGGAGATGAACAATTGCAGCGGCTTTTGAGCCAAGTTGAATTACCATCAGCACATGTTTTGCAGAATTTTTGCGATCAAAAACAATCATCCACAATTCTTGCAGATCAGCAGGAATTATTGTCCTTCTATTTTAGCCATCACTATTCAATTGAACAAATTCAAAAAATTATTAATGAACAAAACCGATTGAACCGTCAACGATTGCAAATCATGATGAAATATATTAATAGTAGTCAATGCTTACGGAGGATAATCAGTGAATATTTTGGCGAAAACGATGAATTTAACAATCATATGTGTTGTTCTAATGATGATCCTCACTGGAAAGTTGAAGATTTGCATCTGCCATCAGTACGGTTAAATAACAACGGCCAAGGAGATCAAGATTGGCGTCAGGCAATTCATCAACTATTTCACTGACCAATTTGTAGACATTGAATATGAAAATGCGCTACAATTTTAAATATGTAATCTAAGGAGGGTCTGTCCATGAGTGAAAGACGTGAAGACCAACGGCCAGAAAATGAAAAGTTATGGGATAAAACCTTTGATGATAATGAAGAGACAGATTCGAAGGGGAATCTTTCCCGTGTAAAACGTCGTAAAAAGGATTCACAAAATTCGCGAATTACAACAATTCTAATTGTATTAATCATTATTTTAGCTGCGGCCCCACTATTCTTTTGGGTTCGTCATGAACAATCTTTTGATCATCCGGTTCGTGAAGAACGAGTTGCACAGGGACACACTAAAAAAACAGCGAGTAAAAAGAAGAATGTTGCACGTAGCAGCCATTCCAAACCAGCGAGACACAAATCAGTTTCTACCAGTAGCGTCAGTGTAGATGATCAATCATCTGCTCAAAGTACTAGCGTTGAGAGCAGTTCAACAAATAGTACTGATAGCAAGTACGCAACAGTTCAGGCTGGCCAAGGTATTTATCGAGTTGCTGCTAATAATGGATTAACGGTTAGTGAACTGGCACGGTTAAATAACATTTCACCAAGTTCTGCTTTACAACCAGGACAACGTCTGCGAGTGAAATAACGAAAAGGAGCAAGAAATTTATGTCAAAGGAACTTCAAGTTGCAATTGATGGTCCAGCTTCTGCAGGAAAAAGTACAGTTGCAAAGCTGGTGGCAAAACGTTTTGGCTATATCTATTGTGATACAGGGGCAATGTATCGGTCAGTAACATTGGCTGCTCTCAAGCGGAATGTTTCAATCACGGATTCAAAAAACATTATTAAATTAGCCCAACAAATTAATATTACATTTCAACCAGGAGAAGAAACACAACGCGTCTTTATTGATGACCAGGAAGTCACAACTGAAATTCGTTCAAATGAGGTTGCTAAAAATGTTTCTGCCGTCGCCGCAATCCCAGATGTTCGAACAGAAATGGTAAAAGAACAGCGAAAAATTGCCGAACGTGGCGGTATTGTAATGGACGGTCGAGATATCGGAACGACCGTTTTACCGAATGCGCCTGTTAAGATTTTCTTAGTGGCAAGTGCTCATGAGCGGGCACGACGGAGATTTGAAGAAAATAAAGCAAAGGGGATTGCCACCAGTACTCTTGAAGAACTCCAAAGAGCAATTGAGTTACGTGATCAGAAAGATTCAACAAGAACGGTTTCTCCACTGACAAAAGCAACGGATGCAATTGAAATTGACAGTACACGATTAACGATTAATCAAGTAGTGGACCAAATTTCAGAAATAATTGAAAAAAAGCGTAACAATTAAAGTTAATGCTGGTAAAATCATTTGAAATCTAGTAGAATAGTAGCCAGAGTTGATTGTTGCAAGGAGGATTTTTTTAGATGGCTGAAAATGAAAACAATAACGCTATGTTAGAAGCGCTCGACAGCATCAAACAAGTTAACGTTGGTGATGTTGTTAAGGGTAAAGTACTGCAAATCGATGACGATCGTCAAGCAATCGTTGGCATTGAAGACGCTGGTGTAGAAGGTGTGGTTCCAGCAAACCAACTTACTACAAAGCCAGTTGAAGACATCAATGATGTTGTTAAGGTTGGAGATGTCCTTGATTTAGTAGTTATTTCAAAGATCGGATCTGACAAGGAAAATGGCAGTTACTTACTTTCACATCGGCGTTTAGAAGCCATGAAGGTATGGGACGACATTCAAAAGAAATTTGATGCTGGAGAAACTATTACTGCCAAGGTTACCCAATCTGTAAAGGGTGGTTTAGTAGTAGATGCTGGTGTTCGTGGATTTGTCCCAGCTTCAATGATTACTGATCATTATGTTGAAGACTTGAACCAATTTAAGGGTCAAGAACTTGAATTTAAGATTATTGAAATTGAACCAAGTGAAAACCGTTTAATCCTTTCACATAAGGAAATTGTAAAGAAGCAACATGAAGAAGCTGCCAAGAAGATCTTCTCTGAATTGGCTGCTGGTGATGTTGTGGAAGGTAAAGTTGCTCGGATGACGAACTTCGGTGCCTTTATTGACCTTGGTGGTGTTGACGGATTGGTTCACGTATCTGAAATTTCATATGATCACGTTGACAAGCCTTCTGATGTCTTAGAAGTTGGCCAAGATGTCAAGGTTAAGGTATTGAACGTTGATCCTGAACGTGAACGGATTTCACTTTCAATCAAGCAAACCTTACCTGGACCATGGGATGATATTGAAGAAAAGGCTGCTGTTGATACCGTCTTAACTGGGACGGTTAAGCGTTTGACTAGCTTTGGTGCCTTTGTGGAAGTCTTCCCAGGTGTAGAAGGGTTAGTTCACATTTCACAAATTTCACACAAGCATATTGCTACGCCAGCTGATGTTTTGAAGCCTGGTCAAGAGGTTAAGGTTAAGGTCATTAACGTTGATCCTGAACGTCAACGTTTAGGCCTTTCAATTAAAGCATTAGAAGAAAAGCCTGCTGATAGTGATGATGATCACAAGCGTAATAAACGTAATAATCGTCGTCCACGTCGGAATAACTTCGCGGCGGATGCCCCTGAAGAAGAAAATGGCTTTACACTTGGTGATTTAATCGGTGATGAACTGAAGAACGCTGGTAAATAAGCTTTTCATTTAAGATTAATAAGGCTGAGAAGAGTTAGTTCTTCGCAGTCTTATTTTTTTCAATTTAGTAAAGGAGGGATTAAATTGGCAAACCCCATTGTTGCAATTGTTGGTCGACCAAACGTTGGTAAGTCAACTTTATTTAACCGCATTGCTGGTGAACGGATTTCAATCGTTGAAGACACTCCTGGAGTAACACGTGATCGTATTTATACACATGCTGAATGGTTAGGGAAAAATTTTAATTTAATTGACACAGGCGGAATCGATATGTCTGATCAGCCACTAACTACCCAGATTCGTGAGCAAGCTGAAGTAGCGATTGATGAGGCTGACGTAATTGTTTTAGTAGTTGATGTTCAAAATGGGATTACTGATGCTGATGAAAAAGTCGCTCAATTATTGTACCGGTCAAACAAGCCAGTTGTATTAGCAGTGAACAAAGTTGATAACCCGGAGCGACGCAGTGACATTTATGATTTTTATTCACTAGGTCTTGGCGAACCTTATCCAGTTTCCAGTGTACATGGAGTTGGACTGGGTGACTTATTAGATGCAGTGATTAAAAACTTCCCAGAAACTGCTGATAATCAAAAAGATGATAGTATTCGCTTTAGCTTGATTGGTCGACCTAATGTGGGTAAATCATCATTGGTAAATGCAATTCTAGGGCAACAACGGGTAATTGTGTCTGATATAGCGGGGACAACGCGAGATGCAATTAATACTCAATTCATGGCTGATCAGCGTAAATTTACCATGGTAGATACTGCTGGAATCAAAAAAAGGGGTAAGCTGTATGAAAATACGGAACGTTATGCCTTGATGCGGTCAATGAAAGCCATTGACGACAGTGATGTCGTGTTAGTAGTTTTGAATGCTGATGAGGGGATCCGTGACCTAGATAAGCACATTGCTGGTTATGCTCATGAAGCTGGTAAGGCGATTATTATTGTGGTTAATAAGTGGGACTTAATCAAAAACCGTGATCATCGCACCATGACTGATTTTACAACCTTAATTCGCAATGAATTCCAATATCTAAGTTATGCACCAATTATTTTTGTATCAGCAATTACCAAACAACGGTTAGTTAAAATTCCTAAACTGATCGAAGAGGTTTATGATCATGCTCACCGGCGGATTAAGTCATCCACTTTAAATGATGTTTTGATGGATGCAATTGCCGCTAATCCAACGCCAAGTACTAATGGAAAGCGGCTACGTGTCTACTATGGCACTCAGGTAGCAATTGAACCGCCGACGTTTGTAATTTTTGTGAATGACCCTGATTTGATGCATTTTTCATATGAACGGTATTTAGAAAACCGAATTCGCGAAGCGTTTGATTTTTCCGGAACGCCGATTCACCTAATTAAACGTGCACGGAAGTGAATGTTGAAATAAAATCACTGAATTTATTAAATAATCGCAACATAATCGGAAATTATCGTCCAAACGCCTTGCCAACGCGGTTTCTCTATGCTAATCTTAATTTTGAAATGATACGTTGTTGCGTTATTATTTCGTTAATTTTGGACCACTCAAAATTAACAACGCTTAGCGTGATAGAATGTCTCGCTAATGTGGGAGGTGAAAGTAAATGGCAAACAAGGCTGAATTAGTAAGCAATGTTGCTAGTGCAACTGGCTTAACCAAGAAGGACGCTACTGCTGCTGTTGATGCAGTATTTAGCTCAATCCAAGCATCTTTAGCTAAAGGTGAAAAGGTTCAATTGATTGGTTTTGGTAACTTTGAAGTACGTCAACGTGCTGCCCGGAAGGGTCGTAACCCTCAAACTGGTCAAGAAATCCAAATTCCTGCAAGCAAAGTACCTGCATTCAAACCAGGGAAGGCTTTAAAGGACGCTGTTAAGTAATTAATAATTACCTTAATAACGCAAAAAAGGGCTTGAGTTATACTCAGCCTTTTTTTATTTCTTTAAATTAATAACGCAACATTTATTGGAGGAGGAAACCAATGAGCTATTCAGAAAAAATGCTGGATCAATTAAATAGTGGTCAGCTGACAGACGCTAAAAAATCGTTTGCTTGGGCACTACGTAAAGATGATGATGACACCCTTTTTAATTTAGCAGAGCAGCTGTATAGTTTAGGATTTTTACACCAAGCACAACGAATTTACCTTAAGTTACTCGATAAATATCCGAACGAGGATGAAATTCGGGCTTCTTTGGCTGAAATTGCAATTGATGGAGGACATAATGACGAAGCGTTAACGTATTTGTCACAAATTAAGCCACATTCACCAGCATACTTACAATCACTGCTAGTTGCAGCTGATCTCTACCAAACGGAAGAACAGTTTGAGGTGACTGAAGAAAAACTCCGGGAAGCATTTGAGTTAGCCCCACAGGAACCAGCAGTCTTATTTGCCTTGAGTGAGTTTTATTATCTGGTAGGTCGATATGATCAGGCAATCCCTTTGTATTTGTCATTAATTCGTCAGGGGTATTTAGAGTTTGCTAAGGTGGACATCGCTGGTCGTCTGGGGATGTCTTATGCTCAAAGTGGTAAATTTGAGCAAGCCTTAGGTTACCTTAAACAAGTTGCTCCAAAGTATCAAACTGCTGACATTCGTTTTCAGACTGGAATGACCCAATTAAATTTGGGAAAGGTCAAAGAGTCCATTAATACTCTTGAAGAACTAATTGACTACGATGATCAATATGCATCTGCTTATCCAGCACTGGCGAACGCTTACCTAAAGGAAAATCAATATCAAAAAGCGTTAACAGCTGCTCAAGAAGGACTAGGAGTTGACCAATATAATGAACAGCTATACGCGCTAGCTGCTAAAATTGCTAGTCATCTAGGCAACTATCAACTAATGGGTAAATATTTAACAAGCGCACATCAGTTAGCCCCAGATAATCTGACAGTTGCTTTACAGTACAGTAATTATTTGTTACAGCAGCACCAATACCAAGATAATGTTGATTTATTAAAGCCATTTGAAGAAGAACATGAGGTTGATCCACAGATTGAATGGAATCTTGCTCAATCGTATTTAGCATTGGAACAATTCGATTTAGCTGGGCATGCCTTTGAAACAGCCTTACCGGCTTATCAGGACAATCCAACTTTCTTGCGACAGTTAATTGACTTCTATCAACAGACGGGGAAGCGTGAACAATTAATTGATGAATTAGAACGGTATGTAGAATTAGTACCAACGGACTCTGAAATGCAAGATCTGCTTGACTCATATCGTGATTACTAAACTAAACCTAACGAGCAATCGTTCTCGTTAGGTTTTTTTGTAGGTCAGTTTATAAAAAGTAACCGATGTAAAGTAAAATTTGTTAAAATTAGTTCGTAATCCAAAAATGAAGAGTGATAAAATGCAAATTAAACAATTACCATCATTATTCGAACCAGCACGTCCAGTTTTACGTAAAATTGAGCAAGCAGGTTTTGAGGCCTACTTTGTTGGGGGAAGCGTCCGTGACACGATCTTGGGCGATGAAATTCATGATATTGATATTGCCACCTCTGCTTACCCTAGTGAAATTAAGGCCATTTTTAAAAGAACCGTCGACACCGGAATCCAACATGGTACGGTGATGATTCTTGACCATGGAACTGGCTATGAGACAACCACGTTTCGAACTGAGAGCGGTTATCAAGATTTTCGTCGGCCTGATCATGTCACCTTTGTCAGATCGTTAAAAGATGATTTAAAACGACGTGATTTTACCATTAATGCTTTAGCAATGAAGGAAGACGGCACCGTGATTGATCTTTTTGACGGAATCACGGATTTAAAAAGACATTTAATTCGCGCAGTAGGTAACCCTGAAGAAAGGTTCCATGAAGATGCATTGCGAATGATGCGGGCGGTTCGCTTTGCCGCTAAATTAAATTTTTCCATCGATTCGGCAACATTGCAAGGAATTCAAAATCATGGTGAACTATTGAAGAAGATTGCAATTGAACGGATTGAGGTTGAATTCACGAAGCTGCTGCTTGGATTAAATCCACAACGTGGCTTGGAATACTTTTTAACGACTAATTTATATCAATATTGTCCATTACTAAAGACACATTTTCAGGAGCTAAAAGATTTTAGTCAACATGATGATTGGTCGCTAATTACTAATGACTTTGCTGCTTGGTTAGGATTGCTATATGCTTTGCAGATTTTTAAACCATTAGCAATCAAAAAGTTTATGAAAGCTTGGAAGCTGTCTAATAGTTTAATTAGTGAAGTTCAGCGAGCCATGATGGTTCTTTTGGCAGTCCAAAACCAGCAAGTTAATTCAATGATATTGTTCAAAGCTGGGCAATCAGCAGTGACGGTGGCGAGTCAGATTGCTGATTTTAATCGACTGCCCCATCAAGATTTACAAAAAATGTATAAACAACTACCAATTAAGAAGCCTCACGAGTTAGCAATTGATGGTGATATGCTAATTCGTAATACAGATATTCAACCGGGACCGTTGCTTGGTAAAGTCATTCATCAATTATTAGTGTTAGTTGTACAAGGCGAGATTAATAATGATCCAAATCAACTACTTCAAGTAGCACAGGATTTATTGAAGAAAGGGTAAATGGAATGCAAACGTTACGCGCAGATAACTTAACGAGTACTTATGGTGAGAAGACATTATTTGATCAAATCTCACTAATGATCAACGAGGGTGATCGGATCGGTCTGATCGGCACGAACGGGAGCGGTAAAACTAGTCTATTAAATGTTATCGCTGGAGTGACGAGTGCTGATGCGGGTGAAATTACCAAACCAAACGATTATACAATTGGTTATTTACAGCAAAAACCAGCTTTAGATCCGAATAAAACGGTGATGGAGGCCATTTTTGCCGGAAACCAACGGATTTTTAGTACGATTCGTCAATATGAAGAAGCCCTTGATCGTTATAGTCAGCATCCTGATAATCCTCAAGCAATTGATCATTTCACCAAGATGCAGGGCAAGATGGATCAAGAGGATCTTTGGGAAGCAGAAAGTCAAGTTAAGACGATTTTGACCCAATTAAAACTGACTGATCTACATCAGCCAATTAAGCAATTATCTGGTGGCCAGCAAAAGAGGGTTGGTTTAGCGCAAATTTTAATTCAACATCCAGATCTTTTAATGCTAGATGAACCAACGAACCAGCTTGATATCCCTTCAATTGTCTGGCTTCAAGATTTTTTGGCAAGTTACAAGGGGGCGGTCTTAGTCGTCACCCATGATCGGTATTTTCTTGATCAGGTAACTAATCATATTTGGGAATTATCGTTTGGTAAGTTGTATCATTACGATGGTAATTATAAAGCTTTTGTTCAGCAAAAGGCGGAACGGGTTGAATTGGCCGCAGAAAGCGAAAGAAAACGGCAATCTTTGTATAAAAAAGAACTAGCTTGGATGCGTCATGGTGCTAAAGCAAGGAGCACGAAGCAAAAGGGCCGGATTAATCGTTTTAATCAGTTGAAGGCCTCTATTGGTAATCTGCAGGAGGATCAAGATGTGCAGATTAGTCTTGGTTCACAACGGTTAGGTAAGGACGTGATCAAAATAGATCATGCCAACCTTAAATTCGATCATCATCAAATCCTAAAGGACTTTAACTGGTTAGTTCAACCTGACGCACGGATCGGTATTTCTGGAGCGAATGGAGCTGGAAAATCGACATTATTAAATGTTATTGCTGGCCAACAACAATTGGATAGTGGTGTGATTAACATTGGAGAAACGGTTAAACTTGGCTACTATACACAGCAAACAGAACCAATTAATGAAGACCAACGGGTAATTAACTATCTTTCGGAAGTTGCTGATTCTGTCAAAAATGCTGCTGGTGAACGGATTAGCGTAACAAATTTGTTGGAAGAATTCCTGTTTCCACGGTTTATGCATGGAACACTAATTCGTAAATTATCTGGTGGTGAACAGCGTCGACTTTATCTATTAAAAATCTTGATGCAACAGCCGAATGTTTTGCTTCTGGATGAACCTACTAACGACCTTGATATTTCTACTTTAACAGTTTTGGAAAATTATCTGGATGATTTTGCGGGAACTGTAATTACTGTATCACATGATCGTTACTTCTTGGATCGAGTAGCAGACCAGCTATTGATCTTTAAAGGAGATGGTGTCATCGACAGATATACGGGTCGCTTTACTGATTATTTAGCAAAACAGACAGCTTCACTACATAAAGCAACATCGAAAAAGTCACCTACGAAACAGACCAATCATTCGGAACCAGCTAGTCAACAATCAAAGAAGAAAACAAAACTAACTTATGCCGAAAAATTAGAATGGGATCGGATTGATGATGACTTGGATAAGCTCGATCATCAACAACAAATGATTGAAAATGAAATGAATGAGAGTGGTGATAACTATGAAAAATTAGCGAAATTACAAAAACAATTGAATGATATTCAAAAACAGATTGATGATAAAACTGCACGTTGGGAATACCTAAGCAACTACGTAGAATAAGGGGTAATAACATGGTAATTAATGAAAACGAACAACAATACCTCGATTTAGCACGCTATGTGTTAGAGAACGGCCATTTGAAAGGCGATCGAACGGGGACAGGCACTCATTCCATTTTTGGGTATCAAATGCGCTTTAACTTGCAAAAGGGTTTTCCAATTTTAACGACGAAAAAAGTCGCATTTGGGTTAATTAAAAGTGAATTACTATGGTTTTTACGTGGTGATACTAATATTCGTTTTTTATTACAGCACCATAATCATATTTGGGATGAATGGGCTTTTAAAAAGTGGGTTACTAGTGATGAATATCGCGGCCCCGATATGACCGATTTTGGTCATCGGTGGTTATCAGATCCCACTTTTAAAGAACAATACTTGGCAGAGAAAAAAGCGTTTTGCCAGCAGATATTAAATAATGACAAGTTTGCTAAGAAGTATGGCGATTTAGGGCTAGTTTACGGTAGTCAGTGGCGAAAGTGGCGAACATCTCGTGGCGATACGATCGATCAAATTCAAAATGTCATTAATGAAATTAAACGGAATCCGAACTCACGTCGTTTAATTGTTTCTGCATGGAAACCAGAAGATGTCCCATCAATGGCATTGCCACCATGTCACACGATGTTTCAGTTTTATGTTAATGATGGTAAATTAAGCTGTCAGTTATACCAACGATCAGCCGATATTTTTCTCGGGGTACCGTTTAACATCGCCAGTTACGCATTACTGACTCACCTGATCGCACGAGAATGTGATCTTGAGGTTGGCTCCTTTGTACATACTTTAGGAGATGCACATATTTATAACAACCATATTGAACAAGTTAAAGAACAACTAATGCGTCAGGTACACCCGGCACCGAAATTAGTTTTGTCAAACGGGACGAAGAAACTTGATCAATATACAGTGGATGACATTCAACTACAAGATTATGAGCATGAGCCGGCAATTAAAGCCCCAGTGGCAGTTTAGTGAGGTTAAAGATGAAAATATCATTTGTTTGGGCAGAAGACGAAGCCGGATGGATTGGTAAAAACGGGCAATTGCCATGGCATTTACCAGAAGATTTACGACATTTTAAAGCTGTCACCGCTCATCATCCAATCATTATGGGAGCCAAGACATTTGCGTCAATTGGGCAACCACTACCACATCGTGATAACATTGTGGTTTCGCATCATTCGATTGATGATCAGCGCGTGATTACTGTAGCTTCGATTAATGAGTTAATGGTATTGATTGAGCAGCAATATGCAAATGAAGATGAGGTTTGCATTATTGGTGGTGCTGGTCTATTTGCACAAACAATCAACTGTGTCAGTGTGTTGCACCGAACGATTGTAGTTGGTGATCATCATGGCGATGTCAGGATGATTCCAATTAATTACCAGCAGTGGCATTTAAACAAAAAAACGACAGTCCGGAATTCAAAGACTGCCGCAATCAGTTGTTATTTTGAAGAGTGGCGATTAGACGAAAAAGAGGACCGCAAAATAGATAAATGCTGAACCAGCTAAGACAAAGAAATGCCAAACTAAATGTGCCGTCTTGCGGGGGAAACTGTAAATAATGGCCCCGATAGTGTAGGTAAGTCCCCCGGCTAGCAATAACGAAAAACCGATTGTATCTAAGTGGTGCCAAAGTGGCCAGAATGCAACAATGCACAGCCATCCCATAATCACATAGATTAAAGTAGACCAATTGCTTTTGTGCTTTAGCCAAATACTTTTGTAAATGATTCCTAAAATCGCCATTCCCCATTCCACACCAAATAATGTCCAGCCTAACCATCCACGAATGGCGACCAAACAAAATGGAGTGTAGCTGGCGGCGATGAGTACATAAATAAAGCAGTGGTCAAGACGCTGAAACACAACTTTGGCTCGTGTATAAATTAAACTGTGAAAAAGAGTGGAGCTTAAATAAAAGAAAACCATTACACTACCTAGAATAGTGAATGTAACAATTCTAGTTGCACCACCCCGATGCACTGCCATGATGATCAGGAAAACCAGTCCTGCAATCGAGAGTAAGGTCCCGATTCCATGCGAAATGGCATTCATAATTTCGATTGGTAGGTCAGTGTATACACGTTGTTCCTTGTTCATTAAATTTGACTCCCTTTTATTCATAAGGCAAATATGCAATGTTATGTATCTTTTGGTATACTATTTAAGTGCGTAGGAGATGAATTCGAGACCAGAAGAACTTGAATCAAACACTAAATAGTATTAGTATGACAACATCTAGTTTTAATAACTAGATTCATTATAGCAAATTATTTAGAAAGTGTGGCAAAACCATGTCAAAAATCAAAATTGTTTGTGATTCTTCAGCGGGGCTAACTGAAGACGAAATAAAAAAGTATGACATTACAATCATTCCATTAACGGTGATGATTGATGGAACCGTTTATACTGAGGGTGAAACAATCACCAATGACCAATTCCCTGAAATGATGAAAAACGCGCAGAGCTTGCCAAAAACGTCACAGCCACCGATCGGTAAATTTGTTGAAGCATTTGATCAGTTGGGTTCTGATGGGAGTAAGGTTCTTTGTGTTTGTATGATGGAATCAATTAGTGGTACTGTGCACGCAGCAGAACAGGCAGCTAATATGACGAAAACACCGGTAACGGTGGTGGATTGTCATACTACTGACCGTTGTATGGCTTTTCAAATTATCGAGGCTGCTAAAGTCATTGAGCATGGTGGTGATATTGATATGGCTGTTGCCAAAATGCGCGATGTTTTTGCCAAGTCTAAGTTATTCTTAGCAATTGACAAACTCGATAATTTAGTCGCCGGTGGACGAGTCAATCGCTTTTCAGGGACACTTTCTAAACTATTAAACATTAAAGTGATGTTGGAAATTAAAGATGGAGAAATCACGATTGATAGTAAGGGACGTGGCACCAAGTATTTGCATAAAACTTGGGAACGAATCATCCAGCAGATGATTGATGGACCTAAAGTGAAAGCAATTGGTATTTCTGATGTTCAAGCAACTAAAGAAGTTGACTGGTTGCTAAAACGTTTGAAAGAACATTTTCCAGATATTCGGATTGTTGTACGGGAAACGGTGCCGATTATTGCAACGCATACTGGCTTAGGTGCTAACAGTTTGCACTATTACACAGAATAAGTTGAATTAGGCAGGTTCGTGGCAACCATGGAATAATGAGGCCTGAAGCTCGGTAAAACCGGACTCTAGGCCTCTCTTTGTACGCTAATAGTTTAATGATTAGGCAATTGGTGAAGATGGAGGAGAATGATTTGACAAAGCGAAGTCGACGAAACGTCATTTTAGGATTGGTGATTATTTGTTTGGTATTGTGCGGTTGGCTGAGCTGGCAGTACTTTCATCAGCAAAATACCACGAAAACAAGTTCATCCCCGACTCGGGTGGTAAAAAAAACTGTCCACTTGGTAGCAATTGGCGATTCTCTAACGTATGGTCAAGGTGATGAAAAAAAACAGGGTGGTTACGTTGGCATTATCAAACCGCGTTTGCAAAGAAAATTTCATAATCAGATAACAACGGTTAATTATGGAGTGAGTGGTGATCGGTCGGATCAAATTCTCGGCCGAATTAACCACCAACCAGCAATTCAGCAAAACTTAAAAAAAGCGGATGTCATTGTAATGACAGTTGGTGGTAATGATTTAATGCAGTCATTACAAAAAGATTTAACCATTAATTCTACGCAATCACTAAAGAAAAATCTTAATCAGGCTGGTGAGACTTATCAGCGGAAACTTCAACGTCTTTTTCGGGTAATTCGGCAACAGAATCATACTGCCCCCATTTTTGTGATGAGTATCTATAACCCGGTCTATACATACTTTCCACAGGCAGACAATATTAATAATGCTATTACCAAGTGGAATTATTTAACTAAAGATATTTTGAGTGGATATGAACCGGCATATTTTGTTGATATTAATCATTTAATGTCGTATGGTCAGTACAAAACTAAGCAACAGCGTCAGTATTTAGTAAAGTCCTCTCAACAGGCAAATAGTGGTCAGGTATCACAAAAACAGTTGTTAACGATCATGAACGAACGTAACAAAAATTTAAATCAGTATATTTCAACTGACGATAATTTTCATCCGAATCACCTGGGGTATCGACAGATGACCGAACAATTATTTAAAGTAATGGTTCAACACGACAGTTTTGAATATAAAAAACGATAGGAGAGACTTGCATGAAACATATGAAAACACATAATTACTGGAAATGGGCTTTCTGGGGATTGATCATATTATTAATTGGTACTGGATGTTTAATCTATAATCGAATCACGGCACCAGTAGAGACACCAACGGAAGCCAGTGTACCGGCTAAAACAGCTAATTCATTTGAAGTTACATTAAATCGCAAGCAAGTGAACGCCCTCTCCAGTAATTATCTTGACCGCCTTTTAAAGGGGAATAACATTAAATATCGTTTTATTGTTGGAACTCAGTATGCCACGATCGTGGGAACATCTAAATTTTTTGGTGCTAAAGTTCAGTTTGCGATTAACTTTATTCCAGAACGAAAATCAAATGGAAATATTTTGCTTCGTGCCAAAGGGCTATCAGTTGGTCGTTTAAATTTACCAATTAAGTACGTAATGGGATATATTAAAAAGCAATATAAGCTGCCAAATTGGGTTTACGTTAATCAGCAAAAACAAACGATTTTGTTAGATCTCAATAAATATAGTCAACAACACGCGCTTCATTATTCAGCCGAACAAATTGATGTTAAAAACGGACAATTCCGCTTCTTGATTTCTATTCCAAAGAATGGAGGGTTCTAAATGTATCGGACTAGTTTTTACCATTACTTAATGACGTTACGGCAACCGAACTCGCCAACGGCGGTTGAACAGTTTGCTAACAATGCCTTCTTAGATTCAACTTTTCCCAAGCAATCTCAAAATTTTGATGAAATCTCACAATATTTAGAAGAAAATGCCAATTACTTGCCATCCATGACGATTTTTGATGATGCATGGCAACTATATTTAAATAAAATGGAATAGGAGAAAATTATGGCAACAATTCAATGGTTTCCTGGTCATATGGCCAAAGCGCTTCGTCAAATTCGTGAACAAATGTCGCTGGTTGATATTGTATTTGAGTTGGTTGATGGGCGAATTCCGTATTCAAGCCAAAATCCAGAGGTGAGTCGTGCGGCTGGTACTAAACCTCGCTTACTGATTTTGACCAAAACTGATTTAGCTGATCCTCAGGTGACTAAGGAATGGTTACATTTCTTTGCTGCACATGAACAACCAGCGTTAGCATTAGATTCACGAGGAAAAAATGTGGCCAGGATCGTTACGCAAAAAGCACAAGCAATCTTGAAGGATCAGCTAGCAGCCGAACAAACAAAAGGGATGAAAAAGCGAGCGATTCGTGCAATGTGTGTTGGGGTCCCAAACGTTGGCAAGTCAACCTTATTAAATCACTTAGTGAAGAAAAATGTGGCAGCCACTGGTAATCGTCCCGGGGTTACTACAGGGCAGCAATGGCTTCGCTTGTCTACTGATTTAGAGTTGCTGGATACTCCCGGTGTATTATGGCCGAAGTTTGCCACTGAACGACAAGGAACTTTGCTAGCACTAACCGGCGCCATTAAAGATAGTCTTTTTCCAAAGGACGATGTGGCTCTATTTGCTCTTCGCTATCTTCGTCAACATCGTTTAGTTGAACTGCAAAAGCGTTATCGCTTATCAGATACAGAAGTGGCTGAGTCTGTCAGCGATCCAGACCTTTTATTACTGATTACTGAAAAGATGGGCTTTCGTGATGATTATGATCGCGCAAGTGAACGTTTAATTTTTGAATTACGCAAGGGAAAATTTGGTGCGATTTCTCTAGAAACTCCAGCTGAGATCGGAGCGGAACAAACCAATGACTAATAAGATAAGTGTGGCAGATATCAAAGACCAATTAAAGTCAGTCACTAGCTTAACTGATCCTTTAGTCCAAAGATTGCAGAGCGATTCGCGTAAGGGAGTTCAGACCGCATTGCATCAACTGGAACGACGACTCGATAAACGAGCAGCAGCTATGCAAGCATTTGAACAACGTTTTAAATATGAGCGAGCGCTCTGGAATGCAGGCAATCGCTATGTTGCTGGGATGGATGAGGTTGGTCGTGGACCGTTAGCAGGACCGGTAGTTACTTGTGCAGTGATCTTAAATCCGGACTTTGACTTGATTGAAGTTACTGATTCCAAGATGCTTTCGCGTAAAGAACGCGAACGACTTTATTTGCGGATTGTAGATGAAGCAGTGGAGATTAGTATTGCGGTGAATTCATCATCAGTAATTGACCGGTTAAATATTTATCGTGCTACTCAAGAAGCGATGAAACGATCAGTGAATGAACTACACCATCAACCAGATCACCTAATTGTTGATGCGGTTCCACTGGATTTGCCAATACCACAAACTACTCTAATTAAGGGCGACCAGAAAAGCATCAGTGTTGCAGCGGCCAGTATTGTTGCTAAAGAATATCGTGATCACTTAATGGCCGATTATGCACGGTTATATCCAGGTTACGATTTTGAACATAACATGGGTTACGGAACAAAACAACATCTAATCGGGCTTCAAAAGTATGGCGCAACCCCCATCCATCGGAAAACGTTTGCGCCAGTTTCCAATTTTTTGTAAAAATTAAATGAAAAAAATGCAAATATAGCTCCTTTCCGTTTTTAAATAATGGAAGGAGTTTTTTACATGCAACCAAAAGAATTTTTGATTAAGTTAAATGTTTGTCAAGGCCTCGGCATCATTTCAAAGTATCGATTGTGGAAGATTGCAGCGGAACGTTATGAGTTTGATGATATGGCTACTCTAACATCAATTGCCGAAATTAAGGATCACGTTCGCCAGCGTTTTTTAAGTTATTGGTCGTCGGCAGAAACAGAAATTGCTTATCAACGAAATCGCCAAATGCCGGTCATTACAATTGTTGATTCAGCCTATCCAGAACTATTGAAAAGAATTTACTGCCCACCATTGGTGCTTTATTTTATGGGTAATCAGCAGCTGCTCCAAACGACGTGTTTAGCAGTCGTCGGGGCTCGTCAAATGACGAATTATGCAAAAGAGAGTCTTCAACAATTATTACCACCGGTAATTCAACATCGGGTGACAATTGTTAGTGGTTTAGCACGGGGTGTAGATGGTTCAAGCCATGCTCTGACCATTCGTTACGGGGGACAAACCATTGCGGTAGTAGGTAATGGCTTAAATCGTGTCTATCCGCCCGAACATGACCATCTTCAACGACTGATTAAACGTCACGGACTTTTAATATCTGAATATCCGTTGGATACACCCTCTTTGCCGCATCACTTTGTCGAGCAAAGTAGTATAAAAAGCCTATCAATACTGTAAAATCAGTAATGATAGGCTTTTTAGTTTTATTTATTTTCTTTAAAGGGGAACAAAAGGGGAAAACTACATTTGATTAATCAAATTATCGTACTTTGCCTTAGCTTTTTTAGTAACGTGCATATAAACTTGTTCGGTAATTTTTGAGTCGCTGTGACCAACTCTGTTTTGAATAATATATAACGGTACTCCGAGTTCGGCAAGTTTAGAAACGTGAGTGTGTCGCATGGTATGTGATGATAAAGTTTTGTTGATGTGTAATTTCTTTTTAGCATGAGCTAGTAAGTGATTGATGTTTTCAAGCATGATCAGGTTAGTTTTATACTGAAAAAGGAAGTCATTTTTATGTTTATTGCGAGCAAACTCTTTATAAATTTCAACTGCTCGTTGTGGTAGAAAAATGGTTCGGCGACCTGAATCGGTCTTAGTTAATGGGCTTTTGTAATGATCCGCAACTCGCAATCCGTGGTAAACCATGGTACCAACCACGTCAGCATAGTATTTTCCGTTCTCTTCATGAATGTTTTTAATCTGCATGGTTGCCGCTTCACCAAACCGCATACCCGTTAATGATTGCCATTCAAGCAAAGATTTATAAGTATGATTGTGAGCGTCAACGTATTTTAAAACGGCTTGTAATTCGTCATCTTCCAAAAATTTGGCTTCAATGCTTGATTGATTACGCTTTTTAGGCCAATTAATCGGCAAGTTGGCACTGGGGAGGGAAGATATATAATCATGCTGATAAGCATATTTCAGAATGTGATTAACTTTTGACTTTAATTGAGAAACAAATTCCTTGTCATAGTTTTCTTTGTACATCATATCTTCATACAAGTTAATTAAATACTTGGGCGTGATTTTATTAACTAGTAGATCGAATCTCATTCGCTGTTTAATTTGTTTCTTATACGTTTTCCATGAGTAGAAGGTGCTAGAGAGGACTTGCTTTTTATAGACTGGTTCCCATTCTTTAATAACCTGACCCAGCGTAACGCCTTGCTTAATGTTGCCGTCCTGAATACTTCGTAGTTTTTGAGTGATTTTCTGTTCAAGCATAATTTGGGCTTGTCGTTTGGTTGCGTTCGTTTTCTTAGGTAGAGTAACTGAGACCTTATTGTATTTACCAGTTAAAGGGTTTTTGTACTGTTCACGAAATTTATACTTACCGTCTGGCAAATCTTCAATCCACATTGTGACACCTTCTTTCAAACGAATGTTCTATTAGACATATTTTTAAACCGGTCGAAATCGACCGGTTTAAATTATTCAGTAACATCTTGAATTGTTTCGATTAAAGTCTCCCCATCTGGACCAGCATTTTTACCCTGAGTATCAGGGCTTGATTTTGCCCCACCATTCGCATCATCTTTTGCGAAGTATGGTTCAAAGTAACAAGCAGTAGTGCCAGCATCTAAACTGCCAAGACGTGAAGACTGCACAGCATGGGCATAATTACTGGAAATCTTTTCTGCGTTAAAAGCAACTATAAAGTTTGCCTCATTACTGCTGCCTTGGTAGAAGGCAATCCCATTCCGGCGAAAGTTTTGAGGTGTTTCATCCATGATAGTTTGAATGCTTTTCGCAAACTTAACACGTTGAGCGAGTGAGGCCACTTTTGGTTTCTTTTTTAGGACGTATACCGTATAGTTATTATCCTCGGTATGTGTAACTTTTTTAACAGGCATACTTTTCCCAGCAGTAGTTGAATTAATATATTTAGTCAAAGTGTTTGGATCGTTTGATTGTTCTACGTCGCTTTTTAGATCAGCTGACACACTAACACTGATAAATAAAGAGCTTAGTATAATACTCAACAATAATAATAATTTTCTCATTAGTGATACCCTCCCTTAGCTTTTAACGTCGATCACGCTTGGACGTAAAATTTAATCAAATTTCTCCAATCAACGTACCTCTCTGCCCAAATGGGTATCCCACAGGCTTGGAGTAGTTGACTTTTAGTTCTGTAGTCGTGAGGGTTAATACCATCGAGCATTAAGTCGACCATAAACTCATTGGCCTCTGCTTCGTTGCCCATAGTAGAAAAACGTAAATTATTTCTATTGAGACACTCGGTATTTCCAACATGTCGGCAGAAATGATGACCCAATTCATGACCACAGGAATAAGTGTTTTCAAACTCGCTATTTCGTGTTGAGAGCACGATAGCGGGTATTCTTTTTATTACAGTGTGATAAGCCATGATTTGCTTTCCCAGATCGTCATAGTACACAGGAATATGCTTGGCTTCACAAATCTTGATTGGATTACGAGTACCAGTAGTGTACACGATCTCATGAGCTTTGTGTTTTATGCGTTCCCTAAGCATAAAAATCACCTCGCTAATCCTTATCTTTCCGATATTTCTTTGGAGTAAACTTCTGTTTTGCAATCAGCTTGGATTGACGAATGACGTTTTCCAGTGAAGCCCGCAGAAGTTCAGCATCTTCTTCGTCGATTTCTTCACCACCATTCTTCATATAAGAGAGGGTGGAATCGTTACTCAATCCCTCAGTCATATTGGTAAGGATTTTCTGGACATCCCGTTCATCCTTCCGAGTAAACTGCGGAGTATCGGTACGTCCGAGAAGATAATCAGCAGAAACATTGAAGATTTTGGATAATTTTCTAAGTTCATCGGACGATACTTTTCTTGTCCCATTTTCGATTTTACTCATTGTTGATTTGTCAAAACCCATTTTCTTAGCCAATTCAACTTGATTCATATTGGCTTTTTCGCGGAGGTCAACAATCCTAATAGCTAAATTATTCTGTTCCAATTAATACACCACACAATCGGTTTCTTTTAATACAACATTATTATAGTGTGGTTTCTAAAAAAGATACAATTAGTTTCTAAAAAAGATACAAAAACTATTGACGTTTCTAAAATATAAACTATAATGATAAATGTAAGTTGAGATTATCGAAACAGGAGGTGAAGAGATGGCGTACATGATTAACTTGCAGTTGATTAAGGACAAGCGTGAGAAGTATCATTACACAACGCAGGAGATGGCTGAATTCCTCGGCTTAAAGACAAGGGCCGACTATTGGAAGCGTGAGAATGGTGATACACGATTTAAGTCCGTTGAGTTACCTATTCTTGCTAAGAAGCTCCATACGCCGATGAGCCTTTTTTTTAGTCAAAAAGTTGACAAAATCGAAACCTGATAGTTAGGAGGGCAAAAATAAGGTGGTGATCAAATGAAACTACTAGACGCATTAAAAAAGACAAGTGGCAATAAAGCCGCTTGTCGTGAAACATGGAATATTAAACAGCCTATCATTAAACCAATATTCTTAGATACTACTAGCAGACTAATTACAGGGAAAATATTAACCGACAGAAATATTAAATACGGTGCCGACGATATGGAAGCTAATGACTGGAAGATTGTTGATGTTCCTCAATCTGTTTTAAAAATTTAAGTTCTTCATCAGTTACACCAGTCTCGAAGTAATCAAAGTATATCAAATAAGGTGGTGATCAAATGAAACCAGTCTACTGTTTCACACCAGAAGAACTGGAAGAGCATGATAACAAGATTGCTGAAAACACAGCAAATCGAGCGTTAGAAATGTTTTGGCAGAAAATACAGGAAAGGCAAGCGCCCGAATGGGTGTCGATTAAGTGGATTGTTGAAAATCACTACTGCGGTATCAATACCAAGTCAACATATCAGCGGTGGCGTAAGGCTATTTTGAACGATCCCAATGTTCCGTATAACTCAATCATTCGTAAAGTTCCGGGGGAACAACCAGAAATTAATCGTAAGCGATTTAAAACATGGATTGAGAAATACAAGGACATCAAAACCAAGGATATTAGACAACGAATGGGGGTGATTTGATGACGCTAAGGAACGTAATTCTAGGACTAATGTTTGTAGCTTTGATTGCCGTTGCCTTAGGTGGCTTCACGCTAGTAATGAAGTTGGCAGTCGGTACAGCAACCGTAGTTGTGTTGATCCTATGGATTATTGAGGAATGGAGGTGTTAATGATGAGAGTTATTAAAGCGATGATTTATGTTGCTACATCAAGCATTGCGACAATTGCCTACCGTGAAGGTAATATGTCGCTAATGAGTGCAATGTTTCTAATTGGAGATGTGTTCTTTGGCTACGATATGGCGATGTATTTCACTGACAATAAATATCCAATCATTCGTCACATTGTCGATGAATTATTTGCTGACGGTACAAAAAAAGGGACTAGCCGCCACTAGTTCCTGAATCACAAATCTAAATTGATTACGAGGTAATTATAACATGGATATTGATAAAACGAATTTACAAATTGCTAAAGCGTTAAATGTTAATGAGAAGCCTAAAGCTGTTTTTGCTTCTGTTTCTACTGATGGAATGGGTGGGCCGACATTAATTTCTGGATCACCAAAAGTCATTATGGCGATGATATCGGCAGCAATTGTTGACGATGAAGATTTAGCAAAAATGTTTCTATGGATCAAAGAAAACGTTACACACGTAATTGAACAAAAATACGACATCAAAGCGCCAAGTGCTGACACGTATGACAAACTCAACCAATTAGGCGATGCTCTTAAAGATTTATTAGGAGGGGCTAACAATGACTGATCTTTATTGTGCATGTTGTGGGCAGTCGATAGGCCTTGACCGAGAAAGCGGCGATGATCGTTATTGGTACGCACCCAAAGAGCCAAAAGAAATTTTTTGTACGAAAGCCGATGCGGCTTACTGGTATGGATTTAAAGACGTGGAACAAGGCGCTAAAGCCTTAAATCTAAAATTCGCTTATGCGAGTGATGTTTACCAAGACCAGTTAGACGAAGAAGAGCATGAACGTTATGTAGCTGATCGAAACCATGACTGCTATGTAGATAGTCATTATTTAGACGCAAGGGGTGTTTACGTTGGCGATTAAATTCAAATGCTACGTTTGCCAAAAGGAAAAGACGGTAACTGATTGGCACCAGTTTTTTCAATTTGACGGACACAAGTTTTGTTCTAAAGCGTGTGCTGATAAGTACCAGCGAGCTAAGACTAAGCGTGATATTGAATACTACAAGGGCAGTATGGATCAAGCCGGAAAGTTCAACCATGCCGTCTTACATCAGCAAAAAATCCGCAAGTTTGCAATTGATGATTTACCTTTCTAGGAGGAATGACAATGACTGAAGAAACTAAACAAGAAGAAAAACAACGCTGGACCATTGAAAATGACGACGCCTTGAAGTGGGCACTGGACAAAATCCGTTCACTCGAACTTTATCAACAAGCTAATACGAAACATGCAGAAGAAGTCCAAAAGCGGACTGATAAGGCGAATGAAGCATTGCAAAAGGATATTGATAACTTTACCCAACTTGTTAATGAATACACTCAACCGAAATTTGATGCTGACCATGAATACAGATTTGAATCAACGTCAGGAAACGTCACATTTGACAAGCAACGTGACAAGTGGAATTACAACACGGCCATATTATTAAAACAGCTTGACGGCACTAAATGGGTCAAAGTTAAGAAAACCCGTTCAATCGACAAAACAGGGATTAAGAATAACTTCAAAGTGCAAGATGGTAAAGTGTTCAATCCCGAAACGGGCGAAGTGCTCAAAGGAATTAACGTTATCAAGGGAACTAAACAAATGAAAATCAAGTTTTAGGAGGTGGCAGCATGACCGAAAAAATCGACGTGTTCAAAACACTATCAAGCGTTGATGTATCTAACCACATTGATGTAATCAGAATGAAAAAAGGACCAGCCTTGAAATACGTGTCCTGGTCTTGGGCGTGGAGCATGATTAAAAGTCAATATCCTGATACGCCAACGCCAAAGTTCACTAAGTATCCTGAAATGATCATGACAACCAAGCAGGAAGCCTGCCAAACAAAATACGGTAACAAGGAATATACCCGTTATCGAACTGTTGTCGTGAAGCATGAATTAACGGGGCGTGAAGTTCCGTACCTGAATACGCCAACCGGTACGATGGTGGAATGTACGATCACGATTGCTGATCATGACTACACTGAATCTCTGTACGTGATGGATAACGCTAATAACGCCGTAATTAATCCAACCATGCAGCAGATCAACAAGACGCAAAAGCGTTGCATGGTCAAATGCTTAGCGATGGCAGGATTAGGGCTTAATTTATACGCCGGCGAAGATTTACCAATGGGCGATATTAATTCCAATGATCAGCAACAAGCTGAAAAGAAGGCAGCTAATAATAAACAACAAGTTGAATTGGAGAAAGCTAAGAAGCAATACCGTGGCTTAATTACTAAAGCAAGTAATGTGTTAGGTATTTCACCACAAGATGTGGAGAATACGGCTAAAGAAACAGCTAAAGAAGGGCTTAAAAATAAGAGTTTAACAAAAATTCAGAAATGGAAAGAAATGAACAAGCTAGTCGAAGGAATGATTAACTCAACTCTAAATGGTGGAGATCAACAAGATATGTTTGAAGAGGCTAACTAGTGTTTGGAACGTTACGGAAAATCCAAGGTAAGGACGTTACCGTCAGCCTAGACGATGATTTCAATAGCTACAAGGCAGTTAAGTTCAGCGACGGGAAACCATTACAAGTTGAATTAAAACTCAATGACGGACGCCACATTACGCCTGACCAACGTAAAAAAATCTTTGCCCTGATCAATGACTTTTGCGATTACACGGGCGATGTTCCTAAGGACGCCGAAGAGTACTTCAAAGCTCGAACCCAAATGAGTTTTGGAATTGAATATTTCCACTTGTCCGACTGTTCAATGACGACAGCTAATCAAATGATTCTAACCATTCTTGATTTTCTGTTTGAGGAAAATATTCCGTTCAAACTCAAAACATGGGAATCTATACCGAATGAGTTTCCTAAGCAAGTTCTAGCAATGAAAACTCGTTCGTGTGTTCTTGATGGCAAGCCGAATGCTGATTTAGCCCACTATCGGGCTGTTGGTATGGGACGCAATCGACATGAGATTGACGAACGCAAGATGTACTTCATGAGTTTGTGTCGAGAGCACCATACCGAGCAACACAAGATCGGAATTAACTCATTCGTTAAGAAATACCACATTAAGCCCGTTAAATTATCAGACGAAGACCTACTAAGATTTCACATTCTAACTAAGAAAAGACTAAAGGAGTTGCAAGACAATGATTAATCGAGTGGTGTTAACCGGGCGTCTAACTGATGATCCAGAGCTACGTTATACCAGTCAAGGAACCGCAGTTGTAGCTTTCCGCTTAGCTGTTAATCGGCAGTTTCGCAATCAAGACGGCAGTCGTGATGCTGACTTTATTAACTGCGTTGTCTGGCGGAAATCAGCCGAGAACTTCGCCAATTTCACGCACAAAGGCTCACTAGTTGGTATTGATGGGCGACTATCAACCCGTAATTACGAAAATAAGCAAGGACAGAAAGTTTATGTAACCGAAGTTACTGTTGAGAATTTTGCTTTACTGGAACCAAAGAACGGCAATCAAAGCAATTACAACAATCAGCAGAATAACTACAACAACGGTGCTAATCAATCTGCATTCAATCAGCAAGGCGAAAATGTCGATTTAAGCACGCTGCCGTTCAATAACGATAAACTTAACGGGAGTGCACCAGAAATTGATGACGTGCCATTTTAGGAGGACTAAAGCATGGGTAAAAGAACCATTACTAATGACAATCGTTCATTCAACGGTGTTTGGATACCTAAAAAATATTGGCTAGATGAAAATTTAACACCGATGGAGCTTTTATTTATGGCAGAAATTGAAAGCCTTGACGGTGAAAACGGATGTTATGCAAGTAATAATCATTTCGCCCAATTCTTTGGTATTTCAGCTAGTCGTGTATCACAAGTTATTAATGGCCTAAAAGAAAAAGGGTACCTAACGATTGCCTACAATAAACAGGGAAAACAGGTACTTAATAGAATAATTAGGGTAGTTAATAAATTAAGTGAGGGTAGTAAGAATACTAAAACCCCTATTAAGAATATTAAAGGGGGGTATTTAGAAAATGCTAAAGGGAGTAATACACCTAGAGTAATACAAGAGAGTAATACAAGAGAGAGTAGTAGTGCGCCCACACGAAACGATGCGTTTCGATTAGCCCAAGAATTGCAAATAAACGTTCAGAGTGCTACTCACAGTTCGATTTTCATTAATTACATTAGCCGTTTAGGAGCTGATTTTGTTTGTTATGCGCTTAATCAAGCAAGTAAGGCTGATCGTCCTAGCTGGAATTACCTAATTGCCATTCTTAACAGGCTAGAAAGAGATGGAATCAAGACCGTTCAACAAGCCGAAGAGCAGGACGCTAAACGCCGTCAGCAGAATCAACAGCGCTATAGGCGCAAAAAACAAGGCACCATCAAAGAACCGCTTCCAGATTGGTTTAAAAAGCAATACATGCAAGATAAAGGCCAACCCAAAGAAGGCCAGCCGGCACCCTTGACTGACGGGACAATACCGCCTGAACCCAACGTTTGGAGATGATGAAACATGAAAAACACACTAACCGCAATGAATAAAGTCACTAAGCAATACTTTCAAAATCTGACAGCAGAACAGCTAACAGCGATCATTGCCGGGCGAATTAACTTTATGCAAATGCGCCGAAAAACCCTGATGGCAAAACACGGCCGGTATCGTTTTAAAAACGTTAATTCGCCGGTGTTTGATAATCAACTGGAATGGCTGCAAGCTGAACCGGTAACCGTGGAAAAGGCCGTTTGGGTATGGAACGCCTGTGCTGATTATCTTGATTACTGCAACAAGCTAAAGAAAGCGGGGCAGGTAGCATGAAATACAGCATGTTCAAAGTCAAAGTCGAGAACTTAGGCGATATATACAGCGTTAGTTTTCGTGACTACGCCGTGCAGATCTACTGCAAAGGCGAATGGGTGGCAACCGTAATTTATGATCATCGCTTAGCATATAACTTTCAGCAAGCATGGGAAGGCTACTGGGGCAGTGATGAATTACGGTGTCAATGTATCGAACTGGTGCACAAGCTAGCTGAAACGAAACCGTCTAATCGGGGCAGGGTACCAGCAGACGTGAATACGGAATACCAAGGCTTAGTGCTTTGCTAACGGAGGACTTATGGAAATTCAAATTAAAGAAAACGGCTTAACTTTGAAATTAACTGCTAATGGTCAACAGACTATTGATTTGCGAATGATTAAGCAGGCCTATGCGTTGGTAACAGGCAAGATAGACGATGATACAGAGCCGGAACGTTTACCGATTGTTGATGATCTTAAACCGTCAGCAAACTATAAACATGATGAACAAGCTAGCAAGCCCGCATATCACGAACCAGTTAAAACAGCGTTAGCTTGTCCATATTGTGGTCTAACTAAGACGATTAAAGTACCGTTTGGCTATCGGTTTGTTAATTGCCCTCAATGCAGGGAACGAGTTTTCTTACAGCCGGCTTCGGATGATTTTGGTGTTCCAGATGAACATGGAATTTATTACAAAGCAGAAGAAATTTATCAAGATCGTGAACAGCAGATTGCCGACGATGAATTATTACAAGCGATGAAAATGAGGAAGAAAAATAATGACGATTGAAGAAGCACAACAACGAATGAATAGTGATCAGCCGGTTAAGTATCGTGACCATCTTTACATGGTGCTGGGAATTAACAAACTGAACAACATGGTCACGATTGCGCAAGGTGCGATTGGAAAAGATGTGAAAGCGAGTGAATTAAGTGGAGATTGAGGTTCAAATGAAAATAACCCCACGACTGGTAAAAACTTTCCATTCAGCGTGGTTTAAATACGCTCGCCCAAGTGGCATTAAGCGAACCCGCAAACGTCAAATTCACAAAGCCAAGTTAATGGATCACGGCAGTTATGAGTTTTCACAGTATTGGCGGAAGTCGTATGGAAAGTTTAGACGGAACGCAACCATATACAGCAAGAAAGCAGGTAAATAAACATGGATAAGGATATTAAATCAATTGGGTATGGAGTAAAGGTCGGCAGAAATTATGTTGGCAGTGAGGACGTTAGACAAACATTTTTCAGCTATGTTAGATCTGGAATTCATCTAGCGAAGAATAACGTAAAACTGTTTGATGATTTTGATGAAGCCAAAGCTACTGCTGATGATGCCAACGGCAAGGTCGTAGAACTCTACGCACGGGAAGTTGAGGATAGCGAAGATGAAGATTGATGAATTTATCGAACAAGTAAACCAGAATGACCGCATGTATGCAGAAAAAGTTGATGGAGTAGTTGCCATCTATGATGATAGCGAACACGAGGTGCTCGATATTCGTTTCGATGCAACGAATTTGTTAGATATTAACTACTTTATAAATAATTTCGGTTCCTGTTTTGGGAAACCAAGTCGTGAGTATTTGTCAGCACTAATTGAAGAATTCCTGCATACACCAATTAAGGAACGTTTTCATGAAAAGAAATATGTATTGTCAGCAATGCGTTATGTAGAAGGACCAATTGCTATTAAACAATATGTTACCGGCTATCAACCTAGTGGTGATTATGTAACCTTTGACTTTGGGAGTAAAGAAAATGCTAGAGAATATACGGGCGATGATTTGCATATCATGTCGCAATGGTTCCCGAAGGAAGCCGTTGATGCCATGAAAGAACCAGTGGAGGATGACAATGAATAAATTGGAAAACTCTTATTATTTAGTCAGAGGACATCTTGGTGAAGATTATTTTGAAAAGGTAACTGATGATCCTAATCAAGTAGATTCTATTCAAGAGACCTGCAATCAGTGTGGGGATAATGATTGTATTGAAGGTGATTTCAGCACCTATGAAGAGGGACTGAAGTTGATTAAAGCCCAGGGCTACAATCCAGAATATCGAGAAACTATGGAAAGAAGATTATATCGTTTGGAGTGATAATTATGAAACTAACTAAAGAACAACAAGATTGTCCATATTGCCACGAACCTTATAAAGAAACGTTGACGGCAAATGATGTACCTGTTTCTGTTGAGTGTAATGACGATGGAACAGTTGAGTCTTATTTGATAAT
>NZ_CAKPYE010000012.1 GCF_934202705.1 uncultured Limosilactobacillus sp.
CTTTGACCTTCCGATCAAAGACCCTACACATTTGATTCGTCGAAACTTTATTCAGTTTTCAAAGGTCTACCATGCTTTTTGATAACTCAGAAAGCATTTATTATATTACAACGTTACCAATCATTTGTCAACATCTTTTTTGAAGAAGAAAACTAAAACTGACAACTTTTAAAATATATCATATCGTTAACTTAACGTCAACAATAAAATAATTTACTTTTTTATTGAAACGACCATCTGCCGTAACAACGTTTATATACTATAAAGAATCAATTGCCAAAAGTCAACAACCTTTTTTAACGTAAACTTTTTCGATCTTGACAATCACGAACAAAAGTTGGTATTAATGATATTTCATTCATAGATTAAGCTAATATCTCTTTCTGATTCCGTTAAAGTTCTCCTTTAGCATTTTAAAAATTAACAATAAAAAAATAGAGAAAAATCAAAATGATTTTTCTCTAGCAAATTTTAGCTATTTTTCTTTGGCCGCATTGTAGGGAACAACAATATATCACGAATGGATTTGGCATCTGTCATTAACATCACCAGTCGGTCAATGCCAACCCCAAGTCCACCTGTTGGTGGCATTCCGTATTCCAACGCTTCTACAAAGTCCTCATCGATTGGTTGATATTCATCATTACCTTCAGCGTGTTCTTTAGCTTCCGCTTCAAAACGTTGTCGTTGATCAATTGGATCATTCAATTCGGTAAAGGCATTCGCATATTCATTACCAAGAATGTAAAGTTCAAACCGGTCAGTAAACCGCGGATCTTCCCGATTCATATGAGCGAGTGGTGAAATTTCCTTTGGATGACCATAAATGAAAATTGGTTGTTCTAGCTGGTCTTGGACCTTTTCTTCAAAGAAGGCGTTAATGATATGACCAACCTTCCACCAATCTTCATATTGGACCCCATGTTCATCCGCTAATTGGCGGGCTTCTTCAACTGTCATTTCTGGCCAGAAATCAACACCAGTGAACTTCTTAATGGCATCAACCATATGCATTCGTTCAAATGGTTTGCCAAAGTCCAACTCGGTCCCTTGATAATTAACCTTGAGATCATCACTAACAACCTTAGCAGCAGCTTTAAAAATCCCTTCAGTTTCCTTCATGACATCATTGAAATCAAAGTAAGCTGCGTATGTTTCCATTGTGTCAAATTCAGGATTATGGTGAGGGTCCATCCCTTCATTTCTAAAGATTCGGCCTAATTCATAAACCCGTTCCATACCACCAACGATTAACCGCTTCAGCCGTAATTCTGTCGCAATCCGCATGTACATATCAATATCCAGCGCATTATGGTGCGTAATAAATGGGCGCGCTTCTGCACCAGAAGCAACATTTTCCAAAATTGGCGTTTCCACTTCCGTAAAGTCATTACTATCCATATAATTTCGGATTGCCTTAATAATCTTTGTCCGTGTCTGGAAGCGTTCAAAACTATCACGGTTGGTAATTAAGTCTAAGTACCGTTGACGATAAACTAATTCTGGATCTTGTAATCCATGATACTTATCAGGAAGCGGACGGAGCGCTTTCGTGAGGAAGGTCATCTTCCGTGCCCGAATGGTTAATTCACCCATCCGCGTCTTAATCACATCACCAGTAATTCCCCAGAAATCCCCAATATCAGAGTCCTTAAAGATTTTGTACGTATCTTCACCGACAACATCTTGGCGAACGTAGAATTGAATCTTGCCACCGCGGTCTAGCAGGTCCGCAAAACTAGCTTTACCGCTCCCCCGCTTAGCAATCATCCGACCAGCAATGGTCACCTCATTTTGTTGTTGGGCAAGTAATTCTTCACTTTCGTTACCATACTTTGCACGAATATCAGTTGAAATATCATGGTCAGGCGCAAAGCGGTGCCCAAACGGGTCGATCCCTTGTTCACGCAAGGCATCCATCTTTTGACGCCGTACCACCATCTGATCATTCATCTTTTCTTCTTTTGCCATCAAAAATCCTCCTCTTACTGTTCAATATTTTTCTTGGCTAATCGTTCTTTATATTGATCCAAAAACCGATCAAAGATTTCATCAGCTTCGCTCTGTTTCGTTGCAGACATCAATGCCACTTTTGTGCGCGCAGAACGGGGAATTCCTTTCAGGTAATACGCAGCTTGACCGCGAAACTCCCGAATACCAACATATTCACCCTTTAGATCACAAAGTGCCGCCAAATGTTCTTTGGCAGTCTTAATCTTTTGTTCTGGGGTCGCTTCAGGCAGCAGCTCTCCAGTTGCTAAGTAGTGTTCTGTTCGCGTCAGCATCCACGGATTTCCCATTGCTGCACGTCCAATCATGACCGCATCCGCACCAACTTCATCTAACATTCGTTTGGCATCTTCAGGGGTGCGGACATCACCATTACCCATAAATGGAATGGTTAATTGTGAAGCCACTTCTTTTAGAATATCCCAATTAGCATGTCCTGTATACATTTGTTTTCTCGTTCGACCATGCATAGCAATTGCAGCTGCCCCGGCACGTTCTGCCGCTAAGGCATTTTCCACCGCTAAAATATGTTTATCATCCCAACCAGTTCGCATTTTTACAGTCACTGGTTTTTTCACAGCGTCCACAACATAGGAAACCATTTCATAAACTTTATTGGGATCTAAAAGCCAGCGCGCCCCGGCATCAGTATTCACAACCTTATTAACCGGGCACCCCATATTGATATCAATCACGTCAGCATCCGTGTGTTGGTCAATAAACTTGGCGCCTTCCACTAAGGTCTCCTTGGTTCCGCCAAAAATTTGAATCCCCATTGGATGTTCATGCGGATCCACAGTGGTCATCGAAAGCGTTTTTTTATTATGGTACATGATCCCCCGATCGGAGATCATTTCACAAACCACGTAACCTGCACCAAATTTCTTACATATCACCCGAAAAGCCTTATTCGTTACCCCTGCCATTGGCGCAACGACCACTTGATTGGGAATTGTTACGTCCCCAATGTGCCATTCCATGAGCTTTCCTCCTCCATTTTCAAAATCACAATCACTATTGTATCACAGCAACGCAAGCTATTCGTGATCATTCAACATTGCCCGCAATTCATCTTCTGAGAACTCGTAATGCTTCCCACAAAACTGGCAAACTGCTTGTGCTCCATGATCTTGATCAATCATCGCTTTTAAATCATCTTGGTTAACGCTCGCCAATGCTTTCGCAAAACGTTCTTTGTTACAGTTGCATTCATACTTCACCGGCATTTTATCCAACAATTTGAGGTCCTTACCAGCAAAAATCCGTTTTAGAATATCCTCTGGCGTATTACCATTCCGCAGCATTTCTGAAACAAGCGGCAAGCTTTGAATAGATTTTTCCAAATCAGTAATTTGTTCATCCTTGGCTCCCGGCAAGACCTGCACCATAAAACCACCAGCGACACCAATTGAATCGTCTTTTTCTACAAATACCGATAGGCCAACGGCAGATGGAATCTGTTCTGATTGAGCAAGGTAATAGGTAAAATCATCACCCAATTCCCCGGAAACAAGGTTGACCTCACCAGTGTATGGAGTTTTATCACCCGGATTCATCTTGGTGACCGCCAACGTTCCCTGATGGCCGACCGCACCAGCAACATCAATTTTCCCCTGACTGTTCAGCGGAAGGTTAACATGTGGATTGTGAACATAACCTTTGACCGTCCCATCAGCTGTACCATCGGCCACAATAAAACCGACTGGTCCATTCCCTTGAATTTTGACAGTGAGCCCTGCGTCACCTTGTAAACCGGACGTTGATAACAATAATGTTCCAATCAACGTTCGGCCCAGCGCCGCTGAGGCTGCACTCCACGTCTTATGAATTCGTTGGGCGTCAGCAACTAGGTTCGTCGCGTTCACCGCATAAGCGCGAAACATTCCATTTTCTGCTACGGCCTTTACTAAATAGTCTTCCGTCATCTTAACTCCTCCATTTAAAATCTCTGCACTTATTCTATCATCAAATTATTATTAAAAAAGGAATTGTGTTCCTTAATCAACACAATTCCTTAATTATTTATTCACCATCAGTTGAGTGATGATCATCATCATGATCAATCTTTGGTTGGTCATGATTGTCTAATTGTTCTTCGTCTTGGCTATCATCAGATGTTGCTGAATCCTGTTCAGTTTTAGCATTTTCTCGTCGCTCTAACTCACGTTTGGATTCTTCAAAGGTTGCCGCCCGTTGTTCATCCGCAGCAGCTTCAACATCCTTCTCTGGCATCTTACCGTCTTTATAAAGACTAAGAATTTGCTTCTCATCAAGCGTTTCATACTTCAATAATGCTTCCGCAATCAACTTATGCTGGTCACGATGCGTTTCAATAATATGTAACGCCCGTTGGTGACCTTCTGTTAAGATCCGCCGAACTTCTTCATCGACTAACGCAGCTGTCTTCTCAGAGTACGGTGATTGATCGTATCCTTGACCAGTAAAGACTTGACCTGAACTTTGGAGCTCCACCGGACCGATCTTATCACTCATTCCGTACTGGGTAACCATCGAACGAGCAATTTGCGTTGCCTGCTCAAAGTCGTTGGAAGCCCCAGATGATTGGGAATTAAAAATTAATTCTTCGGCTGCACGACCACCCATTAATCCAGCAATTTGTTCTTCAGCATTCTTCTTGCTCATTAACATCTGATCTTCTTTAGGAAGCATGATTGCATAACCACCGGCACGACCACGCGGCACAATTGTGACCTTGTGGACAACTCGAGCATCATTCAACACCAGTCCGACGATCGTGTGCCCTGCTTCATGGTAAGCCACAGTCTTCCGCTCTTGCGGTGAAACGACCCGATCCCGTTTAGCAGGACCAGCAATAACTCGATCTTCAGCTTCATCAACATCTGAAGCATCAATTGCGGTCTTATTTCGCCGGGCAGCCAATAACGCAGCTTCGTTCAGCAAGTTAGCTAAATCAGCACCAACAAATCCTGGCGTCTGCTTAGCAATCTCCTTCAAGTCAACGTCTGATGCCAATGGCTTGTTCTTCGCGTGAACACGTAAAATTGCTTCACGACCCTTAACATCAGGACGACCAACGAGGATCTTTCGATCAAACCGTCCTGGCCGTAGCAACGCTGGATCCAGCACATCAGAACGGTTAGTGGCAGCCATCACAATGACTCCTTCATCCCCTTGGAATCCATCCATTTCAACCAGTAACTGGTTTAGAGTTTGTTCACGTTCATCATGGCCACCGCCCATACCGTTACCACGGCGTCGACCAACCGCATCAATTTCATCAATGAAAATGATCGATGGCGCATTCTTCTTAGCTTGATCAAAAAGATCCCGCACACGACTGGCACCGACCCCAACGAACATTTCGACAAAGTCTGAACCAGAAATCGAGTAGAATGGTACTCCCGCTTCACCAGCGACGGCTTTGGCCAGTAAGGTCTTACCAGTACCCGGAGGCCCCTCCAGCAAGACTCCAGATGGGATCTTAGCACCTAATTTCATAAATTTCTTCGGATCTTTTAGAAATTCAACAACTTCAACCAGTTCCTGTTTTTCTTCTTCTTCACCGGCAACGTCGGAGAAGCGGACCTTATTATCCTTAGAATTAGATGGCTTAGCTTTGGTCTTGCCAAAGTTCATCACGCCACGACCGCCACCTTGACCAGCCTGACCCATCATCATGTAGAAGAAGAGGATCATAATTACAATTGGTAAGGCAGTTACTAACAGGTTCACCCAAATGCTGTTGGATTCTTCGGGATGTGTCGTGATTCTGACGTTGTTTTTATCCGCATACTTCTGTAATTGGTTAACCGTCACGTCACTTTGCAAAATCGAGCTTTGGAAACTCGTAGTGGTACTAGAGTGTTGGTTCATTAAGGAAAAACCAGTTTGGTTGTCACTTGACACTTTTTGTGGCTTTCGGTAAGTCCCCGTAACTTTGTAAACACCACCATTTGGTTGCACTTGGAAACTCTTAACCCGATCCTTCCGCAATGCAGTTACAAATTGGGTTTGAGAAACATTCTTACTTTGACCTGAATTATTATTACCGCCAAAGAAGAAGTAAACAATCCCCATAATACATAGAAAAATAACTGCATAGAAGAGCACGTTATGAGTAAATCCGTTATTTTTACGATTGTTGTTCATAACAACCTCCTATTTCTAGCAGTGTTGGTGCTGTTTGATTACAGTGCATTTATAATAGCATATTTGACTATCACTGACCAATAATTTAGTCATGTTTTTTTTGGTAAACTGTCGGCTTTAAAACACCGATATATGGAAGATTACGATAAAGGCCTTGATAATCAAGTCCATAGCCCACCAGAAATTCATTTGGAACGTCAAAACCAACGTAATCAGCCCGCACGTTGACGACTCGACCTTCTGGTTTATCAAAAATTGAACAAATCTTAATGCTATTGGCCCCACGCCCTTTTAACAGGTCGATCAAAAATTTCAACGTCCGCCCAGTATCGACAATATCTTCACAAATAATGACGTCTTTTCCTCGAATATCATTTTTTAAATCATGCAACAATTTCACGGATCCGGTTGATGATGTTCCACCTTGATAACTGGAAACATCAACGAAATCAATGTGTGCATACAAATCGAGGCGCTTGTATAAGTCCATCGCAAACACGATGGCTCCCGTTAAAACTGCCACAACCACTACATCTTTTTTACCCGCATAGTCATGATTTAATTGTTCCGCCAGTTCTTGGACCCGTTGATCAATTTCCTGTTGATCATAAATAACCCGTTCAATATCGTTGTTCATCATTCTCTCCCGTATCTACTTTTGACAAAAATACTTTTTTTCATATTGTTGCTCACGAACCGGTGCTCGATCAAGCCAGGCCGTTTTTTGACCGATCAACCACAGAACTTGTCCCTGCTGATCAACCACCACTAACCGTTGCTGCCGTTGATTAAGGGGGACTTTTTGGTCAATTAAAATCCTTCGTACGGCCTGATGATTTCCCGATTTCAAGCGAATCCGGTCGGCCGGCTGCCATGGACGAACCTGCAAAGGTAGCTGATTCTTCATTAACCATAATTCAGCCACAGTTTGGCTTTGTGGATGCGCAAAAATTCCCCATTGCTGACCATATGGTTCGCTGTACCAACGGTCAAATTTTACCATAAAACCACCATTTTTTCGGGCTTTCATTGATAAATTATCCACCATTTTTAGCTTGGCTTGCTGATAGTCCTTAATTAACTGACGGCCCTCACCAACCGCAATTAAAGATGATGGTCGTTGGGGATTACACAAGAAGTGATCAATTTGTTGTAACTGCTGTTGAGGAAGGTCAAAGATTTGTTGTGAATTTAGCCAACTCCGTAGTAGCCACTGACGGGTTACCCGGCTATGCTTTTGGTACTCGATTAAATTAAGTTGTCCATCCTGAATCATTTTTGGGAGCAGTTGGGTGATAAGTTCATTCTTCAGTACCAATAATTCGCTTAATTGGTTATGAAATTGTCGTAGGTGTTCAACTACTCGTGGGTTTTCTCGTTCTAATTCCGGCAAATAGTGATTACGAATCCGATTACGAAATGTCAGATCTTGATGATTAGTCTCATCTTCATACCACCGAATGTGATGCCGTTTGGCATATTGAATTAATGACGTCTTGGGTGTTCCTAGCAAAGGACGAATTAACTTTCCATCTGCAAATGGTCGTGATTCCTGAAGGCCAACTACCTCCGCAACATCCCCCGTTCGAATCAATTTCATCAACATCGTTTCAGCAAGATCGTTCTCATGGTGGGCAGTGAGCAAATATGGTGCACGTTCCTGGTTCATCACCCGAGCAAAGAATTGATAGCGTTCCTGGCGCGCTGCTGCCTCAATTCCATGATCAGGATGATGTCTCCACTGATCAACAACCAATTTGATTCCCCATTGCCGACAGACTTGGCGTAAAAATTGTTCTTCCCGTTGACTTTGCTGCCGCAAATGATGATTAACATGTGCGACTACGATCTGCTTTGTTGGAACCAACGTTTTGAGCACATGTAGTAAAGCCATGGAATCAACCCCAGTTGAAACGGCAACTATCAGTGGGTGATTCAACGAAAAAAAACGGTACCGTGTCAGGCACCGCTTTACCGTTAGTTGAAGCCGTTCTGCCATCAGCTTCGCCGTCCTCCACGACCACCACGTTTGCCATCCGTTTGTCGCTTTAATGTGGATAATCGTGATTCGCTTTCTTTCATGTAACTTGCTAGCATGTCATCAAAATGACTCTTTTCATGATGACCACCAAAGCCACCTTGCGAATGGTAATGCTTTTTCTCAACATTTTCTGATCGTTCTGAGTGGTGATCATTTGATGCATGGTATTTATGAGCATGATTTGGTTCATGACTGCCATGAGGTTCATGGTGACGCGAACTATCTTGATCCGCTGCTGCTTTAATGGACAAAGCAATCTTACCATCGTCAGCCACTTTCATTACTTTAACCGTGACTTCATCACCGATTGATAAGACATCATGAATATCCTTCACATAATGATTTGAAATTTGACTGATGTGAACCAATCCGGTTTGGTGATCAGCCAAATCTATAAATGCCCCAAAATTCGTAATGCCTGAGACTTTCCCAGTCACCTTTGCTCCTTCTTCAATTGCCATGAACTAGCAATCCTCCTACTTCTAATAAAATTTTAATCTCCCCGAGTATAGCATATTCTGGGATCAAATTAATAGTCCTAAAAACAAACAGGGCTGATGATCCTCAGCCCCGTCACTAATTGCTACTTAACAAAGTTATAAATTGTTTCGCCGTCTTTCGCGTAATTATACTTTTCACGAACTAATTCCTGCAGATAACTCGGATTATGTAATTTCTTGACTTGTTTTTTTAACTTCTTGTTGGTGGCTTTGCGATTCGTTAACGTCACATTGGCTTTTGCAGTTTGTTGGTTAACCTTTCCCAACTCACGCTTTGTGCCAATAATTTGAATTGCTAAGATTAGGAAGAATACAATAAAAACGCCCAAAATAACTTTCGCTCGTCGCATGTGAACACGGTAGCGATACGATTTTTCGCTACTCTGTTCTAACTCACGCTGGCGGGAAAAGGGGGTATTTAATTTTGTAATGTTATTTTTTAACCCATTTTTCATTCCATAATCTCCACTTTACTTATCAGTAACAAAGTGTACTGATCAATCCAACAAAATTTTTACAACTTTACTAATAATCCTAGCAGAAAATTCTCTGAATTTCTAGCGTTCGTCATAATAATTTATCTTATCTAAGTGCCTGCAGTCATTAAATTGGTTCGTCAAAATTTTCAGCATAACTAACATCTAATATTTCGTACATATCTTCGGCTTCCGACTTTTTCGTGGTTTCTAAGATCCGATTAACCTTAACCTGCTCAGTTTTATTGCCAAACTTAATTGTTAAAATGTCACCTTCCCGAACGTCACTTGATGACTTAGCAACCTTATCGTTCACCATAATTCGTCCTTGATCGGCAATTTTTTTGGCAATTGTCCGCCGCTTAATTATTCGTGAAACTTTTAAAAATCGATCTAAACGCATGTAAATTTCCTCATTTCTCTTCTTGATCCGTTTGCTGACTCTGAGCAGTCGTCGCCAGCAATTCGACAATTTTTAGTAACTGGTGAAGCCAATCTTGTTGGGTCATTTTTGGTTGAATAATCAGTCGCACCGTTAATGAACCATCATCCGCTGTTCCCATCGTAGATTTAAAGCGCGTCTGAGCCACTGCTTGCATCACATCTGCAGCCTTGATGTATCGACTAGCCTGTTTAGTAAATTGCAAATTAATATTGTCACATTTTTGCTTAATTCTGCTCAACATTGCCTGGTCTGCGTCCATTTTCAATTCACCAATCAACAGTAAATTAGCTACTGCCGGACCATATTCACCAAACCGATCAATTAAGTCCCCTTGTAGGTCCAGCAATTCATCTTTACTTTGGGCTTTGCGAATTTGTTTATACAGTTCAATCTTTTGTCGCTGATCTTCTACATAATCGTTTGGTAAGTACGCTTCGACTGCCACATCAATTTCCGCATTAGTCGTTGTCGGTCGCTGGTGACCCTGCTTTTTCGCCACAGCATCCGCCAACATATCTGAATACAGGTCATAACCAACAGAATCGATGAACCCATGTTGCTGCTTACCAAGGAGATTACCAGCGCCACGAATTGCGAGGTCACGCATTGCAATCTTAAAACCGCTTCCCAGTTCAGTAAAATCCCGAATCGCAGCGAGCCGTTTCTCACCCGGCTCTGTCAACACCTTATTCGGTTGATACATAAAGTAAGCGTAAGCGACCCGATTACTGCGACCGATCCGTCCACGAATTTGATATAACTGGGCCAATCCCATCCGATCAGCATTTTCAACAAACAACGTATTCACGTTTGGAATATCCACCCCAGTTTCAATAATGGAAGTTGTCACTAGGACATCATACTCACCGCGAATAAAATCATATAAGACCCCTTCCAATTGGGCTTCCGTCATCTGACCATGAATGTCTGCTACCCGTGCTTCTGGCACAAGCGTTTCAATTTCATGAACGACGCGTTCAATGTCATTTACCCGATTATGCAGGTAATAAACTTGTCCGCCCCGCTTCATTTCCCGCAGGATTCCATCCCGAATTGCCGACCAATTTTGTTCGAGGACATAAGTTTGAATTGGAAACCGACCAACTGGTGGTGTTTCGAGCACTGACAAGTCTCGAACCCCCAGCATTGACATATGAAGCGTTCGTGGAATTGGTGTTGCTGTCAACGTTAAAACGTCAACGTTCGCTTTCAACTGCTTGAGTTTTTCCTTGTGTTTCACTCCAAAGCGTTGTTCTTCATCAACGATTAATAACCCCAAATCTTTAAAATGAACATCTTTAGACAGGAGCCGGTGGGTCCCGACGACAACATCAATTGAGCCATCAGCTAACCCCTTTTCAATCGTTTTCATTTGTTTGGGAGTACGGAACCGCGACATCATTTCAATCTTAACCGGGAAGCCTTCAAACCGTTCACGCATGGTGTCGTAGTGCTGCTGAGCAAGAATCGTGGTGGGCACCAGAAAGGCGACCTGTTTGCCGCCTGTGACTGCTTTAAAGATCGCTCGTAAGGCCACCTCTGTTTTGCCGTAGCCAACGTCACCGACCAATAACCGATCCATTGGCTTTGGCTGTTCCATGTCTGCTTTGACTTCGTTAATACTGCGTAATTGATCTTTCGTTTCCGAATACGGAAATTCGCGATCAAACTTTTCTTGCAGATAGTCATCTTTTGGATAGGCAAAGCCTTTGGCTGTCTTACGCTGTGCATAAAGATCCACCAGGTCACCCGCAATATTCTCGATCTTTTGTGCTACCTGACGTTTAGTTTTGGCCCATTCATTGCCACCCAATTTGTTAATCCGTGGCTTGGAGGACTCTGACGAAACGTACTTTTGCACTAAATTGAGTTGGGTGACCGGGACAAAAATTTGGGCATGGTCACGGTAATCAATCACGATGTAATCCTGGTGAACCCCATCAACCGTCATTGTTTTAATTCCCGCAAAAATACCAATTCCGTGGTTGACGTGGACAACATAATCGCCAGGTTTCAGGTCCGTATAATTTTTTATCCGTTCCGCGTTGGCCAGTTTTTGCGCTCGTGGTCGCCGTTTTTTCACCTGCTGAAACATTTCTGCTTCGGTAATGACTACCAATTGAGCGGCCGGCATGTCAAAGCCATGATTTAAATTAGCAGCCACTAATTGAATCTTATGCAGTTGTAAATCATTCACGGCTGTTTCAACTGAATCAATCTGAAACTCCTGAAGGGTTTGGGCAACTTTGCGCCGCCGCTCATCGCTTTTGGTCATGATAATGACCGTTTCTCCTTGATCACGAAATCGTTCCAACTCCGTCTTTAATAATTCCATCTGACCAAAGAATTGTTGCATGCTCCGCGCGGTCAATTCAGTAATTTGTTTAAACCGCAGCGAACCCATGCCTTTTTTAAAGCGAGCTAAAAACATCCCAGACTGCTGGGCATTGATGATCAATTGTTTAGCGTCATTTCCTAGAGTTCCTTGTTGTTGGCGTTGATGATAACTAATCCGTTCCTGCAACCACTGTTGTTCGTCAGTTGCTAAATTCTGATTGGCCTCTTTGATTCGGGAGAAATCCTCGATAATTAAGCGCCCATCTACTGGTAAGTAATCAAAAAGACTTGCTGGTTTGGGATAAATAAGATCCGCATACGTCAGCAAACCATTTTCCAAGCTACCAGCTGCTAAACTAGCTAAGAGCGGTCGAAAGTGGTTTTCAATTTGGCGAGCATCCTGCTCATCAGTTGCTTTGGCATGTAATTTTGCATACTCATTCTTTAATAATTCCTGGACCTGTGGCAGTTGTTGCGGATCAATTATTAAATCCGTTGCCGGCAACACGGTGACTGATTGAATGTTTTTGATACTCCGCTGACTGTTAGCTTCGAAATATCTTAATGAATCAACTTCCGTATCAAAGAGGTCAATCCGAACTGGGTTGCTAGTATTGAGTGCATAGATATCAATGATTGATCCGCGAATTGCGAAATCACCTGGTGCCATCACCATTTTTTGCCGTTGATAGCCCATCCTGGTCAGCTGCCTAACTGCTGCTTGTGGATCTAAATCGTCGCCAACCTTCACCATTAATCGTGCTTGGGCAAAAATCTGGGGTGCTACTAAGGGGCGTCGCAATCCCCCCGTTGCAGTCACAATTACTGCAGACTTTTTTTGCAGCAGCGCATTTAACGCTTGAACCCGTTGCAAACGAAAATCGGGGGAACTGGTGGCGATCTCCATCGCTAGTGACTCTTCAACCGGAAATTGATAGACCGCTGTTTCTGGTAGGAGGTTTTCCAAGTCCGTTGCGAGTGCTTGCATATGAAATAGACTATCTGTGACGACCACTAGCGGTTGATCGCTTTGCTGTTGTAATGCTGCCAACAACGTTGTTTCTGCCGAACCGCTCAACCCCGTTACTAACTGTCGACCGCCAGCCTGAAAACCAGCTTGAATCTGTTTGAATTGGGACGTCTTTTCAACCAATTCTTCAATTTGCAAGTTGCTTCCTCCTTTGCGATTAATTAGTTATAATCATTCATTAATTCTGCAAAGTTTTCGCCATGAATCCAATCTTCTAAAGCATGCTCCGCCGTTACTACAGCTTCATCAAAATGCGGCCGTTCTTCTTGGCTAAACTTGCCCAACACGTGACTCACCACTGTCCCGTGAGCAGGATGATCAATTCCCAGCTTAACCCGGTTAAACTGATCAGTACCAATGTAATGAATAATACTCTTCAAACCATTATGACCGCCTGATTTACCATGGGTCTTGAGCCGAACTTTACCAACTGGCATATCTAAATCATCATTGACCACCACCATGTCTGGCAAATCGATATCGTAATAGCTCATTAAAGGCTTGACGGCCCGTCCCGAATCATTCATGAACGTTGTCGGCTTGACTAACAACACTTTTTCACCATCAATCACCCCTGAAGCGATGACCGCCTCAATCTGCTTGGCATGTTTAAATGATCCTAAATGATAATCGCGTGCTAGTTGTTCGACCACCATAAAACCTGTGTTATGGCGGGTTTCGTCATAACGAGTGCCCACATTACCAAGCCCAACAATCATTTTCATTTTAAAATCTCCTTTAAACTACAAAAAGGCCGCGCTGGGGCAACTTGCCCCTTGCCCAGCTTTGACTAATTCTATTATACCGTACGTTGGCTAAATACAAAATTTTCTACTTGCTTTCTCATGATTTTTTAATTTTATGGTATGATGAGGGTAAATACAAACGAATAATGGAGTTTTAATTATGATTTTTAATTCACTCATCAAACCACAAAAGGAGCTAACCACGCTGACCGAAAACGTAACCCTTGCAGAAGCTCTCAAGGTTTTGGAGGATTCTGGTTACCGATGCGTACCAGTTTTAGACCCTTCTAAACAAATGTTCCGTGGTAATATTTACAAAATGCACATTTACCGTCATAAATCACGGGGCGGGGATATGAACCTCCCAGTGACCGCGTTACTAAAAAATTCAACGAAATTTATTTCAATTAACGCTGACTTTTACAAAGTCTTTTTTACCATCCGCGACCTTCCCTATATCACTGTTTTAGATAGCAATAATCATTTCTATGGGATTCTGACCCATAACAGCCTTTTAAAATTACTGGCCGAAGCGTGGAACGTTAATAATGGACGGTACGTTTTGAATGTCCATCTCTCTGATGAACGTGGCGAACTCGCACAAACTACGAAGGAAATCACCCGCTTCTGTCGAATTGTCAACGTCATTTCGCTAGACCCAGATGGTCAAGACGGCAAACAAGTATTGTTTACCCTCCCTGAAGAAGTTGACCAGGAAAGAGTTGACAAAATTGTTAAGCGCCTTCAGAAAAAGGGCTTTACCGTGACTGAAGTCGAAGATCTCCATCAAAATAATTTTTAAAAGGCGGTTTACGACTTCGTTTTCATACCGCCGCGAGCATAAATCGGGCTGTAGAGTTTGGCTTTGCCGAGTTCTACAGCCCGATTTGTATACCGCGTTTTCCAGATTTGAAATTAGCAAATGTCCTGGTTTCACATTTCCGTTTGTTTAATTTTCAAATGATGTTGCCAACCCAACGGAATCACAATTATTAGTGAAACCACAATCAGTACCACAGCAGCCCAGATAATATCACGATAGCCCTGGTAAAGAATTCTCCTCATCAGCGGTAGCAAATGCTGTGGCAAATCCACCGCTGTTTTGGCATTTGATAATTGGTTCAACATCCGCAAACTAATTCCAGGATGATCTTTGACCCCGATGAAGAGTTGACGATTTAAAATTACTCCATAGACTGCGGACATTAAAGTTTGACTTAAAATCCGGAGTAAATACCCCAGTGAAGTCGCAATTGGCACATCTCTTAGTTCAGCGTCAGTCTGGACATTAATTTGTAAGATGTTGAAAACTAATCCCACGCCAAATCCTTCAAACGCGCCCATCGCTAAAATCAACCAGAATGGTGAGGACTGTCCACCAATCATAATTCCAAGGTAAGCAATGAAAATTGCTGTCGCCCCGCATGTCACAATCCAATACTTCCCCCACCGATCTTGTAAAACTGGTACTAGTTCTGAACCAATAAAGTTCGTCACGGCTCCAGGAATTTGGGTCATCCCACCGAGTAGGGCACTCAATCCAAGAATTCCTTGCGCCCACATAGGAATATACGTAATAAAAGCAATAAATGATCCCCAAATAATGACAAATAATAGAAAGTCAATTACCAGTTCACGGTTTTTAAATAAGCGGCTTGGGATAATTGGGTCTTCAGCAACTGTGTCTACCCTCATCATCCAAATTAACAATGCTAGCCCACCAACAATTAAGCCAGTAATTATCCATGGTGAAACCGCTCCTAACAGCTGCACTGCCACCAGAATCATTACTAAGCTGATCACCAGTAAGGTGGCTCCTAAGTAGTCAACTGCCTTCCCAGCAGCCTGCTTAGAAACATTTTTATAGAATAAGGCAACGATTGTGATCGCTAACAACGCAATCGGCACATTCACATAAAACACCCAATGCCAGCTCAAAGCGTCAACAATCCAACCACCTAAGAGTGGTCCAATGATTGATGCCGTCCCAAAACAAGCACTAGCAATGCCCAGAACTTGTGCACGTTGGTGTAAATTTTCGTATAACTCTGCGAAGACGATAAAGGGAATGGTATTCATTCCACCGGCCCCAATGCCCATGAATGTCCGAGCAATGATGAACCATAAAATATTTGGAGCGAGCCCTTGAAAAACTGCGCCAATTAAAAATAACGTCGTGGCTGTGATGTATGCTTGCTTATTCCCCTTATGTTCACCGAACTTACTCCAAAGGGGAGTTGCCACTGCCATTCCTAACAAAAAAGTTGCAATGATCCAGCCCATATATTGTAAGCCGTGTAAATCACTCGTAATGGCTGGCAGCGCTGTGTTTACAATCGTTCCATCCATTCCGGCCATAATGTTTGACAACAAGAGGGCCCCAGTCACAATTGTTCGTCGCTGATGCTGTTCCAAAATCCTTCCTCCTTGAAAAGCGGCCCCTAGTCGTCACCAATGGCGAAAACTAGAGACCGTTATTTAATAATTAATTTAGCCCTAAACTAATCCGTAGTGCGTGATCCACCGCACTCATCATCGAATGGTTCAGCTGACCAATTTGATCAGCCAACCGCTGTTTATCAATCGTTCGAATTTGCTCTAATAGGATCATCGAGTCGCGTTTAATCCCCTTCACAACCTGCTTAATTGGGACATGCGTTGGTAGCTGGTGTTTCTGCAATTGTGCAGTAATTGGCGCCACAATCACCGTTGGACTATGTCGATTGCCAACATCATTTTGAATAATCACTACCGGACGAAAACCGCCCTGCTCTGACCCCACTACTGGTGACAGTCGTGCATAGTAAATCGTTCCACGCTCGATTTGTGGCCTCACAAACGTTCACTCCTCTTACTGGCAATCCAAATACCGCCGATGGAGACGGTCACCAAAACCGGTTAAAACTTCATAATTAATTGTTCCCAATTGATCAGCTAAATCAGTTGCTGTGATTTTTTGATTTCCAGACCGTCCTAACAGCACCGCTTCAGTTCCCACCGGCATTTCGTGAGGGAGGCGGACCATCATTTGGTCCATACAAATCCGCCCGAGAATGTCACAAACTTGTCCATCAATTAAAACGTGATAGCCAGTTAAGCCTCGACGGTAACCATCAGCATAACCCACAGGCAAGGTTGCAACCCATTCATCTTGTTGGGCTGTGTAAGTGGCACCATAACTAACGGACTCACCCTGGTGCAATTCTTTAACAAATGTGGCATGGGTAACTAACGATGTCACTGGTTGCAAATCGAAAGTTGGCGTTAAGTCGTGGCCAGATGGATTACACCCATATAGTGAAATCCCCATCCGCACTGTGTTACTTTCGATGTCTTTTTGGTGCCAGAGCCCAGTTGCTGAATTGGCCATATGAACATAACGTGGTCGTTCATCAACAACCGTTAAAAATTCTTTCCACTTTGCGAGTTGTCGATCAAAGTAAGCATGATCGGCGCTATCTGCTGTTGCAAAGTGCGTAAAGATCCCTTCAAAGTCGAATTCCGGTGCTTTAAGCAGTTCAATCGCTTGCTTAAATTGCGCTACATCCTGGAAGCCAATTCGACCCATTCCGGTATCTAATCCTAAATGAACCTTGAGTGGCTGCTGGACATGGTTAGTTTTCGCCACCTGCTGATACTGTTTTAACCAGTCGACTGAGCCGACCGTTAACGAAATATTATTTTCAGCTGCTAATGGCGCATATTGAACTGGGGTAATCCCTAAGACCAAAACGGTTTCCTGTAAACCTTGGTCGCGCAGTGTGATCCCTTCATCTAGTAAAGCCACACAAAAGCCTGCAACCCCTTCTTCAGAAAGGACGCGTGCTACTTGAGGCATTCCATTACCATACGCATCAGCCTTAACGACCCCGAAAATATGACTGCCAGCTGGTAATGCATCCTTTTGGGCACGAATATTATGACGTAATGCACCAAGGTTGACTACCACATCTGTATTTCGTAAACGAGCGCTATTCATGATTTGTCGTCTCCTTTTCTAAAACTACCTGTGTTACTACTAGTTTACCAGTATGGCTAACTGAAGCCAAAGATTGTCCTGGAAAAGGTGACTTAGTGATCACCGGTTTACCCTGGCCATTATCAAGAATTTCAATATCTTGGAAGCCCACTTGCTGACCAATGCCGGTCCCATAGGCTTTCGCGAACGATTCTTTCAGTGACCAGCGACCACTTAAATACTCCCATTGCCGTTGACCTTGCAACTGAGTCATTTGCTGCCGTTCATTGCTGGTTAAGACTTTGGTAATAAATTGCGGTTGGTTTGCGACCACTTTTTTTACGCGTTCAATTTCTGTGAGATCAATGCCAATTCCCTGTAACATTTCTGTCACCTGATTTCAACTAATCCTTTTTGCGACGCACACTAAACTTATGGTTCTTGGAACGGCGCTTCCCATTACCGTAGCGCCGGTGCTCACCTGCATTATGACGACCACGATAATGATGATTATTCCGCCCATTGCGACCGTGATATTGATGACGGTGCCGCTTTGGCAACGGCCGTTCTGGAGTAATCTTGACTGGAACTTGGCTAGCATCATCAGTCGTTAAGTCATTTAATAATGCTGCAACTAGATCAACGGCATCATGGCTAGCCAGTAATTTTTCCGCTGATTCACGATACTTATCGGTAGCATCATCATTAATTAGATCATCAATATCATTAACTGCGCTCGCGACTTGTCCACGGAACGCTTCTTCCTCAGTCGGTGGTTTCAGTGGTAACATCCGCACCCGTGTTAACTTTTCAATTTCGTGGAGATAATCCATTTCATTTGGCGTTACAAAAGTTAACGACACGCCATGATGTCCGGCACGGCCCGTCCGTCCAATCCGATGAACGTAACTGTCCGGATCTGACGGAATATCATAATTATAAACGTGAGTTACTCCAGAAATATCTAATCCCCGGGCGGCGACATCCGTTGCAACTAAGATGTCCAAATCACCATGTTTAAATTTCTTCATGATCTTGGAACGACGATCTTGGGTAAGGTCACCATGAATGCCGGCCGCATTATAACCACGCGCAACGAGTCCCTTTGATAATTCATCGACCCGGCGTTTGGTTCGGCCAAAGACAATCGTTAAATCAGGATCCTGAACATCGATCAGCCGGGTCATAATATCAAACTTTTCATAATCCTTAGCACGGACATAATATTGATCCACTAAATCCGTTGTCAGTTCCTTTGCCTTAATCTTAACGGTTTGTGGTTCATGCATAAATTGCACCCCAATCCGTTTGATTTCCGGTGGCATCGTCGCTGAGAACAATAGCGTTTGTCGCTGTTCGGGAGTTTCCTTAATGATTGCCTCGATATCATCCAAGAACCCCATGTTCAACATTTCATCCGCTTCATCCAAAACTAACGTCTGAATATGGTCTAACTTGACTGTTCCCCGACTAATATGGTCGCGTAACCGTCCTGGTGTACCAACCAAAATTTGGGGGTGCTTTTTCAAGGCATTAATTTGTCGGCGAATATCAGCACCACCGTATACTACTTGAACCTTAACATGCTTGTCATGGCCCAATCGATATAATTCTTCCTGAGTTTGAATCGCTAATTCCCGGGTTGGCGAAATCACGATTGCTTGGATTGCTGGATTGTCTAAATCCACGTGCTCAATAATGGGTAACCCAAACGCCGCGGTTTTCCCAGTCCCTGTTTGAGCCTGACCAATCACATCCTGTCCTTTTAAAACCATTGGAATCGTCTGTGCCTGGATTGGCGTGGCTTCTTCGTAGCCACTTTGTTTAACGGCTCGTAATAAGCTCTTTGATAAACCTAATTCTCCAAATTTCAAAAAATCCACCTCATCTTTGTTTCTGATGAAAACACCACTACTTAATTGGCGTTGATATCTGGCCAATAGTAGTGGTGCCAAACATTATTTTACTTTTAGTGCGTTTAAAACTTTTTCTAAGTGAATGCCATGACTACCCTTTAATAGAACGATATCATCCGCTTGAATTGTCTTTTGTAGATCATTAATCAGCTGATCTTGATCGTCAGTATCATAATGATACAAATCATTTTCTGGATAACCATCTGCCAATAATTGTTTTTGGAGGGCCACCATTTCATCACCCACCAGAAATACCTTTTGGAAGTGTTGGTGATCAATCTCCGCTGCCAATCCAGCATGGAGCTTTGCTGAAGCATCACCAAGTTCGAGCATATCTCCGAGAACGATTACCCGTCGACCGGTTTCCGGTAATTCGTTAAGGGTTTCTAAGACCTCTTTCACGGCCGTTGGATTAGAATTATACACATCAGACAAAATCTTTTCGTCCTGCTGACCAGTTAGCCATTCCGCCCGATTTTCGGTTAGGTGAACGTTAGCTAGTCCGATCTTAATATGGTTTGCTGTTACATGCAAAAGGTGACCAACCATCATCGCAGCAAGGGCATTGTTGACGTTGTACTCACCAATCATTGGCACCTGAAATTCTTCATCCGGCCACAGATTAACCTTAAACCGTAAATCATGATCAGATTGTTCAACACTGGTTGCATAAATATCATTATCTAATTGTCGGCCAAAGGTCCTTTGCACTTGCTTAAGATTTTTGGTGCGTTCACGTAATAACGGTTCATCACCATTATAAACAAACGTCCCATCTTCTCGCAGACCATGGGTAATCTCCATCTTTGCATCGGCAATTCGATCACGAGTGCCAAAAAATTCAATATGCGCCTCACCAATCATTGTTAAAACTGCAATGTCTGGCGTTACCAATTTACTCAATTCATCTAACTCACCAAAATGGCTCATCCCCATTTCGACCACTACGGCTTCCGTATTGGATTCCATATTAAGAAGTGTTACTGGAACACCAATCGCATTGTTAAAATTGGCATGCGTCTTGGTAACGTTCATTTGGGTGCTCAGAATTGAAGCAATCATGTCCTTTGTGGTCGTCTTACCGTTGCTTCCACTGACGGCAACGACCCAAGGATTGATTTTGTGCAGGTAGTACTTTCCTAAGTGCTGGAGCGCCCGCAACGGGTCATCCACGACAATCCGCGGGTAGCCATCGTCATCATATGGATGATCAGCCGCCCATAAGGTTGCGTTCGCCCCATTTTTAAATGCAGTTGCTACAAACTCATGACCATCTCGAGCTCCTTGTAGCGGAATAAATAAATCACCGTTCTTGAGGTTGCGACTGTCAAAAGCAACACCTGATACTTCAACCTCAGACCACTGCTCAATATCATTTTGTGCATCCACCGCCCGGGCGATTTCCGCGATGTTCATTTTCATGAGTATTCCTCTTCTTCTTTCATCCAGTTAATGATCAAGTTAAAATTATATCACTGTTCGCCCTATCGGGACAATATAAAAAGCCAACCATTTCTGGTTAGCTTATTACATCCGCTGTAAACGGGCAATTCGATCGTCCAACGGTGGGTGCGTATCAAAAAGATGACTAAACCACCGTTTTTTTCCATTTTTCTCTGGATCACTAATGTACAGGGCAGACGAATTGGGATCTGGGTCCCTCATTGGCTGCGCATTTTTTAACTTCGTTAACGCTGAGATCATTCCATGCGGATTTCTCGTTAGTTCAACCGAACCAGCATCAGCTAAATACTCACGGTTCCTCGATAACGCCATTTGCGCAATTGAAGCCGCCAGCGGCGCTAAAATAATTAGTAAAATCGAACCAAAGACCGCAATGACCCCTGATCCATCACGATCATCATCACGGTTGCTGCCGCCGAACCACCAAAAGTGACTAACAAATCCCGTCAGAGCACCAATTGCCGAAGCAAGAGCCAACGCAATTGTTTGGAGACGAATGTCATAATTACGAACGTGCGACATTTCATGGCCCATCACCCCTTCTAATTCTTCACGGTTCATCATCTGTAACAAGCCTGTGGTTGCCGCTACTGCCGCATGTTCTGGATTATTCCCCGTTGCAAATGCATTCGGACTAGGATCATCAATAATAAACACTCGTGGCATTGGCACTTGAGCAACCATCGCCATATCTTCAACGACATGCCATAACTCGGGAGCTTCATCTGCAGAGTGAATTTCGCGGGCATGATTCATCCGCATCACCACCTCTGTTGATTGGCCAACCATCACTGAAATGTAGATGAGAGCAATTACCAACGCAATTACGATCCCGCCAGTAGCAGTCCCTGCAAAGAGATAGCCCACTGCCGCGCCAACCAATGCCACAAGGGCAGTAAATCCTGTCATCACCACAATTGTCATCCGTTTATTTCGTGCAATTTGTTGGTATAACATCAGCGTTCACCAACCTATTGGTCTAAGTCACTGAAGTCAACTTGTGGGTTTGCCTTCGCTGATTCAGTAACTTTGAGGTATTCAAGCTTCGTAAAGTGATGAATACCTGCCACAATGTTCGCTGGAAAAGTTTGAATTCGGGCATCAAAAGCAGCGACTGTTGAATTATATAGCTGACGGGAATACGCAATTTTATTTTCTGTATTACTCAGTTCTTCCATTAGCTTGCTAAATTCATTACTAGCCTTTAAATCTGGATAGTTTTCTGCCACTGCGTACAGGGAATTCAGTGCACCAGTCAACCGATCAGAAACCGCCATCTTTTCTTGCCGGGCATCCGCTGGCAAATCTCTAATTTGTTGACGAAGTGCCGTCACCTTTTCCAAGGTTTTGGCCTCATATTTACTGTAGCCTTTAACCGTCCTTACTAAATTTGGAATTAAATCGTTTCGTCGTTGCAATTGCACGTCAATCTGACTCCACGATTCTTCAGCGTTGGTCCGCATCTTGACCAATCCATTATAAATACTGATATATAATAGGACGAGTAAAGCAACGATTACGATAATAATAATTGTTGTCATTCGATCAATCTCCTTTAATATTTTTATATAATGGTACCAGTGATTTGAATGCAGGAAAAGTTAAGTTTTTCCTAAAAACACTGATTATCATCGCCTTTTCCAAAAATCAATCAGAAATGAGGAATCTATATGAAAGTTTTATTCGTTTGTCTCGGTAATATTTGTCGTTCACCACTGGCCGAAGCAATGTTTCGTCAAATGGTAGCAGATCACGGCCTCACTGACCAGGTGACCGTTGATTCTGCTGGGACTAGCAGTGAGGAAGAGGGTAATCACCCCTACCCTGGAATTCAACACATCATGACCAAGTATCACCTGGCTGGTCACCAACTGGTCTCCCGGCCAATCACCCAGGCTGATTTTGAACAATTTGACCTCATTATCGGTATGGACGAGATGAATCTCCACCATCTCCACGCCATTGCCCCTGCAGATGCTCAGCATAAAATCCATGGTATTTACGACTTAGTCCCAGGCAAACAGGGTCGAGCTATTCCTGACCCTTGGTATACTCATGAATTTCAAAAAACCTATGACGCGCTCCATGAAGCACTACCATATTGGTTAGATTATGTGGTTGACCATCAATAATTACTAAAAAAGGAGGGATCCCCCTCCTTTTTTAGTAATTAACGATTTGTATAGCCACGACTAAGGCTCTTTTGTACCTTAACTGGTGCCTGCTTAAACTTCATTGACTTCACATATGCTCCTCTAATCATCAACCGCCGGGAACCGGTTTTATTGCACGTGATGAGGGTAACAATCTTTTCTGGCGTATTGTCAACAACATCCACCCGCGTTGCATCAATAAACTGCCGTTGGGTAATCCGATATTCATAAATATTTGTCATATCCGTCAAATAAATTTTCTGTCCCACTTTGGCATCATAGTACAATGGCGAGAATAAAATCCGTGAGCCATGAGCCATATTGTGGCCGGCCAACGCATAGTTACCTTGGCCCATCTGCTGGTCAGCACGCATTGTTCCTGCCGCTAGCGCTAACGTGTTATTATCAACACCCTTACCAATGGGTACGGACATTTTAATCGCGGGAATTGAGATGACCCCAATTACGTTAATGGACTGGCGTTTAGCTCGCGCTCGTGCTACCGATTGTAAGTTTAAATCTTGCACATTGCTAAAGTCATATCGCGCCTTTTTTTGATTATTCTTTTTCACTGTTTGCTGCGTAATTTGGGGATGATATGTCCCAACTAAGTAATACTTAATCTGTTGGTTAAAGATTAATACTAAGCTCACAATGAAGAGGACGACAATGGTCGTCCAGCGCAACCATGGTTTCTTTTTCATTCTTTTACCTACTTTTCGTTAGTGTTATGATAACAGAATTAGTATACAACATTTTGAACGGGAGTGTGATAATATTGTCCAGTCAACAGCCAGTGTGTATTAGAAATCTCCGGGTACTTTCCGTGGGCGTGTTCTTTGCTGGAATGGGATTTTCTGAAATTATGCCTTTCCTGTCACTCTACATTGCGACACTCGGCCACTATTCACATCAACAACTTAATTTTTATTCAGGCGTTGTTTTTGCGGTTATGTACTGCGTCTCTGCAGTTGTCTCCCCGTACTGGGGAAAACTAGCCGATCAAAAAGGACGGAAGCCGATGATCCTTCGTGCTTCCCTCGGTATGGCAATCGTTATCGCCACAATGGGGCTGGTAACCAATGTTTGGCAATTAATCGCTCTGCGAATGGCTCAAGGAGTGTTTGCTGGCTTCGTTAGCAATTCCAACGCCCTAATCGCAACTGAAACCCCAAAAGAAAAATCTGGTCAGGCCCTAGGAACCATGGCAGCTGGCGTAACTGGTGGCAACTTACTAGGCCCCTTACTTGGTGGAACCCTGGCCGAAATTTTTAATTATCGAGTCACCTTCTTTATCACCGGAACCATTCTCTTCATGATTTTCCTTGGTTGCCTCCTCTTCGTTCATGAGGAAGGTTTCCAACCAGTTCAAGATCAAAAACTCGAACGCGCCAGTGGGGTAATCCATGAATTACACTCACCACAGGTCATTTTTGGTCTCTTAATTACCACGATGATTATTCAAGCCGCCAATAATTCTATTAATCCGATCATTTCGCTCTTCATTAAAGAACTGATGCATAATTGCAAAGGGGTTACCTTTGTCAGCGGCGTGATTGCAGCCCTTCCCGGAATTGCAACAATGGTTGCCGCACCCTTACTTGGACGATTAGGTGATCAAATTGGCACCCAAAAAATTCTGATTGCTGGGTTCATCGTTAGCACCATCTGCTTTATTCCAAGTGCTTTTGTTCAGAATCCCTGGCAATTAGGGGTCTTCCGTTTCACTATCGGCATTGCCGATGCATCACTCTTCCCACAAGTTCAAACGTTGTTAACTAAGAATTCTCCCAGTCAATTAACTGGTCGCATCTTCAGTTGGAATCAAAGTTTTATGTATATTGGTAACATCCTGGGCCCCTTAATTGGGGGCTTAGTTGCCGGCCTATACGATTATCGGGCAGTCTTTCTGTCCACTGCCTTTCTCGTGGTGATTAACCTAATCCTATTTATCATTAACGTTTATCATCCACTGCAAACCCAGAACTAAAAAAGATCCCGGAAAACCGGGATCTTTTTTTGATCATCGTACAGCTTAGTTGTTCTTGAAACCGTACTTCTTGTTGAACTTGTCGACTGCCCCATCGGCTTGAGTAAACTTTTGCTTACCAGTGTAGAATGGGTGTGAGTCAGAAGTAACTTCAACCCGAATCAATGGGTATTCGTTACCGTCTTCCCACTTTACAGTTTCCTTTGAAGTTGCAGTTGAGCCAGATAAGAACTTGTAGCCAGTTGAAGAATCTTCAAAAACTACGTAGTGATAATCTGGATGAATTCCTTTTTTCATAATTTATACGCTCCTTTGCCATGAATCATTGCCTGAAACATAGTTATTTTTACAACTACGATAGAATAACATAAATCGAAACTGAACGCAAACTAATTAATCGTCATCCTCGATCGTGACGTCTCCATTCAAGCGATTGAGTTTCCACACGATCCGGTCATATCCGCGCAAAATATTATCTGCTTTATGAATGACCGTGGTGCCTTCAGCCATCAACCCTGCAATCACTAAGGACGCCCCGGCACGAATTTCACCGGCTTCAACATCCGCCCCATGTAATTTTTCAGTATGGTCAATTGTGATTTGGCCGTTACCAGCACTAATCTTCATCCCCATCTTTTGCAATTCAGGGATATGCTTGACTCGTTTCGGATAAATGGTGTCAACGACCGTACTTTCCCCATCCGCTAACGACATCAACGGCGTTAATGGCTGTTGTAAATCAGTTGCAAAGCCAGGATATGGCATTGTCTTAACATGCACCGGCTTGAGATGGCTGGTCGATGGAACATAAATCTTGTCACTATCAATATCTAGATCAACGCCCATTTCCATTAGCTTGCTGGTATATGCCTCTAAATGTTCTGGGATGACGTTCTTTAGCATCACTCCGTCACCAAGGGCTGCGGCCAATGATAAGTACGTTCCCGTTTCAATCCGATCCGCAATAATCGTATGGGTATTCATTGATTGCAGAGTATCAACTCCGGTAATCCGCACCACGTCTGTCCCCACACCACGGATTTTAGCTCCCATGTTGTTGAGGAAAGTTGCCAAATCAATAATTTCCGGTTCACGAGCTGCATTTTCAATAACGGTCGTTCCTTCAGCACGAACCGCTGCTAAAATTGCGTTAATCGTTGCCCCAACCGACACCATATCCATAAAAATCCGTGTCCCGTGCAATCCATTTGGTGCATCCAAGTGAACTGTTCCAGCATGTTCACTGACACTTGCACCCAGTGCTTTAAACGCCTTCAAGTGCTGGTCGATTGGCCGCGGACCAATATTATCGCCACCAGGAAACGTCAAGGTCGCGCGGTGAAAACGTCCTAATAACGCTCCCATAAAGTAGTATGACGCACGCAAACTCTTAATCGCTTTACTCGGTAGTTCTGCCTCGATGATTTGTGTTGGATCAATGTCCAATACCCCATGGGTAAAGTTTGATTTAACGTTCATTGATTTCAAAATAATCATCAAGTTATGAACATCCAAGATGTCAGGGACAGTATCAAACTGGACTGGCGTGTCAGCCAAGATAGCTGCCGGAATTAATGCCACCGTACTATTTTTAGCACCACCGATGGTCACTTCGCCAGCTATTCGGTTTCCTCCTTGAATGATCAGTTTTTTCATGTTGATCTTTCCTCACTTAAAATCTTATTGTTTAATCTTTTTAGGTATTATTATTTTATTTAAACAGTCACTAAACATAATAAAGAACCTCTGTCTAAATTACAACCTTTTCGTTAAATAATTAAAGTTTCTTCAAACTAATTTGAATAAAAAAAACGTAGTTTGCATTCACTAGCAAACTACACTTTTCATTATGATTACTGATTATCAACTGCAGCCTTCACAAAGGCGCCGAACAGTCCTTCAGGATGATTTGGTCGTGAGAGAAATTCTGGATGGTATTGAGCAGCCACAAAGAACTTCTTTTCTGGTAATTCAATTACTTCCACCAGGTTTCGTTCTGGATTGACACCAGAAACCACCAAACCGGCTTTTTCCATTTCATCACGGTACTGGTTATTAAATTCATAACGGTGACGGTGACGTTCATGAATTAATGATTGATTATTGTAGGCAGCTGCCGCCACTGTTCCCGGCTTTAAGCGACATGCGTAAGCTCCTAACCGCTGCGTTCCCCCCATATCTTCAACATCCGCTTGATCGGCCATCAAATCAATGATGTTGTGGCTAGTATTCGGATCGAATTCAGTGGAGTTAGCATCTTGATAACCCAGCACATCACGGGCAAATTCAATGCAAGCAGTTTGCATTCCTAAACAAATCCCTAAGTATGGAACATCATGTTCCCGCGCATACTTAATTGCGGTAATCATTCCTTCAATACCACGACTACCAAAACCACCGGGTACCAAGATGCCGTCATAATCGCCTAAGGTTTCCGCAACATTGTCTTCGTTAATATTTTCTGCATTGAAATGATCAATCTTCACATCCGCATCAACTGGATATCCAGCATGCCGTAGCGCTTCGTTTACCGAAATATATGCATCTTGTAAGTCGGTATACTTACCAACCATGGCAATCCGCACCGTCTTGGTTAAATCATTTTCAATATGGTCAACCATCTTGGTCCAGTCACGCATATCAGCCACAGGAGCGTCGAGCTTGAAATGATCGACAACCAATTGATCCATCCCTTGCTTTTGCAAGTTCAAAGGAATTTCGTAAAGGTTTGGGACATCTAGTGATTCAATCACTGCCTTTGGATCCACGTCACAGAACAGTGCGATCTTTTTGCGCATTTCTTCAGTGATTGGCTTTTCTGTCCGAACCACCAAAATATTTGGCTGAATTCCCAAACCACGTAATTCACGAACACTGTGCTGGGTTGGCTTAGTCTTCATTTCACCGGCTGCCCGCAGATATGGAATCAAGGTTGCATGAATATAAAGTACATTATCTGCTCCGGCATCCTTCTTCATTTGCCGAATTGCTTCGACGAATGGTTGGGATTCAATATCACCAACGGTCCCACCGATTTCAGTAATGACCACGTCAGCGTCCGTACTTTCACCGGCCCGCTGAATCTTTTCCTTAATCATATTAGTAATATGCGGAATGACTTGAACTGTCCGTCCAAGGTAATCGCCACGCCGTTCCTTCCGTAAGACTTCTGAATAAATCTTCCCAGTAGTAACGTTCGAGTATTGATTTAGATTATTGTTAATGAATCGTTCGTAGTGACCTAGGTCCAAGTCGGTTTCCGTTCCATCATCTGTCACAAACACTTCACCATGTTGGTAAGGACTCATCGTCCCTGGATCCACGTTAATGTATGGATCAAATTTTTGAATTGCAATTTTCAAACCACGATTCTTCAACAGACGACCTAATGATGCCGCAATAATTCCCTTACCCAAGGAAGAAACAACCCCACCAGTTACAAAAATGTACTTTGTCATTCTTACTCTCCTTTTCTTGTGCGCTACAAACGAAAAAACTCCCCATTTCAAAGTGAAACAGGGAGCTATTGAAACGAGATGTCCCAAGTGATCTTGGGAGCCCAAGTAAAATAATACAAAGACTACCTAGAATAGTCAAGAAGAAATTTATTCTTCGTCACCATCGTTATACCCGTCATCATCGTCATGTAATTCTGATAAGTGACTTTCGATATCACTATCCGTATCGTCATCATCAATCGGATTGTCATCATCGTAGTCATCACTATCTTCGTAATCATCTGAGTCGTCATCATCACCCAGATCATCATCTTCCGGATCATCATTGTCGTAATCGATCACGTCATCATCGTCGTCACTACCTGACAAGAACGCATTGACCTTGCGACGACGCTTCTTTGGACGATCCTCATCATCTTCAGATTCACCAACCGTGGCTTCATCAATTGAGTCGTATGGGTACCATGCACGTAATCCCCAAGTGTTATCACCAAGGGAGATAAAACTGCCATCGACGTTCAAATCAGTGTAGAACTGGGAAAGTCGTTCCCGAATTTCCTCATCACTCTTACCAAGATATTGTTGAATTTCATTTGTTAAGTCGGCAAAAGCCATTGCTTCACCATGATAAGCTAAGATGGCGTGGGCGACTTCAATCATTGAAAGTTCTGACTTATCTTGGCCATCGAAAACCTTTAAATCCAAATTGGTGCACATCCCTTCAAAAAGTCTAAATTACATATTACAATATCAGGGCGCAAATTGCAATTGAATTCGGTAAGTTCCAAGGATTTGCCCCTGGTTTTTCAATCGATAGACTGCTTGCAACGTTCCCTGGTGCGCAGTAAAGTCTAATTTCTTAATTAACTGACGCGTTTCAACAACCAGATGAATCACTCCATACTCAGTTTGATAACGCGTCGTCGTGGCCGCTCCTTCTTCAAAAATCAATCGGGTTTGTCGTGGTCCCCGTCGATCTAACTGCACCCGTTCCTCATCAAAGCGAAACTGGACTGGCGTTGCTTGCTGGTCTTGATGCTCTAAATATCTCAGATAAATCTGACCGCCATTTAAACGAATCAACTGTCCGTGCTCGGTAAATTCAAAATGCTCAGTTTCCTGACCCATGGTCATTGAAGTCGTTAAATGCACCGTCACCGGATATATTTCTTTAATCGTTCTCCACCCACCTTTGTTTTGACTTTTATTATAAACTGCTAGCAGACGAATGACTACCAGTGCTTTCAACGCCTGGTTTTTGTATAATAGAGAAAAAGTTTACGTTAGGAAGCGAACTATGAGTTTTAAAGACGAAGATTTAACCCGTGAAAAAGTTTTTCGTGACCCGATTCACGGTCACGTTATTGTTGATAATCAAATCATCCTGGACCTCATTAACACCCCAGAGTTTCAACGTTTGCGACGGATCAAGCAGTTAGGTACTACTTCACTCACGTTCCACGGTGCTGAGCATTCACGCTTTGGCCACTGCCTTGGCGTCTATGAGATTGCTCGTCGAATGTGCAATCATTTTCAAAGAAATTATCCGAGCAGGCAAGCTGGTGACGGCTTATGGGACGATCGAGAACGCCCCGTCGCCTTGGTGGCCGCCCTGCTTCATGACCTTGGTCATGGACCATACTCGCATACCTTCGAACATATTTTTCATACTAATCATGAAGCAATCACCCGTCAAATCATTACCAGTCCTGAGACCAATGTCAACCAAATTCTCCGTCGGGTTAGTCCAGAATTTCCTCAACAGGTCGCCAGTGTTATCGACCATACCTATCCCAATCAACAAGTGGTTCAAATGATCTCTAGTCAGGTCGATGCTGATCGAATGGATTATCTACAACGTGATGCTTACTATACCGGTACTAATTACGGTAAATACGATCTTGACCGTGTTTTACGCGTCATGCGACCAGTTCACAATGGCATCGCTTTTGAGATTTCCGGAATGCACGCGGTCGAGGACTACATCATCAGCCGTCTGCAAATGTACCTCCAGATTTATTTTCATCCGGTTTCCCGCTCAATGGAAGTAATTTTAGACCATTTATTAATGCGGGCGAAATACCTTTACCAACACCCAAATGATTATTCACCACTCTTTACCCCGCATTTGCTAATGCCATTTTTTAATAATCACTACACCATCCATGACTACCTCTCATTAGATGATGGCGTCCTAACAACCTACTTCATTCATTGGCGTGATTCTGGGGATGATATTTTAAGTGACCTGGCCCAGCGATTTTTGGATCGTCGACCGCTCAAATCAGTGCTCTATGACGCTGCCACTGAACCGCTCTTGCCGAAGTTACGTGAATTAATCTCCACTGCTGGGTTTAACGACCACTATTACACGGCAACGAACTCCAGTTATAAATTACCATATGACACTTATAACCCACGCGATTCACAGCCTCAAAGTCAAATTGAACTGATTCAACCCAATGGAGAATTGGTCGAATTATCACAAGTCAGCACCCTTGTGGCCAGCATTGCTGGCAAGGAAGCGGGTGACGAACGATTCTTCTTCCCGAAGGAAATGTTGGTTCAACATGATAACATTGAAATTTTCCAACCAATTTATGACGAATTTCAGCAATATATCAAAAATAACCATATTGTTAAACCGTAATTGATATTAAAAGCGCAGGCTCTGATCAGGGCCTGCGCTTTTTTCGATCAATCAACTGTCAAATTAGTTAATCTTGGTTGCGGTTCCAGTTGTGGCGTTATATTCATAAATACCAATCATATTAGCGACTGAGTTGTCAGCGTTATTTTGCCGAACTTCGAAACGGTAGGTGTTCCCATTCTTCGAAACTGGGATAATTCCATACCCTTTCTTATTGAAGCCCATCTTGTTAGCAAAATTCGTCACAACATCTTCATTGGTTGCCTTAGCAGCATCCGCATTGGCCGCCCGTTGTGAACTAGAACTAGCTTGTGAACTGCTATTTTGCTTAGTTTGCTTGGTAGAACTATTTTCGATTTCACCATTAATGGCTTTAGAAATCTTTACCCGCAAAGCCTTGTAAGCCTTCTTCATTGGCTTGCTGCTGGACTTCATTCCTGGTAATTCAGCTTCAGCCTCTTGGTAGTCACCCTTGTTGTAGTCTGCACGCGCTTCAAGATAACTATCTAAGTCATCTTCGAGGTATTCAACCTTCTTGTTTTCATTTTCAACGTCATCCAAAAGATCATAGGCCTTTTGGTATTGACCCTTACTAATTAAATCATTAGCCTTTTTGTAGGCTTTATCGGCAGCACTTTCCGTGACCTTAGCCGATTTTGCTGAGTTACTATCTGAACTGGCACCACTCTTTTGACCACATCCAGCTAATCCAAATACTAAGGCCAATCCTGCTGTGGAAAGTGCCAATTTAGACATTAAACTCTTTTTCATTTTTGATTTCCTCCTTCATCGGGTTATCGGTATTATACCATTTTTCTGAAATAACCAAAAATCGTTTATTAGGATCATTAGTGATCTTAATAAACGATTTACCATTATTCTTCATTCACTCTGTCAAACAAATTTTTAAAAAGCGGACTGACTGGACGATTTTCATTAATCCGCTTAATAGCGTCCCCAATCAAAGGTGCAACAGATACTTGCTTGATTTTATCAATTTGTTTTTCCTTTGGTAATTGAATGGAATCAGTAACTACCACTTCTTTAATTGGCGAATCCTCTAACCGTTGAATGGCTGGGCCAGAAAGTACTGCATGGGTACAGGATGCATAAACTTCCGTTGCCCCTGCATCCATCAAGGCTTTCGATCCTAAAGTAATTGTCCCAGCAGTATCAATCATATCATCAATCATGATACACTTTTTATTCCGAACATCCCCAATGATGTGCATAATCTTCGCAACGTTAGCTTTTGGCCGCCGCTTATCAATAATTGCAATCGGTGCCTTCAAAAATTCGGCCAATGCTCGGGCCCGAACCACGCCGCCATGATCAGGCGAAATTACCACAGCATCTTTAGCAACGCCCTGTTTAATAAAGTAGTCCGCCAACAGTGGCGCTCCCATTAAGTGATCTACTGGAATATCAAAGAACCCTTGAATTTGGGCTGCGTGCAGATCTAAGGCAATCACCCGATCGACCCCAGAGTTTTGGAGCATATTTGCAACTAACTTAGCAGTAATCGGTTCGCGTGAACGTGCCTTCCGATCTTGACGGGCATAACCATAGTATGGCATGACAACGTTAATTGTCTTGGCGCTTGCCCGACGCAGGGCATCTACCATAATCAACAGTTCCATTAAGTTATCATTTACGGGTGCCGACGTTGACTGAATAATGTAAACATTATCTCCCCGAATACTTTCCTCGATATTGATTTGAATTTCACCATCGCTAAACCGATCCACGGAAAGCTTACCAAGTTCAACCCCGACTTCTTCGGCAATCTTTTCTGCTAGTGGCCGGTTCGAACTTAATGAAAAAATCTTTAGATTCGGGTCAAAATATTTCTGTTTCATGAGGTCCTCCAAATTAAAATCCCTTTTCCATTCTTATCTTATTAATTGGAATGCTAAAAAGCAACTACCAAGGGAGTTTTTTTGCGTAATCTGCCTTATTTGTCTGCCGTTGCCGCGCAATCGCCATGTCAAATTGTTCAGTATCATCTGTAATGGTCGATCCGGCAGCGATAAATGAATCGGCTGCAATATTAACTGGAGCAACCAAATTACTGTTGCTACCGATAAATGCATGGTCACCAACATTAGTATGATGTTTCTTAGCACCATCATAGTTAACAAAGACAACTCCACAACCCACATTAATATTCTTGCCTAAAGTGGCATCGCCGACATAAGTTAAGTGGCCAATTTTGGTGCCTTCACCAATGTATGCCTTCTTAACTTCACAGAAATTACCAATGTGAACATTCTTACCAATTTCTGCCAACGGTCGGAGGTGACTATTCGGCCCAATATCCGAACCATCATGCATTTCCGCTTTTTCAAGGGTGGATGAAATAATTTTGACGCCATCATGAATTCGCGAATCGGTAATTCGGGAACCGGCACCAATCAAACAATCACTGCCGATCACTGTGTCACCCTTAATTACGACGTTACCTTCAACAACCGTGTCACGACCAATCTTGACGCCAGCATCAATGTAAGTCGTTTCCGGATCGACCATTGTGACTCCATTCATCATGAGTTCATTATTGATCCGCCTGCGCATGATTTGGTTGGCTTGAGCTAACGCCACACGGTTGTTAACTCCCATGGATTCATCAAAGTCCGCCATCTTATAAGCTGTTACCACTTCACCTTGTTGTTTCAGAATTGCAATTACATCAGTCAAGTAGTATTCACCCTGAGCGTTATTATTATTAATTTTCTTCAGGGCAGCGAAGAGCTTTTGATTATCGAAGCAGTAAACCCCGGTATTAATTTCGTGAATTTCGCGTTCCTTTTGGTTAGCATCTTTTTGTTCGACAATTCGTTCCACGATCCCAACATCATTCCGTACGATCCGTCCATAACCAGTTGGATCGGGGGCCACAGAAGTCAAGATGGTCACTGCTGCCTTTCGTTGCTTATGATATTCAAATAGTTTCTGAAAAGTGTCAGCAGTAAATAACGGCGTATCTCCACTTACCACCAATGTTTCCCCATCAATGTTACCAAGGAGTTCTTCCGTTTGCATGACTGCATGACCAGTCCCCAGCTGCTGCTTTTGCAACGCAAATTTCGACCGTGGGCCGATGGTATTTTCAACACTTTCGGCGCCATAACCAACCACCGTGACAATGTTATCAATATTAGCAGCTTCTAGTTGACCAAGGACATGTTCAACCATTGTCTTTCCGCATACTTCATGAAGGACTTTGTATAACTTAGACTTCATCCGGGTTCCCTTACCGGCTGCTAAAATAATTGCATTCTTTTGTTGCATGACTCTAACTACTCCTTATTTTTTAAAAACCTTTTCTAGATAGTTACCTGCTTGTGCACTCAAATGGCGGTTCACCCCATCTTGGGCATTCACTTTGATTAATGACGTGCAGTCATTTACTAATCGTTCACCGTCAAATTGTCCTTCCGCAAATGCTGTCATTCCAACAAGATGGGCACCAAATTCTTGAATTAAGGACTTCATCCCATTCATCGTGCCCCCACCTTTTAAGAAGTCATCAACAACGACGACGTTGGCCCCTTCTTTCATTGTTCGCCGTGATAATTCCATCTTCTTAATGCGTTGTGAAGAACCCGAAACATAGTTCACACTAACGGTTGAGCCTTCGGTAATATGGGAGGAGTTGCGCACAATCACAAATGGCCGGTTGAGGTACATCGCAACACTTTGTGCAATCGGAATCCCCTTGGTTTCTACTGTCATAATCACATCAACATCTTGATCAACATATTGAGTCGCAATTAGCCGGCCCACTTCACGTAAAATATCTGGTCGACCAAGCAGGTCCGATAAGTAAACATACCCACCAGGTAGTAGCCGGCTTTCATCATTAACCGCTTGGACAAGTTCGTCAATGACCTTAGCAGCATTGTCTTCTGAATATAGTGGTGTGAGACGAGCCCCACCACTTGCTCCAGGAAGAGTTTCCAAACGTCCCACTCCCCAGCGTTCAACAGTATTCCGAATAATACTTAAGTCTTCACTAATGGAAGACTTTGCGGAATCATACCGTTGGCCAAAAAACTTCAAAGATACCAGCTCTCGTGGATGATCTAATAAATAACGCGTCATATCCACCAACCGGTTACTCCGTCTAACTTTCATATTGTAACTCCTTTAATTCGTTGCTACGTTTTTCTGATGTTCAGTATACCCTCAAATCATAACATAATCGTTCGGTTTTTAATCTAATTTTCCACAATTTAACGAAAAAAAGCGAACCTTATTCGGCTCGCTGACATCGTCTGGATCATTGTGACTTTAATCGTTAGCCCGTTGGCGGTAGACTAACGCGGACAAGTACACTAAAACTTCAATAGTGGCAGTAAAAAAGCTCACTGGCCAGTTAGTAATGTAAGCAAGATAAAGGCCAAGCCAGATTCCTAACAACGCAAATAAAATTGCTAAGCCCACCATTTTAGCGGTCCCGGTCGTATAGTACTTAGCACTGGCTGCCGGCAGAGTTAACAGCACAAAAATCAGTAACGTTCCCACAATCTGCACGGCAACGCTAACGCTCATCGCTAACAGCAATAAAAAGACGATTGAAATTAACGTTTCATTTAGGCCATTTGCAGCCGCTCCTGCCGGATCAAATGAGGAGAACTTCAATTGGCGATACATCAATAATACAACTGCTAGAACAATGACTGATAAGCAGACCAGCTGGATCACTTCGTGACCACTAATTCCGACAACGCTCCCAAACAAAATGCTCGTCGCCGAGCTCGCCGTCTTACTGGATAAATAGAGAAAGAGAATACCGAGACCGATAAATAAGGCCGAAACCGCTGAAATCACTGATTCACGACGTGATTCTTCAATGCTTAATTGACCGACCATGACCGAACTTAAGATCGTGAATAATAACATTCCGTTCAGAGCTGGCCAGCCCATAAACAGGGCAAAGGCAGCTCCCGCAAAGCCAATTTCTGAAAGGGTATGTGTCAAAAATGGCATGTTCCTAGCTACAACAAAAACCCCCATCACTCCACTTACAATTGCAATGAAGGTGCCGGCAACGAACGCATACCGCATAAAGCTTAGACTAAACATTCCGTTCCTCCTCATCACTTGGTAATTCATTAATTGGCCCGCTTTGGTAGGAACCGTCTGGTAATAATTGCAAGTAGCGCGTCCCATACCGCTTTGCTAAGTCCCAGTCATGAGTAATAAACAGCACGCTAAGCCCATTCTGCTGGAACTTCGCCACAAAATCCAATAGCTCATACTTCATCTCATTATCCAAGCTTGCTGTCGACTCATCTAAAATCAATAATTGTGGATTGTCAATCAACGCCTGCGCTAAATAGGCTCGTTGTTTCTCGCCACCAGAAGCTAGCCCCAAAGGTCGATCGGCAATCTTAGTCAAATTTGTCTCGCGAATGATTCGATTTAAACGGTGATCCTCCGTCTTCCTCAACCATGGCCAATGCGACTTAGTTAAATTAAGCGCCACAAAGTCGCGGACTGCCAGTGGATAATTTGTTGGTAAGTTACGGAACTGTGGAACGTAGCCAATTTTTAAATGATCCGCTCGGTTAATTTCACCTTGGCGGGGTTTTAGTTCACCCAATAATGAACGTACTACGGTGGTTTTACCAGCACCATTTTCCCCAATCATCACTAAAAAATCGCCTTGATTAATGACGAAACTCAAGTTTTGAATCACGGTATGGTCACCATACGCTAAACTGAGGTCATCAACCGAAATTAACGCCATTTTATTCACCTCGTTTTTGAATTTTAATTAGTTGCTGATACTGTTTTTGCATCCACGTTAGGTATGTTTCATGTTGCGGCTTGGTTTCAGTAACGTTCAACACTGGAACATGCTCCTGACGGGCTAGCTTCAGCATATTTTTAACAGTTGAGTTGCTCTCTTGCTTGTTGTTAACGAACAAGACGACACGATGTTGGCGGATCGCTCGTTGCATCTCCGTAATGTCCTTTGGCGAAGGATCATTATCATCTTCCACCGCTTTCGCAAAGTGCTGATTATCAATTCGATAACCCAAATTTTCTAATGCGTAATCAAACACCGGCTCACTCACTAGCACTAAATTATGTCTCCGTTGTACTCGCTGCTTAGCCTGGTCAATCGTATGGTTTAACGGTGCCAGTTGTTGCTGGTACTTGCGGGCCCGCGAATAATAATAGGTACGGTGTTGAGGATCTAACTTTGCATATTGGGCAGCCAATCGCTGAGCTAACTTTTCCATGGTGCGAGGTTGATACCAAACATGTTCATTGTCACCAGCCTTCTTTTGTGCAACATTTTTGCCAACATTAATCACCGCCTGGTCACGGCCGCTAGCTGCTGTCATCTTTTGCAGCCAAGCATCATAACCAAGACCATTTTCAATCACAACATTCGCCTCGGCTAACTGTTGCGCCTGCTTAGTAGATGGCTGAAAATCATGAACATCGACCGCAGAACTATTAATAAACGACGTCACGTTACCATACTTACCAGCAACGCTTTTGGCAACTTCACCATAGAAATTCAAACTAGTCACCACGCGAATGGGTCGTTGGCGATGTTGCTGGTGCGGTTGCCAACCGGTAATCATCAAAATCAGGATGATCACCAAACTCGTAATCAAGCCCGCGAGTCCCCACCACTTTTTATTCATTAAATTGCTCCTTTGTGATTAATCGTAATAGTTTTTATTAAGGCATCTATCATATCATACCGAATTTCAACCAAAAAAGTAATAAAAAAACTGGGATTGCTCCCAGCTATCAGTTTTTAAAGTAACATCACTAAGTACACTTCGCCACAAAATCCCCGCATACTATTATAAATTCGTTTGGCCCGTGATTCACTGTGACAAAGACCAAATACAGTCGGCCCAGTGCCACTCATATGTGCCATGTCAGCGCCTAATTTAAGCATTCCATCTTTCAGTTTCCTAATTGTGGGATATTCTTTCATCGTGACTGGTTCCAGCACATTGCCCATTTTAGCAAAGGCACACTGCCAATCTTCTCGCTCAATCGCTTCTAATAACCCCTGGTTATCTAAATGATCGATAACTTGATAATCAATCTGACGCAGAATTGCTGGTGTTGAGACACTGACACTTGGTTTGGCAATCACCGCCCAATAGTGGGGACATTGAGGCAATAAGCGAATTTTTTCACCATGACCGGTCACATGGGCTGTATGACTGTAGATACAATATGGTACGTCTGAATCAATTGTCAATGAAATCTGCGCTAATTCGTCCAACGACAACCCTAAATTCCATCCCTGATTCAACCCGCGAAGCACTGCCGCCGCATCTGACGACCCGCCACCTAGTCCAGCCGCTACCGGGATATTCTTTTTAATGCGGATCGTAATTCCTTCTGGACGATGAAAACGATTCTTCAAAATATGAGCAGCTTGATAGGCAAGATTCCGTTGATCATTGGGCAAAAAACCACTATCCGTGTAAACCTTAATCGTTTGAGGGCGAGAATGAATCTCAATCGTCAGGTAATCTGCTAAATCGATTGAATTCATGACCATATTCCACTGTGGTGAACCATCTTGATAACGCTGTGGTGTATCCAGGGATAAATTGATTTTTGCGGGCGCTTTTTCCGTGACAATCATGGCCTGATCCTCCCTCACTCCATGTTTATTTTCTTATTATAGTAACTTGCCTCCTCGTTAATGGCAAGCAACGTTTAAAAAAAGAGTTATTGCCACTTCACGTGACAATAACTCTTCATCATTAAATGATTTGGTGCTGATGGAGGGCATTGGCTAGTTGAATAAATTGTTCTAACGTCAATGTTTCTGGTCGATCCGTCCATGCAATTTTCAGCGATTCTAAAATTTCTTTGGTCGCTTGTTGCTTGACTATGTCCTTCCCGACTACCGGTTTGAGATTATTCCACAAATTCTTACGGCGGTGTGCAAAGCAGGCCTTAATAAAGCCAAATAAATTTTGCTGATCAAACGGTTGAACAGTTAATGCGTTAGCCCGCGGGGTTAGGACAACAATGGCTGAATCAACATTAGGTGCCGGAACGAATGCATGCCGAGAGACGCCAAACGCTAAACGGGCGGTCATCGAGTATTCAATGGCCAACGTCAACGCGCCATACTGTTTTGTTCCCACCTTCGCGGTTAACCGATCCGCTACTTCCTTTTGCATCATGACACAAATTGCTGCCCACGGAACCGTACTATTCAATAGATTCATTAAAATCGGGCTGGTGATGTAATAAGGCAAATTGGCAACCACTTTTACTGGTCGCGAGGGGTCAGTAAATTCAGCTTGAATTAATTCCGGTAAGTTAGCTTTTAAGACATCCTGATTAATGACCTTGACGTTAGAATATGGCGATAACACATCAGATAAAATCGGCAGTAAATCAGTATCGATTTCTAAAGCCACTACTTCACCAGCTACCTTTGCTAACTGTTCGGTCAACGCCCCTAGTCCGGGACCGATTTCAATTACATTATCATCTTTCGTAATCTCAGCAGCATCAACAATCCCGGTTAAAACATTCAAATCGGTCAAAAAGTTTTGTCCAAACCCTTTTTTCGCATGAATACCATACTTCTTGATAATTTCACGCGTTCGTTGACTGCTCCCAATCTCACTTTTTGCCATCTTGTTCCTCCCGATTTAGTTGTTCCACTGCTTTGTGAAACTGTTGTCGTGATACTCGAAACACGTTTAATCGTTTCAACATTTGTTTACCATTACCGTAACCAATTCCTAATATTTGCCCCAACCGTTCGCGTCGGTAGCGCGCCGCGGGGCCGCCAATTAAGTTCCAGGTTGCCATATCAGTACGGGTAAACAATGGCGTCCTCGGTACTTCTTCAGTATATAGGTTCCTCAACGCTTCACGAATCACACGCTGACTCGCGTGTTCCACTCCTAAACTACCGTGTGCTTCGGTCGGTACTCCCTGCTGTCGTTCAATAAAAGCGTGTTTCACTCCAGGAATCGCTTGACTAATCATCTTGCGCAACCGTTCACCATTAAAGTCGGGGTCGGTAAATATAATTAGGCCACGCCGCTGCTGGAGTTTTTTTAACTGTTCAATGTCAGCTAACGATAAAGCAGACCCGTTTGTTTCAAACGTGTCTGCATCTACCGCCCGCTGAATTTGTTTAGTGTCATCCTTGCCTTCAACAACGATCACTTCTTTAATCTTCTTCATTTGAGACTCTCTTTTTAAATAACTGATCAGCATTTCGATAACTCGCTTGGGCAATTGTTTCTGGTGACTGGTCCAAAAGCTGACTTAATGCTAACACTGTGTAATACGTAAAAGCAGGTTCATTTTGTTTTCCCCGATATGGCATCGGCGTTAAATAAGGGGCATCGGTCTCCACCATCAGGCGATCCAACGGCGTTACCCGGGCTGCTTCATGCACTTCTGTCGCCTTATGAAAACTCACCACACCACTGAAAGAGAGGTTCATCCCCAGGTCAAGAAACTTCCGTGCCCATCTGGCATCACCAGCAAAGCTATGCATCACTCCGCCAAAATCGCCCACATGATTGTCCTTCAGAATCTGGTAGGTATCTGCCAATGCCTCTCGACAATGAATCGAAACCGGTAATTGATATTGACGTGCCAAGTCGAGTTGCTCTTCAAAAACACGTTGTTGCACGGTTTTGGGACTTGTATCCCAATGATAATCTAAACCAATTTCACCAATTCCAACCACCAGTGGGGCTTTCAGTTGTTCTTGGAGAGTCACCCGTGCTTGTTGATCATAGTCTTTCGCATCTTCTGGATGCCAGCCAACAATCGCCCGCAGTTGAGGATAACGATGTGCCAGCTGCACTGCCCGTTCATTTAACAGTTGGTTGGACCCTACCATATTCATTTGATTGACCCCATAATGCTTAGCTCGTGCCAGATAAGCAGGCACATCGTCATAAAAGCAATCATCATTCAGGTGCGTATGAGAATCATAGATATTTAGCGGGATGACTTGATCATTCATTCTTGACTCCTTGTCAACATCCTTTTTAGCCAATTTCAGACCCGGGAACCAAACTATCTGGTAAGATCAACAATTGAACCTTACCATCATGTTCAGCAGACAGTAACATTCCTTGGCTCATTTCGCCACGCATCTTTCGGGGCTTCAAGTTCGCAACGAAGGCTACCTTTTTACCAACCAGTTGTGCTGGTTCTGGATACCATTCAGCAATTCCAGAAAGAATTTGTCGACCTTCAGGAGTACCGTCGTCAATTTGGAACTTCAATAATTTATCAGCACCTGCGACATGATCGGCAGCCTTAATTTCACCGACTTGGAGAGCCACCTTATCAAACGCTTCAATGCGAATTTGTTTCTTGCCAGTTGTCTGCTCTTGTTCCTTTTGCTGAGCAGCCTTTTTTGCTTTTTCCATGGCCTTACGCCCCTTTTGCTTGGTATTGGCTGTCATTTGAGACTTCAAGAAGGCCACTTCCTCCTTTACATCGCGCCGTGGAAAGATCGGGGTCCCCTTCTTGACCACTGTCGCTTCAGTTGGGAAATCATTAAATGATAAATCGGTTAAGGAAATTTCGGTATCCGCAAGGCCCAATTGACGAAGGATTTCCTTTGGTGCATTTGGCATTGCAGGCTGTAACAGCGCCGCAATAAACCGCAATGCTTTCGCCAGATGAGTCATTACATCAGAAAGTTCCGCCTGCTTACTGTCATCCTTAGCTAACACCCACGGTTCAGTTTCATCAATATACTTATTGGCGCGCGCAATTAGCTTCCAAACGCTTGCTAATGCTTCAGCAAAGTGACACTGATCCATTAATTTTTGGTACTCAGTCAGCACTTGTCCAGCAGTTTGTTCTAGATCATCGTCGTATGGCGTCGTCGCATTATTTTGACCTTGTAAACGACCAGCTTGATACTTGTTGATCATCGCGACCGTCCGGTTTAAGAGGTTTCCTAAATCATTCGCCAAATCAAAGTTAACCTTGTCAACAAAATCTTCTGGGCTAAAGATTCCGTCGTTGCCAAACGGCATTGCTCGTAAAAGGTAGTAACGGGTAGCGTCTAGTCCATAACGATCAACTAAGGTTTGTGGATAAATCACGTTACCCTTTGACTTAGACATTTTACCGTCCTTCATAGTTAGCCAACCATGGCCAATCACATGCTTTGGTAATGGCAACCCCAAGGCATGCAACATAATTGGCCAGTAAATCGTGTGGAAACGGACAATTTCCTTGCCGACCATGTGAACATCCGCCGGCCAGTACTTCTTAAACAACTGATCATCATCAGAACCATAGCCTAAGGCAGTAATGTAATTGGACAGGGCATCAATCCAAACATAGACCACATGTTTTGGATCATTTGGCACTTTCACTCCCCAATTAAACGATGTCCGCGTCACTGCCAGATCCTCTAAACCTGGTTTAAGGAAATTATTCAGCATTTCGTTCATCCGCGTATGCGGTTCGATAAAATCAGGGTGGGCTTTGTAGTAGTCCATTAACCAGTCTGCGTACTTGCTCATCTTAAAGAAATATGATTCTTCTTCGACCAGTTGGACTTCATGACCTGATGGGGCTTTACCACCAATCACCTTCCCGTTATCATCACGGTAGACTTCTGCCAGTTGGCTTTCAGTAAAGTATTCTTCGTCATCAACCGAATACCAGCCAGTATACTTTCCCTTGTAAATATCGCCTTGATCAAGCAGCTGTTGGAAAATCTTTTGGACAGCCTTTTCATGGTAATCATCCGTCGTTCGAATAAACTTATCATTACTAATATCCAACGTTTTCCAAAGTTGCTTAATTCCGGCAGCCATTTGATCAACGTACTCTTGGGGCTGCATTCCTAATTGTTCCGCCTTTTGTTCGATCTTGAGACCGTGTTCATCAGTTCCCGTTAAATAAAAGACATCGTAGCCCATCAGACGTTTAAACCGAGCCTCCGCATCACAGGCAATTGTGGTATATGAGTTCCCAATGTGCAGCTTACCAGATGGATAATAAATTGGTGTTGTAATGTAATATGTTGGTTTGGTTTCAACCATGCCAAATTCCCTCTTTCTCGTGTGGTAATTAAAAATAGTATAGCAAAGAACCGCTGAAAATTCGATTGTTCATAAGCATTTAATCGGTTCATCAAAAAAGATCTAGTTGTTGTGGATCGCGTGGTACTAATCCGCTAAAGTGCAGTCCCATCATTTTTTGGAGCGCCTGCGCATTCGGCGCTGCGTCTCGCCCAGAGTTGTTATTAAAAATCACACAAACTTCTTGCGGTTCTGGTTGTAACCCATAAATTAATTGGCTCAAATTGCGTAGTTCTTGATCAGAATAGCGATAAAGTGTCCGTCGCTTACGCCACTCTGGTCCTGGATGATTCCACCCCTGATTGTTGCGCCCATGTAGGCGCAGCAACACTAATCGCCGATTTGTTGTCACCAAATAAAATGGAATCGAGGCCTCAATCTGATGCGGTTCATCAGCTGCCACCAAAGTAAAATTGAGTTCCCGACAATAATCCACCAAAGATTTAACGACTGCTGGGCGATACCAGCTTTGATTCCGTAGTTCAACGGCGACCGGTAATTGTCCCATCCATTGCCGCACCTTCATCAAGTATTCAATATTTTTGACTGTGGCATCGAACTGTGGCGGAAACTGAAACAGTACTGTCTTTAACTGGTTAGTTGCGAGTAATGGACGGACGACCTGACGAAATCGTTCAAACATTTCTGGTAATGAAACATCATCAGGCACCACGGCATGCGGATGTTTGGTCATGGATTGATGCGCCTTAACAATAAATTGAAACCCAGCACTCACTTCATTCACCCACTGTTGCACAGTCTTTAATTGGGGTAACGCGTAAAAAAACGTATCCACTTCGACAGCCGGTAAATATTGCGCATATTCGTGGAGAGTAACTGGCCGTTGTTCATTAATTAATGCTGGATGCTCAGTCCAAGTCGTTAAAGCTAGGGTTGTCTTCATTGAGGTCCTCCTTTCCAAATAAGAAATTTATCTTTTTTTCTCAGAAAGCAGCTTTAGATTAAAAATTACTAAGTGCATATTTTAAGTATTATTCAGTATTAAGGTGCATATTCAACCGCTTAATGACGGCCATTTTGATTTTTTTGCACTTCCCTGAATATTGTCGTTAACGCTGCTTTTATCTCCTTCTCATAGTACCACAAATCCCTTTAAAACAGCATTTCATCGTGGTATTTTAAGGGTGAATGAAAGGAGACGATAGTTATGTTTAAACACTTATTACATCATTCTCACCACACTTCGCACGAACGTAAGGATCGTCTTCCACGGATCTGGAAAGTTGCGGGAAAAACCATTAATTTTAGCTAGCAAAAAGGTCGGCGAAATTGCCGACCCTTTTCAGTTAAACAGTTTTCATTTCATGACTGACGCCAAAAGTAATCAAGAACGAAACCAGCATAAATGCTGCCACAACTAAATATGGTGCCTGATAGTTCATATCTAGCAACGCCCCCGATAACAACGGACCAATAATATTGCCGACACTGGTCAGGGACATGTTAATTCCATTGAGCAATCCCTGATTACTTTCACTCATTTTCGTCAATAATGTTGTGATGGCTGGGCGGAGCATATCAAACCCTTCATAAACCACTAATGTGGCAACAAATAATTGCCAGTGGGAGTGATCATAGATCACGATGAGGGTCCCGATCACGCTGATAAAGAAACTCCACCGAATAATCTGCACTTCGCCGAACCAAATTACCAAATGGTCAAATAAAAAGACTTGCAACAGCAGTGACAAAACTCCATTAACCGTGAGCACTGCGGCAATGGTAGTCAAATCAAAATGGTGGACTTGATTAACGTAGAGACTATAGATACTTTCAAAACCAGCTAAGCCAAATGCGGACACTAAAATCATAATAAACAATACGATTAAGGCTGGGGTGAGCATCTTTTTTACTTCATCCCAACTACTACGGGCCAGCTGTTCATCGGTTCGCTGAGTTTGGCTTTGAAATTGTTCTTCACGATCTGCCGGCAAAGCAAAGAAGGCCACAATCGCGCTAATGATGCCGAGCACCCCTGCAACCCAAAATGGCATCTTGTAGCTAATATTTGCCAACAAGCCACCTAACCCGGGGCCAAGCATTAGACCACCACTGAAAGCTGCAGAAAGCCAACCAATAACCTTAGCCCGTTGTTCACGGGTCGTGATGTCAGCTGCTAAGGCCATGGATGTCGGGACAAACATGGCGGCCGAAAGGCCATCCACCGCCCGTGATAAATCAAAGAGCCATAGTCGGCTGGTCGCTGCAAAAACAAATTCGGCTAATCCGAAGACTACTAGGCCCCACACTAGCATTGGTTTCCGACCCATCCGATCCGAAATCCGTCCGACAATCGGCGAGGCAATAAATTGGACGAGGGCAAAGAGGGACGACATCATTCCCATATCAAACGCGGAAAAATGATACTCATTTCGAATGAACGGCATCACCGGGAAGATGAGACTCATCCCCAGACAAATTAAAAATTCGCAAAATAGCACAATACTAATTGTATATTTGACTTGTTTGGTCACTTGATCATCCTCCTTTTTCGTCATAAAAACCGGCTTGGCACTGTTCGCCAAGCCGGCTTGTTTAATTATTTTTCATTTTATCATTTCACATCTAATTCAGCAAAGTATTTTGTCGCGTCTGCTTGAATCATTGTGAAATGAATTGGCAAAGTCAACCGTTGTTGATTAATCGCCAATACCTGAGCCTGCGGATTGGCATACTGAAGTAAGCCTGCAAATGGGTAAACCTTCATTGAGGTACCAACAATTACCACGAGGTCAGCATTAGTCATTGCATTTAATGATTGTGAGATTGCCGTTTGAGAAATTCCTTCATCATACAATACGATATCTGGACGTAAGCTACCACCATCTTCTTCATGAATGCGGTTTTTTAAATAGTCCGCAACCGGAACCGTTTGATGACACCGTTCGCAATAAATATGGTAAAGGTTACCGTGAAAGTCCACTAAATGTTTCGTTCCCGCTTCTTCATACAGGTTATCAATGTTTTGGGTAATCACAGTTGCCCGATCTTGCTGCGTCAACGCCGCCTGCTTTTTGTGAATTACATTTGGCTTAGCGTCAGGAAAATACAGGTTCTTTTTACAATAATCATAAAAGCCCACTGGATCTTCAACAAAGTAACGATGACTTAAGTAATATTCGGCATTCTTATTTTGGGTATACAAACCATTGGCCGAACGAAAGTCTGGAATTCCAGAAGCGGTTGAAACTCCCGCTCCTGTTAAGAACACGATGTGTTTGGCATCATCAAAAAGCTGCTGTTCTGCGACTGCCATTCGATCACTTCCTTACAATAAATGGCACGTTCAATTCCTTTAACAACTGTTCAACTGGTTCATCATACATCTTAACAAAGGTCTGAGCACGATCCTTGCCTTGCGGGCCGTGCAACGTAAATGAATTTTGGTGATCATTCCGCCGCAAACCAATGTAGACATCATCGTGTCCTTGACGGTCTTTCATATCCGAATGGAAAATTTCAAATACTTGACGAACCTTTAAGCGTAACTGACGTGCACTGAGCACCGGTGAAACCGTCGTAAATTCATTATTATGCAACGCTGGCAAGCCCCAGTTGAGGAGTTGTTCATCAAATAGCTGATACAATTTAACGATTTGGCGACGCATTTCAAATGGTGAATCAATCTGACGTTCAGTAATTTGATCATACATTTTTTGAGCAGCAGCAAAGGCTACTGGATAATCAGCCGTCAATTGGTCTTTTACTTGGTCCAGGTGATCACCATAAAAGACGAGGGCGTCAAGTAACGTCAGCAAGCGTAACGTTCGTTCATCATCGTCGCCCTGATCATGCTCTTTGCTAATGGTTGCTTGGATGCCCTTCAGGTATGCAGACTCAATTTGGTCGTCAATCAAGCCATGCTTTCGTTGTTCGGCTACGACCACGCGGTGCATTGCCACATCGTATAAATCGGTTGACATGATCATCATTTGTTCATCCAACTGTTGATCACCTAATGATACTTGGAAGAAAATCTGTGGAAAGCCCTTCAATAACATCAATAAATGTAGTAATTCATGAGAAGCCGTGTAATTAGGTGCAGTCATGTCGGTCACCGTAATCACAAGACCACCCGGCAACGTGGTTTGTCGTGCCTGATCATGACGAACATAACCAACCGGCTGTTTATCTTGATCAAACTGAACAAAGACACTTCCTTCTGGATAAAGTTCATTAACTGCATCCAGCAAACTCTGTGCTGCTTGGTTTAATTTGAATTTTTCTGGCATGTTATTATTCCTTTCGTAACTGCTGTAATAACTGTTTGGCCACTGTAGTATCAACTTGAGAAACTGTCTGCAGCAATTTAACTAGCGGTTCAATTTCATTTGCCTGAGCACCAACACTAATCGCTAGTGAGCGATACTGTAATTTCATGTGGCCCGCCTGAATTCCACTCGTCGCCAGTGCCCGGAGTGCCGCCAGGTTTTGCGCTAAGCCAACACTAGCAATCACCGTACTCAGCTCTTGTGCACTCTGAATTTGGCTCATCTGATAGTTAATCCGTGATTGGGACGTTAGTTTAATGGAGCCGCCGACAACACCAACCGTTAATGGCAATGCTAAGGTCCCATGCAATCCATCCTCCACGATCGTCCACTGGCTTAATCCGCGATATTGACCACTACGCGCGGCATAAGCGTGCGCACCAGCTTCTACCGCGCGCCAATCGTTACCGCTCGCCATTACGACCGCATCAATTCCATTCATAATGCCTTTATTATGGGTCACCGCCCGGTATGGATCATTTTGGGCGAGCTGGCTTAACTCCACGATCCGTTCAGCAACTTGGTGTCCAGCCATTAATTTAGTGGCTAATGAATCATTACTAACAAAGCAATCAACGGTCTGCACTGCATCCACTGCATAATTGCTCAAGATTGCTGCCAAAACATGCCAACCAGCTTGTTGACAGTATTTGCCAACTGCTTCAGCCATTGTATTGACGCTATTGGCCCCCATTGCTTGATCCACATCAATGAGAATATCTAAACTTAAAAAAGCGCCGTTCTGCCGGACACAACAATCTTGCGCTCCCGCACCGCGCTTTTTCATGGATGGGTGAGCATCATTGGCAACCTTTAAAATCGTCAACCGTTGGGTTCGACACCAACTCGTCAATTGCTGCTGCTCAGCATCAGTAATGATGACCTGACCACGAACAATTCGGGATTGCTCGGCTGCCTGAAATCCACCGCTAGCAGCAACTCGTTTTGCGCCATTACAGGCCGCTGCCACCACTGATGGTTCCTCAGTCGCCATTGGTACTAGATAATGACGACCATTGACAACCAGGTTAACCAGCAATCCTTCTGGAATTTGGTAATCCATCACATAGTTTTCAATTAATTGATTGTGGATGGCGGATGATTGCTGCTTCAGAATGTGGGCCTGCTTCGTCGTTAATTTTGAATGGGCAGCCACCAATGCTTGGCGTTCGCTTAACGGTTTCTGATATAAATTACTTGTCCAATTACTCATCTAGTTCACCATCCTGCTGGTTGCGACGATGAATATATTCCGTGATAATCCCTTCGCGCACACCACTTTCCGAGAAAATTACCCGGCCATCGCTGTTCCGTTGCAAAAGGCAAATTAATGGCAACATCCCGCCAACAATAATGTCAGCCCGATCATTTTCCAAACCTGGCATCTTTTTTCGCTGGGCAAGATTCTTACTCAATAATTCACGGTAAGTCGCATACACGATTCGAGAAGTTAACCGATAGCCATGAATGCCTCGGTATTTAGAATGACGGTGATTTTTACTCATCCGTGCTAGGGTCCGATTGGCTCCCCCTAACAACACAATTGGCACTCGATTAGCAAACCGTAGCCAGGGAACCTTATTGTAACGCTGCGTAATCATTGTCTGGGCACGGAATAATTCAGCTGCTCGTACAAAGCCTCCCAAATGAAATTGCTCTGAAATGTTGACCGCACCAAACGGCAAAGAAATCATATCCCGGGCTTTCCGATGCTGAACCAAAACCAGTTCACAACTGGCACCACCAACATCCAAAATTAAGCAATGATCAAGCTTCAAAGTGCGGATGACACCGAGATAATCATAATACGCCTCTTGACGTCCTGATAAGACCCGTAGTTCCAGGCCGGTTTCGTTTTTCACACGGTCTAAAAATTCTTGTTGATTTCGTGCTTGTCGGACTGCCGCAGTCGTAATTGCCACAACCTGCACATTATTAAACCGTTCATACACTTTTTTAAACCTCTTGAGCGCTGCAATCGTATGATTCATTGCTTTCGTTTGCAACACTTTTTCAGGGCCCATCCCTTCAGAGAGCCGTGTGTTCTCTTTCACGCGTTTAATCTCGTGAAACGTTCCGTTCGGATTGATCTGGGTAATTGCTAGCCGTGCTGAATTAGAACCCAGATCAACAATCGCGAGGTTTTCCACGACCCATCACCTTCTTTTTACATTTTTGTCGAAATTATACCCTTTTAATGGTACCATGATATTTCTTTACTAACATTATTAAAGTTAGCCAATTTCAAAAAAGTTTTATCGCTTTACCAGCGAGATCACTATGCTAAAATAAGTAAAATTAATCAATCTTCAATGGAGGCGTCGGTATGGCACAATCAAAGGAACAAATCGTTGAACAATCGCGCGTCGATCAGGTTATTCAAGAAATTGACCATCAAATTCGCCAAACTAAAGAAGCCATTGACGCTGCTCATCGTGAAACCCGTGCAGTCGAGCAAAATTATGGCGAAAACGCCTCGATTAACCGCTATGAAATCGATGATATTGCTGAATCACGTTCAGCTCTAGAACAACAACGACAATTGGTGGCCCGTGCGACAGAAAATGAAGATATCCTCCGCCACCAGTTAACAACTCTCCAAAAGTTGCGTCAGTCACCATACTTTGGTCGAATCCAAATTCAAGAGCCCGGCGCCGACGAGACTGAAACCCTCTATATTGGAATTGCATCCTTAATGAACAACGATAAAACTGACTTCTTGGTTTATGACTGGCGGGCTCCAATCTCCAGTATCTACTACAACGGTACTTTGGGCCCCGTCACCTATGAGACTCCGGCTGGTCCGCAAAAAGTCCAACTCGTGCAAAAGCGCCAATTTACAATCGTGAATGGTCAGATTACCAACATGTTTGATACTAACGAGACGGTTGGTGACGAAATGCTACAAGCTGCTCTGGGGCAACAAAACACCCAAGCCATGAGAAATATCGTGGCAACAATTCAGCAACAACAGAATGATATTATCAGAAATACCAGTAGTGATCTCCTGATTGTCCAAGGGGTGGCCGGCAGTGGCAAAACCTCTACGATTTTGCAACGAATTGCTTATTTGTTGTACCACGCTAAAGAATCCTTGAATGCTGACCAGATTGTCCTCTTTTCACCGAACCTGCTCTTTAGTCAGTATATTTCTGAAGTGCTCCCCAGCCTGGGTGAACGCAACATGCGCCAAGTAACCATGGCTGGCTTTTTAAAACGGCGATTTGAAGGTCTCAATGTCGAAACGCTATTTGACCGGTATGAAAACCAGCAAGGAGCCGTCCCCGCTAGTCAAAAATTCTTAGAATCTGCTACGGTCATGCAGGCGGTGGAGCAATATCTCAACGTTTTAAAAGCTGGTCAAAACCAGTTAATCTTCACCGATATTAATTTTCATGAACGAGTTTTCTTTACTCGTCACCACATTGCAAAGATTTTCAGCCAACAACCCGTCGCCATGACCATCGCTGATCGTCTGATCCGTACCAAAAATATCCTGATCCGTGAATTACAACAGCGTTCTCGCGTAGAGGCCAAGAAGGATTGGCTCCAAAAAGAACTTAATCAACTTGATCCGCAGGCAATTCACCAACTCATGGGTCGCCATTCAATTGATGAATTTGCAGATGAGCAAGCCCGCGATCGTTATCTCGCGCGTCGTCTGGCTCACCAACGCTTACGAGTCGTGGCTGATGCAATTTATAACAATTACTTTCTTGATTTTGCTAGCCAGTATACTGACTTCCTCCACCAGCTTGCATGGCCTGCAGCCATCAGCGCCCATGATCAACAGGCGATCATCAAGGAATACCAACGGGCCATTGAATTTCATCAATTACCATTGATGCATACAGCACCATTAATGTACCTCCGTGATCTCGTTACCGGTAGTGGTCAAAATCGTAATTATCAATATGTCTTTATTGACGAAATGCAAGATTATTCTGCCGCCATGTTAGTTTACTTGCACCACGCCTTCCCAGTCGCGCGCTTTACAATTCTTGGGGATAGTGAACAAGCGCTTTTCTACCCATTACAGCTACCAGAAAACTTGTTAAGTTCGATTGCGCAGGATCTCCACGCCAAGCATCCGACATTAATTACCTTACGCCAAAGCTATCGATCAACGACTGAGATCACGAACTTTGCCAAAGCGCTCCTGCCAGATGGTCACCAAATTCAGGCCTTTACTCGTCATGGCGAGCAACCAACCCTCACGATGACTTATCATGACCAAGAGTGGTCAGATCAGCTCCAGCGAATTACCCTTCAGGAACTCAAGAAATTCTCCACTGTTGCCATTCTGACCCGCAATCAAGTACAAGCCCAAAAGGTGTACCACTCACTTTATCGCCATGTTACAGAATTGCACCGTCTCACCAGTCGGGACACCCAGCTACCTCACCATGGGGTGATCATTTTACCCGCTTACTTAGCTAAGGGGCTTGAATTCGATACCGTTATTATTGCGGACGTGAGTCAACAAGCCCTCGGTGACCAGGCCACCGGTCTGTTATATACCATGGCATCGCGCGCTATGCATCATCTGACAATGCTCAGTAACGGTCCGGTAGCGGATGCCTTTACGAATCCGGCCACCAAGCAGTTAATTATTAATCGTCGCGTGACGGACAAGGAGTAATAATTATCAACTCAATAAAGCAGCTCCCCCAACAGTTGCCGTTGTTCTTCAACGTCTAATTACTTTAATTTAGTAAAACAGCCTTGGTTTATTCCTGCAATCGGTTTATAATGAGATTTCAATTAGAAAGAAATTGGAGGTTGTGATTATGGATCAAAAGCTCAAGGTCGGAGTCATTGGTGCCACTGGAATGGTCGGCCAACGGTTCGTCACGTTATTAGCTAACCACCCGTGGTTTGAAGTAACAGTGGTGGCGGCAAGTAAACACAGTGCCGGGCAAAAGTATGGTGACGCCGTCAAAGACCGGTGGAAGATGGGGAAGACTCCAATTCCTGATGGTGTCAAGGATCTCACAATCTTAGACGCAGAAAATGTTGATGAAGTTGCTTCCCAAGTTGACTTCGTTTTCTCCGCGGTTCATATGTCCAAAGATGAAATCCGCAAGCTAGAAGAAGAATATGCTAAGCATGAAACGCCTGTCGTTTCGAATAACAGCGCGCACCGCTGGACACCAGATGTTCCAATGGTAATTCCGGAAATTAACCCAGACCATACCGATGTGATTAAGTACCAACGGCAACGCTTAGGGACTGAACGTGGTTTTGTCGCAGTTAAGCCAAACTGTTCTATCCAAAGCTACACTCCAGCTCTAGCTGCTTGGCAGCAATTCGAGCCAACCCAAACTTTGGCATGTACTTACCAAGCCATTTCTGGCGCCGGCAAGACTCTAGAAACTGCACCAGAAATTCAAGGAAACGTCATTCCTTATATTCCTGGCGAAGAAGCCAAGTCAGAAGACGAACCATTGAAGGTCTTTGGCCACGTTGATGATGAAACTAAACAAATTGTTAAGGCTAAGGGGCCAGTCATCACCAGCCAATGTTTACGGGTGCCAGTATTGTATGGACATACCGTAGCGGCTTTCGTTAACTTCAAGCAAAACCCAACGAAGGAAGAGCTCATTCAAGCTTTGGAAGATTACAGCGGAGTTCCACAAAAGCTCGCTTTGCCAAGTGCACCAAAGCAATTCATCCAATACTTAGATGATGATTTCCGTCCACAAGTTCGATACGACGTTAACTTTGAACATGGAATGGGGATTTCCATTGGTCGGCTTCGTCCAGACAAGATCTTTGATTGGAAGTTCATTGGTTTGTCACACAACACTGCCCGCGGTGCTGCTGGTGGTGCCATTGAATATGCCGAACTACTGAAAGCACAGGGTTACATCCAACCCAAGTAATTAAATAAACGAAGGGGGCTGTGACATAAGTCCTTTATAATAAATGAACCGTTCGGAATTCTCAAAATTCCGAACGGTTCTTCTTTTTTAG
>NZ_CAKPYE010000013.1 GCF_934202705.1 uncultured Limosilactobacillus sp.
GCCATGCCGGTGGCGGCTGCAATCGTCGCTAAGGCCATATAACACCAGGTCTTACCTTTTTTATACATCTTGTAGTGCTTACGTACTTCCATGTTAAAAACATTCAACCTTCCTTAGTTTTTTATTTATTAATTTCATTAAACTCTAGATGCAGTATAGCACCAATAAAAATATTAATCTTGGATTTTATCGAATGTTAGCCAAAAGTAATTAGTGAAATCTCACAGTAATAATTGTAAATTACTTCTGTAAATAGTTTTTTGCCTGTTTAATAATCGTTGCCTTTAAAGTATAAATACCTATAAAATAAACCAACGCTCCAATAATAACTTGAACACACAAGTTTACTAGATTCATGTGCATAATCTGACTTAATCGCAAGACCACAAAATACATTATTAACCCGCTAACAAAATATTTCCAAATGTTATTAAATAACTTTCTTCTTTTAATGGTTGTTCTTATTAACCATAACTGCATCGCTGTCACAGAAAACTCAGAAATAACTGTAGCAATGGCTGCACCATTTGATGAATATGGGAAAATTAAAATAAAGTTAGCAATCACATTAACGGCAGCTCCAACAGATACTGAAATAGTGAATTCATTAACCCTATTAACTGGCATTAAATACTGGGTACCAGTCACATTACTCCATGCAATCAGTACTATAACCGGTGCTTCCAAAAAGATAATTTGCCCAGTTTGCGAATATTTACTTCCAAGAAACCAGGGGGCAAACTTCGCTGAAACCGCCATAATTCCAAACATCATTGGAACAGCCAAAGAAGTAACAAAATCAAATGAATTATATAGACTCTCCCTTACCCCTTTAACATCACCATTTGCAAATTTGTTGGCAACATGCGGTAGCATTACCGTACCAGTTGCTGTGACAACTGCCAAAACTAATTTCACAATTTTATCAGCATAGTCAAACTGACCTAAAGCAGAAGGCTGCCCTATTTTACCGAGCATTACTCGGTTTACAAATAAATATATTTGGGTTGTAATTGTTGGAATAAACAAAAGTAATGATGGATAGAAGTGACTAAATGGGTGCCATTCTTTAGGGTTTACCCATTGAATACTATTTTTTAAATAGGGCCAAAGGGTTACGTTACCACCAACTTGGGCCAATCCTAAAAGTAAAATGTACTTCCACAAATCAGCCTCTGTTCGAACAAGCACAAAGATTAAAGCAATCGATACTAATTTAACAATTGTGTTCCGTGTAACAGTCTTTTTAAAGTCCTCCATACCCATAAAATACCAAGAGACATCTACACCTGCAGCTATAATCCAAAAAGTTTGTAATAAATAAAACTTTTGAAAGGTTGTACTGAAAAGAAAAACCGCAGTTAAGTATGCTATTAATGATAAAGCAATTGTTATTAATTGAAGAGATTCCACTCCCCAAAAAGTCCTAGACCTTTCATATTTGTTGTCACGATTATATGCAACTTCACGATTACCATATAAGGTAATTCCCATTTGTCCAATTAGATAAAATACCGTAACCCAAGCATTTGTATAGGAATTAATACCAGATTCATGCGGGCCCAAAACCCGCGCAACATATGGCGTTGTTAAGAGTGGCGCCAACATTAATAGAATCTGGTAACCAGCATTATACAAATAGTTCTTGATTACTTTCATAGTTAACTAATCGAACTCCTTCTCGACAGTTTTCAATGCAGCTGCAATAACTTGATCCATATTGTAGTAACGGTATTGACCTAACCGACCGCCAAAAATCACATTACCTGCTTTATTTTGGGCTAATTCGGTATACTTCTTGTACAAACCATTATTCTTTGAATTATTAACTGGGTAGTATGGTTCATCACCACGGTGCCAGTCTGCTGGATATTCACGAGTAATAATCGTCTTACCTTTATCACCCTTACCAAATTCAAAATGCTTATGCTCGATAATTCGAGTGAATGGCGTCTCGGCATCCGTATAATTGATAACCGCATTTCCTTGGTAATTATCCTCATTTATTTCTTCGGTTTCAAAATGAAGGCTCCGGTATTCTAATTCTCCTAATTGATAATTAAAGAATTGATCAATCATTCCGGTAAAGACAATCTTTGGATAGTTTTTCAGGTATTCATCCTTCTGATCGAAGAAGTCCACCCCAGTTTCAACATCAATTAATTCATTATCTAACATTTTCGCAACAACTTGGGTATAACCACCAATTGGAATTCCTTGGTAATCATCATTGAAGTAATTGTTATCATAGGTAAGGCGAACCGGAAGACGTCGAATAATAAATGCTGGCAGTTCAGTAGCTTTCCGTCCCCACTGTTTTTCCGTATAGCCCTTAATGAGCTTTTCATAAATGTCACGGCCAATCAAAGAGATTGCTTGTTCTTCAAGATTTTGTGGGTCTTTTTCTGACATTTCTTGGCGTTGTTCATTAATTTTTGCCATGGCTTCTTTTGGCGTCCGTACACCCCACATCTTATTAAAAGTGTTCATATTAAATGGCAGATTGTACATCTCACCTTTGTAGTTAGCCACTGGCGTATTCGTATAACGGTTAAAATCAGCAAACTGATTAACGTAATCCCATACTTTTTTGTTTGACGTATGGAAAATATGGGCACCATATTGGTGAACCTGAATGCCATCGATTTCTTTGGTATAGATATTACCAGCAATGTGATCACGTTTCTCAATCACTTTAACACGCTTGCCACGCTGGGCAGCTTCATATGCAAACGTGGCACCAAATAATCCGGCACCAACTACTAAATAATCATATTTTTCCAAAATTTTTCTCCTTATTTAGGCAGTACTATTATTTGATTTTAACAAAAATAATTTAGATAAAAAAGAATATATCTTTTTGATATACTCTAGCATCTGTCAAGTTTATCTATTAACCCTTTAGATATGGGCATCGAGATTTTTCGACCCCACCAGTATTGTCCTCTTTTAATCGCTTGATAATCATTAACATCCAGAATTGCAGGATAGCTACCATTTTTTTCTGTCCAGTTAATATATCGGTGGATATTTTTATCAATCCGTTCTTTAAAAGATGAATTGCAAAGAATTGTTTGCAACCACATTTCATCAGAACAAAAGCTAGTTTCAAATATTTTTTTTAGATTAGTATCACTATCAAAGATTTTAATTGCATAGGTTAAAGCATCACGTGGAATATCAACCCATTCCTCTCCTGCATAAATATTACTACTCTCCATATGATACCTTTTAAACTTATCGATTCCAATAACTCTCTGAGTATTTAAAATTATACGATGGTAAATCTTACCAAATAAAGATCTTCTATTCACTTGATTATAATTAAAATAATACTTAACCCACCAAATTAACCTTTCCCCGGCCTTAACCTTATCATCAGCTTTGAAATAGTTCATATATATTTTATTATCATCATTAAAATCATTAAAAATCTTTCTAGGGTCCTTCATCGGCCAGTCTTGACCAGATATAAGATGAAAATAAGTATTTTGTTTATTTTTAAGCGCTTTTTTCATTAAAAAAACAGTAGATAGAACAATGTTATAACTTCCCCATTTTACATTATATTTTGAAAAGTAATTAACATGCATACTATCTAATTCGTTTAATAGGCTGGGATTTATGGACGCCTTTTTATCAATGTGCAAATACACATTAAAGTAAGGTGTTAGTTTTTTAGATAATTCAACAACTTGCTTGAGATTTTTATGAGCCAAAATAAGAACCGCTTGCATTTTTATCTCCTAATGTAATTCTTCTTGTATGCTATTAACTGCTTTTTGGGTATAATAACCCATTCTAAGTTTTTTTGAAATCTCTAAAGCATTACGTTTATAACGCTTATAATCGTTCTCTTCCATCTTTGCAATTGCTTCGTCCATTTCCCCTAGGCTTTCAACAGCAATTCCAAGGTTATTATTAACAATAAAATTTGCTAATGCAGCTTTTTTCCAGATAACCACCGGAATTCCACAACTCAAATATAGTGATACCTTATGTGGATTATTATATTTCATATAATTACCAAATTTACCATCACAAGTTATTATACTTGTTCCATCCCAAACCAGCCCAAAATCTTGTGTTAAATAGTTAGGTAAATCATTGGGGGAATATTGTCCCTCATACTTAACACCATTTTTATAATTATCCGCAGCATTAGGTCCATAAACAGTTAGCGAGATGTTTTTTAGTGCTAATTTGTCTAAAAATTTAGCTTTACTTAAATTTCCGGCAAAACAAACCGACTTGGTAAATGAAAAATCTAATTTAGGCTGAAATGTACTTAAATAATCAAAAATTTCTAGTGATATCATTGGAACATTAACCCCATTATCCAATAACCATTTTTTCATCTGATCATTATGTACGATTAAACCATCGGCTTGATTTAGAAGTTGTTTTTCTGAATACCAGTAATCCTTATTATTCACAAATATTCTGAGTGATTCAATGTCATGAATAATAAAGATTAATTTTGCACAATGCTGTTTAAGTTTTTTAATAAGTTTTTTCATCAAAAAACTTGAATAAGTTGGATACTGAAAATATAACTCATCAACAAATTGATTTTTAGGAAACATTCGCGGAATCGTAAATAAGTAAGCGCTTAATTTAGAAATCTTTGAATGAATATTAATTTGTTGCGAAACTATTTTAAATTTCCTATTTTTTAAAATTTGTTCAATATCTTCTTTGGCCTTTGGTCCAGCATTATTTGCACCATCATATTCTTCAACTGTAAATAACATTTTTGTCATCGCGGATTTTCCCTTCCAAATTTTAAACAACACTATCATACTACGTTTAATAATACCAATTCTTATTATTGACATTTTTTAACAATAATGAGCCAGTATAAATTTATACTGACTCACTATTTTAAATCAATTATTAAATTAATTTAGTCCAAGTAGTAATTGAGAACGACACTACCATTCCAAAAAGAAATCCAACTGCTAACCCAAGGGCTGCATACTTCTTACGCGAAGGAGATGTAATAGATTCGGCATCCTGTTTACTACTATTTGATACAGACTTCAATGATCCAGATGGTATTTTGTTAGGAACCTCTTTTTCTGCAGCTTTGGCAAGTGCATTGGTTAACTTAGCTGACGTTCTAGCAGAAGGAGACTTAGCAGAGATCTTTATCATTGTTGTTTCTGGTATCACACGCACACTAGTCATTGATGCAATATCTTTATCGTTATACTTTTTTTTAAGGTTTTTAGGAAGATATGATTTTGCTTTTTTGGTAACATCATTACTTTCAATAACTTTGGCATAAGTTTTGGTTAAACTCATATCAGATTGAAGTTCTTCATTAGCAGACTCTCCAGTATAACTATGGTTAATAATTAAGTTTTGCGTAGTTTCATACACGGTGCTTTGCTTATGTTGGGCATATAAATACCCTAAAATCCCAAAAATCACTGAAAAAACTAAAATTACCAAACAATTTTTAATAACGATTTTGTAGACATCTTTTAATTTAAATTTATTAGCCATTCGTACGGCTCCTTTTTTATTACATAATTATCAATTGAGAATAAAGATAATAGGAATGGATTGTATATAAGCTGTATTACATGCGGTTCAAACATTAAACTTAACGAGATTATTAAAATGATAGCTGACAGAACATAAGTCCTCTGAATAGTTGATTTCAATGCAATTGCAGTTAAACAAAGAATTATTATTATGAAAGATATAGTGCCCCATAGTAATAACATACGTAAATATGACGAATCAATATAAAAGTAATTATGAGAGATTGAACCAACCTCGCTTGCATACTTATGCCCCTTCACACCAGCATATGAGTATTCAGTAATAGACCTTCCAAACAAGTTTGGCTTATAACGTTGAAAAGCATCATGACCTAATATCAATCTTCCCGAACTTAAATCATTTAGCTTTTTAAGGAAATAGTTCTGTTTATCATAAAAATAGGATCCAACAATTACTACCCAAGCTGTAACAGGAATAGCCATCCAAAAAAATGATCCTAAATATCTGGATAACGTTTTACCACGATACGCTCGTTGGGCAATAATCATTATCGGTATTATCAAAACAGTGGCTAGAAAGTCTAATCTAGTATTTGTCAACTTCATACCAACGCAACCAATAATAAAAATGCCAAGATAATCCCATAAATTCAAACGATTAAACCTTACATAACAATACGCTAAAGCCATAAAAAGAAAAAATGCCGCTATATTAGATGGAAAAACCATTCCCAAAGCATATCTAGTTGGTCGATGATCCGAATAATATATCAAATTAGGAATAATTTTTAATAGAGATATTCCCATTATAGATAACATGAAAACAGTATTAAAATACAAATACCATTTAACAATATCTTTAAAATATATGTTTTTTGCTCCAAAAATTAGTGGAAATAGGAAAAGATAATCACTAATATGAGCAGTTCGCCAAGTTATTATGCTTGCTAGCATAATAAGAATAATTGCTATTAGCTCTCTTTTTCTCCATCTATCAATAACAAATATCTTATATAGTAATAATGGAATAGAAAGATAAGATATGAGCCTCAAGAAATGAGAATTAGCATCCGTGCTAAAAGTTGTTTGTATTAAAAAAGTTGGAAAAAAATAAATAGTAAATGCTAAGAAGTATATTTTAATCCCAGAAATAGGAGAATTATGCATACTCATTTTAGGATTTTGCATTGTGCTCACAAGCGTACGTCTTCCTTTCATAGTATTAATATTTACTCAAACTAAGCATGACCTATTATCTTACGTTTTAAGAAATTACCACCTTTAATCAGCCAATTCGTATGCTCCATAAATACATACTTTACCTCTTTTGTTGAATATTTTTGATTCTTATCAAGCCATACATCTAGCAATAATTCACTTAGAAATCCATAAACTCTTTTTTCATATTGACTATAATGTGAAATATCAGTTTGCTTTTCAACCTTATTCAAAACCTCAAACATCCAAGAACAATACTCATCTAATGGTTGTTTCTTCATTATGAACATATTAAACATATGCGCCCAAGTTCTTTTCATTACTCTATCCCAAGATTTAGAATATGCAGGGTAATCTGTTTTAATTATGGATTTCATCACATAAAAAGGCTCCCGCTCATGAGCATGTAAATAGTGTGACTCATTAGTTTCAATATAGTAACGACGTTTTTGAGGAAGAATAATATCATAGTTGTTTAGCAGGCCCTGAACCTGTTTGGTTGACAAAACATCTTCCAAACTTTTTTTATGGTTTAAGCTTAAATAACGACGATAATGTACAAGTCCCATTGCATCTAAGTTTAGATTTTTCCATCCCCAATAAATAGCAGTTAGTTCGTTATATGTAGCGTTTTTTTCAGAAATATTAATACCTTCATTATCCCCTTGAAAAGAATGATTAACATCTGGATGGAGAGCCTTTCCAACAAAGACTGGTAAATAAATATCATCCTTAGGCATCTTATAATTTTTATGAGCTGCTACTAAAATTTTTGCCTTCACAATCAATCTCCTCTTCTATTTCTATACCATCGTTTTAATAATAAAAGTTTTTCCGTGAGCGGTGCCGAAAATTTATACATTAGTAAAATCACTTTATGAGATAAGTCTAAATTTTGAGGTACTATCGTTCTCTTTAAGATATCGTACGCACGTTTGTGATAGTGAATATTATAGTTACTATCACAATACGTACAGTATCTGAGAGCAAACTTAATTAATTCGTTAATATTATCATTATATATGTTTAAATAATTATTTTTTAAAAAATCTGATAGTCCTAGAATAGCGCCAAATTGATCCGAAATGTTTTTCGAATCCATTTTGCTTACGATACTACTATCTGATGCAACATAATTGTAGTTTGCTTTCGCACAATATGAAATTGAATTAGTATTTTCCACTAGGCGATATGTGGTACTTAAATCTTCGTAGTTTTTGCCAACAGGATAATTAACAGTATTGAATAAACTTTTTTTATATAACTTATTCCAAGCATAGCTATCCGTATATAAATTACTAAAAACTTCATCTTTAGAAAGCTTTCGATCTTTTTGACCATATGTAAGTAATTTACTTATTTTTTCATTTTCAATTCTGGTATATCCAAAAAAAACCATGTCTGAATCGTAGTGGTTCATATTGTAAATGGCATCTTTACAAAAGTTCTCTCCTACGTAATCATCACTATCAACAAACATTAATAAATCTGCAGTGGCATTTTCAATACCTGTATTTCTTGCCTTTGATAAGCCTTGGTTTTTTTGCGATATGAGTTTTATCCTACCGTCCATTTCAAAATATTTTTTGCAGATATACAGAGAATTGTCGGTAGAACCATCATTAACAAGTATGATCTCAATGTTAGTAAAGGTTTGTTCAAGTAAACTATTAATACATTTTTCAAGTCTGTCCTGAACATTATAAACGGGAACAATAATACTAATCTCAGGATTATTCATAATTAATATGCTCCATTTGGTCTAATCATAATCTCTACAGTTTTGAACATTATCTTTAGATCAAGCCAAACTGAACGATGCTGAATATATTCAAGGTCTAGCTGAACCATTGTATCAAAATCAACATCATTTCTGCCACCAACTTGCCACAACCCAGTAGCTCCCGGGGTAACCATTAGACGTTGCTTATCATATTCTGTATATTCAGCCACCTCACTTGGTAATGGAGGCCTAGGTCCTACGAGACTCATATCTCCTTTTATTACATTAAATAACTGCGGCAATTCATCTAAACTATATTTACGAATAAAATGTCCAATCTTAGTAATGCGCGGATCATTTTTCATCTTAAACATCGCACCATCAACATCATTTTGATCACGTAATTTTACCAACAATTCATCAGCATTTGATACCATAGACCGAAACTTTATCATTTTAAAAATTTTACCATCTTTTCCTACCCTATTTTGAGTATAGAAAACACGGCCCTGTGAATCATCAATCTTAATGCAGATAGCCAATATTAATAAAAGTGGACTAAGAACAACAACTGCAATACTAGATGCAATAATTCCAAATAGTCGCTTGATAATCCGGTATCCATACTGATGATTCAACTTATTTTCATCAATATAAATCTTTTCTTTTTCCATAATTTATTATATCTCTTTAATGTAATTAACAATTAATATCTATCCTATAATACCAGCAAATCTACAATTGAAAAAGCCCTTTTGATTTAATTTAAATGTTCTGTAATCCAATGGTCAATTTCATCAAGATCAAAGCCTTTCCGGTACAATGCTTGTTTGAGCTTCATTTGACGTTCATATCCTTGGTATTTTTGATAGCGACGTATTAATTTTTGGGCTTGACGATCCAGCAATTCATTTTGCTGCTCTTCATCCGCCTCCGGTTCCACCGCTTCTTTAATTTGATTAAAAAAGTCTGGCCGATAGCCATTCGTCATCAGTCCCTGACGAACTTTCTCTTCTTGCCGTCGGATCGGCTGTCGCCGATAGCGTTTATATAATTTTTGGGCCAGCTTCGCTGCATTTCCAAGCTGCTTCTCATCCGTGAACTGCTCCAAAGCAGCATCGATCTCTAATTCTCCAACACCCTTTAACCGCAGCTTCTGGCGAATTACATTGGGCCCCTTCAGTTCAGTCCGCATCACCGTCCGTACATAACTCATCGCATAGTTGTGGTCATCCACCAGTCGTTCTCCACGCAATTTTTGCAGAATCGGCTCAACATACTCATCCGGGGTTTCGATTTCCCTTAGTTTCTGAATGACTTCTTTTTCCGTTCGCAACTGATGGGAAAGATAATCCAACATCCGCCCGTACGCTTTGGCAATCTCATCATCAGTCGTGATCTGTGCGATTTGTGACTGTTCTAACTCCATTCCCTTCATCAAGCGATACTTAATTAAGACACTCTCCGCCACGGGAAACGCATATTGACCATCGAGGTAGACATTGTAACGTCCCTTCCGCTTTTGAGCTTCGATTTTCGTAATTTTTTGCATTTTTTAAATTTCTCCGTGTACTTTTTATCTGATCAACCGTTATTAAGAAGTGTAAGTCGTGATCACCCTTACTAAAATATCAATTAGGAGTTTTTATCATGAAACATCAATTTAAGGCGAACAAGTTGCAAATTAAAGTTACCAGTGAACGGCATCCTGACGGGATGATGCGGACATTTAATAATATCTGCCCCAACCCATCTGATGAGCAAATTACTGGCTTCTTGGAAGGCATCACCCTGCTAACTGGTGAAACTATTCAAACCATTACGCTCACTAACGCTGAAACACTTGCTAACAACTAAGGAGGACAACAACTATGAAAACATTAAGTTTATCTTTTAAGGGTAGTTTGAGTAAGGGTCATGTTTTAAAGTTAAACTACGCAAATGATCAACTGGATGAACAAACTGTCCGTCAGGCCATGGACAAAATTGTGCAAAGTCAGCTTTTCCAAAAAGATGATGATCTACTCTACCTAAAGGTGGTCGGTGCTAAGTACACCACGACCACTGATGAAGTCATTTTCTCCACTGCACAGGCCTAAACCAAAAGTCGGGATCCAACGAATCCCGGCTTTTTATTTACGTAAATTTTGCTGTTGACGCGGATTACGAATCCATTCCATCAGACGACGGCGTTCCTCAATCTCCCCTTCATGTTCCTCCTGTAAGGTCGCATTGATCGTCGCCCCGATCATTACCAACATTCCGGAAAAATCCAGCCAAATCATCATCGCGATAAAGGCCCCAATCGTTTTATAAGACGTGACCCGATGGTTCAGTAATTGGGCATATAGGGAGAAGACCCGTGAAAGTCCCATCCATAATAGTGCCACAATCACTGCCCCTACCAAAACATAGCGAAGCCGAACTCGGGCATTAGGAACAAAATAATATAGCAGGGTTAACGCAATAAATAAGCTGAAGAACGTTACTGGCCATTTTAACTGGGCAAACGTCCGAATATACGACGTATTAAAATGGAAGATTGGTTGTAGATTCTGTAACAGGTCTTCACCAATCCCATAGGTCAAAGCCATTAAAAAGAGGATCAAAATTACCACTAACATCCAAATAAAGGACACCGTCCGGTTAATAATTGGGTTTTGGTTCTCCGCTACCCCGTACGCGTGGTTAACGCTCCGTTGGAAGGCTGCGATTCCTTGACTGGTCGACCATAAGGCAATAATCGCCCCGGTCGTTAGGATTCCACCGCTCCCATGGCGCAAAAAATCATATACAATCGGTTTTATAAATGCGAACACGGACTCGGGGACCGCACTTTGCAGATAACCCAACACCGTATTAGCATCCATCCCAATCATCGGCAGTAGGTTCCCTACTACCAAGATTGCTGGGAATATGGACAAGAGCGAATAGTACGCTAAAACAGCGGCCGAGGAGGATACCTGCGCCATCTGAAAGTGGTGGAAGAAGACCGCCAGAAATTGTTTAAATTTGCCTTGTTCCTGCTCCATATTTGTCCCTTCATAAAGTTAAAGATGCGTTCATTTTATCATGAACGCATCTTTTTTTAAATTTGATCTTTTATCTATTCTTATAATTTATCATTGCATAAAAATAACCACTGCAATTAAGGATTATACAAGCAATCCGATTTAAGCTCTTAAAAGATGTTTCAAAGAAGACTTCTATACAACATTTTAAATTAATTCCTATTTCAAAAAGTTATTTCCTAAATAATGGTGTCCTGCGGTCATGTCATATTGCACTAGCAAATAATCATGCCATAATTCTTTTTGCGCCTTAGTAAAGTGTTCCTTTGATACAACTTTACCCTGCTCATTCGTAAATTGTGGTGCCGAATGATAACCATTTGTATCTGCATTATTCGTCTTAAGCGATACCGCCGGTAAATCTTGGTAAACTCTCGTCAACAAAGCGATATATGGTGTAACCTTTGAATTCGTCTGTTCGGCCAACATCGCAATGAAATCGTTTGGTGAAACAATCTTGGCATGGCTAATAAATTGCTTAGCTCCGCGTTGGCGAGCTGCTAGATTAGAATAGATAAAGTAATCAGTCTCATGTAATTTTAATCCATCACGATTCATATCATTTTTATAAATTCCCGGCAAATGGTCACCATAGAAAATTACAGTAATTGGTCGTTGCTCACGATTAATTTGTTTAATAAATTGTTTTACCGCTTGGTCAGTGTAATGAACTCCCATGGCGTATTGAGCAACCGTATCACTATCAGTTTCAGAGCCATGAATCGTTGCTTGATATTTCTTTGCACCATCATAAAAGTGCTCGGTATAAGGAAAGTGATTTTGCATTGTGACAATACTGATAAACTGAGAGCTTTGATGCCGTTTTAATTGCTCTTCCACATTCTCGTATGAAGTCTCATCTGATAAATATGGGCTTCTGTCAATCTTCTTTTGATGGCGAATCTTATAACGACTCCCTAAGTACATAAAGCGGTCAAAACCAAATTTTCGATAAACTGTTGGTCGACTATAAAAAGAACCCACATATGGATGAATGGCTGTCGAGTCCTTAAACAACCGATTAATTGACCAAGCTTGCTTGGCAAATGGGACTAACTGCGTAAAAGGTGTTGCTAATGTTGGTGTGAAGTTGGCTAATGTTAACCCAGTTAGTGACATATATTCCATATTTGCTGTTCCACCACCATAACCAGAACTGACCATTAAACCACTAGTGGTTTGTTTTTTTAATGAAGTGATGTATGGCATTGGGTTATGTTTCAAGTGCACGCCAGGAACCCGATTAGGATTGGCGAAACTTTCGCTTAAATTTAAAATAATGGTTTGTTTTGATAAATTATTTTGGCGGCTTTGATTAATGTGTTGAGCTGTTAATCGATACTTTTTAGCGATATTCTGCATCGTTTTCTTGGAATATCCCGCTGGTTTATCCATGACCTTCACATCAATATTACTCATAAATTGCACTAAAGGACCATTCACTCGCGCACCGCTTAATTGATTAAACGGATATGATTCAAAGCCCATCCCTTGAACAAACGTCTGAATTGGTGAACCCTGATGATTCCAAAAAATGGCACTACTATACGCCAGAAGCGCTAGGATCACGTAAACTATTCGTGCTTTTGCAGATAATTTTGCAAATTGCACATTTTTGTTCAGCCACCAAATAACAAAACCAATCAGAACGATCACTACTAATGCACCAAATAGTAACCAGGGATTTACCATTTTTAAAATACTGCCATAAGCCTGATACATCATCATTTCCGATGGCATAATCGGTTCATTTCTTGCGCCAATTTTGATTCGATTAGCAATTACCCAAATTACATTAATCGTTGTGGTAATTCCGATTCCCCACCAAAAACTATTTGTTAAAGATTGGCAGAACTTAAACATCAGCCAAATTAACAAGGTCGTTAAAATAATTACCGACTGTTTATTACAGAAAGTATAAATAAATGTATTGTAGGTGTAATTAACGTTGGGAGTTAATTTCAGACTATTATCCATCGCCAATAAAGAAACTAAAGACAATAAATATAAAAAGCCAACGGCAAGATACTCATGACCAAATCGTTTCCAGTGATTAGCTAATAATTGTTTAACATCACTAAAGTTGTTTAGATTATCAATCTGTAAACGACACTGTAAGTACACACTTGATTTAGCAACCAGCCTTAAAAATCGTAAACAACAATAACTTATTGGCAATAAAATTACCGAGCACATTAGAATCACAGTATAGCGAATCATACTCTGATTGAAATGTCCCATAATTGAGGAAATAAACAAGTTCATCAATGTTGGGTAGGTAGCTAAAGCAACCGCAACCGCAGCTAAATCTGCCATCTGTGATGTGAACCGATACCTCATTAAATAATAAAATCCTAATGCGATAATCACTGTCAGCACATTTGTTGGATTTGCAAAGCGCATCGCGGTCGAAAAATCGTTATGAATTGAAACAGAGATTTTGGGCATTACTGCCGCCAAAACTAAATCAAGAAGCAGTACCCCCCCTATAGCAATTTTTAATTTTCTTTGGGTAATTGGCAATTGAAACTCACTAAATAATGCTCCCATCGACACAAAAATTAACGTCAACCCCAAATTGTAAGCACCATTGAATCCCCATAAATTAGCATTGAAAAGGGTCGTAGAAAATAATCCACCTAATAAAATTAGTCCAATTTTGATCTGGCTCCGTTTTTTCAAGAGCTTAAAATATGGTACAAGATTCCTTGATAGAATGATTCCCATCACCACAGGAATAACATTCCTTGAGAGTGGAAAAAGACTATTAACTAAGTCAGGAAATTGAAATTCGTTTTTCCATAATAGTTGAATTATCAATTCTCCGATTCCCAGGATTATCACTAACAGCCAACTATTAAGTAAGATTTTAATGGACACCCTTTGTTGAATAAACGAGCGCCCTAATCTGAGCAACACAGTGATCATTCCAACATTCAAAATGACATGAATTACCTGAATCAACATCATCTTGCCATCGTTCATCGCATAGTTAACCAGTGGAAGCTGAGTATTCCATAACCATGAATTTAAAATCAGCAATATTAGTTCACAATAATAAATTGGTAAAAGTTTTCTTCTCTTCATTGAAATTCTCCAAAATAAAAACCTCCACGTTCGGTAATTACCTCAAGGTAACTCCTTTGGTGTGGAGGTATGATCTAAAAATAATATACCATTCTCTTACTGCTGACGCAACTAAGAATAAGCTCTTTATGCCCGCTTCTTACAACCAAGTCCAAGTAGGCTCATCAACGTTACTAAACCAAGTGCGATCATTGCTTCACCGTGATCAGTTCCCGTTTGTGGTAATTGCTTAGTCTTGGTAGCTTGCTGACGGGCAGTCGTCGTATTAGCACTCGTTAATAACTGTTCATGGTTGACCGGCGTCTGGGGTTGATCATGGCCACCAGGCAATGGTTGATGACCAGGTTGCCCAGGCTTTGGTTGCTCTGGTGTTGGCTTGTCTGGTGTTGCTGGATGGTTCTTAGTGTAAACCACTTTTGCCACAATATCAGCATTCGTTGGTGTGACTGCCTGGCTAGCAATTTCACTTTGGCTTGGCATATAACCCGCAATTGCCGGGCTAGTTACCACAGCAAAGGTGTAATTGCCACCATGCGACCATGTGCCATCCGTTGTCACGCCCGTTACTAAGTCCGTCGTGTTGGTCCGCGTGAACGTCACGGCCTGAGTATGGTCAGGGGCTGCTGTTTGACCATCAGCAAACACGTAGTGAATGCTCTGTTTAACGGTCTTGATTTCCGTTGACTTCTTCGTAGCATGAGTAAAGTGGACATAATAAGTTGGTACTTGTGTCTGACCATCTATAGTAACCATTAACAATTCAAACGGGTAGTTTTCACCATTTTCACCAATCGTCACTTTGTTAGCAAAAACATAGTGGCGAGCTTTCAAATCATTAATTAACTGCTTAATGGTACTATCCAGTTTCTGATCATCACTGTCGGCATTCGCCTTTGGAATGGCTTGCTTAGTCACATCATCGTAACCGAGTACTCGAACCTTTTGGGGTGCCTTGGTTAATTGAAGCTTGGCGTTGGCCAACTCAACCGGTGATAGCTGAGCTTCATTAGCGATTGTGTAGCCATTGTATGCTGAATGATTCTTCAAAAAGGCAGCCGCTTGATCTTGGATCTGTTTCAAAACAATTGCATGCGCATCAGCCGAACCGTTTGATTGATAAAAGGTCGGCGCATCGTCCGTACCAACCGTTTGTTGCTGATCTTGATACGTTAATTGGTTAGGAATCTGCCGATCCTTTAAGCCAAGTAAAGTAGCGTTATTAGTAATCACAACCAGGTGACTGCTGTGCGGTTGATGAGCTGAATTAAAGTCTGCAACGTTAAATGTGGTTGGCACATTCTTTAAATTATTCGCAATAATTACTTGCGGAACTTGATTATTAGCGAACATCTTGGCCACCCCTTGGAGCGGCTCCGTAGTGTGTACAGCCTTCCCAAAGTCCCAATTTGAAATATTAATTGATGGTAACTGGGATTGCCCAAACATTGATGAAAAGTTCGTAACATTGGCCACGTTCCAATTACTCAAGTCTCCCAAATTAGTCAACTGGCTATTGTAGAACATGTTGGCCATCGTGGTGACGCTAGCGACATTCCACTTGCTGAGGTCCAGATTGGTCAGTGCACTAGCATCAAACATGGCATCCATTTTTGTCACTTTGGCAACATCCCAGTCAGCAAGCTTCCCAACATTCGTCATTTGAGAATTACTAAACATGGCGCCCATATCGGTAACCTTACCAACTTGCCACTGATCTAAATTTCCAATATCAGGCAACTGCGTTTGGGCAAACATAAACGTCAAATTAGTGGCCTTGGCAACGTTCCAGTGCGTCAAAGCACCAATCTTGTTCAATGCTGACTGGAAGAACATGTATGAAAAATCTCGGACCTGACTAACGTTCCAACTCGTCAAATCTAAATCTTGTAAAGCTGATCCTTCAAACATTCGTGACATGTCTTGCACGTTACCAACCTGCCAACGGGCTAAATTACCAATGGCAGTAATTGCAGAATGTAAAAACATTCCTGACATATCGGCAACCTGATTAACTTGCCAATTATTTAATAAACCTACAGACTGTAATTTAGTGTTAGCAAACATATCAGCCATATTAGTAACTTTGTCCACTTGCCAGTTAGTGAGGTTACCAACCGATGACATTGCCGTATGATCAAACATTTGGCTCATGTTCGTTACCTGACTAACGTTCCAGTTCGTCAGATCATCAACATTTTGCAAAGCATCATCACCATTAAACAGGTTCGACATATCAGTAACGTGACTCACATCCCAGTGATCTAACCCGGTAATCGTCTGTAACGCTTGATGCGGATACCCGCTAAACATGTCATGCATGTTCGTAATTTGACTTGTGTCTAAATTAGCTAAATCTAGTGTCGTTAGCTTATTCGGTGCTATCGTCCCATTTTCATAAACGTATTGCTTGCTAAAGGCACCACTCCAGTCACTGCCACTTGCAATGACTTTACCATCACCCGTGGTTGAAACGGCTAAGGTAGTTGGATTAGCCCCGAGCAACCGCGCAATGACGTCCTTAGTAATCTGTACGGTTTGACCATTAGTTAACTTCCCCGCCTGTTGGAAATCAACATTGTTAGGAATCACAATCTGCGTGGTATCACCGGTGTACCCAGTTAAATTAATCCCATTATCCGTGGACTCATATTGCCACTTCGTTAGATCAACGCTTTGGTTGGCACGGTTAGTCGCTGCCGGTGTCGCTGACTGCGTCTGTGGTTGAACCGTTGTCAATTGATCACGCAATGGCTGTTGGTTCGTTGAATGAGTCAACTTTGGTGCTGAAGTGGTTGCCGGACACAGGGTCACTTGATTAGCATCCTGAGTCTGATCTTGAGGTGTTGCTGACTGCTTAGTCGTTAACGGCGTCGTTTCCTGATCACCTTCAGTTTGCGTATCAGCATGGGCAACTTGGTGACTACCAGCCATGAACACAGTTGTCCCCAGCAAAACTGACGCGACCCCAATACTCAGCCGTCGTAATGCATACTTAGGTTCATTCTGACCACCATGTCGTTGAATCATTTCCCGATTATTTTTCGAAACCACGATTGCTCTCCTCGATTCATTATTACTACCAACTAAATACTATCATTCATTTTAACGCTCGCTTAATCCAACGGATCAGCGGACTTTGAGTTACGAAAAAGTTCCGCAAATAATTTTGCGGAACTTGTTTGATGTTTATTTTTCTTCAAATGGCTTGGCGACTCGCAAAGCAATCGCTGAGTAGTGTGCCAAGTCCTTCGCATATTCATCATCATACATGTACTTAGCATCCGCTTCTGGATCCTGGGAAGTTAAAATCTTCGGGCCATCATCGGTAATCACTAACGTGTGTTCGTATTGGCAAGACCAGCCACCATCGGCAGTCTTCGCCAACCAGCCATCTGGATCACTGGTATCGGCTTCCCAGGTACCAGTGTTGATCATCGGTTCAACCGTGATCGTCATGCCCTTCCGGAGACGAACCCCTTGGCCATGTTCACCATAGTGCGGCACCATTGGATCTTCATGCATGGTGGGCTGGATCCCGTGACCGACGAATTCGCGAACGTCACCATAGCCATTTTCGTCTTCAGTATAGTGCTGGATCACTGCGCCAATATCACCAATCCGGTTACCTGGTACACACTGATCAATCCCCATGTAGAGGGCCTTCTTAGTGACATCCATCAACTTCTTAATTTCTGGCTTCACTTGTCCCACAGCGTATGACCAGCAAGAATCAGAAAAGGCACCATCCACACTAACAACGGTATCAATCTTCACCAAGTCGCCATCTTTTAAAATGAGTTTTTTCCGCGGAAAACCGTGACAAATTTCATCATTGACACTGACACAGGTTGCGTACTTGTAACCTTCAAAACCAATTTGTTCGGCTTTGGCGCCGGCCGCTTTAAAATACTTCCGCGCAAACTCTTCAATAACCCAGGATGAAATTCCGGGACGTACAATCTTTTGCAAACCGATATGCATACCAGCAAGGGCGGCACCAGCAACTTCCATCGCCCGAATTTCTCGGGGTGACTTTAGACTAATCATATTTCAACTTACTTCCTTAATTATTAAAATCTCAGTATTTAGTATAGCACTATCCGCAACGAACCGCTTTTGTGATATACTAGCCCTTGCATTTAATTAAACGGAGGAATTCATAATGAAAGCAGTTGTTGTGTTTGCCACCATTACTGGAAATAATGAAGATGTCGCCGACATCGTTACCGATGCCCTCGAAAGTCATGGCGTCGAAGTCGATGAAAATGAAATGACCATGGCGGACGTCGCCGACTTTGAAGATGCGGATATCTGTGTGATCTGTCCCTACACTTATGATGAAGGCGCACTGCCTGACGAAGGGCTCGACTTCTTTGACGATCTGCAGGAAGCTGATTTAAAGGGCAAAATTTACGGGGTCGCTGGTTCTGGCGATACGGCCTACGCAGATGACTTCTGTGTGGCGGTGGATGAATTTGGCAAGGCCTTTGCAGCGGCTGGTGCGACTAAAGGAGCTGACAATGTCCACATTAACCTTGCACCCGATGAGGACGATATCAAGACTTTGGATCAATTTGTAGATCAATTAGTCCAACAGGCGGAGAACAACCATGATTAAAGAGCTCTGGGATAAGTATAAGCAGGTCGTAGCCTACCTCTTCTGGGGCGTGGTTACCACCATCGTCAATATTGCTTCCTATCAATGGCTGAGTACCGGTCTGCACTGGAATTACGAAGTGGCGACCGTGATTGCGTGGTTTTTATCCGTCCTGGTTGCCTTTTTCACGAACAAGGTGTGGGTCTTTGGTTCGCCATACACCACCTGGAAAGCCTTTTGGATTGAAATCGTCGAGTTCTTTTTCTACCGTGGTGTCACATTGCTAATGGACATGGCATTCATGTGGTTAGCATTGAGTGTGCTCGGTATGCGGGCGCCATTAGAACAGTTAATTGCTAAGACATTAGACAACGTGGTCGTGGTGATCGCCAATTACATTTTTTCAAAATGGCTGATCTTTAAGAGTAACGAAAAAATTGAAGATAAATAAGGAGTTGACGCTTGATTGCGCCAACTCCTTATTTTTAAAACTCACGCTTAATAATCTTCACAATTTGATCCGCCGCGTGGCCATCACCAAACAACTGACCGCCAGATGTCATCTGATTGTAGAACTTTTTATCATTTAATAAGGCAAAGACCGCTTGCTGAATACTGGTGGGGTCAGTCCCAACAATTTTGGCGGTCCCCGCCTTAATCGCTTCCGTTCGTTCCGTATTTTGCCTTAACAATAGGACTGGCTTGTGGAACACCGAAGCCTCTTCAACCGTCCCGGCAGAATCGGTCAAAATAAACTTACTCCGGGCGGCGGTGTTTAAAAAGTCCCCCAAATCCATTAGGGGCATCACATGAATGCGGTCGCGGTTCGATAAAATCTTGGTAGCAACCCCAAAAGCGGCCGAATCAGTTGCCACTGGACAAATAAGTTCCAAATTAGGGTTGGTTTCGATGACATCCCGCATTGTGCGGAAGACCCGTTCCATCGGTAATCCAGTGTTTTCAATCCGCCCCATCGTGAGCAAAATAAATTCGTGATCATCAGGCAGCGAAGCTAACAGTTGACTTTGATAATGATCATCATAGTACTGGGTAACGGTATCAATAATCGTATTCCCCGTTACAAAAATCCGTTCATCCGCAATCTGTTCATTCAATAAGTTTTCCCGTGCCTGCTCAGTGGGGGCAAAAAAGACATCGCTCAACGTGTCTGTCAAGTGCCGCTGCATCTCATCTGGGAACGGATTCATTTTATCGTACGTCCGTAATCCGGCTTCCACATGGGCAACTGGCAAACGATTGTAAAAGGCGCTGAGACTCGCAGCTAGTGTCGTAATCGTATCACCAAGGACCATCAGCATGTCAGGTTGGGCCGCACTGATTACCGTCTGAAAATTGTGCAACAACTGGCTCAATTGTTCGAGCATCCCAATCTCACTGCTCGATTTAACGTTTAAATCAAAATCGGAATCAATACCAAAGAACCGCATTGCTTGGTGTAGCTGTTGGTACTGCTTAGAAGCAACAACAATAATTGGCGCAAACGTTTCCGGATCCTGCTGCATTAACTTAATAATCGGCGCCATTTTAATCACTTCGGCCCGGGTGCCGAATAAAATCATAATCCGTAATTGAGCCATGTTGTCACCTCCTCACCCTTAATAAAAAATTTCATGTTTTATTGTACCGCGAATTAGTTGATAAAACTACCTCGCCCATCAAACACCAAAAGGCACTTCCCAAGGAAGTGCCTTATTAATGGTCCCATCCGGACTCGAACCGGAATCGACCGCTTAGGAGGCGGATGTACTATCCAGTTATACTATGGGACCAAACAAGGGAAATTATCCCATGCTTTTAAAATGAAGTAAAGATAATTTCCGGATTTATTTTTGGGATTTACGGCGGTGTTTTAAGCGAATTCCCTTATTTTTCCGCTGTTTATGCCGCTTCTTCTTTTTCGGCTTGGTAAAGGTATCAAACGTCCGTTGAATCGACTTTTTTACCCCATCTGTTCGCTGATGCTGGGCCCTTTGAATCCGCTTTGCATTTTCATGGCGGACCGGTTCATTCTTAACGGTGGCATCACCAGTCTCTTCAGTTACTTGCCGGTTATCAATCGCTAATGGTTGAAGTTGATAGTCAGTAGTTTTTAACAGCTTTTTCAAGTCACGAAAGTCATGATCATCACCAAGGTTCACCACTAAGCCGGGTTCGCCTTGTCGACCAGTTCGACCAGTTCGGTGAACGTATTCCGCCACCGACTGCGGAAGTTCATAGTTCACTACCGCTGGGAGTTTTGGAATATCAATTCCTCGCGCGGCAACATCCGTGGTCAGCAGTAATTTAATCTGATGTTTGCGGAACTGGCGCATTACCTTTTCCCGCTCAGTTTGACGTTGGCGACCACCAAGGGTGGCAGACGAGACTCCCGCATGTTTCAGTCGACTTGCCGTGTAATGTAAGGTTTTAATACTCGAGAAAAAGACCAAGGCACGGAAATTTTTCGTTTTACTGAGTCGTTCTAGCATTTGCGCTTTTTGGGCCATCGTCCGCGCGTACAGCAAGCCATGTTTAACGGGTCCGCGACTATCATCTTGTTTTCGGACATCATACTTCACGACATCGCGCCCGAAAATCACATCTGCTTGCTGCAGCTGCTTAGAACTAGTGGCCGAGAAAAAGGCCAGCTGGGTACTCAGCGGGGTGCGCCGTTCAATATCTTCCACCACTGCTTGAGTATCATCCCGCAGTAAGTCATCAGCTTCATCAATCACTAACGTTTTCAGATGTTTAAGCTTCAAATGACGACTATCGAGCAGATGTAAAATCCGCCCCGGGGTCCCGACGACAATATCAGGATGCCCCTTCTTCAAGCGTTCGACTTGGCGACGAAGGTTGGCTCCGCCCGTCAGTGACTGAACTTTGATGCCAACGAGGCTCGCCCACTCGCGCATCACGCGGGCCGTTTGCAAAGCGAGTTCTTGGGACGGTTCCAAAACGACCACTTGGATCCCGGTGCCGGTTTGCACCCGCGTTAGCAAGGGCCAGGTAAAAGCTAACGTTTTTCCGGAGCCAGTCGGTGCAATCCCGATCACCGACTTGCCAGTCGCTAAGGCATCATAAACGGCTTCTTGAATGGCCGTTTGTTTCTTAAAACCACGTTTTTCAAAATGTGCTTGTATTTGCTCGTTCAAAATAACTCCTTTTTAACGGTTCCGATCAGCAGGGAACATTAAATCAGCAGATTGGCGTAAGTCAAACATGACTGAGTTAACGACCCGTGCTTCATCGAACCACTTGTGATAACGTTGCAATTGTTGTTCATCATTTGGCTGCTCAAACAGGTCGGCAAAATCATTCATTTCATCCACCATTGAGTTCGTGTAGAAGACTGGGGCCTTAATTGGTTCAGCTTGCTTTTTGCTGTTGTAGTAAGTAACTTCAGTGGTGTCAAAAATACTGTCAAAGTACAAGCTATCCTTCAACCCATATATTTCTGAACCAAGATATGAGTTTGCGGTTTTACCAACGTTCAAGGTAACTTCAAACCCATCATAAGTTAAGATCGCTACCCCTTTACCATCAACGCCACTTTTGACCATCGTTGGGAAATAGACAACCGAGTTAGGGGTTCCAAACAGGTCAACTGCAGCATACACACCATATACTCCTAAGTCTTGTAGGGCCCCACCAGCAAATTCTTTAGTAAAAATATTCGGGTACGGCTTTTCATCGGCTAGTACCTTGTCATACCGTGATGAATACTTCATTACCGTAAAGGTAGCCCCTTGAATGGTCTTCATCGCTTTCAGTTTTGTCTTGGCTTGTTGATAAATTCCCGTATGAAGATGCCGCGCTGCTTCAACTAACCGAGCTGTCGGGTGCGCCTTCAATAACGATTCGATTGCACTAAATTCTTCTGGATTGACGAAGGCGGGCTTTTCCAAAATAATCAACTTATCGTTTTCAATTGCTAAACGAACTTGTTCGTAATGCAAACTGTTTGGTGAAGCAATGTAGACAACGTCAAAGTCGCCTTCATCAAAGAAGTCTTCCAAACTGTCATAAAATTCAGTGGCCCCGTATGGCTTCCCAAATTGTTTGGCCCGCTCCATGGTCCGCGAATAAACCGTGGTTAACTGATAACGACCAGTGGTTTTGGCGGCATCTAGCATCTGATCAGTAATAATGTGGGTTCCAATAATTCCGAGTTTCAACATGTTCATCAATCTCCTTTGCAATCTTTACGATTCTATTATACAAACTATTGTGACTTTTTAACAGAAATGAAATCTTTCCTTCATATTAATCTGTGTATAATAAACCTAACGAATTTATTTAGATCAAATGATAAAAGAAATTATTACTGTTGGGAGAGTCATATTTATGAGGAAAAAAGGCATGCTATTATTCGGCGCGGGATTAATGGCTGGAATCTCAAGTTCATTCGGTTTCAGCCATTCACGTCATCATCAACAATCCGCAACGGTCTCTCCTCTGTTCTACGCTGGTACTTGGGAATACTTTGACGAAGAACGACAGCGGACGCACATCATTACCATTGCACCGGATTTAAAATTGGGCATCGATCATCAGGACATCCCGGCCACAGTTGAACAGGTGAGCAATCACCAATTAGTGTACTTAGATAAGTTTGGCTATCACATTACCGTCAAGGCCAACGAACAAATGCCAGTGCAAATTATTGATGAAGCGGACGAACAAGCCTACCGCATTAGACCAGTTACTGAAAAGAAAGCATGAGCGTTGGCTCATGCTTTTTTATTCGAGAATAATTAATTCAATGTTAAAATAGAAGTATTAACTTATATTTTGGGGATGAAATTATGATTAAAAAACTTGCCGTCTTCTGTGGCGCCCGGCCCGGTTGTCACCAAGAATACATTGACATGGCCGCCGCCTTTGGTGATACGATGGCTGAACACCACATTGACCTGGTATATGGTGGCGGTCGCTTTGGTCTCATGGGCACCGTTGCCAACCACGTGTTAGACCATGGTGGTCAAGCATTCGGCGTCATTACTAAGGAACTCAAGTCTCGCGATACTAGTTTAAATCGGTTAACCGATTTAAAAGTCACCGACAATATGGATCTACGTAAAGAAGCCATGATGGAAATGGCTGATGGGCTGGTGGCTTTACCGGGTGGTCTGGGAACCGCTGAAGAAGTAATCCAAGCCGCTTCGTGGACCGGCGTCGGTGACAACAACAAGCCCGTGGCCTTTTTCAACTATCATCACTTCTATGACAATATGTATCAACAACTAGTGGTCATGAAAGAGGAAGGCTTCCTTGAGCCAGAATATTTGGATGCGGTCTGCTTTACGGATTCGTTTGATGAAATGATTGAATTCATGAACCGCTACCAAGCGCCACATTACCGTCAATACCATTAATTTAATAAATCATGCATCGCTGCTAACTGCTCTTGAATCGCGTTAGCGGCGACTTTAATTTGTTCGGTTTCCAGCGGGTAAAGCGGCAATAATACGTAATTCCCCACGCCCTGTCGATTAATCTGCACTGGATAGCTGACGTAGCCGCCAAATTGCGGTTGATTTACCGCCACCGAGAACGCCATATTACTGTTGGTTAGGATGGCGGTAATAAGACGGCGTGTCCAGGCAACGATGCCGTTCCAATCACTGCCCAGTCCCCGAAGCGCATAATAGCCATTCAATTTAGCTTGAATCGTTAATTCATGATCATCCAATTTTTTACCAAAAATTGGTCGGTCAATCGTGTGACCGTTCACCCGCACAGTTGACCAAGCCGTCACCAAATTACCATCGTGCTGACCATAAACGTAACCCTCAATGTTGCGGACGCTTTGATGACTTGAACTTTGGATGGCCAATTTAAGCCGCGCCGTATCGACCACCGTACCAAGGCCGAGCGTTCGTTGAGGCGACAGCTGCCACACCTGTTGAATTAACGCGGTGATTGCTTCGTTAGGATTGGCTAAATTAATAATCACTCCCTGCGGATCAGCTTCCCGCATCCGTGGTGCAACTTGTTGGACTGCTTGAGCATTAAAGGTAATTTCGCCAAACCGGTCGGCGCGTAATTGTTGCTGATTACCAAACGCAACCACCACGACATCGGCAGCATGTAATGCCGACCAGTCCTGAACCAAAAGTTGGGCCTGTGGCCAGCCAGCTTGTAAGTCATTTTGCAAGCCTACCGCCCGTTCATCATCTTGGTCTAACAACACTAATTGATCAGCCTGGCGGGTCGCTAATAACTGAGCCGCTAAGGCACTACCAACTTGGCCTAAGCCAATAATTCCAATTGTGCGCATGATAAAACTCCTTTTGAGTTAAAGAGCGGTGATGATCACAAAAGGATCGAATCACCGCTCTTTACTTTATTTCACTTCCGGAAACATTCCCCGTAAATAAGCTTCGGGGCCGGCCGGCATCTCAATTTCCAATTCGGGATCTAACTTCTCGACGTGATCACCATACTCGAATTCGACATCATCATTAATCCAAACCTGGATGCCAAGCGTGATGGCAACCCGGACTAATCGCTGAACAGAAACGGAACTCCCTTCGGCAATCACCGTCAATGGTTTGCCGGATTGGACTAATTGTGAAAACCGATCATTAGACAGTTTCAAACCAAATGACAGTAATTTACCGTCATCAATTTTGCTAACCATTTGTCCACAAATCGTCAGGCTTGGATCTTCGATGCGTCGTTGAACAAACTTGAGTGCTAAACGGTAACGCTTGGGCGCATCGTATTCATCACAGAAAGCCGCTAATTTATCAGTAAATTCGGTGGCTTCTCGCTTGGTCCAATCAAATTGTTCCGTGGGATCTTGCATGGCCACCGCAAAGTTACGTTCCCGCGCATCCGCAATTTCTTCCGGCGTGTATTCGCCAACCGGCTTAACTAAGTGGTAAACCATGACCAACTCGATAAAGTTAAGCGTATCATCACTAATGCCAGCACGGGAGAATGGATCAAGGTCAAACATCCGTAAACTAATGAACTGGACCCCTTCTTGTGGCAACTTGCGAACGTCATCAGTTTTACCATGAAAAGCCACTGGGCCACAAAAGTCCCCACTATCTAAATAGGTCCCGTCTTCAAGAAAACGAGAATATGACGCCACATATTCGTTAAAAGATCCATACTGAACCTGTTCCCCAGGTAAATTATGAAAGCCATCCGGACCGTTACGAAAACTCCGTACTTGATGGTCAAGGTCAGGAGCGATTACCGGTTGGGCCTTCGGAGCAACCGGACTAGCCCCAAAGAGATAGGTGAACAGCCATTGCAGTACGTAATACCCAAGGCCAAGCTTGAAGTAAAGGTAGTTGCGGAAGTCAGCTTCACAATCGAATTCATGCTGACCGAATTTCTCGTAAAGTTTGGCGATCAATTCTTCATCCAAACTATACCCAACGTGAACGCCACCCATCAATGCTCGTTTGACACCGTACTTAGCGGTCATCCGCTGGTACCGTGCGCGCGCACTTTGTTTCGTACAGGAGTCGCTCAGCCGTTCCAAATCATGTAAATAAACTGGGGTTGGTGCTAAACTAAGCGGCCATAACCGTTCCGTTTCGTGGAGGTCACCATCAACAATCTGTTCCAAAATTTCCAATTGCCGGACAGCCGCCTTGGCACTCCGGACAATAATGGCATTAAACTCCATCAAATTATCCGAATAGCCACTGGTTAAATACGGATTATTGTCACGATTGCCTAATGCTTGGGGATAAGGAAATGTACTTGTGCGGCCGTTGGTCAAAATCCGGTGCATTTCCGTCCGCATCCCAAATTTACCTTCGAACAATAAATCACGAAATGCCGGTTCGTGAAAGGCAGTTTCTAACTCTTGCTTATTCATTAGCTTCACCTTCATCTAATTCTTTTTCTTTTATCTATGCATCCTTACCACAGAAAATTGGCAATCCAATTATCGATGGTTTTACTCTTATGCAAACCAGAGTGCGTTGCCTTCGAATTCTGAAAGCATTTATTTTTGACTGGTGTCTTTTGATGACGCAGCAGATAGTTGACCGACAGCGAAGAAGCGTTGGAAACTAACCCATCAGAATGAGAACCGTCACCTAGATCACCATAAACGTTCAGGACTTGAACTGTCTTGGGAAAGCTCGTGCTGAGCTGAAGCAGCTGCTTGTAACTTGGGTAATAGCTATTAGCCGGGTACATAATGCTTGGTTTATAATGGTCCTTTGCATTAACTTTGATTTTGTTGGCTTCATCATTCAGTGATAAAACGCCATCAAATGGTCCCGCCAAAATGACAAACTTCTTTGTCTTGGGAGTTCGGCTAGCTTGGGCTGCTAAGGCTTGGTAAGCTGCGACGTTGCCTGCCGAATGAGCCACAATGTTAATTTTACGCACCCCTTGCTTTTGATACAGATAGGTCAACGCCCGATTCAACCAGTGCGCATTGGTCGTGGTGCTTGCTGAATTGTTCAAGAAATTTACTTGCACCAACGGATGCTTAACTTTTTGAAACCGTCCAGAAATGGCCAGCTGACCATTGGGTTTAACATTAATCGTCATGACTTTCCGCGTTCCTGAATAACGATGACTTAAGTCACGAATCATCGTATCCGTTGAACCGTAGTTCCCCTGCAAGCCATGGACAAACACGGTTGGGGTACCACCGGTATAGGTAGCCGCCAGCACGTGGCCTCCACAAGCAACAAAGGCGACCATCACGGTCACCAGCATCAATAAATAATTCTTAAGTTTCATTACTAATTATTAAATCCTTCTTAAAATTTAAGTACAGTGCTAACATACCACAAATTTCAGTCTAGAAGATAGTTTTTTACGAAAAAAACTTCGTGTCCAAAAACACGAAGTTGTAATTCAATTTAATTGATCCTTCTATAACGGGTACTCAAAGAGTTTCGCCGGGGTTGATCCCAAATCATCGTAGTCGAGAATTTGCGCGTTATTGAACTGAAAACCAGCTTTTAAATACGCTTTTTCTGCTGGCACATTTGGATTAATAATATCAAGGTGGATAACTCGCTGACCGTTCGTGCGCGCCTGCTGAATAATCGCCTGTAATAATTGTTGGGCAATGTCATGACCACGATAATGTTTGCTGACGGCAAACAAATGAAGAATGGCAATCTCAGAATTTGCAAAGTGATGTTGCCATGGTACCTCACGGTAAGCCGGATCTTCACCAACCGATAAAACGCCGGCAGCAACGATCTGTCCATCAATGACCGTCACCATAATTTGATCGTCATTCAGCGCCGCCTGTAAAACTGACCGGCTGGGATAGTCACCCCACGTCCACCGTGGTGAGTATTGGTCTTGTCGCTGCTGAGCACAGACTTCCTGGTAAAAGTCACACAAGTTTGCTAAATCGTTGCTGGTTGCTAAGCGAATTGTCATCTAAAATCTCCTTATAACATTAATTTACGTTGTTGAAACTAACCGCCGCATTTGGTTGCGAATTAAATTTTGGTAAGTAGTGTTAGTAAAGTTACCCAAAATCTCAGTTGCCCGCACTTGAGCTGACTCGTCAGGGACCGTAATTAACCGATGGGCGGTCGGATGGCTATCCACATAAGACCGGGTTACTGCTGTCACATCCCCAATTCCATGAATCATAAAGTGATCTAGGTGGTAGGCCGCCACTACCCGTTGAATTTCTTCTACTTGGGCTGACAGCCGCGGGAGCGAACTTGAATCCGTTTGGTCAGAAAGATAAGCACCACTGAGTTCAACAAAAATAATTTCCCAATCATTTTGTTGTGCTAAGTCAGTAAAGGCTTGTAAATAATTCCATGGCATGACATCGCTACGGTGAACTAACATCAATTTCCGTGGACCATTGCCAACCCGTCGCGTCCAAATATTAGTGCCATTGGTTAAGGTCACAAATTTGGTTTGTGTATTTAACATGATTGTCCCTCCATCCATCAAAGAAAACGCTTTCTGCGCTTCTAGTATACTCCTTTCCCTGCTGGATAGTTGATCATCAAACAGCAAAATTAAATTCCTTTCCATAAGCACTGCTGAATGGCAACATGATTTTCATCTTTAAAAGGGATGTTTTCAGCCACCAGCATTGGTCGCTGATCAATCCAACCAGGGACCAGCCTTCCCGTGGCGGTAACCACCCGGTGACAAGGATGTTTCCCATAGTGGCCGGACTTACCCAACGCTTTTCCTACTAACCTGGCATTGCGGGGCCGACCAATCAACCGCGCAATCTGCCCATAAGTTGCAACCCGTCCCATTGGAATGATGTCAACGATATTAAGGACGTCCTGCATAAATTGCTCATCAATCTTGGTCACAACGAATCACTTCCTTGATTTAAAATGTGTCGAACCCGTTGTTTAAGATCTGGCAAGACAGTTTCTCCAAACCAGGGATTCTTTGCCAGCCAAATCTGGTTGCGTGGTGACGGATGCACAATCGGAAAGTAAGTTGGCAAATATTCTTGATAATGGTGAACAATCGACGTTAGCTTCGTTGACTTCGGTAAATGCAAATAAGCGTGTGCCGCATAAGCACCAACCAAAATTGTTAATTGGATATTCGGCATTAGTTTTAATAACTGCGGATGCCAGTGCTGCGCGAAATCTGGCCGTGGTGGTCGATCACCGTGCGGCCCATTTCCCGGGAAATAAAAGTCCATTGGCATAATGCCAATTTTACCTGAATGATAAAACTCGTCCCAACTAACGCCCAGCCACTGGCGCAGGCGCACCCCACTCCGGTCATTCCAAAACATCCGCTGTTCTTGAGCCCGTTGACCGGGAGCTTGGGCAATAATATTAATTCGGACGTCTGGTCCAGCATAATAGAGTGGTGCAACCTCGCGTGCTGTCAGTTGAGCGTTCTCTGGGCTGGCTTGAATTTCTTGGAAAATTTTTTGAAATGGATCAATGGTCATCCTAATCACCTTAAAATCTTTGAAGTTATCTATAGCTTATTATGATTGAAAATAAAGTGCAATTTCTTGATATAATGAAGCCACTAAGATTTAGAGGGCGATTATAATGACAACTGAACAAAATGAACAGCTGGCTGCCAAGTATGGGCAACCAGTGAAAATGGCAATCTGGTTTGGTAACCCTTATTTACCTTGGCATGATCCAAAGGTGCCGGGCGGTAAATTAGGTCAAGAACTGGATATTAATGCGGATGGTCACTGTACTGTCCAAACGATGGTTTTTAATCAAACGATCAAAACACCGGTTGATGGTCAGCCAACGGAAAAATTAACCGTACCTGCCGACGTTGCTCAAGCCTTACTTCACCAAGCATTAGCAACAATGAATTACTTTGGTGAAGTCACAACTGGTCAGCCAGTCCACCACCAAGCCACGACAATTTGGAATACTGATGGTCAATCATTTAACTTTACTAATTACCAAGCTGATCCAGAAGCAGCAATTGAACGCTTAGCGATGAAGATCCGAGATCAGCTCAACCGCGCAGATCTAATGGTATTTGATGGTAACAGTCGGGAAGACTTCATTGAACAACTAACGGTTGATTATCACGACCACCACAATTATCAAGAGCACCTAACGCTAACACGAGCTGATAACTCAATTCAATACCAACGACAAGTAAAAGATGGAACTGCTGTGGAGATGACTTATCGTTTGCCACAAGACGTGGCACCCTTCTTAGATGATTTAAACCCGGTTGACTTAACTAGCACCATTCCCGGAGTGCCTAACGACGCAGTTGAAGATCAGGAACAGTTTGGCCATTTTAAATGTACCCTCTGGCGACGACAATTAGCACCCGTCAGTTTTAGCGGTGATTATGAACAATATTGCCTGCCACAACCGTGGCAGCAGTTAATGACGTTCATTCACCAGTTAATTGACATTCCTACTACAGGATTATTATTAGATCCCGATTACTACGGTCGTAAGAGGCGACGCATGAGTGACGTTATCTACCTGAGCGTAGCTTTTCACAAAGATGGTCACCAGTACAATTATTTAACTGATGATGATTCGATCAACGTTGGCGACTGGGTTCGGGTTCCGGTTGGCGACGACGATCACGAAGCCATTGTCCAAGTGACTGATAAAAACTATTATCAAAAAAGTGAGGTTCCGTATCCACTAAACAAAATTAAAACCATCATTCAAAAAGTTTCGAACCCCGAAGATAAATAAAGGTGCCTTCAAAACGATCGCGTTCTGAAGGCACCCGAATTATTTTTGTGGGCGATTTTTATCGGGACGACTAGCAGTTAAAGGATACTTAGCATCTAAATTGGGATTAATCCATTTAATCACCCACCACCGCCGTAACGGTTCCATGACCATCCAGCCACCAACCCACAGCATGCCAATTACTGCTGACCAGGCACCTTTGATCATTGGAAAGAATGCTCCCCATACTAACATGACAATAATAAAGATAGTGTAATACAAACTTTTAAATGTATGAAACTCCTGATGACGATTAGCTAGCTGGGCTTGCAGCTGAGTTTCTGAATGTTTAATCCGTTCCTGCTGATTATCAGATGTTTCATCGGCAAAGAGGTCACGAACGCCGACTCCTAACGCTCCAGCAATCAAATTAAGTGTTTCAATACTCCCGTCTTGACCAGCTTCAAGCCGTTGAACCGTGCGCACCGACACTTTGGCAGCCGTTGCCAGTTCTTCTTGTGACATCCCCTTAGTTACCCGTAAATCTTTAATCCGTGTATTAACCATGAAAATCACGCTCCCCCTTTAATTTAATTGTAGTCAATTATAATTAATTTGACTATAAATAAGAACGACATTCACCTGACAGACAGCTGACAATCATGTCGGATATTAGCTAAGCAACTTTCCTCCATTTGAAAATAGGCTCGAGGTAATCAAAATGGTTAAAAAAATCCTGACCAAATTCTACCATAGCAAAGCTTTCATTTGGGTCAGTGCCTTATTAATGCTAGTTATTGAAACCGGCAGTGGCTTCCTGATCTTCGAAAAATTACATCTATGGATGTTATTAGTAATTTTACTAACGCTGCTCCTTGCAATCCATTTAATCGCTTTAGTCATTCAAATGGTATTATCAGTTTTTAAGTAAATCATGATTAGGTACAAGACCACTGGTAATTACTTTCACAAAGTAAGCAAATATTGTGTTCTTTAAAAATCAGCAAAGTTTCTCAATCAGGACAAGATGAATTCTGTCTCAGGCTTACCGATAATTGTGCACTAATGATCAATATTGAAGCGCTTTATTGAATCCTTTAAAATGTCAACAACAATGATCATAGTAAAGGAAGGGATGGATAAAATGTCCAAGAAAACTTATGGTGCCGATATTGTGGTTGATAGTCTTCGTAAGCATCACATCGATTACGTCTTTGGAATTCCTGGGGCTAAAATTGATCGACTCTTTGAAGCCATCGATAATGGTCCGGCGGATAATCCTCAATTAATTGTGACCCGCCATGAACAAAATGCTATTTTTATGGCGCAAGCCTATGCCCGACTAACTGGAAAGACTGGCGTCACGATAGCTACCTCTGGTCCGGGGATTGGCAACCTGACAACCGGTTTAATGACGGCCAGTGCGGAAGGTGACGCAGTGTTGGCCATTGGTGGTCAAGTGCAACGAAAGGACCTGCATCGGGCTACCCACCAATCTGCTCCGGCAACCATGATGATGGCCCCCATTACTAATTATTCAGCTGAAATTGAAGATCCGGAAAACATTTCTGAAATCATGGCGAACGCTTTTGAGGCCAGCCAAGGGCCAAGACATGGTGGCGCCTTCGTTAGTTTGCCACAAGATGTTGACGATGCGCTCGTCAGCCAAAAGCCATTGCCTTACTACAACGGTGCCCAAGCTGGTCCCGCATCCCAGCATTCTCTGAACCAATTAGCAACCCTGATTTCGCAAGCAAAACTTCCAGTGCTATTAGTCGGCTTGCGTGGCGCAGACGACCGAACTGCAGCCGCCCTGCGTAAATTAATGAAAAATTACCATCTCCCGGTCGTTGAAACTTACCAAGCAGCGGGATTGGTTCCAAGAGAGCTGGAGAATGTTTCCTACTTTGGTCGAGTAGGATTGTTCCGCAACCAAGTCGGTGATCGCTTACTCTCATCGAGTGACTTAGTCGTCACAATTGGCTATGACCCGATTGAATACGAACCGCGAAACTGGAATAAAGAGGGTCACTTACGCATTGTTGATTGTGACACGACGGCAGCCCAAATTGATAATAATTTCCAACCAGAAATGCAATTAGTCGGTGATCTGGCAGAAAGCCTCAATAACCTGAATCAATTACTCAGTGGCTATCGACTACCTGAGGAAGCTACCAGACGTCTTGCCCAATTCCGGAAAGAACTCATCGATGAAGATCAGATTGACCACCCTTCAACTAACGGGAAAACCAGTCATCCGTTGTCAATTGTTGCGGCACTGCAAAAGCAAGTCAACGATGACACAATTGTAACGGTTGATGTGGGTTCCCACTACATTTGGATGGCACGTCACTTCCGTTGCTACAAGCCACGCCACCTTTTGATGTCCAACGGAATGCAAACGTTAGGGGTTGCCTTGCCATGGGCCATGGTGGCTGCCATGCTGCATCCAGAACACAAAGTGCTGGCCGTTTGTGGTGATGGCGGCTTCCTTTATTCAGGAGCTGAACTGGCCACTGCGGTGGCCCACCACCTCAACTTAGTAATGGTAGTATGGAACGATGGCGGTCATTATGACATGGTTCGTTTCCAAGAAGAACTGAAATATGACCAACCAGCTGGTGTTAAATTTGGTGAAGTCGATATCGTTAAATATGCTGAATCATTTGGGGCCACGGGTCTCCGCGTCAACCAACCAGCTGATCTAAGCAAGGTCCTCAAACAAGCATTTGCTACCGCTGGTCCAGTCGTAGTCGATGTTCCCGTGGACTATCGTCACAATAAGGAATTGGCCACTCACCTTGTCGATTCTGCACTGGGCCAATAAGGAGGCTGCTTATGAATACATTATATGAACATGGTACTTTAGCAATGCTGATGGCTAGAAATTTGGCTGGCACCATTACCCTACAGGAATTACTCAAGCACGGCAGCTACGGTTTAGGCACTTTTGAAGGTTTAGATGGTGAAGTGATGATTCTCGATAATGAAGTCTACCAAGCTGATTCAACCGGTAACGTGCATCATATTACCGATATGTCTAAAACTTTGCCATTTGCATCGGTCCACTTCCCCCAAAAACCACGGGACGTGGCCTTAAAAGACCTTGACTTTAAATTACTGAATGGCGCCTTTGTTCACGATCATCAATTACAAAACGTTTTCGCCGCATTAAAATTACACGGAACCTTATCCGAAGTTCTGATCCGAATTGCGCCAAAACAAGTGCGCCCCTATCCTAGTCTCCTTGAGGTTGCCCAGGGCCAACCAACCTTTACTGCACAAGACATTAGCGGAACCATCTTTGGCTACTATGCACCATCTGCCTTTGGTAGTGTTACAGCAGCTGGCTGGCACCTTCACTTCATTAGCGATGATCACCAATTCGCTGGACATTTATTAAGCTTTGCGGCTCCACAAATGAACGGTAATTATGAAGTGTTTGACCAACTGGACCAACACTTCCCTATCCATAATGACGAATTTCGCCAATCAGACGTTGATCTAAAGTCGTTACGCCAAGGGATCGCACAATCAGAAGGCCACCAGGGTTAAACGCCTAACGAACTATGACGAATAATTAAAAGTAACTAAGCCACTAGTTAGAATTATTTATCTAACTAGTGGCTTAGTCTATTTATTGTGTGACTGCCAATTAAAAATTAAGCGATACAAGATGTAGCCCAGAAGACAGGTAATGATATCACTGACCGCTTGGGCCCAAATAATTCCATGATACCCCGCTAAATGCCGTAATCCTTCCAAAACAATCCAGTAGATCAGTCCTTGACGAGAAATTGACATTAAGAAGGCCCCAAAGGCGTTCCCAATCGATTGAAAAACTGTGGTATATACCAAGATCAGTCCGACCAATGGTGTCGTAATAAACGTTGCTAATAACATTTGACTAGCCGCATTCACAATCACCGGTTGGGTCATAAAGAGACGGATAATCGGTTTAGCAAAAGCAATCAAGATTCCGCCCACCACAACTGTATAAACCACTTGGACCAAAAAATCAAAGCGCAAAATTTGGTGAAGCCGGGACCACTTCTTTGCACCATAGGTAAAGCCAATCAATGGTTGCGCACCAAAGGCAAAACCAACGATAACTAAAATTAAGACGGAATAAACCTTTTGAACAATCCCCATTGCCGCCACCATGTCGGCACCGTAAGCTCCCAATGAAGAATTCAGCAAGGCCATCCCAAAAGTTAGCGCAAAATTAGTAATAGATCCTGGAATTCCAATGGCGATCACTTCACAGACCGTGTGGAAGTCAATCTTAATGAGGCGGGGGTTCAGCGATACATATTGAGCATACCGCAAAACCATCACTACTAAAATGACATCAGTGACGGCATAGCCAATGACGTTAGCTAACGCAACCCCAGTGGTCCCCCATTTTAGAACAAACAAGAAGATTGGGTCCAAAATAATAGCAATGACCGTGCCCGTGACGGCCGCAATCATCGCATGAGTTGCTAACCCTTCAGTCCGAATTAAATTTTGGGGAACAATTGAAAAAATTACAAACACGGCACCCAAACTGAGGACCCGATAGAAATTAGCAGCTTCCGCATAGGTGCTGGCCTTAGCACCCAGCATGACCAAGATTGGGTGTTCAAATCCCAGTAAGATGATTGTTAGCAAAACCCCAATAATCACGGAACCATATAAACAAAAGCTGGTCACCCGCTTCGTTAGATGAACCTGCTTTTCACCTAACAATCGTGAAACAACGGAACTGCCACCCAAGCCAAAGATATCAGCAATGGCGAGCAAGAAGGTAAATAATGGCGCCCCAATCGTCACGCCAGCCACCATTTTCGGATCGCCAGTTTTAGCCACGAAGACGGTATCAGCTAAGTTATAAATCATAGTGGTGATCATCCCAAGCACCACTGGCAAGGCAAGTTTAAAATACGCTCGTTTCACCGGTGCTTTTAAAAATAAATTATCCACATTCAAACTCCTTTACAACGAAAAAGGGCCATTCGTGAAGGAGGTTAAACGGTATCTTCACAAGTGACCCTTTAGATTTAAATTAACGATACTATTTTATTGAAATTTTCGAAATTATGCAATAGCAAAAAGTTAAAAATTAAAAAATAGTTGGAACAAGTCCGCCATCCATTCGTAATGCTTCACCAGAGAAAGAACCCGAATACGGGCTAGCCACAAACGCAGTAAACCTGCCAATCTCTTCCGGACGAATCAGGCGTTGAATTTGCGACAAGGGCCGGTGATTCTTCATAAAGTCACTTTCCCACTCATCCTTTGGCAGATCAGTCTTGCTATACATATCCACTAACATCTGTTGAACGCCCTCTGTTAATGTTGAGCCCGGCATAATTGTGTTAACCGTTACGTGGGTTCCCTTTGTCAGTTTAGACAGGCTTTTGGCCAAGGAAAGATTCATTGTCTTGGTCAAACTATATTGTGGCATTTCGCCTGATGGCATAATTGCTTCCTCACTAGCAATAAAAATAATCCGACCCGCATCATGCTTTAACATCTTTGGTAAATAAAATTTAGCCAGTAGATTTCCGGACGTCACATTGACATCAATAAAGTGTTGCCAAGTTGCCTCATAAATAGCAAAGTAATCCATCGGTTTAAAAATTCCCATGTTATTAACTAAGATATCGACTTCTGGAAATTGTTGAAACAATTTTTGCCGTTCTTCTGCCACTGAAATATCAAAAGCGGCGCCTTGCGGGTTAGTTTCAGGAAACTTCTCTTTTAAGTCATTAACCACTGTGTCCACAACTGCTTGTTTCCGCCCGTTAATAATGACGTTAACACCTTCCCTAGCCATCTCAACAGCGATGGCTTTACCAATTCCCTTAGTAGAACCAGTAATTAATGCTGTTTTCCCATTTAAACCTAGTTGCATATGAAACCCTCCAATCTTTTTGATTGATTATCATTATTTCGTTCATTGGCTTGAATTGATTATAAATGAATAGCTTACTTTTTACAAGTAAATTTGATGATATTATTATCAAATATTTCAATATATTGGTAGTCCGAACTTTAGCAACCTGTTCAACTTTTTGTTTACTTCTCGTAAAGTAACCCAACGTGCAGTTACTAAATTAGTTATTTCACTGTTCTTGGAAATACCTACATGATGAATAATCTTGTACTTTCCGTAAAAGCTTGTATCAATAAGCCACGTTACCATCACGATCATTACAGCTGAAAATTTGGTACTGGTGCATAACTACCCTTTTAGTCCGTTGCAGGAGACGATTACTCAAGCTTTATTTAACGTCCACTGCATATGGGAACGAACAAAATAAAAAGCAGATTATTCATCAGGTTTAATAAAACTATATGGTGATACATCATCAACACCATGCAAATTACCATAAATAGAAATAGTTAATTTGGTTTTGCCTAATTCAGTATTTGACTCAATTTTTAGATTGTTCCAAGCTGAAAGCTTAGTGCTGTCGATATATAGGCCATCTTTATTTAATCGAAAAGTATTGTATTTTATTTAAATTACCTCAAAATAAAAAGCACTCAGAATTAATCTGAATGCTTACTTGTTAAAATGATCTTCCTAACTAACCACCATAAACAATTTCTGGCCATTCTGTTAGCTTTGTGTTTTCTTCTAAAAGGCAATGAGTAAAATAGTTTTCTTCTTCTTTGCTCAACATCTTTTCTCCACTAGGAAGAAATTGGACTATGGGATCATGTACTTCATCAGTGACCGGAACGTTTGGATCAGTATGCATTGCATCATATACCATTTTTTCAATCATGGTTTTTCGCATTTTAATCCAAACCTCCTCAGCTCAAGAATAACCTTCTCTTCAGCTTCGTCTTCGTTTAAATTATAAGGTGGATTGCGATACTGCGCAATATACTTATCAATGATTTCTTTATGAAATGGCATATTACCAGTAGCATATTTGTATAATCTACCATCATGAGTAATAACAAGTCCAAAATCATAACCTCTATATCCTACCGCAACAAAGTCAGAACCTGTTGGTGGAATATTAGTAGGATGAGTGTGCATTCCAATCACTGATTCTCTTCCATAATGTGTTTGCAAATTAGAAATGACTTTGCTTGGAATCCCAACTTCCAATTTCTTTTCTTGTCCAAAAGCTTTATTTACAATTTTGCAGTTAGAATTAAAAAAATAACTATCTTGTCAGTATTCTGACAATGAGTCAGCATAGCAACAGCATACTTGTACAATTGTCGATTAAGCTTCTTGTTAGTAGAAATCTTAGAAAATTTATTACGATACTCTTTTGAATGGATATAATTCATATCAACAGAATTGTTAACAACTCGTATTTTTCAACGTTTGCTTGCTTGCTTTTCTGTAGCTCTACTTCATCAGAAACATATACCCAAAATAGAACAACGACAGTTCGGATGAACAGGAATCATCGGCGCATCTTTCACCGTATAAATACCTGGTTCAATATTTTCCTCATCAGGTTCGGCATACCATTTGCAATATTCATAACCATTAGATTTCAATGACTTTAATTAAATCTTTTGATTACCGCGCCATTTAAACATTATTAAAGCTTTCCTAGTTCTGCCACAAGCGCGAGCTAAATTCAACAATCATGCCATAATTTACGCTTTATACTAGTAGCAAGAGCTAGCTGCGTACACTACATACATGAGAAAATAAGATAAATCCTTTGCAAAGCGCCGAAGGGTTCAATAAAGTGGCTTAAATATTTAAAAATTATAGTAAAATATTAAATGAAAGGCAGGTGACTCATATGAGAAATAAATGGTTATTATTTTACAATAGCAAATATTTCTTACCATTAATGGCAATTATAATTTTGGCTGTTGAAACCGTAGTTTTCATTAAAATCATGGATGATTTTAATTTATGGGTTGCCTTAATAGCAGTTATTATGCTTGCTGTCGTAGTCAAAGTAGTTACAACTTTACTCACGACGATTTTAGGAAGATCCCGACATACATAATCACGGTTTAGGTAACTAAGATCTGGAGATCCCCACATACGTGGGAATACTACACAGCTTAAATTAATTCCATTAAAAAGAATGATTATGTTGAAGGTATCTATAAGATTAACAAGGTGCCATTAATTCCTGATGATACTTACCCTGGCTGTCGTTGTACGGTTTCTGAAACGTGGGCCGAAGGTAATTAACGATGATGCTATGCTTCATAGAAGCGCGCAACAGCTAAAAGAGAACCGAAGGGTTTCGACTGATTTGATGAATTGAATTTTAGGAGACGTTATTAGAGTATCAAAGAGGTGGCAATGGTGATTAGGGTTATTGATCAATTTAATTTACCTTCGGGATTTGGATTGATTATTCAGGGTAATAATGATGTCAATCCTGGCGATCAATTAGTTGATGAGCAAGGAAATGTAGCAACTATCACGGATAGGTCATTTCAATCAGTAAAAGCTGATAAAGCTAAAATTGTGACTGTAATGATTGATCGAAAAGTTTCGGGAAAACAACTCAAACTTAATTAAGCATTCAGATTAATTCTGGGTGCTTTTTATTTTGGAGGTGGTTTAAATGAAATACAATACTTTCCGGTTAAAGAAAGATGGCCTCTATATCGACAACACTAAACTTTCAGTTTGGAACAATCTATAAATTGAGTCAAATACTGAATTAGACAAAACAAAATTAACTATTTCTATTTGTAGTAATTTGCATGGTGTTGATGATGTAGACCAATATAGTTTTATTAAACCGGATAAATAATCCGGTTTTTATTTTGCTTTTTACTTGTTCGCAAGTGTTAAAAAACAACCCGTAAATTACAGTCCACCCAGACTTTAAAACGAAGTGTTCACTATGGAAATAAATTTACAATATTTTGATGAAGAGTATTCCGCTTCTGAAAATGGTTCATCAAAAAGGGGGCGTAATACTAATGGGATCGCTACAGATAAATAGCTTATTCAACACAACAAAACTAGAATCCACACATACTTAGAGAATGGATATAAAACCAGCTATTAAAGCTGGCTTTGAATTTTTTAATAAATTAATTGTGATTCAATAGATATATCACGAATGATTTTATGTGCGTAGCTACAATATTGGTAGTTTCACTGCTTAATTGATGTTTCTGTTACCATTTATGAAAAGCTCTTATCTGTGAAGCGCTAGTTTTTAATGCAATCTGCCAGTTTCTCTGAACTTCGCGGTGCCATCTGCCCGGTCTAATTGATCTTGAAGCTTTTGCGTGTATTGCTGGTTGAGCCATCCGTATATGGTATGGTCTTTGATTACCCCGTGATCAAGAATTTCTTGATATTGATAACCATCTTTGAAAACCATCACTAGCATTGGGTCCACAACATAATTCTGTTGTTTTCCTGGAGTATTTTGGCCAGCAATTGCACCTACCATACCACCCATAAAGCTACCATTGGTTAAAGTTCGCCCAGCAATGGCACCAAAATATGGATGTCCCTTATTAATAGTTCCTGACTGTTGATAAATATAATCAGTTTCAATATCGGAGTAATGGTACATCCGACATTTTGACCACAACAAATGTTTAATAAAAATCATTTGCTTATCATCATTAAAAATAATGCGATTACCAATAAAGCTAGCGCCGTTTCTTACAGCATGATACAGTTCTTTTGCCTCGGATTTATCCATTATTTACCCCTCCCCAACAACTTAAATATATGGCCAAAAGTTTAAGCTATTTTCCCGAACCATTTGTCGGTAAATCACTGATAACATCTTTGTCGAAAAAATTAGTAGCAATGTTTACTACTATCCATTGCTTTACTACTTATACCTACCCATCACAATATGTTTGACTTCCTGCAGGTAATCATCGGTGTATTCAGGAACCAATAACTGACCATCAATCGCATCGAGCATGACCTTTTCTTTGTCTTTCAGCTTTTTGTATACTATGTTATCGATAAAACTCATATGAGCAACATCACCTTTAGTCATAAGATAATAGTAACGAGTATATTGATCCGCAAGTAATCCCAAACGGTTAATCCGATCTCTAGATTGCAACATAAAAGTCAGGTTGAAGTTGTACTCAAAGTAGACCGCATCGTGCACAGTTTGGTGAAGTGAAATAGATTCACCAAGGGTGTTAGGGTTCGATACCAATACTTGTACATTTCCCGTACGAAAATCGTTAATCATTCCTTCTCGATCCTGCTTTGGTGTACCACCATAAATCAAGGTAGTCTTTATTCCCATACCATTCAAGGTATCGGTAATCTTTTGCATGGTACCAACAAACATCCCCCAAACTAAGACCTTCTTACCTTGACTAACTAATTTATCAATAAGGTCAATGCCCATTTCAAACTTAGGGGCTTCTATCTTCGCCAGATCATACTTCTTATACACTTCTCCGCTACTTGAATTCTATTTTTCAATTGTTGACGACTGCTTTTCCCAAACGCCAGAGTCGGCGTCAACCAAGCCTAATTCTTTATAGTGAATGTTAGAACTAAGCAATTCGGGATTTGTAGAAGCCTGTAACAACCTAATAAACGTCACTAGTGTTCCATTTTCATTTTCCTAAATGGCTTGTGCAAGTAGTTTTTGATTTTTTGATGGAGCTATCTTTTTAATAATATCTGGATCAGGCTTTGGCACATTAAGGTCTTCTTTATTGCTTTACCTTACTTTCTCGCAGTGATTTATAAATTTCTTCAGCAAATGTCCCTAAAACTTTCTTCTTGATATCATCATTATTGAGAAGAAGTGTGAAGAAATCTTTATTATGTTCAAGACCTTCGATTAACATGTTATCAATTTGATCAAAATATGATAATTCAAAATCTTGCTCATTATTATTTTTAGCACTGCTTCGTAAACTATTTGATCTCATCATCAAATCTCTAATCTGAAGCATTGATTTAACAGCAATATCTTTATCAAAATTAGATCCAGTTGTCCGATTGATTTCCTCAATAATTGCAGATAGTTTTTGCTTCTTAGCTTTACTAAGCTCAACATCATCCGCAATTGGTAATTTTACTATCGGATTAGATCGTTTGGTCCCTTTAACATGCTGACCTGTCTGTTTTTGTGTAAACTTGCTTGCCTTTATTTTTCCAGTTAAATCATACCCCTGTCCCGGTCGACTAATGCTTACATATTTCAATAAATAAGATACATAATTATAAAGCTTTTGCAATTCTTCATCTTTAAGGCTAGATATCTGTAACATGAATTCATAGCATCGTACAAAATGCTTTAGTGTGGTAATAACTTCATGCTGAGTATTTTCATCTAATTCTTTTATCTTTTTTTCAGTAGCGCCAAAATAGAAGTTAAGATTTTTCTTATCACGACTTTGAATTTTTACTTTATGAAGGATGTTATTTGCACCTTCGATATTCTGGGGATCAATAATATAGAATCCATCAATCTTTTCTACAAGATTATAAACTAATTGCGGATTTACTGTATCTGCCAATAAAGTGGTTGTGTAGTAAGGTGCAAAAGCCGCTTCAATGTCTTCATAATCATTTGCAAAATCTAATACGAAAGGTGTCTTTTCGTATGGTGGACAGATCCGATTTAGGCGAGAAAGGGTTTGCACTGCGTTGACTCCGCGTAATTTTTTCATCACATACATGGCAGACAATTTGGGTTGATCAAAGCCTACCTGATATTTATTAGCTACTAGTAAGAAACGATACCCAGGCTTATTAAATTCCCTTGCAGTACGGTCTTCAGGTAAGCCATTCATTGAAGCTTCAGTAAATTCCTCATCGCCATTATCAAAACTAACCTTGCCGGAAAAGGCCACGAGCATTCCCATATCATTGTAGTGGTGTTCTTGCATGTATTGATCAAATGCTTGTTGATATTTTACGGCAGCTTTCCGAGAAGACATGATTACCATTGCCTTGGCTTGATTGCCTAATTCTGGCATAACGTGCTTACGGAAATGTTCAATAATAATTTTTGTCCTTTGAGCAATATTTTGATCATCTAAATCAATTTGTTGAGCAATTTGTCGTTTTGCATCAGCAGTTTTCAATTCCGGGTCATCAGCTATCTCTTTATTAAGCTCATAATAAGTCTGATACGTTGTATAGTTAGCTAAAACATCAAGGATAAATCCTTCCTCAATTGCTTGCTTCATACTATACAAATGAAAAGCACGATAATTACCGTGTTTATCTAAACGACCGAATAAACGTAAAGTGGTTGGCTTTGGCGTTGCAGTGAAAGCAAACATACTAACGTTCTTTTGCTTTCCAGAACTCTCTATTTCCTGTACTAATTGATCTTGAACATCTTGTTCATAAAATTTATCCGAAGATGATAAAGCCTCAGTAACAGCCATCATATCCTTACCAGCAGTTGATGAGTGCGCTTCATCAATGATTACAGCAAATTTTTTGTTCTTCAGGGAAATGTCAGACGAATTACTATCGTCTTTAATCAAATCAACAACGTAGGGAAATTTTTGAATCGTAGTAACCACAATCTTAGTATTACTTTCTAGAGCCATCTTGAGGTCTGCTGATGTGCATTTATCATCCATGACACGAATAAGGCCCGCTTTATGTTCAATACCCATAATTGCTTTTTGTAATTGTCGATCTACTACTACCCGGTCAGTCATAATAACCACATTATCAAAAATAATTTGGTTGTCATCATCATGTAAACTAGTCAATCTATGGGCAAGCCAAGCAATAGAATTAGTTTTACCGGATCCAGCAGAATGCTGAATTAAGTAATTTTGTGATGTCCTGTTTATTTTTAAATCAGCTAGGGTTTTACGAATTACATCTAATTGATGATATCTCGGAAAAATTATCCGCTGGCTTACTTTTCTCTTTCCTGTTACCTCATCTTTATGTTCCTTCGTTTCGATAAAGATAAATTTAGTGATTAACTCAATTAACGTATCTTTCTTGAGAATATCTTCCCACATGTAAGAGACACTATATTTATTTGGAAATTGTGGATTCCCTGCACCGGAATCTACGCCTTCACCCTTTCCCATATTAAAGGGCATAAAAAATGTCTTTTCCTTGGCCAACTGGGTAGTCATATAAACTTCTTCGGTGTCCATAGCAAAGTTGACTAAGCAGCCTGCTTTAAAAAGGAACAGTCGATCTTTAGGGTTACGCGAGGTCCGATATTGTCTAATTGCATCTTCATAGTTCTGACCCTGACTATTACTTTTAAGTTCAAAGCTAATGACCGCAAATCCATTTATAAAGATTACTAAATCAATTCGCTCCTTGTTTTCTTTATCGGCATTTACTTCTTGCATTACTGAAAAAATGTTTTCAGAGTATAGTTTTGAAAGTTCAGGGTTAAAATCAGTAGCAGGCTTTCCATAAAGCAAAGTTAAGTCCTGATTGTTAACACGTATTCCATGCTTTAAAGCGGACAGTAGACTACCACTTTTGCTAGTAATAAATCTATTAACTGTGTTAACAACTGTTTCTTCAGTATCATCCCCGAATGTTTTAGTAAGTTCTTCTAGCGCTTCTGGCTGAGTGTCTTTTAAGAACCGGAAAAATAATTCTTTATCCATAGCAAATTTTTTATCGAATTTAGTATGACCTCTCTCCACATACTCATTTTCTTTGACCAAGTGATTAATTATTTCTTGTTGATACTCATATCGTTCATTTATTTGTCCACGCATTTAGTTCGCCTCGTTTACTTGCTTTTTACCCGTTACGTATTCAAAAATGAGAGAGCTTTTGTATTCCGTTAATTGGTTAATTTGTTGCTTCTTAAGCTTAATGAGCCTTTGGATTTGAGCTACTTTTTGCTCAAGATAATCAGTAATTTGATGCTGTTCATTTAATTTAGGTAAAGCCATCTTCTCTGTGGATAGTAGTTCATCTAATTTTAAGTTTTGTATTCCTGTAGTTTGATTAAAATATAGTTTTGTTACTCCTCTGTGATATAGCGATCTCAAAAAATATTCTACAAATTTTGATGAAACGCCTTTTTTTAGCCTTATCCTACTTAAAAAATTGGCGTATAAAGCTTTATATTTTTTATCAAAAATCACCGCACGTCCAACCGGTGTCTTTTCCCCACCTCCAGATTTTTCAATTAATATATCTCCTTCATGTAAAATCAATTTTTTTATTGTTGTTAATGTATACAATCTGTACGTTAGCAATTTAGGTGGTGTACTCTTAAACGTTCCCCGATTAAAAGCAAAATCGGTAACTCTTAAGCATATCATATTTTTCATAAAACTTTTCTTATAGTCGTCAATCTTATCTTCTCCCCAATCACCGGTAACCACTGAATCCACTAAATATTTTAATCTAATCATTTTCCAAGTTTCTGGAATCTCACCAATCCACTCAACACCACTATCTTTCATCAGTACGCTTTGATTTAATCCCTTGGTTATTGCCTGAAAAATAACGTTACTTTGATATTGCTGAAGTTTCTCAATTTCAGTATTGATTTTATCAATCAGCCCATCAATTTCAGCTGTTTTGCTATCAAGAAAATCAGCTATTTGTTGTTGTTCTAATTGAGATGGTAACAAAATTAATGTATTTTCAAAGTCGTATGCCTGCAAATCCCATTGTCCATCTCTAATACCTGTTGACAGCCTCCTAAATTCATCCTTGTAACAGTTTCTTATCAAATAATGAAAATACGCCTTATTCAATTTTGAATTTGTAAATTGATATACATAGTAAGCAGGGCTAACAATTCCCGTATATCTCGAAACTGCTAGTGAACCCTGCCAGGCTTTCATTTTATTAATCACAAGGTTTCCCTTTACAACATATTTATAGTTGGAAGTATCACTTGACGTCACATTATGATTATCGTCTCGACTATTTTTTGGAACAACTCCATAATCTCTATAAACAGATAAAACTGTTGCATTCGGATGATTTTTCTTTTCGTTACGAGAAAGACAATACTTAATCTTTACAGTTTTCCAATTTTCAGGTATTTGGTCAATCCATGCAATCCCACTATCTTTCATCTTCACTTATTCTTCACCCCATCACTTAAGTAGGTCTTTCATTTCTACATTAATTTTACTTTCCAATTTCTTGATTTTGGTCGCTAATACATTCATTGCTTCTGGCTTTTGATACTGGTAGAAATAACGGTTAAATGGAATCTCAGCACCCGTTTTAATAATCGGCTTTTTCTTACCTAAGTCTTCTTTCCAGAAAGCTTTTGCATCATGAACAAATGGTAATACTTCCTTAGCCATATATTCATCAATCGGAGTCTTGATATTCACAATTTCAGTATCTTCGGTTTCTTTGTCGTAAAGTACGTTTCCCTTCTTATCCCTTTGAATTTCTGCAGTCTTGTCCATCTTAGATAAGCCATCAATAATCTTTTTAATCATCTTTTTATCAACGATATCGCCTAATAAGGCTGTAATTACTGGCTCAAATTTTCCTAATGATTTATAAACCTTTTCTGACTTATTAATCTTCAAAGTTGCTAACAGTTGATCATAAGCTTGCTTATTTTTTTGTAATTTAGCCAGTTGTTTTTGTTCCTTAGCCGATAGCTTCTCTTTCCTATTGTTCAAGTCTTCAAATTTAACTTGATCAAAAAAGCTTCTGAGACTGGCAATCATTGTTTCAATCCGTTTATTATTAATTGCATAGCTCCGTTGGAGTGGTTGCATGACTGTGTACTCGCGATAGATAAATTCTGAATTATCATGAATTTGTGAAAGCTTATTTTCTTGATATTCGGTGTACAGTTTAGTAATTTTATCTCGATTATTTTTGGAAAACTCGTTCTTTTTCTTTCCAAGAGGTTTTCTTAATTTTGTATAAATATTAGTTGCGTCAATAAATTGTATTTTTCCTTTGCGTTTTTCTTTTTTGCTCTTAGCTAAAATCCAAATATAAGTAGCTAACTCCGTGTTATAGAAGAGGTCCGTTGGCAAAGCAACAATTGCATCTAGATAATCCTTTTCTAGCAACCAACGCCGAACTTGTGACTCACCTGACGCGGTACCACCTGTAAAGAGTGGAGAACCATTTTCAATGATAGCTGCTCGCCCATTATCATCTAATTTATTAATGGCAGATTGAACAAATAATAACTGTGAGTCATTAGATTTTGGTAATCCTGCAGGCCATCGACCGCTGTCTCCTTTTAAATACTCTTCTTTAACCGACTCTTCTTGGCCTTGTTTAGCATCTTTACCACCCCAGGGAGTCCCAAATGGTGGATTTTCCAAAACATAACGCATTTTCTGGTTAGGAAAGCAATCTTCCTTTAATGTGTCAGCATGACGAAAATTATCAATATTTTGGTTTTTGATTAACATTTCAGCTAAGCCAACCGCATACGATTGTCCCATTAATTCTTGACCAAAAAGATGCACATTAACTGTTGGATTAATATGTTTTAGATAAGTGTAGGCCGTTGAAAGCATGCCGCCAGTCCCACAAGCCTGGTCTAGGACCGTAATGACTTTGTTATCTTCTGTAATGTCATCACTACCTTCCGCTAATAACAGCGAAACACAGAGCCGTATAATGTCACGACCAGTATAAAATTGCCCGGCTTCGACATTTTGATAGAAACGAGCAATCAAATTTTCAAAAATGTAGCCCATCTTAATACTGTCAAACTTCTCAACGCTTAGATTCAGTTCAGAGAAGGACTTCACCACCGAGTAAAGACAGCCACCTTTATCCATCTTGTCGATATGGCTTTCAATGTCTAGATTCTGTAAAATTTCTTGAACATCTGAAGAGAAGCCATTCAAATATGATTTAAAGTTAGCTGAAATATTATCTGGATCATTACACAGTTCTGCCAAGTTAAAACGACTCGTATTGTAAAACTCATAACCACTAATCTTGTACATGGCTCGAGCTGGATAGGTTGGCATAGCTTCAAACTGGGTCAGAACCTTATTTTTAGTCGGTGCTAAAACACTCTCGAAGCGGCGAATAATCGTCATCGGAATGATGACATCTCCATATTTATCTGGCAGGTAAGTCCCTCGTAGCTTGTTGGCAATACCCCAAATGAAGTTTGCTTCATCGGTAATGTCAATTGGTTGATCATCCAATTTATCTAGGCTTGTAATCTGATTAAACTTTTCACTATCCCTAAGCAAGCTCAACACCTCCATTCAAAAATGAAGGCACAAAAATAGAGCCTACTAATCCTTTAAAAATTAGTAAGCTCTTCTTAAATTGCTTGACAAATAAGCGTTGACTTAAATAATCAACGTGTTGTGTTGTGTTGTGTTGTGTTGTGTTGTGTTGTGTTGTGTTGTGTTGTGTTGTGTTGTGTTGTGTTGTGTTGT
>NZ_CAKPYE010000014.1 GCF_934202705.1 uncultured Limosilactobacillus sp.
GGAGCTCAACGAAATCCGAAGATTTCATTGAACTCCATTCTTTATAAGAGACTTATGTCACAGCCCCTTTTTTAGTTAATTGTAAAAAATACTAAGACAAAAGGAAGCACCCTTGAATAACTAGATTTGTAGCTACTTATTCAAGGGTGCTTTTACTGATTGTGATTAATGCTGTTTACGTAGTTTGGTTAAACCAAGCAAGCTTAAAAGAGTAGCACCGCTTAAGCTAAGAACTGCCCAGTTGCTATCATTACCAGTTTGTGGTAAGTTTTGCTGACCTTTATTAGTTTGGTTTTGTGCAGCAGAATGATAATTTCCTTTTAAACCAGAAACTGGATGATGGTTTGTTCCAGGAATAGTCATTTGCTGGTGACCTGGTTTATCATGATCATCTTGATGATCCGTTTGTGGTTGATCAATCTTTTGGTATGAGATTGTGAAAGTTTGATTTGCAGTACTTTGATCCACCACTTGTTCAGGAATAACTTTGATGTTCGGCTGATAATCTTTGACTTCAGGAGCCGTAAATGACGGCCATTGGGCAGTGCTCCAATCACTCCAAATGATGCCGGTTTGGGCATCATTTAATTTAAAACTGCGAGTGATGGTGGCTGTTTGTAAGTGTTGTACCGTTTGTCCGTTAGGATATTTAACAATAATCGTTCGCGTAATCGTGCGTGACTGGTTCAGTACCTGTGCAGTCGCTAGAGTAGTGATGTTGTTATTGTCCAACGTAAAATTATTGACATCGTGATTGAAGGATGCGGTTAATGCTTGTTTGATATTTGCTAAACCATTGGTACTCAGGCCAACTTGATATGAATTATTATCTGCAGTCGGAATGAGAATGAGATCTCCGTTCTGAAATGTATAATGGAAATTATTGCTAACTTCTTCAAAAGGTTCGCTATCCGGATTGGCACCTGCAAAACTGATTTGATACTGATTCGGATCCAATAATTCAGTTGCAGAATTTTGATTCCCAGATAAGGTTTGCTGACCAGTAATGATGGCCTTGATGTCATAGGGGTTAATTGTATAAGTTCCATGGCCAAACCTTAACGGATCGTAGGGACCGATTGAGATGTTTGGCATGACGTCCCAGGTTGGGTAAAAGACATATTTACCACCGTTAGTGGAAACCCAGAAATTATGCCCTGCAACAATATTGTTATAACCGGTTTGACTTAACCAAACCTTATATGTTCCGACATTGACTGGCGCTGGAATTGGTTGGGCTTGGTCATTACCAAAGTAGATATCTGAGGATGATTGTGGAATATAAATAACATCATAAGTTAACGTTGAGCTTAAAGGAATGTGCATTGAAACCCTAAAGTTAACTTTGTCCATATCTACGTTGGGATCAAGGGCAGGTTGCGTTGCATATGATGGTTGAGCCTTCGTTTGAGAGGAAAAAGAGTTGGTGCTCGACCTAGAAAAAATCGGTTGCACGGTTACGGGGGACTGTTGATGGGTAGCCGATTGCTGAGCCTGAACTTCGGTTGAATGATCATTAAGAACGAGCTCATTATTCGGTAAAGCAGATGAATTTTGGGTAGTCGGAGCAGCTATCGAAGCTGTGGCTGGTTGAGCAGGATTAGCCGTTGATGTCGAATCCGCATTTGCAGATTGAACGCTACAGTAACCAAGCAGAAAGGCAGTGGTAGCACAAGCCATGAGTAGCCTTGTTGTGTGCTTAGCATGATTAGTTTGTGGACGCATAGTATAAAACTCCCTTCAACAATAAGTCACAGTATAACTAATTTAATCTTAACATGAACCATGAATAATGTTAAGCAAAGTGATTTGATAATACATATATTTAATATTAATTGCATTATCTTGGCGATTGATGAACGATAGTCAAAGGATAATTTAAGATGACCAAAGCTGTTTATTTTCTCTTTGCAAAACGTTTGACAATCGGTTGCATAAAGAGTAGATTAATGCTTTGAAAGCACATTCATAAGAGAAAGAGAGGAATTTATTTATGGATGAAATTCCTGTTCAAGGAAAAGTTCAGGCACGGACAATTTCTTTGACAGCTAGTTGGTCGTTCTTTGCATTCTCCATTATCATCAATTCAATGGGTAATGTTCTCACCTTGGTGACGAGCTCACATGTTCAGCCGCAGTTTCTAGGTTCGGCGTATTGGACAGCCGCAGAAAATAACTTAGGGATGGCGGTGTTGGGAAACAACTCAATGACGTTGTTTTGGGCGTTTATGGTTTTAGGCATGTTAACGTCAGTTTTAAACGCGGTGTTGATGCATAAATGGGATTGGAAACGGATTGGCGGTAACTTTATTTTTATGTTGCCATTTTCGATCTTTATTCAATGGTTTTCGGATATCTTTAACCGCATTATGCCGGATGCGAAAACGCTACCGATGGTCATTTTATACATTTTTATTAACTTTTTAGGGGTCGCTTTGATTGGGACAGCCATCTCAATTTATCAACGGGTTAATTTGGTCTTGCATCCAGCTGATGATTTATATCAAATTATTCGTTTCCGTTATTGTCACGGGAATGCTTCAGTTTCAATGTGGATGTCGTATATTCCACCGACGATCATGGCCATCATCGCTGCATTTATGCAGGGCGGATTCTATAATTTTGGTTTAGGGACGCTGTTTGCGTTAGCGTGTCAAGGGGCGATTACTGGATGGGCCGATCGGCATATCTTTCCTAAACTGAAACATCAAGCATTGGACATTGGTAATTAGTTACAAACAGGAGGAAAATATTATGGCTTTTAACAAGAGTTTAGCGGGTTACTTTGACGATTTACAACACATTGGCATGCCAACCGATGATTTGGCAAAAACAGTCACTTTCTGGGAAAAACTCGGTTTTAAGAAGCTCGGCGAATTTGATACTGATGATCAAGGGAATGAGGTTGTCTTTATGCACTACAATCACTTGACTCTGGAAATTTGGACTGGTGATGGTGCGGTTCGTAAGACTGGAGCAATTAATCATATTTCTTTAAATACTTCGGACGCTGATGCAGCATTTAAGGCTGCTCAAGCTGAAGGATTTAAGGTTAAGGATACGGCAGTTCAACATCTCGATTTTTGGGATAAAGGAATCAAGTTCTTTAATATTGAAGGGCCAAATGCAGAAACGATTGAGTTTTGTGAAATCGTTAAATAGCAGTTTTAAAAATTACCCATCTGGAGAGCAAACTAGCGGATGCTAGGTTGCTCTTTTTTTAGACAGAAAGCGGATAAATTGACTTGTAAACTAGATCATTTGTAGAATAGAAGTATGGAAAGTAAATTTGGTTTGAAGGAGGTCGTCCAGATGAATAAAAAATTAATTGCGCTCACGATGGCAGTTACGATTACAACGGTTAGTGAACCATTAGTAGCGAATGCGTCACCATTGATCCAGATTACTGCGCAAGCTGCACAAAAAAGTCGGGCATTGGTGGTTAGTGCGAAAAAAATTACGGTTGGCGATCAATTAAAACCTGGCTATTATCGAATTACAGTTCCTAAGGGCGAAGCTACAATTAAGAGTAACAACGTTAATGTGACAATTGGTGCCAAGAAATCTAGTAACCACGTTACCTCGTATACAATGGAACTTAAAAAGGGTGACCAACTAACGATAAACAAATATGTAAAGATGAAATTCCAACCAATCAAACATATTAACCGAGCAGGCCAAACTGATTTAACTGCCGGTGTTTGGGAAGTCGGTACCGATCTAGAACCTGGTAATTATCGAATTGCTAAAACTTCAAATACCAATCCTGGAATGGTCCAGGTTGAGGATGAGGCAAATGGTGAAATTCAGGATATACCTGGTAACCAAGGCGGTAGTGCAGTGAACCAAGAAATCCAATTAAAGAAGGGCCAACGGATAAGAACGAATTTCAATCATTTACGTTTGGTAAAAGCAGATTGATCAGTTATTAGAAAATCAGCAACGGTTAACGAGAGTTAACCGCTTTTTTTATTAAAAAATGTCAGACAAAATAAAAAAACTTGCTTTTCTCGGAAAATTGGTATAGTATCTAATTCGTTGATTATGATATACCAATTTAAAAATTTGCTATCTTCTTATTGAAATAGCGGTAATCAACAAAAATACCAATTTTAAATATTTTGATAAAAATAAACTATACCTTTAATTAATCAATCCACACAATCAATAACACGATTTAATCGTGATGAGGTGAATTAGTTTATGAATAATCAAGATATGAAAGCTGTTAACGCACTTCGCGTGTTAAGCTCTGACATGATCCATCGGGCCAAAAGCGGTCATCCAGGAATTGCGCTGGATGCTGCACCGATGATGTATACACTCTATGAAAAGATGATGAATATTAACCCAGAAGATCCTCGTTGGCTGAATCGAGATCGATTCGTTTTGTCTTCAGGACATGCTTCATCATTACTCTACAGCGTGCTTTACTTTAATCACTTTGGACTGACCATCCAGGATTTGAAAGACTTTCGTCAATTAGGATCCAAGACACCTGGTCATCCAGAGTATGGGGTGACCGCTGGAGTTGACGCCACTACTGGTCCATTGTCGCAAGGGATCGGGATGGCCGTAGGAATGGCCATGGCAGAAAAACACTTGGCGGCGCTTTATAATAAACCCGGCTATCAGGTCATTGATCACTATACCTATACCTTATTAGGCGATGGTGATTTGATGGAAGGTTTAAGTGAAGAAGCAATTAACATTGCTGGTCAGCACCAGCTCAATAAATTAATCGTACTCTATGATTCAAATGACGTTTCTTTAGATGGACCGTTGAGTTACAGTACACATGAAAATGTCCGGCAACGCTTTGAAGCTGCTAATTGGGATTATCAAATTGTGAAGGATGGTAATCATGATTTACAAGCCATTCAAGATGCTTTGCAAAACGCACAGCGTTCTGACAAACCATCGTTGATTGAAGTGAAAACGACGATTGGTATTGGAACGAAGGAAGCAGGAACCAACAAAATTCATGGAGCCGCTTTAACGGATGATCAAATCGTACAATTGCGTCAATATTACGATTGGCAATTGCCACCATTTGTCTTTCCAAATGATGTTTACGAAACTTTTGATCGAGCGGTTGACAGTAAGCGTTCCCGCTACACTCAGTGGCAAAAGATGATGGATGAGTACCAAAAAGCTTATCCAAATGAATTTCGTGAACTATTCAGTATTCACTTGGATACGGAAGGATTAAAGACTAAGTATCATTCTGGTGATCAGGTTGCTACACGGAATGTCTGTGCAGAAATGCTAGAAGAATTATCCCAACTGAATCCTCAACTTTGGACTGGGGCAGCTGACTTGTCGTCTTCTACGAAGACTAATTTGAAGAATACTGACCGGTTTTCTGCAGATCACCCAGCTGGACGGAATGTTTATTTTGGGGTTCGTGAATTTGGCATGGCAGCAGCAATTAATGGGATGAACTTACATGGTGGCAATAAAGCAATCTGTAGTACGTTCTTTACCTTTACTGACTATATGCGTTCTGCAATCCGTTCAGCAGCACTGATGCATTTGCCAAGTGTCTTTGTTGGCTCGCATGATTCGGTTGCTGTTGGTGAAGATGGACCAACTCATGAACCAATTGAACAACTGGCAAGTTACCGGGCAATGCCAAACCTCAACGTGATTCGGCCAACAGATGCCAATGAAATGGTAGCTAGCTGGCAAGTCATTGCCAATACGGTAGATCGACCAACACTTTTGGTCACTAGTCGGCAAAAACTTCCGGTAATGGATGAAACGGTTGGCGCATTAGTTGATCGTGGCGGTTATATCCTTCGTGATGCGAAAGCGGGGATGCCGGATTTGATTTTGATGGCTTCTGGTTCGGAAGTGCATTTAGCCATGGAAGTCCAAAAGCGATTAGCAAAGCTGGGCTATCAAGCACGAGTGGTTTCGATGCCATGTATGGACTTGTTTAAAGAACAACCGGTTGGGTATCGTGATAGTGTCTTGCCACCGGAAGTCACGAATCGGGTCGCCATTGAAATGGGAGCTAGCCAAAGCTGGTACGAATTTGTCGGTCTTGATGGCCAAGTCTTTGGTATTGATAGATTTGGTGCTAGTGGTAAGGGCGAATCAGTAATCGATCATTTCGGCTTTACTGCTGATCAAATTATGCAAAAGTTAAATCTGGCAAAAGAAAAAGTGAATAACTAGAACAGTATGTAATTTTAAAATCCGTTTCCTGATAAAAAGGAAACGGATTTTTTCATAAGCAAAGAAGGGGAAGCAACCCATTATGGGCTGCTTCCCCTTCTTTTCGTTAATATAAGGCCAAATTATTTGACATAATGTCGTCATTTTAAATAATTGCGAAAACGTTTTCTCGCTATGGAAAACATTAATAGCTAAATAACATTGATATATTTCATAACTAGTAAAACAAGTCATGTTACTATTGATATCATAAATAAAATAATTTAATCATATTTTAATTAAGCTGTAGCCTTGCGGTAACGGTATTGACAAAAAAAAAAACGTTATAGCATAAAAGACAGTTGATCAACTAAAAATATAAAAAGTCAAATTGGAGGCTATTTTTATGACTGAAAAAGAGCACACTGGTTTGAATCTAGACGCACTTTTCATTGGTGACAAATCAGAAAATGCTGATATTTTCAAGTCCACTATGAATAAGCTTGTCAATGCTCACATGGGCTGGCGTTTAAACTATATGCCACAAGACAAGCCATTAATTTCAGAAAGTGATAAGAACAGTGCATCATTCCAAAAGACAAATGAGCGGATGCAAAGTGTTCTTGATGAATTATCAGTTCGTCTTCGTTCTAACTCAGTTCCTTGGCATTCACCACGTTACTTTGGTCATATGAATTCAGAAACGTTAATGCCATCCATTCTCGCATATACTTATGCAATGCTTTGGAATGGTAACAACGTTGCTTATGAATCATCACCAGGTACTTCTCAAATGGAAGAAGAAGTTGGACAAGATTTTGCCAAGTTGAATGGTTTTAAAGATGGTTGGGGACATATCTCAGCCGATGGATCATTAGCTAACATGGAAGGGCTTTGGTATGCACGTAATATGAAGAGTCTTCCATTAGCAATGAAGGAAATTAAGCCAGAATTAGTTTCCGGCAAGAGTGATTGGGAACTAATGAATATGTCTGCTGAAGAAGTTCTTGATTTACTTAACAGTACTGATGCCAAGACTGCTTCAGATATCAAGGCACACTCAGCTCGTGCTGGTCACAACATGGATAAGCTTGGTAAATGGATTGTTCCTCAAACTAAGCACTACAGCTGGATGAAGGCCGCCGATGTTACAGGGGTTGGTCTTGATAACGTTGTATCTTGCCCAGTTGATGAACATTATCGTCTGGATGTTGATGCTCTTGAAAAGATCATTCGTGATCTAGCTAAAGACCACACTCCAATTCTTGGGGTTGTTGCCGTTGTCGGATCAACTGAAGAAGGTCAAATTGACCCAGTTGACAAGGTTGTTGCATTACGTGACAAGCTTGAAAAGGAAGGTATTTACTTCTACCTTCACGTTGATGCTGCTTACGGTTCATATGCACGTTCACTCTTCTTAGATGAAGACAACAACTTCATTCCATATGAAGATTTGAAAGATGTTCACCAAAAGTACGGCGTCTTCCAAGAAAATAAGGAATATGTTTCTAAGGAAGTTTACAACGCCTTTAAGGCCTTCCCAGAAGCACAATCCGTTACTGTTGACCCTCACAAGATGGGTTATGTTCCATATGCTGCTGGTGGGATTGCTATTCGTCACAAGGCAATGCGTGACATTATTGGCTACTTCCCAGTTTACGTCTTTGACAAGCGTTCTGGTGCCCCGGCAACTTTGACACCATACATTCTAGAAGGATCAAAGGCTGGTGCAACCGCTGCTGCTGTTTGGGTAGCACACCGCATTATGCCATTGAATGTTTCTGGTTATGGTAAGTTAATTGGTCGCTCAATCGAAGCTGCTAACCGTTACTACGAATTCTTAAAGAATTTGCACTTCAACATTAACGGTAAGGAAATTGAAGTTAACCCATTGACTCAACCAGACTTCAACATGGTTGACTGGACATTCAATATCAAAGGCAACACAGACCTTGCTAAGATGAATGATTTGAACTTGAAGTTCTACCACAAGGCATCATTTGTTGGTGGACCAGTCTACAACAATGACTTCATTACTTCACACACCGACTTTGCTACTGATGGATATGGTAACAGCCCAGTTCATTACGTTAAGAGCCTTGGCATCTCTGAAGATGAATGGAACAAAGTTAAAACCGTTGGTATCTTACGTGCCTGTGTCTTAACACCATTCCTTTACGATCGTGATAACTTTGCAAGTTATGCTGACAAGATCAAGAAGGCAATGGAAGAAAAATTGACCGCTATTTTAGGTTAATTATTTCGAATAATTAAATATGACTAAAGCTCAGAGAGCATGACTCGCTGGGCTTTGTCCTGTTTATTTGTGAAAGGAAAAAACAATGAGTGAAAATACAAAAATCAGCTTAGGTACTTTCGTTGGTATCGGGATGGCGATGATTGCAACCGTTCGTAGTGTGCCAACGTTAGCTGCCGCAAGTTGGCAAATGTTCTTCTACATGGCATTTGCCGTTATCTTCTTTGCATTACCGGTCTCTTTAATGTCTGGTGAATTTTCTGCGATGTTGCAGGATGCTGGTGGTCCACAACTTTGGGTTCGGACCGGACTGAATTCTAAATGGGGATTTACCACTGCATGGTTACTTTGGGTACAAATTTTCCCAGGCATGGTTATGGTTGCCTCGACTTTAGGACCGCTGTTAGGTAACACCGTTGGTAATATCGCATTGGGTCAAGATCACTGGTTTACTTTAGGATGTATCATTGTGATTTATTGGATTATTACGATCTTGAACCTGAAATTCGACATGGCTAAATTTGCCGGAAACTTCGGTGTTTACTTTGGTGTCTACATTCCATTTGCAGTTATGATCATTATGGGGATCGCAGCTACCATTAAGACTGGTATTGATGTCCACAGTGTTCTTGGTTCCTTCTCAGGGGGCAAGTTATTACCAGATGTAACTACTTTTAAGTATGTTGCTGCTATTTCCTTCATCTTTACAGGAATTGAAACCCTTGGTGTTTATGTTCCACGGATGAAAGACGCAACACATGACTTTGTTCGTGGGGTTATTTTTGCCTTAGTAGCAATGGTTGTTCTGAACGTCTTAAACGCCTTTTGTGTTGCTAACGCGGTACCAAAAGGTACAACCGAATTAACGAACATTACCCAACCTGTATTGCTTTTCTGCAAGATTTTAGGTTGGCCAACATGGATTGCCAATGTCTTTAGTTTATTAGCAGCGATTGGGGTCTTCCTTCAATTATCTGGTTGGGTTACCGGACCATCACAAACGATGATTCAAGTTGCTCGTGAAGGACTAGTACCATCCAAATGGGGCTTCTTTAAGCACAGTAACATTGGTGTCGCACGGAACGTTATTTTAACTCAATCAACATGCATTACGATTTTCGCATTAATGTACGCAATGCCTGATATTAACAATGTCTTCCTATTATTAACTAATACCACGACGTTGTTATACTGTGTAATTTACTTCTTAATTGCAATTGCGTTTATTCGTTTGCGTTACACGAAGCCAGATTTAGCTCGTCCTTACCGAGTTGGTAAAAACGGGAATGGTGTTGCATGGCTTTGGACCGTCTTCTTCATTTTTGGTATTTTTGCAATTGCAATTGTTACCTTAGCAACTGCCGGTGCAATGAATGCAACTATTATGGCAGTGGTTACCATTGTATTAACTGTCATTCCTCTGATTATTAATTCACATAAGAATGAACAATGGCTGAAAGATGCCCAAGCTTATGAAGCAAGCAATAAATAATCTTTTGTGTATTAAATTTTAGGAGTGACCCTTATGACCAAAAAGGAACGAGAAAAACCGCATGTTGGCATTTTGGAAAGTTTATTAGTTGTTATTTGTATTTTAGTGATTTTGGGATATTTGATTATTTTTAAGTCCCAATCGCCACAAGTTCCATTACTTGTATCAGTAATTGTTTTGATGCTTTATGGCTTTATTAGGGGCTTCGGCTGGGATGCTGTCATGGCTGGACTTGAAGAAGGAATTAAGCCCGGAGTAATCCCACTAGTTATTTTTCTGATGATTGGGGTACTAATTGCTACTTGGATTTATTCGAGCACAATTCCAACAATTATGTACTTTGGTTTTAAGATTATTTCAGTAAAATTCTTCTTGCCGACAGTCTTTATAGTTTGTTCTCTTGTAGGTTTAACGTGTGGTAGTTCGTTTACCACCGTTTCTACAATGGGAATTGCCTTTATGGGAATTGGGGTAGCTTTAAAAATCAATCCAGGTTTAATTGCTGGAGCAATTGTATCAGGGGCTTTTTTTGGTGCCAATACTTCTCCTCTTTCGGGAACAACTAATTTAGCTGCTGGAGTTGGGGAAATTGATCTATATCAACACATTAAGTCATTGTTGTGGACCGATGTCCCAGCCTGGGTAATTTCACTAATTCTATTTTCTGTTATGGGGATGGGACATAGTGATGCTAGTCTAAGAACAATTACTGTGATGACTGGTGAATTGCAACATGGGTTTTGGATTTCATGGTGGACGGTGCTGCCAGTGCTGTTATTACTGGTGATGGCATGGTTGAAAGTTCCAGCAGTTCCTTCTTTAGCATTTGGGTCATTCTTTGCAGTCATCATTGGATGGCTACATAATCCAATCAAATTAAATACTTTAGCCAATTATATTATGAATGGGTATATTGCTCATACCGGAAGTAAATCAATGGATCAACTGTTATCCAAAGGTGGTATTAGCAGTATGCTTAGCTCTCTTGCATTAATCATTTTCGCTTTGGCATTAGGTGGCTTATTAATTAAGTTTAATATTATTGGTGCCTTAATCGACGGCATGGAAAAGGTAGTTAATAGTGTTGGTCGACTAGTGTTAGCCACCGCTATTACCTGTTTTGGTGTCAATTTCTTAGTTGGCGAACAATATCTTTCAGTGATTTTACCAGGTGAAAGCTTTAAGAAGTCATTTGAAAAAATGCGGTTACCAGCTACTTATCTAACCCGTGTATTGAATGATGCGGGAGCTGCTGTTAATTCGATTATTCCATGGAGCGTTAGCGGAGTGTTTATTTCAGGGACGTTGCAGATTAGTCCGTTTAAGTACATCCCGTATGCGTTTTTCCCAATTATTGTGCCGATTTTGACAATTATAGTTGGTTTTATTTTAGGTCACAGAAAAAGTGTTAAAAGTAGATAAATCAGTGGGGTGATTTATATGGATATTTTAGAAGATTTGAAATGGCGTGGTGCCATTAATCAATGTACAGATTTAGATGGCTTACGTGAATTATTAAAAGAAAAGAAGATTTCACTATATTGCGGAACCGATCCAACAGGAGATTCCCTCCATATTGGCCACTTAATCCCATTTATCATGTTGAAACGATTCCAATTAGCTGGTCATCATCCATATATCCTCATTGGTGGTGGAACAGGTTTTATCGGTGATCCTTCTGGTCGAAAGACAGAACGGCAATTACAAACGGCCGATCAAGTTCAACACAATAAAGAAGCTCTAACGAAACAAATGATTAAATTATTTGGGACGGAAAACTTCAAGATTGTAGATAACTATGACTGGTTAAGCAAAATCAGCTTACTTGACTTTCTTCGTGACTACGGTAAGTCATTTAATGTTAATACAATGTTGTCCAAGGAAGCCGTAGCTAGTCGTTTGAAGAATGGAATTTCGTTTACTGAATTTAGTTACCAAATTTTACAATCAGTCGACTTTTTGTACCTCAACAATACAGAAGACATTCAACTCCAAATTGGCGGTGCTGATCAATGGGGTAATTTGACCAACGGTGTGGACTTAATTCACAGTAAGAAACCAAATGAAAAAGCATTTGGGTTAACTATTCCTCTAATGCTGAAAGCCGATGGTACTAAGTTTGGTAAAACTGCTGGTGGGGCCGTCTGGCTTGATGCCAATAAAACTTCACCGTTTGAATTCTACCAATTCTGGCTGAATCAAGATGATCGTGACGTAGTTAAGTACTTGAAGTACTTTACTTTCTTAAGTCATGAAGAAATTGATGAATTAGCTGAAAAGGTTAAGACTGAACCGCAAAAGCGTGAAGCACAACGCCGTTTAGCTGAAGAAGTCACGAAGTTTGTTCATGGTGAAGAAGCAATGAAGCAAGCTGAAAAGATGTCCGAAATTTTATTTAAGGGCAATATTCAGGACCTCTCTGTTGGCGAATTAAAGCAAGCCTTTGAAAAAGTTCCATCGGTAGAAATTAATGCTGATCCAACGAATGTTATTGACTGGTTAGTTCAAACTGAAATCGAACCATCAAAGCGTCAAGCGCGAGAGGATGTAAATAACGGCGCCATTACTATCAATGGACAAAAAGTTGATGATGAAGACTTCGTGATTGATCCTAGCGCTAACTTTGAGGGTCAATATGTCGTTGCTAGAAAAGGGAAGCGCAATTACTTCCTGGCTAAGGTTGTCAAGCAAATATTCTTTTCATAGCGGGCGGGATCAGATATGTAAATATATTGATAATTCGTGACTGTTTCAAGTATTGGAACGATCCATCTCCTACATGGAAACAGAGATCTAACTACCTTTTTCGGAAATTTTGTAAGAGCGCAATGAACAAACTTTCCATATTTAATCGTTAAAGCGAATTTTAGGGTGAATTGAATATTTATCGTTTGAGCTCAGTGTGAAGAAATTAACTTCGTACTGAGCTCTTTGTTTCAATAATAACAGAAGGTGCAAAATGAATAAAAAATTATCTTTTTGGTCAATTTACTTTCTTGGAATGAACTCGATCATTGGTTCAGGAACTTTCCTGCTTCCCCAAACTATCTATAAGGATATGGGAGTTTTAGGGATCTTAGTATTGGTAGTTTCCGCCTTATCGATGGGGCTAATTGTCACTTGTTATGCTAAACTAGCCAGTCAGTATAATGAGTCAGGTGGATCTTGGATTTATTCATACCATGCCTTTGGTAAGTTTACTGGTTTTCAAGTGGGGATGTTTACGTATGTTTTAGGCTGTTGTGGTACGGCTTGCGAAATCGTAGCCTTTCTGACTACTTTAACGAGTTATAACAAGACATTTGCTAATCCGAAAATGAAACTTGCTGTAATCATTTCGATTATTTTAATATTCTTTGTTATTAACTACTTTGGAAATAGTTTTGTGAAAGTATTCGATAATATTTCTTCAGCCACGAAAGTCTTTGTCATTATTTTCTTTATTGTCATTGGTATTTTCTTTATGAATAAAGCCAATTTCCACCCAATTATTGCTAAGAACATCAGTAGTGGAATTGATAGTTTCTCGAATCACTTTAGCGAAGCTTTTTCAGTTACATTTTATATGTTTGGTGGTTTTTCGTTATTACCAATTGCGGCACGGAAAATGAAAAATGCTAAACGAAACCTGCCCAAGGTTTTAACGGTGATCATGTTAAGCTTAATTGCTCTCTATTCTTTGGTTATGTTGGTATGTATAGGAATTTTAGGTCATCGTTTAGCGTTTAGTCATGTTCCAGTTGCAGATGCATTACTTATTACGATTGGTAAGTGGGGATATCTACTAATTATAGTATGTATGCTCATTGGAATGGTTGGTGCAGCATTTGCTCAGTCATACGATGCAACGGTATTGCCAGCGTCCTTAGCTAATGAACACCATATGTTACCTCAGTGGGTTGGTAAAAAGAATCGTTTTAGTTCTCCGGTAGTCTCACAAGTTATTACATATGTCATTATCTTCTTGCTAACCTCGCAATCATACCTATTTCTGGTTTCCTTAGTTGTTCTGGCATCCTTTATTCAATATGTTCCATCTATTTTAGCCGTATTTAAGCTAAGTCATGCTAATAAAACCAATGGAAAGGCTAAAATCTTTACCGGTTATGTTGTTCCAACGCTGGCATTGTTAGTCTCGATGTACTTAATTATTAGTTTCTCACACCAAGCGTTGTTAATTGGGGCCGTAGTGATTGTAGTTAATACGCTTTTATATAACGGGTTAAAGAATCACTTATCGATGGAATAATTACCAAAAAACTTAAATAAAAAAGTCAGCGCCATTCCAGCGCTGACATACATATTTCAGAATCGTTTATAACTGATGATTATGATAGTCGATTATACTTTGCATTAATTAAAATGTGTGGATTATAGATGGTTCCTTGCCGCTTTAATTCATTATAAATTTTGAGAAATGGCTTGCGACGAAACTTAAAGCCATCAATGATGATTGAATAAACGGCTAGATTACCATTTTCGGCATAATTTGTTTTGATTTGCTGAGCCTGTTTTTGGCGGTCTGTAATAACATCAAAGGCAATAATCCCAATTTGATAAGTAGCATTATTGGGAACCAATTCAATTTTTTGAATGATTTTCCAAGGAATTGTAACTGGCTGTTCTTTAGTGAAATCGGTAATCCCTTTGCTACTAATTGAATACAGTATTTGATGGGTAATCATTGGTTTAGATGTTTTCCAAACTAGGATTAAAAACAAGGCGGCAAAGAAAACGGCAAAGCCTTTCCAAATCAAATTGGTGTGAACCCAAAGGATGGCTAATAATCCACTGATGATTAAGAGATAAGCGATGTCAATAATTATAATGCGGACTGCATCAGCCGTCACATCATATTGATAATCTTGATTCACTTGTTGATTATTAGACAAACTTGGCCAGCACCTTTCTTTTTAATTCTTACTTAAAACTAACTTTTCGTGATTCTGGAACAGATTGGAAATAAACTTCCACATCATCGTCAGCCAAAGCATGTAAATTATCGATATCTTCCTGTGTTAAGGAAACATCACCAATTGGTTGAGAAACCGTTCCTGGTTTCTTAGCAGCACCACCAACATCAACTTCTTTTAAAGGTAATCCATTGTCGTATGATTCCTTTAATTCTTTGACGTTTTTGAAGACGATCAATGCTTTGTCATCGCCAAATTGGTTCTTTTTCCATTCCTCAGCGACTTCCTTGGTGGAGTAGACACGAATTTTCAAACCACCGGTTGAATTAGTAGAAACGTAGATGTCTTTAAGAAAGTCATCCGCTGCAGTGGCGTTGTCAACAACATAAACGGAATTCGTTCCGCGTCCTTTCGTCCACTTTTGCATTACCTTTCCATGAATAAGACGGTCATCGACACGAGCCATATTAATTTCACCCATAATTATTACTCCTTTATTATTTATTCTTTAAAAAGTTAATATCAATCAGTTTCATTCCAGTTTGACCAACTTCGATGGAGTCGTGAATTAATTTATCAGTATCATCTTCACTGTCTGTAAAGTTAATCAGGTTGATTAAGACCGGTAAATTGAGTCCGGTAATAATCTTTAAATCACGGAAATCAGCTAAAGAACGTAATGCTACATTTGAAGGACTGCCACCTAATAAATCAACCAAGACAATCGTTTCATCATATTTTTCTTGGTTGTCATTGAGAACTTTGACGACCTTATTCTTCAGGTCATCAACTGATTCGCCTTGATGTAATCCTAAACCAGTAACGTTGGGCTGTTCACCCATTAAAAGCTCAAGACTTTTAACTGTTTCAATCCCCATATTACCGTGGGTAACGAGTAAAAATGCACGTTTTTTCATTATACAAACACCTCCAAATTATTAAACAATGTAGAAGCAAGATAAAACAATCAAAATGAGAGTGAGGTAAATCAACCCACGAGTGATCTTAAGCCCCTTCTTTTGGAAGTATAGGTATAGTAACAAAATAGCAGTTAACGGTAAGATCCCGGGCATGATGGTATTCAAAATTGATTGAACGTCGAATGTCTTGTGGGAAATCGTAAATTTGAGATAACTCTTGATTTTGACGTATTGTCCAGCCATGATTCCCATCATGTATAGGCCTAAAACACCTAAACCGTCAATGATTGAGGACATTCGACCGGATGTCATAATTTCTTTAGCAGCTGATCGACCCAATGAATAACCCATCTTAGTAAAGTAGTAACCATAAATATAAGTTGCGGTTGCAAAACATAGGAATGGCAGCAAGCATCCTAAGAAGTTACCCTTTTGGGCGAACGGAAGGAAGATGGCAATAAAGATATATTGGACGGTTCCCGAATCAATTGAGTCACCGATTCCGGCTAGCGGACCCATTAGTCCAACTTTAGTGTTTGAAATAATATCTTCAGAAATTGCTTCCTCACCATTAGCCATTGCACGAGCCCGTGCTTCTTCTAGTGAGATGGTAACCCCCATCAGAGTCCCACCACCCCAAGTACATTGGGTGTTGAAGAATAACAGATGACGTTGAAAGGCTTTAGCGAGCTCATCCTTAGTTTTATATAACTTTTTGAGGATTGGAATAAGTCCAAAACAAAAGGCAGGAGCTAGCATGCGGTCAAAGGTGTGGTTAACTTCGTTGGCCCACCACCAACCAAACCAAGCTTTCATTAAATCACGATTAGTGATTTTGTCAGGTTGCGGAATCTTCCCATCTTTATTTTGTGGTTCAGTTTCCGGATTAGTGGTTTTTTGTAAATCTTTATCCTTACTCAATATTTGTCCCTCCTTACTTTACGCTTAATTTTCCACTTGCTTTTGGGTGAACATTACATATAAGAATGCAAAGATAATCCCAAATGCAGCGTAAATTGTCATATTAATGTTCAATTTTGCAAAGGCGACACTCATGAAGTATGCCAGGAAGAAGAATGGCAATAGCTTTTGTTTACCAATAACTTGCATAATTACGGCGATCCCAAGTGCTGCTAATCCACCACCAACACTGGTTAAGACGTGAATAATTGTGCCATGTTGGATGTTAGCAACAACGTGAGCGATGACTGGAGCACCGAAGTAAAGAGCGATAAAAACAAGCGGAATGAATAGGCAGAAAGAAATCACGGTTGGAATTGCCATAATCGAAATTCGTAAGCCGTGCGCATTGGCTTCCTTTGCATACCGGTCCATTGGTTTCAAAGCAAAAGTATTGAGGAAAAAGCGGAATTGGTAGAGATAACTACCAAGCAAGCCAACTGGAACGGCAATGGCAATTGCTGCTTGCGGGCTCATATTTCCCATGATAGCCACCGGCACCGCAATGGCGGCAGCAATACAAGGTTCGGCAGGGAGCGCACCACCAGGAGCAACGAATCCCATATAAACTAATTGAATTGCAGCAGTAATAATAACGGCTCGATGCATTTGTCCCATAATGAGACCAACCATCATTCCAGTCATTAATGGGCTAAAACGCATGGTTAATGTTGCAAATCCTAAAATACGTGACTCAACTAATGCGACCCAAAGCGCAATTAGTAGTGCTTGCCACACGGTTAAAGTAACATGCATAAAATAACCTCCTAAAATAATTGCAAAATAAAGCAGAAAGTTAGCAATCCGAAACATTTAACTTTCTATTCACTTTTTATTATAATTGAAAGCGGATACATTACAAGTCGTTATATTTAATTTTTAAATATAAATTGAAAGGAAGCTACCAAAATGACCAAACTATACTTAATTCGGCATGGCGAAACCACTTTAAATCGATTAGGCAGAATGCAAGGGCAGATTGATTCTTTTTTGACCGAGAAAGGACATTACCAAGCTAAGCAAACTGCGTCTTCACTAAAGGCAATTAAATTTTCAGCGATCTTTTCTTCAGATTTAGGTCGGGCCAAGCAAACGACGCAAGATATCATCAACGAGCTTCAATTAGCTAATCTGCCGTATCGAACAAGCTCAGATCTGCGTGAGGTCAATTTTGGCTTTTTCGATGGATTACCATGTCGAGCCGTTTGGCAAGAGATTACTAATATGACCATGTATGATGGTCAAGATGATATAATTAAACATGGCGGAATGTCTGAAGTACGTTCCCTCATGTTAAAAAAAGATAAATATAAATATGCAGAATCCTATCAATCAATTATTGAGCGTTGGCAACACTTTGTTGATGGCTTAAGCAGTTTAAAGACCACCGCCAACATCTTAATTGTTTCACACGGGACGTTCATCCGAACGATTAGTGAACACTATGGAGCTTATGTAGCAGGAAAGGAGAATGTTCCACAAAATGGTGGGGTAACCATTTTTAACATGCAGCAGGGCAGAATTACACTGCAAAAATATAATGTTCAATTAGAATAATGGTGTCACGATGAATTCAGAATTAGTAGAAACTTTTTTAAAAATTGTAGAATATCGTCAAATTTCTTTAGCGGCTAACGCGCTTTTTATTACTCAGGCGGGAGTTAGTAATCGGCTCAATAAGTTAGAACGTCATCTGGGCGTGAAACTGATTAATCGAGTAAAGGGACACTCACAAATTACTTTAACGGAATATGGTGAAAAATTTATTCCGTTAGCCAAACAGTATTTAAGTATTATTAATAGTGCCAATCAATTAAAGAATGAACCGCATTATGACCAACTTACGGTTGTGACTACAAATGATATTTGCGGACTTTACTTGGCACCTTTGATTAAAACAATTCACTTATCAAATCCAGAAATTAGGTTAGACATTCGGTGCACAGATAGTGAAAATATTGAACCAATGGTCAACGAGCTGCAAGCTGATATCGGCTTGCAGCCATTTAAAACCAGTGATCCGAAACTTAATGCAACCAAAATATTTAGTGATCCGCTGGTTTTGGTTACTAAAGGAAACCATCAATTATCTCAGCAGGTCTCAGCAGATGACTTGGATCGGCATAATGAAGTCTTCATTAAATATAATGACGAGTATGCGGTTTGGCACAATATTTGTTGGGATCAGACCATTATTCCGGCGCTTGCCACTAATACAGTGACGGGAGCAATTCCAACTTTGTTAACTAGTGATCAATGGGCGATTGTACCGAATCAGTTAGTTAATTTATCACATGGTGATTTGAAGAAACACCATTTAAATGAATTAAAAATGAGCATGACACTATATGCAATCAACGTGAAAAACAATGTAAAAAAATCGGTAATCAGCCAGTTGTTATCATTGATGAAATTTTGTTTAGCAAAGACCATTTAATAAAATTTAAACTTTGATCAATGTTTCTCAAATAAAATCTTTCACATATTTAGCTTTCTGTTATAATGGTCACTGTAAACGTATTTTTTATTTATTAAGGAGTGTGACAACACAATGTCAGATAAGAAAGCACAAATTGGTGTTGTAGGTCTTGCCGTTATGGGTAAGAACTTGGCCTTAAACATCGAAAGTCGCGGATTTACTGTTGGGGTATACAACCGGCACCGTAACCGGACTGACGAAATGATGAAAGACCACAGTGATAAGAAGTTAATCCCTAGCTACACAATCAAGGACTTTGTTGACTCACTTGAAAAGCCACGTCGGATCCTATTGATGGTTAAGGCTGGTGGACCAACTGACGCTGTTATTGATGAATTACTCCCATTGCTTGACAAGGGTGACGTTCTGATTGACGGTGGTAACACCAACTTCAACGACACGATGGCCCGGAATGCTAAGCTTGACAAGTCAGGCATTAACTTCATCGGTATGGGTGTTTCCGGCGGTGAATTAGGTGCGCTTCATGGTCCTTCCTTAATGCCAGGTGGTCAAAAGGAAGCCTACGACTTAGTTGCTCCTATCCTGACACAAATTGCTGCTAAAGCTGAAGACGGTAAGCCTTGTGTTGCCTACATTGGACCAAATGGTGCTGGTCACTATGTCAAGATGGTTCACAATGGTATTGAATACGGTGATGAAGAATTAATTGACGAAAGTTACAACGTGATGCGGAATGTCCTTGGACTGAGCGTTGACGAAATGGCCAAGATTTTCCACGAATGGGACCAAGGCGAATTGGATTCATTCTTGATCAACATTACTGCCGACATTCTTACTCGTAAGGATGACCTTGGTGATGACAAGAACAAGCCAATTGTTGACATGATTCTTGACCGTGGTGCTAACAAGGGTACTGGTAAGTGGAGTTCCATGACTGCTCTTGATGGTGGTGCTCCTCAATCAGTGATCACTGAAGCGGTTTACGCTCGTTACATTTCCATGATGAAGGACGAACGGGTAAAGGCAAGCAAAGAATTGCCAGTTGAAACTGAAGCAATCTCGATCGATGATAAGAAAGAAATGATTGAAAAGATCCGTCAAGCCCTTTACTTCGGTAAAGTTATGAGTTATGCCCAAGGGTTCGAACAAATGCGGATTGACTCCGATCGTTATGACTGGGGTCTGAAGTACGGTGAATTGGCGCAAATTTGGCGTGAAGGTTGCATTATTCGTGCACAATTCTTACAAAAGATTACTGATGCTTTTGACAAGAACCCTGATCTTAAGAACTTGTTGCTTGATGACTACTTCAAGGATATTGCCAAGAAGTATCAAAAGGCTACCCGTGATGTTGTTGCTCTTGCTGTTAAGGCCGGTGTACCAACACCATCACTTAGCGCTGCCATTAACTACTACGATTCTTATCGTGCAGAAGTGCTTCCTGCTAACTTGCTTCAAGCACAACGTGACTACTTCGGTGCTCACACTTACGAACGTACTGACCGTCCTGGAAACTTCCACTACAGCTGGTACGAAGAACAATAATCATCCAATGATGGTAAAAGGAGCGGAATTTCCGCTCCTTTTTTTTGTGGACTGATTTTTTTGCACTATTACCGAAGAGTAGTGGTGAAGCTTGCACTTAAACGAAATTTTTGACTTTTAGTAGTTGCAATGCTTATTAATTTGAGGCAGGTTAATGCAAAGCGGTTCATACCTTCTAATGACCGACACGTAAGGATTTTGCAATCGTTAAAATTAAATTTATAAGCAATGGTGCAACTGGTGGTTGATAAACTGCACTTAATAAAATAGATGGTTGCACTATTTTGCAAAGCGTTTTCATCTTAGAATGTAGACAATTAAGAAAGGAGGAGACGAGTTGGATTTTATTAAGGACAACTTAGTTTTTGCTCACCTGTCAGCTCAGGATTCAACCGGTGTTATTTCACAATTAGCGGATGCTTTATATCGAAATGGTAACGTTAATGGTGATTATAAGCAGGCGGTTTTAGACCGGGAAAAGGTTTACCCAACTGGACTACCCAGCGGTGATATTTGTGTTGCGGTACCGCACACGGATGTCAAGTACGTTAAGTCACCGGCAATTGTGTTCGCAACGCTTGATCAACCAGTTAAGTTCGCAAATATGGCAGACAAATCACAAACTGTTGACGCTCGCATTGTAACAATGCTGGCAATGAAGGAACCTCACAGTCAAGTGCAATTATTACAAAATCTTATGCAATTATTCCAAAATCAGGATTTATTAAAGAAATTGCTCAAGCTGGATAGTTCCGCCAAACTGTATGATGAACTGGTTGCATATTTTAAGTAAGGAAGTGTAAAAATTGAAACCAGTAGTTGATTTTATTGAATATATTGTCGATTTAGGACCAACGGTTATGATCCCAATTATCTTCCTGATTTTTGGATTATGTTTGAAGGTACCTTTTGCTAAGGCACTCCGTGGTGGCCTAATGGTCGGAATTGGTTTTATTGGATTAAATGCTACCGTTACAATTCTGACTAGTGTTATGAACCCAGCAGTTAAGGAAATCATTCGGACCATGCACATCAACCTATCAGTTATTGATGTTGGTTGGCCATCTGCTTCTGCGATTGCATATGGTTCAGTTGTTGGGGTTACGATGATTCCACTAGGAATTGCGATTAACGTTGTCATGTTGATGACCAAGACAACACAAACCATTGACGTTGATATTTGGGACTTCTGGCACTTTGCTTTTGCCGGCTCATTAATTTATGCCTTAACTAACGACATGTTATTGAGTTTATTCTCTGCTTCGGTAATTATGATTGTGATTATGGTTACTGCTGACCGGACCGCACCGTTATCAGAAAAGTACTTAGGCTTACCAGGAATTTCAATTCCTCACGGTTATGCCGGTTCATTCGTTCCATTTGCAGTTGTTTTGAACTGGATTATGGATAAAATTCCGGGAGTAAATAAGATTCACTTGGATGCTAAAGACTTCAATAAGAAGTTTGGTAACTGGGGTGAACCAACCCTCCTTGGTTTTGAAATTGGGGTATTAGTAGGTTTCCTTGCCTATGGTTTTGTACCAAGCATGGATTGGCCAACTAAGATTGGTAAGATTTTGTTAATGGGGGTTACCCTTTCGGCAATTATGATCATTACTCCAAAGATGGCTGCCCTCTTACTTCAAGGGGTGGTTCCGGTTTCCAACAACATCCAAAAGTTGACGCAAAAGCACTTTGGCGGTCGGAAGTTCTACATTGGGATGGATACCGCTGTTGGGATTGGGAACCCAGTTGTCTTGGCTTGTGCAACCTTGATGATTCCATTATCACTAGTATTTGCATTCATTTTGCCAGGTAATAAGTTCTTACCAACAATTGGGTTAGTTGGATTTGTCTTTATGTTCCCACTAATCGTGTCAGTGGTTCATGGTGACTTCTTCCGTTCCTTTATCATCGGTGCCATTAACGTTATTTTGGGACTGTACATTGGGACCCAATTATCACCATTCTTCACTAAGGCTGCACGGGCTGCTCACTTTGCAATTCCAAAGAACTCAACGTTGATTGGTTCAATCGACTATGAATCTAACCCATACCCATGGATTATGTTCCAATTAGCACATAACAAGTGGATCTGCTACATTGTTGGGATTGTTATTTGCTTAATCTTGCTTTATTGGAACCGTCGTTGTATCATTCGTGATGAAAAGAAGGCTGAAGCAGCGAAGGCTGCTAAGGAAGCCTAGTCATAGGAGGCTATTATAATGAGGAAGATTATTGTTGCTTGTGGTGCCGGCGTTGTTACTAGTACAACTGCTATGAACAAGTTAAATGAAGAATTAAGTGACCGTGGCTATAACGAAGGGACGGACTACAAGTTAGTTCAAACTAGTGTTGGTCAAGTTCCTGCATTAGCTGATGATGCTGATGCTGCAGTTACCACTACTCAATATGACAATGATGAACTCAGCATTCCAGTGATCAATGGGTTGCCTCTTTTGACTGGGATCGGTGCTGATGACGTAATTGACAAAGTTGAAGGAATTATCAAAGGTTAATTCCAAGCTGGTTTTTTGAAAAATCGTTAAGGCGGTTAGGAGCTACCTTAACGATTTTTTGCTAAAGAGAGGGTATTATGAAGGGTTCACCAATTCGTGATTTAATTGATTATCTGGTTATTCAACGGCGGTATGTCAAATTAGAAGAGTTGTGTACGCACTTTGGCGTGTCAAGACGGACCATTTTTTATCGGATTCGTCAAGCTAATCAACTATTAACGCAAAATAATATTCCAAAAATTAAGAATGAACGCGGTGCAGGTTACCTGCTGGATCCCCAAAGTATTAAATTGTGGCGTGCACTGCAGGCTAATTTGCATCAGGAGGATCAATCATCACCTGATCAAGAACCATCTAGCAGTCGCGCAAGCCGGATTCGCAAGATCCTATGGTTAATGATTATCAAAGATACCGATGTTTCAATCAATGATTTAGCAGTTGGTTTGAAAGTTTCACGAAATACAATTATTAATGACTTTAAGCTAATTCAGCAACAGTATCCGCAATTAAAGGTTCAGTCAACCGTAAATGGACACCAAATTACCTGTATTGAAAACCAGATTCGGCGGTATGTTTTTCATGAGTTGCAACAGGATATTCATGGCTATTTTGCTCAGCAGATCCAGCAACTTACGTTCCCGGTGGTTGATCAAGGACAGGCGAAAAAAGATTTTCAACAATTAGAACATGAGATTCAATCTAAATTTACGGAAAATGCCTACTGGACGTTAATTTTGATTTTAAAGTTTAGTATTTATCGACTTTCATTAGGACATTTAGTTACGCAAACTGCAACAACAGTTGGTGAAATCAATCAAATTACAAAATCGGTAGTTCCAGCAGTGCGGACCTTTTTAAAGGTGAACGGGGTTAATGATCCTCATGAATTAGTATTTTTTACCGAATTGGTATTGGGATCGCAAGTCTCTTCAATTAATTATATTCGACCCGAGTTTCAGCAAACGATGATTACCGTTACTAAACAGATTATCATGCGGTATGATCAGATTGCCGGAACTCGGATTAACTCGGCAGAATTTATTCAAGCACTGAGTAATCACTTATTTGCGACTTACTTCCGTTGTAAATTTAATTTTGAGTTTAGCTCGAGTGTTTTAAAGGCGATCGAGGACCAGTTTTCTAATATGATTAAGTTTGTTCAAATTGCTTGTCAACCATTGGCCAACATGATTGGTAAACCCATCTCGGTAAACGAAATTGCCCTTATCTGCTTATACTTTATTTCCTATGATGATGTTTCAAATGATAATCTGACAACATTCTTAGATCAAACGGGTGAAATTAAGGAAAGTCTGGAAGCTGAAGTGCTGCTAGTCTGCACGAGTGGGGTTAGTACTTCAGCATTGCTGTATTCGACCTTGCATCGTCGTTACCCACTAATTAATTTTTCGCGGGCATTGAGTATTGAAAAATTAGCCAAGATTATGCGAATGCCCAATAAAGCTAAATTGATTATTACGACGGCCCCGTTGAATCAAGCTAATTATGGGATCCCAACGATTTATGTTCAGTCAGTATTGAGTGCACGTGATGGCTACAAAGTTGAACAAGTGCTGCGAAAGTATTTCCCTCAATTATCAATTAATCAAGAAAATTCTTTAAATAATATCATTGATATTATTCAACAAAGCGCGGATATTCATGATTTAGAAAAATTAAAGCATGATCTTTTAGAATATTTATTCCCCACTGATCATGAAAAATCCCAACATGATGGGATTCGCTTGAGTGACTTGATTACTACTGATCAGATTAAAATTTTTAAAGACAGTCAATTAAACTTAAAACAAATCATTCGTCAGTTATGCTGGATCTTAACTAATAAGAACATTACGACCCCGGAATATGCGGATGATATTATCCAGCTAATTGATCAGTATGGCCCCTATATGCTCGTCTCGGCAGATACTTTTTTAGCCCATGCAGCGCCAAGTGACCATACCCAGCGTGTCGGGGTGGCGATTGGTATTTTACAACAACCATTACACCTGCAAATCAATGATAAGGAAGTTGCGTTACGGTGTGTAATTTTACTATCGCCAGGGTATCATCATGAGCATGATCAGGCATTAGCAGAATTGATTAATATTATTACTAATCAACCACTATATCAACAAGTTCTGAATGCACAGTCTTCAAAAGAAGCTGCTAAACTTATTCAAACAATCTATTAAGGAGCGCTCAATAATGAAAACTAAGTATAATCTTCCGTTTTATGTAATTATGATTACCGGTTTTGTCAGTACCATTGGTTTAGCTGTTTGGGAAATGATGGTTCATCATCCTCAAACAGCTGGTGTGAATTTGATTGCAGCACTGATGTTTGGGATGTTAACGATTCGCAAGTATACGGCTGATCGTCAAATGGGTAAGGTCATTAGTATCTTAAATTGGATTATCCTGATTGGGATTTTTATTGCGATTGCGGCAGAAAGTGGTTTGATTTATAAATAATTGGTGATGAACATGCGTAAAATTGATGGACACATTCATTTAGTTCGTGAATTGGCTGGTGCCAAAGGCCAGGGTCGCTTAAATCCGTTGGGAAATGGTGATGCCATTTGGGATGACGGTGAAGTTATACATTTAATTCCGCAAGGCTGGGGTAATGATAACTTTTTAGTTGAAAAGTATTTGCCTGTGATGCAACAAGAAAACATTGCCAAGGCAGTTTTGTTGCAAGGGACGCTTAATGGTTATCAGAATTATTATACGTACCAAGTGATAAAACGCTTCCCGGAAAAGTTTATCGGGGCCTTTGCCGTTGATCCGTTTGATGAGTTTGTAATGAAAATTGTTAAACGGCATGTCGAACAGCTTGGGTTTAGAGCAATCAAATTTGAAATTAGTCAGGGAGGCGGTCTCCACGGCTTTCATCAGCCATTTCGTTTAGATATTAATCCGCGATGTTCGGAAATTTTTCACTATCTTGCGGATTATCCGGGTTTTGTGGTAACGGTGGACTATGGTGATGATACCCAAACCAGTTACCAACCGGAAGCAATCGTTAATCTTGCAAAGCGGTATCCCCAATTTGATTTTGTGGTTTGTCATCTGTCATTTCCAAATGCAACGCATTTGAATCGCCTTCATAACGTTTTAGATCAATTTGGCGGTTTAAAAAATATTTATGTTGATCTTTCAGCAATTCAAGATATTCAAGGAGAAACGAGTGAAGATTTTCCATATCCTCAATGTCAGCAGTCAGTGCGATTGGCAAAGCAAGTGTTAGGAACTAAACGTTTAATTTGGGGAACTGACGCACCGTGGTCAGCCACGTTTAACTCTTATCATCAACTTGCTACTTGGTTGGAACATACGTCACTTTTTTCTAAAACTGAACTAGCAGATGTGATGTATCACAATGCTGAACGGGTGTACTTTAAGCCGCAAAATCAACGAGCTGTGAAGAAAGCATATGATCCAGTGATCCAAAAGTTGAAAAACCATTAATTAACAACACATTAGTCGTTTTAGTAATTATGTTTAATTATAATGAAGTTGTACATTCGGTTAATGAATCTTAGGAGGGATGACGATGAGTGAAAAAATTTTTACCAAGGGTGAATTAGCAACCTTCAATGGCAAGAACGGGCAGCCAGCTTACGTGGCCATTAACGGGACGGTCTATGATGTTTCGGGCAAGGCTGCCTGGCAAAATGGTAAGCATCATGGTAATGTGGCAGGACAAGACTTAACTGAAACGTTGTTTAATAAGTCACCGCATAAAGATCAAGTTTTAAAGGGTTTGCCAGTGGTTGGCAAATTGGCATAACGTTGTAAGAATGACCCAAGTTAGGTAGATCAAACTACAAATGAGCTCCAGAGTAGGTTTTACACCTGCACTGGAGCTCATTTGTATATAACAGAATGTTCAAATTTGGGTCACTTGAACGACCTCAACCCCTTGTTTGCGGAAGGCATCGAGAATTTTTCCTGAAACAAAGGTATCAGTGATCAAGATATCGATATCAGAGATTTTGCCAATGGTGAAGTTAGAAAAACTACCAAATTTACTATAATCGGCTACGACAATTAAGCGCCGTGAATTTTTGATAATATTGCGATTAACATTGGCTTCTTCAATCCAAGGAGTGGAGATTCCTTGATCCAGACTTAATCCGGCGCAACCAATAATTCCCCAGTCAGAACGCATGCTAAGAAAGGTGCGGTTAGCAATATCGCCACTCATAATGTCGCGATTGTTGACGTTGCCTCCAGATAAGATCAGCGAAGCCATGTTATGGTCAGATAATAACTTTACGGCGTTACCATTGTTAGTAATGATGGAAACTTTTTTATTAAGGAGGGCTTTCACTGCATAAAAAGCGGTCGAACTGGAATTAATAAATACAATCTCATTATCGTTAATGTTTTTAGCGGCTTCGTTGCCCAGACTCTTTTTGATCCGAAAACGTGAATCGCTATGGCTAGCATTTTCAGGAGAAACAAAGCTGACGACTCCCAGATGTTGTGTTAAGCGACCCATTTTAACCAGACTATTGCAGTCACGACGGATCGTCATCTCTGACACTTTCAGATGTTTACTGAGTTCTTCAATAGTCATTGATTGTTTTTTATTTAATACATCTAAAATGTGTTCCCTTCGATTTTCGATATTCTTATATGAGTTTCTCATATATGTCACCTCTGCATAGTATTTAAATGGTTAATGGCTGTTTTATATGTGATTATAACAAATAAAATAATAAATGGCGGTTTTTCAATCCTAAAAAGTGAAAAAATATTGATAATAACATTTAATTATCATATAAAGTGAAAAAATAACATATAAAACGATTGAAATCGGTTACTTAAGATAATATCCTATACTCGTAAACAAATAAAGATGTTGTTTAGGAGGAATTTACAATGGCATCACCAAAGAATATTAACGATGTAACTCCAGAAAATTACGCAATGAACAATTTTCCAGAATGGGGTCAATACCTCAACGAAGAAATTGCTGATTACAAAGTTCCGGCAGGTAGTTTCCGACTCTGGTGGACTGGATGCATGGGCTTTTGGCTCAAGACGCATGAAGGTACCAACATTTTAGTCGATGTTTGGAATGGTACTGGTAAGCACACCCATGGTAATGGCAAGATGCGTAAGGGTCACCAAATGATGCGGATGGCTGGTGTTGAAGCTCAACAACCAAACTTACGTAACCGTCCATACGTCATTGATCCATTTGCTTTCAAGGACGTTGATGCCCTTTGTGTTACTCACACACACCACGATCACTTAGACATTTACACCGCTGCTTGTGTTAACAAGAACTGCCCAAACGCTAAGTTTATCGGACCTCAAGGCGTGGTTGATGAATGGATCGAATGGGGAATTCCTGCTGAAAAAACCATTGTTGTCAAACCTGGCGATGAAGTCAAAGTTGGCGCAGTTAACATTAAGGCCCTTGAATCATTTGATCGGACCGAATTAGTAACTGAAGATGACCCGAGTGTTACGCTGGAAGGCCACATGCCACAAGAAATGGCAAAGGTTGCAGCTAACTACTTATTTGAAACTTCAGGTGGTAACCTTTACGACGCTGGTGACTCTCACATGTCCAACACCTTTACGAAGCACGGTAACGAAAACAAGATTGATGTTGCTCTTTGTGCTTACGGTGAAAACCCACGGGGAATCACGGATAAGCTGGATGACTCACAAGTTCTGCGGATGTCAGAAGATTTGAAGACTAAGGTTGTAATCCCAATGCACTGGGACATTTGGTCCAACTTCTTTGCTGATCCAAAGGATATCATTAAGCTTTGGAAACTTAAGAAGTACCGTTTGCACTATGACTTCAAGCCATACATTCTCCAAGTTGGTGGTGGATTTAGCTTCCCACAAAACAAGGACGACTTTGAATACATGTACGATCGCGGTTTCCACGACGCATTCAAGAACAAACCAGACTTACCATTCCCAGAATTACTTTAATTCACCGAGTGCTTAAAGTTGGAAGGGAAAATTAAATGAAGATTATTAATTAGCCCACGTTCGGGTGGGCATGGGAGGATTATTAAATAATGTTACGTTACTTTTTAGAAAATGGACTAGTTAATATTACGGACCAGCATCCTGACAATTGGGAAGATGCAATTCGCATTAGTGGGGAAGTTGTGAAGAAGAACAATTTGGTTACTGACCAATACATTGACCAAGTGGTTTCTGATGTTAAAGAATATGGTCCCTACATTGTGATTGTTCCTGGTGTTGCAATGCCACACTCCTCTGCTGAAAACAGTGGTGTCTTAGGAACCGGAATTGGCTTCACGATTATGCCAGAAAAGGTTTCATTTGAAGATGGTAACCCAGACAAGGATGCCAAGCTATTCTTTATGCTTGCTGCTAAAGATCACGATACTCACGTCAAAAATATTGCAAACTTATCTGACATGTTAATGGAAGACGACATGGTCGACGATCTCTTGAAGATTAAGACGATGGATGATTATCGTGACGTTATGAAGAAGCACAATATGTAAGATTGTCGAAAAAGGTGAAGAAATATGAATGCTGTATTTAATGTCTTTATGACAATCTGGGAATACTTTGCCAAAAACATTCTAGAACAACCAGCCTTTATGATTGGTTTTATTGTTCTGATTGGGTACCTTCTAGAAAAGAAGAAATGGTATGAAGTACTTTCTGGATTCTTAAAAGCCACAATTGGTTACTTTATTTTAACGGTTGGTTCAAGTGGTTTAGTGACTTCGTTCCGGCCAATCTTGGTTGGATTGAAATCACGGTTCCACCTTTCAGCCATGGTCACTGACCCTTACTTTGGTCAAAACGCCGTCACAGTCGGGATTATGAAACGCTTTGGTCGTTCATTTGCGGACACGATGTTACTGCTATTGTTTGCCTACATTATGAACATTCTTTTGGTTCGTTTCCAAAAGTACACGAAACTTCGTGCCGTCTTTACAACTGGTAATGTTCAAGTTCAACAAGCTGCAACTGCTTTTTGGCTGTTTCTCTTCTGTTTCCCACAAATGGGACGGATTCCTTTACTAATTGTGATGAGTATTGTTTTAGGCCTTTACTGGGCCGTTGGTTCCAACTTAACGGTTGGAATTACTCAGGAATTAACTGATGGTGCTGGATTTGGGATTGCCCACCAACAAATGTTTGGGATTTTCATCTTCGCTAAATGGGCTGAATGGATGGAAAAGCGTGCTAAGGCCAAGGGCAAGACCGAATCAAAACGTTTGGAAGATATCGAATTGCCGGGTTGGCTATCCATGTTCAACGATAACATGGTATCTACCGCGATCCTGATGATTATCTTCTTCGGAATTATTTTGATTATCCTTGGCCCATCCTACTTGATTAAAGCGGGCTTTATGAAGGCTGGTCAAAGTTTTGTCTTCTATATTATTCAGACGTCATTAATGTTTGCCGTTTACCTCGCAATTTTGCAACTCGGGGTTCGGACATTCGTTAACGAATTGACAGAATCCTTTACGGGAATTTCAGATCGGTGGTTACCAGGTTCTGTTCCTGGGATCGACGTTGCCGCAACCTTAGGGTTCGGTTCGCCAAATGCCGCTACAATCGGATTTATGTTTGGTGCTTTAGGTCAATTCTTAATGATCATTTTACTGATCGTTCTCAAGTCACCAACCATCGTGATTGCTGGGTTTATTCCGCTGTTCTTTGACAACGCAGCCATCGGTGTCTTTGCTAACAACCGTGGTGGTTACAAGTACGCGATGATTGCGCCATTTATCTCCGGGTTAATCCAAGTTGGTGGGTCAGCATTGATTGCAACCTGGGTTGGCATGGCAACATACGGTGGTTACCTCGGAATGTTCGACTGGGCAACGGTATGGCCACTCGCAACTGTCATCATGAAGTACCTAGGCTACATTGGAATTGCTGTTGTTATCATTGTCTTCGTCCTCATTCCACAACTGGAATACCGTCACGATCCAAAGGGTTACTTCTTAATCGTTAAGGATTATGACGCATGGAAGAAGATGCATGAAGAAGAGGCTGACGCAGCTAAATAATTACTAAATTAACATTTGTCAATTGAGGAGGATTTATCATGAAAATTTTAAGCGCATGTGCAAATGGTTCAGGAACAAGTTTGATGCTTTCAAGGACTGCTACTAAGGCAATGAAGGACTTAGGATTTAATGTCACTACTTCCGATCATACCTCGGTTTCAGAAGCTAAGGGAACTGCCCGCAACTACGATGTTGTATTCACATCATTACCATTCGTTAAGATGTTTGATGAAGCGGAGAAGCGTGGTGCCATTGTAATTGGTGTTAAGAATGTGATGTCCAAGCAAGAAGTTGAAGATGCTGTCAAGAACAACGAGAAACTTCAAGCAAAGCTAAACAAGTAATCAAAAGGGGAAAATAAAATGACAAAACCAATGTTACAAGTTGCGTTGGACACTGATACCACTGCCCAAGCACTCAATGTTGCTCGTCAAGTTAGCGATGTCGTTGACGTTGTTGAAGCCGGCACCCTCTTGATTTATCAAGAAGGAATGGATGCCGTGAGTGATTTACGGGCGATTGCACCGGACAAGATTGTGTTAGCTGATGCTAAATGTGCTGATGCTGGTGGTCACATCGGTAAGGTTGCTAAAGAACATGGCGCTGATTGGTTAACTTGCATTAACGCTGCGACTGTGCCAACCATGGCGAATGCCCAAAAAGAAATTGAAGTTCAAGTTGAATTATATGAAGGCTGGGACAACAAGGAACGAGCACAAGAATGGCTGGATAATGGAATTGACCAAGTGGTTTATCACCAAAGCCGTGATGCCAAGTTTGCTGGGCAAACTTGGGGTGAAAAAGACTTGAACTCTGTAAAGAGTTTGATCGATATGGGCTTTAAGGTTTCTGTTACTGGTGGTGTTAAGCCAGAAGTCTTGAAATTGTTTAAAGGCCTTCCAGTATATTGTTTCATTGCTGGTCGGGCAATTCATGGCGCTGATGATCCACACGCAGCTGCTCTTGAATTCAAGAACGAAATTGACCGTATTTGGGGTTAATTACAAACTGCCTCAGTCAAAATAATCTCTTTTTTTGCAAAGCAATGGCGGGCTGTAATTGGTCTGCCATTGCTTTTTATTTGAAAGGAACGACTTAATAATGACAAAAAATGCGTTAGGAATCTACGAAAAAGCCTTACCGCAAGACTTAAGCTGGCAAGAGAAATTTCAATTAGTTCATGATTTAGGCTTTAATTTTCTGGAGTTCTCAATTGATGAAAGCGATGAACGTCTTGCGCGGTTAGACTGGACGAAAGAACAGCGGGCAGAATTTCGTCAAGCAATGTGGACCACGAATAGTCGGATTAATACAATGATGTTGTCTGGTCACCGGCGTTACCCGCTGGGGTCTAAAGATCCGCAAATTCGTCAAAAGTCGCTAGAAATGATGAAAAAAGCGATTGATCTAGCGGTGGATTTGGGAATCCATAACATTCAAATGGCCGGTTACGATGTTTACTATGAAGACAAGACCATGCTGTCACGTGAACTATACATCGAAAACCTTGCTAAGTGTGTTCATATGGCCGCCAAAAAGATGGTGATGCTCTCCATTGAGACAATGGATGATCCGTTTTTAAACTCGATTGAAAAAATTGCGGAATTAAAGAGTCAGATTCACAGTCCATGGCTCCAGGCATATCCTGATCTCGGTAACTTGAGCGCGTGGCCAGAAAACTATGTGCCTGTCGACTTTGAAAAACACATTGATGATGTTGCTGCAATTCATTTGAAGGATACGAAGGCAGTCACGCCAACTTTTAAGGGCCAATTTAAGAATGTCCCATTTGGTAAAGGGTGCGTTGATTTTGCAGGATTGCTTAAGGAACTCGTTCGTTTGAAGTATAATGGTAGCTATACGATTGAAATGTGGACTGGCGATAACGGCGATAGTGATCCGATTGAGGAAATCAAAGGTGCTAAACAGTACTTCGATACGCTTTTCAAGCAGGTTGGTATTACTCAAGAACCTGTTAACAAGTAAATCGCAATGAATTAAAGGAGAAAAGACGATGCTTGAAGAATTAAAACAAGAAGTTTATGAAGCAAATATGCAACTGCCTAAGCTGGGTTTAGTTACCTTTACTTGGGGCAACGTTTCAGGAATTGACCGCGAAAAGGGCTTATACGTTATTAAGCCATCAGGGGTTCCTTATGAAGATTTAAAACCGGAAGATATGGTTGTTGTTAATCTGAAAGGGGAAGTTGTCGAAGGTGACTACAACCCATCATCAGATACACCAACGCATACTTATCTTTACAACCATTTTCCAAAGATTGGCGGCATTGTGCATACTCACTCGCCATGGGCAGTCTCATTTGCTGCTGCACGAATGGACGTTCCAGCCATGAACACAACCCATGCCGATACCTTCTATACGGATGTTCCAGCTGCGGATGCATTGACCAAACAAGAAATCGAAGAAGATTATGAAGGCAACACTGGTAAGGTAATTGTTCGGTCCTTTAAAGAACGGGGGCTCGATTACGAAGCGACGCCAGCAGCATTAGTAATGCAACATGGTCCATTTGCTTGGGGACCAACTCCAGACAAGGCGGTTTACAATGCCAAGGTGCTCGAAGTCGTGGCGGAAGAAGACTACCATGCAATGCAACTTACACATGAAGACTTGCACTTGCCACAATACCTTTTGGACAAGCACTATTACCGGAAGCATGGTGCTAATGCTTACTATGGTCAAAATAATGCCCATTCTAAGGACCATGCTAAACATGCGGGTAATTAATAATCTAAAGAAAGAAGCGATGGCTTCTTTCTTTTTTGAAAAAATTGGAAGCGGTTATCATTTATCGTAGTCATTGAATTGGTAACGGTTTATAATTTAAATATGTGTCAAATGTTAAAGAAGAAAAGGAGAAAGAGTCATGTCAAAAGACGTTAAAGGAATTGCTGCTAGTGATGGGATCGGCATTGCGCCAGCCTACTTGCTGATTGATCCAGATCTTTCATACGATCAGAATAAGCAAATTAGTGACACGGAAGCTGAATACGCTCGTGTTGAAACGGCATTTAATGATTCGATTACTGAATTACAAAAGATTAAGGAAAATGCAAAGGGCCGGTTAGGCGATGACGAACTTGAAGTCTTCGACGCTCATATTGCGATCCTGTCTGACCCCGAAATGCTTGGTCAAATTAAGGATGATATTAATAACAACAAAACCAGTGCCGAAGCTGCTGTTGATAAAGTAACATCCAACTTTGCAGATATACTGGCAGCAATGACTGACAATAAGTACATGCAAGAGCGGGCAGCGGATGTAAAGGATGTTGCAAAGCGGGCGATGAGTCACTTACTGGGTAAACAATTACCAAACATTGCTGGCATTGACCATCCGGTCGTTATTGTCGCTAAGGAAATTACACCTTCTGATACTTCGCAAATGGATGCCAAGTTTGTGAAGGGCATTGTAACGGATCTAGGTGGCCGGACTAGCCACGCTGCGATTATGTCACGGACTTTACGGATTCCAGCCGTAGTTGGTGCCGAAAATATTACTGAAAATGCCACAAATGGTCAAAATATCATTGTTGACGGCTTACATGGTGACATTATTGTGGATCCTTCAGATGACCAAGTGAAGGAGTACCAAGCCAAGGCTGATGCATTTGAAAAGGAACGCGCTGAATGGGCCAAATTAGTGGATGCACCTTCTGTTTCAAAGGATGGTAAGCACTTTGAAATTGCTGCTAACATTGGGACCCCGGACGACGTTGCTGATGCAATGAAGCAGGGTGCTGACGGCGTTGGTCTCTTCCGTTCAGAATTCCTTTACATGGGTTCTGATCACCTCCCAACTGAAGACGAACAGTTTGAAGCCTATAAGAAGGCGATTGTCGGCATGAAGGGTAAGCCAGTGGTTGTGCGGACCCTTGATATTGGTGGGGATAAGCCATTAGATTACTTACCGCTTCCTGACGAAATGAACCCCTTCTTAGGTTACCGGGCAATTCGGATTTGCTTAGACCGACCAGAAATTTTCAAGACCCAATTACGGGCATTGATCCGTGCTTCTGAATTTGGACCGTTGTCCATCATGTTCCCAATGATTGGGACGTTAGCTGAACTGCGGGCTGCTAAGCGAATTTTTGCAGAATGTAAGACTGAATTACAAAAAGACCACCCTGGTCTAGGTGATGATGTCAAGCTTGGAATGATGATTGAAGTTCCGTTGGCAGCAATTAACGCTGACAAGATGGCAGAAGAAGTTGATTTCTTCAGTATTGGTACAAACGACCTGATTCAATACAACTTTGCGGCCGATCGTGGCAACGATGCAGTTTCTTACCTTTACCAACCATTGAACCCAGCATTCCTTGGCTTGATTAACCACGTGATTGCGGCTGCCCACCGTCATGGAACAAAGGCTGCAATGTGTGGTGAAATGGCCGGTGACGAATTGGCATTACCATTATTAATGGGAATGGGCTTGGATGAATACTCAATGTCTGCTTCATCCATTTTACGGACTCGTTCAATGATGAAAGATCTTGACACTAAGGACTGTGCTAAGTTAGTGGAAAAGGCAATGGACTTAGACACGAACGAGGAAGTTGCTAACCTGATCAAGAAAGAATTAAACTTAGCTAAGTAGTTTTAAATAATTAAAACGGCGTCGTTAAAAAGCGGCGTCTTTTTTATTGTAATAATGTTAAATAAATGGCACAGTTGATCAGTCGATTAGTGCATAAAATTAAGCGGGGGGGGTAGAATTAATTTTCTAATAACGAAATTATTTATGATTTTATAGTTAAATTAAGTCATGCTTTGATTAATGTTTATGCTATAAAATAATTAATTCTTCAAATTTTTGATTGATAATAAAAGTTGAAAAAAAACCTATTAAAATAATAATCGTTCAAATGCGTGGAGTATTTGATAGATTTTTTGCTATTATATTGGAGGATTAATTATGCAAAATAATAAATTACGCTTCAAAATGTACAAATCTGGTAAAAACTGGATGGTTGCTGGTTTAATGACCACTGCCGTTTTAGCAGGTTTGACTTTGAGCAATGCTAATGGTGACGTGGTGGCTCATGCCGATGTTAACGCACCAAAGACGACTCAAGTTGCTAGTCAAAAGCAAGAAGTAAGCCAAGATCAATACAACGATCAAAAGGCCAAGGTTGCTACTGACCAAACTAACGTTGACAACGCCCAAAAGGATGTTGACGCTGCTCAAACTGCAGTTGACAACGCTAAGAAGGCTAACGAAAATGCTGCTAAGGTCAACGATGCTAAGACTGCTTGGAAGAATGCTGAAGCAGATTACACTAAGGCTAACAGCGACTACAACAAGGCCCACAAGGCAACTGCTGATGCCAAGGCTGCTTATGATCAAGCTAACGCCTACAAGAACAACTGGGACAAGAACGAAGACGCTTTATACAACAAGCTTCAAGATCAAATCTCAACATCTACGGCCACTAAGACTGACAACGAAAAGGTTGCTAAGGATGAAACTGCTGCAGCTAAGAAGGATGACGCTGCTTATGACGCAACTGCTAAGTTACAAGCAGAAGCTCAAGCAAAGCTTGACGCCCTTAACGCCGACCACAAAGCTACTGCAGAACAAAAGCAAGATGCTGCAGACTACAACCAAAGCTTGCTGGACCAATTAAACTCACTTTACCAAGATTCACAAAAGCACAAGAAGGCTGCTGAAGATGCTAACAAAGCAGTTGCTAATGCCGACAAGACAATTCGGAATGCTAACAAGATCTTGGCACCAAAGACTGACCGGAACCCGGCTGGTCGTGACTTATTAGGTCACAAGAAGGCTGCTGACAGTGCTGCTGACAAGAAAGTTGCTTATGAAACTGCTTTGCAACACGAAAAGGACTTAAAGGCCGTTCGTGACGCTGCTCGTTTGACTGCTAATGCTAAGAAGGCTGCTTACACTCAAGCTCGTGCTGATTACAACCTTCCAAACGATGCAGAATACGCAGAAATGCAAAAGAAGGCTACTGGTGCACGTCAAAAGATTAACAGCGACAAGGCTGATCCTGCATACACTAAGGTAACTGAACTTGAAGGCCACGTTAAGGATGCTAAGAAGGTTCTTGACAATGCTAAGAAGGCTGTTGATGGCGTTCAAGCTAAGGTTGATGCTCAAAACGATAAATTAGCTAAGGCTCAAGCAGACCTTGATGCTGCTAAGGCCGACGCTGCTAAGAACACTAATGATGATGTATTAGCTTCTAAAGTTATTCAAAAACAAAGCATTGTTAACGCAATTAAGGCACGTCTTCACGGTGCTGATGGTAAAGATACTGCCGGCTTAATGCATGACCTTGCTGCTGCTAAAGAAAACGTTAAGAACCGCGAAGGTGCTTTAGCTTGGTGGCAAAAGAAGCTTGATGGTGCTAAGGCTGACGCTCGTTACCAAAAGTTGGTTAGTGACATTAAGTACCGTCAATCAATCATTGACAAGGCTGACCAAGCAAAGGCTAACCGTGCCGCTGCTAAGGACGTTGACGAAGCAGTTGCTCCATTAGAAGCTGTTTTAGCACAAAAGCAAGGCGTTCTTAAGACTTACCAAGATGCATTAAAGGCTGACACTGACATTCTTAACAACATGGCTGTTAAGGGTCAAGCTGACAGTGGTAAAGACACTCCAAAGGGTGACGACACTAAGAAGGATGACAGCAAGAAAGACGATGCTAAATCTGATGACACCAAGGCAGATGTTAAGAAGGATGACGCTAAGTCAGATGCAAAGAGCGCTGCTAAGACAGACGTTAAGTCAGCTAAGACTGGTGTTCGCCAAGTTGCTATGACTCGCGCACAATACCGGAATTTAAAGAGTGCTGCTGATCAAAACGATACTAAGGCTAATAATGAAGCTAAGTTGCCACAAACTGGTAACAACGACTCAGCTGCTGTTCTTGCATTAGGTGCTGTTTCAGCAATGCTTGGCTTGGGTATGGTTGCTAAGAAGCGTGAATTCTAATTTTCATAATCAATAGCAAATTATTTATCGCTCAAGATAAGTAGGGATTTGGATAACGAAGTTCATAAAATTAAGAGGGGCTGTGACATAAGTCCTTTATAATAAATGAACCGTTCGGAATTCTCAAAATTCCGAACGGTTCTTCTTTTTTA
>NZ_CAKPYE010000015.1 GCF_934202705.1 uncultured Limosilactobacillus sp.
AAGAAGAACCGTTCGGAATTTTGAGAATTCCGAACGGTTCATTTATTATAAAGGACTTATGTCACAGCCCCTTTTTAGATTGTAGTATTTTTAAAAGTGATCGTTAGTGGGTTTAGCAGGCATGACATAGTGAAAATTGGGATCTAAATGTTGATCTAGCTGATTAAACGCAGCTTGCATTTGTCGTTCGTATTGTTGTTGGACATCATCGGTTAGCCGTTGCTTTCGATCGATGAAGATTGGCTTTCCAAAGGCAATCTTACGTTTCTTTCTTGAAAAAAGAGCACCAAAGGACAGGGGACCTTGATAAACTGCTGGAACTAATGGCACATTTGCAAGCTTAGCAATCATTAACGCACCACCCTTTAATTTTGATGAGTATCTTGATCCTGAAGGGAAAATAATTGTTGAAAGGGAAGAATCCCGCAGTTCTTTAACTGGAATTTTAATGGCAGATGGCCCGGGATGAACTCGATTTACTGGATATGCGTTCAGCTTTCTAAGAAACCAGTTAGCAAATTTATTTTTAAAGAGTTCTTCTTTTGCCATAAAACTAAACTTTTTTGGATAAATTGCAAGCGCTAATAATACGGGATCCATCCAAGTACGGTGAGGTGCGACAATGATGTAATTACCCGTGGGCAGTTGTTCTTTGTTTTTAATAATCGGTCGACCATTAATTAACGTTAAAAATGGATTTACCAAGTGGACGAGAAAGTCATACATATGTTATTTACCTCAATTTATGTTTTGTATAATATTGTTATTATGAGCAAGAAAATCTAAACATGCAAGTTTTGAAATAAGGAGTCAGTATGGAACAGCCAAATTTAAAGCCAAATGAACGAATTGATCAACTCAGTAGTCAAGGAATTAAGATTATCCAAAGCCATGAGGTCTTTGCATTTTCTCTTGATGCGGTATTACTTGCTGATTTTGTTCGTCCAAATAAGCGTCGAAAACTTCAAACTATCGATATTTGTTCAGGCAACGGCGCAATTGGGCTGTTTTTAAATCGAAAGTTAGGTGGACGCATTACGGAGGTGGAATTGCAGCCGCGCTTGGCAGATATGGCAAGGCGAAGTGTTCAATTGAATCATTTGGAAACTCGTTATGAGATTATTAATGCTGACGTGAATAATATCTTTGATTTTGTTAAAAAGGATACATTTGATATTGTCACCTGCAATCCGCCGTATTTTAAGTCGCTTCCAACCAGCCAAAAGAACCCGAATCGGTACCTAGCAATTGCTCGCCATGAATTAACAATTGATTTGCCCACCGTAGTTAAACAAATGGCTGGTTTGTTAAAAATGAATGGGAAAGGGTACCTAGTTCACCGTCCAGAACGTTTGACAGAGATTTTGAGTGTGCTGGAAAAAAATAGGTTAGTGCCGAAACGACTTCGTTTCATTTATCCTAAACCTGGTAAAGCAGCTAATATTGTCCTGATCGAAGCCATTAAAGATGGTCGACCTGGTGGGGTTACTATTGAGCCGCCTTTAATTGTCATTGATCAATCAGGTAATTACACCCCAGAAGTCGAGGAGAAGCTCCATGCCAACTAAACCATATTACATTTATGTTTTACTGTGTGCTGACCATTCATTGTATTGTGGATTTACCGATAACGTTCAACGTCGTTTTGAAACGCATCAGGAATATCGCGGTGCTAAATATACTCGTGTCAAAAGCCGCCATCCATTAAAACTAATTTATCAGGAGAAATTTGCAGATAAGGGGAGTGCACTGAGTGCTGAATATCATTTTAAACATCAAAACCGTCACCGAAAATTGGTCTATTTAAAGGAACATGGGGTTAACCTTCGCAAATTATAAATTTTTACTTGCGATAGAAATGTTTTTTATGTAAAATACATGTTGGTGCTGATTGCACAATTCACACCTACTGCAATACCTTAAATAGTGCCTAACGGTTTTTAAGGTAGGAGACCAGTAGGGAGGAAAAAACTATTTGGAGGTTTTATTTCATGTCTGTAGTAAGTATGAAACAATTACTTGAAGCTGGTGTTCATTTTGGTCACCAAACTCGTCGTTGGAACCCAAAGATGGAACCATACATTTTCACTGAACGTAACGGTATTTACATTATTGACCTGCAAAAGACGGTCAAGATGATTGATTCCGCTTATAACTATGTGAAGAATGTTGCAGCCGACGGTGGAGTAGTTCTGTTTGTTGGTACTAAGAAACAAGCTCAGGATTCCATTGAAGAAGAAGCTACACGGGCTGGTCAATACTATGTTAACCATCGTTGGTTAGGTGGTACTTTGACTAATTGGAAGACTATTCAATCCCGGATTAATCGTTTAAAGGAATTGAAGAAAATGTCAGAAGATGGTACTTTTGATATTCTTCCAAAAAAGGAAGTTTCTGTTCTGACTAAGCAACGTGAAAAACTTGAACGATTCTTAGGTGGTATTGAAGACATGCCACGGATTCCAGATGTAATGTACATTGTGGATCCTCATAAAGAACAAATTGCGGTTCGAGAAGCTCACAAGCTCCACATTCCAATTGTGGCAATGGTTGATACCAACACTGATCCTGATGACATTGATGTTATCATTCCATCGAACGACGATGCTATTCGTGCCGTTCGCTTGATTACTTCTAAGATGGCGGATGCTGTTATCGAAGGTAAGCAAGGTCAAGATGAACAACAAGCATCAGACGATGATGTTGCTGACAACACAGAAGTTTCTGAAGATTCTTTAAAGGATTTAAAGAAGAACGTTGAAGGCAAATAATTAAAATAGTTAATACTTAGGCTGTTTTGCAGTTGGACCGTGATGGCCTGAGTGCGAAACAGCTTTTTATTTAAATTTAAATATAATCAAACTAAGGGGAGAACAAATTATGGCTATTAAAGCTTCACAAGTTATGGAATTACGGAAAAAGTCCGGTGCCGGAATTATGGATGCTAAAAAGGCATTAGTAGAAACGAATGGTGACATGGATAAGGCCATGGATTATCTTCGTGAAAAGGGAATTGCTAAGGCTGCCAAGAAGAGTGATCGGATTGCTGCTGAAGGTTTAACTGACATCGTTGTTGATGGAAACACTGCAGCAATTGTCGAATTAAACTCAGAAACCGATTTTGTGGCTGCTTCTGATCCATTTAAAAATGCTTTGAATGATGTTGCAAAAAAGATTGTTGAAAACAAGCCTGCTGATGTCGATGCTGCATTAGAAATCAAGACTGATAATGGGACCCTTGGTGAGGATTTAACTGAAACTACTCGTCAAACTGGTGAAAAGGTTAGTTTGCGGCGTTTTGAAATTATCGAAAAGGCGGACGGAGATAGTTTTGGTGCATATCTTCACCAAGGCGGTCGGATTGCTGCGTTAGTTGTTCTTGAAGGAGCTGATGAGGCAACCGCTAAGGATGTTGCAATGCACGTTGCTGCTGTAAATCCTGAATTTATGACTCGTGATGAAGTTTCTGCTGAACGTCTTGATCACGAACGCAATATCTTCAAGGAAGAAACTCTTAATGAGGGTAAGCCTGCAAAGATTGTTGATAAAATTGTTGAAGGTCGTTTGAATAAGTTCTTATCAGAAATTTGCTTGGCTGATCAAGCCTTTGTTAAAGATAGCGACAAGACAGTTGCTGAATATGTTGCCTCCAAGGGCGGTAAGTTGAAGTCATTCGTTCGCTACGAAGTTGGTGAAGGAATCGAAAAGAAGCAAAGTAATATTGCCGATGAAGTTCAACAGGAACTGAACCGTTAATTTGCTTTTAATTTAAGACGTACTATGATCTTTAGTACGTCTTTTTCATAATTTGATGATGGTTTAACCTGAGGAGGTTCTACGAATGGCAAATGGTGTAAAGTACAACCGTGTAGTTCTAAAACTAAGTGGGGAAGCGTTAGCTGGTGATCAAGGGTTTGGAATTAATCCACCAGAATTAAAAACGGTTGCTAAAGAATTAAAAGAAGTTCACGATCTTGGTGTTCAAGTATGTATTGTTGTTGGCGGTGGCAATATGTGGCGTGGTGTAACCGGTGAAAAACTTGGAATGGAACGGTCACAAGCCGATTATATTGGAATGCTAGCAACAATTATGAATGCTCTATCATTACAGGATGCTCTAGAAAGTCTCGGGGTACAAACTCGGGTGCAAACATCAATTGAGATGCGACAAATTGCCGAACCATACATTCGACGAAAAGCAATTCGGCACTTGGAAAAGGGACGAGTAGTTATTTTTGCGGGTGGAACCGGAAGTCCTTACTTTTCAACAGACACCACGGCTGCGTTACGAGCTGCTGAAATGAATGCAGATGCGATCTTAATGGCCAAGAATGGGGTAGATGGTGTTTATTCAGCTGATCCAAATAAGGATTCATCTGCTGTGAAATTCGATCACCTTACGCATATGGATATTATTGATAAACATTTACACGTAATGGACTCAACTGCGAGTTCAATGTCAATGGATAATGATATTCCATTGGTAGTGTTCAACTTAAATACACCAGGTAATATTATGAAGGTTGTTCGTGGTCAAAAGATCGGAACGACAATTGAAGGAGAATAGTAAATATGGATGGCAAGCAAATTTTAGCAAATGCAAAAGAAAAAATGACTAAGTCAGGTGAGGCATTAAAACGGACATTAGCGGATATCCGTGCCGGCCGTGCCAACGCTAGTATCTTGAATCCGGTGAAAGTAGATTATTATGGGGCACCGACTCCATTAAACCAGATGGCCTCAATTACTGTTCCTGAGGCTCGTCAATTATTAGTTTCACCATATGATAAGAGCACACTGAAGGACATTGAACGGGCAATTTATGAGGCTAATTTGGGTTTGACACCTCAAAATGATGGTGAAGCAATTCGCATTATGATTCCGCAGTTGACAGAAGAACGGCGGAAAGAATTAGTTAAAGATGTTAAAGCGGAACTCGAAAACGCCAAAGTCGCGGTTCGTAATGTTCGGCGCGAAGCGATGGATGACCTGAAAAAGGGTAATAAAGATGGTGATTTTAACGATGATGAGTTTCATCACCTTGAAGATCAGGTCCAGAAGGAAACTGATGCAGGAATTAAGAATTTAGAAACCATTGCTAAGGATAAAGAGAACGAATTAATGGGAAACTAGTTTTAAATTCCTGAATGATAACATGCGAAACGTGTTGGCGTTTCGCTTTTTTTATATATCTGCAAAGTAGAGAAATTGCCTTATTTCTGGTAGAATAAGAAAGATTGTAAAATAAGGTTCATTGGAGGATTAAATTGTTTTCTCAAAAGAAAGGAACGGCTACTGCACCATCTGAAATTGATCTAACTAAAATTCCACATCATATCGCGATTATTATGGATGGTAACGGTCGGTGGGCGCAAGCTCGTCATTTACCAAGAGTGGCTGGACATCAACAGGGAATGGAAACTGTAAAGAAGGTTACAATTGCTGCAAGTAATCTGGGCGTTAAAGTATTAACCCTATATGCTTTTTCAACAGAAAATTGGAAACGACCTCAAAGTGAAGTTAGTTTTTTGATGAATTTACCAATCAAGTTCTTTAACAAGTTCGTTCCAGATTTGGTCAAACATAATGTACGAGTTGATGTTATGGGTAATATTAGCAAGTTACCAGATCGCACACAAATAGCAGTGCAAGATGCAATTCGTGAGACAGCACATTGTTCAGGAATGATTCTGAACTTTGCCTTGAATTATGGCGGGCGGGATGAAATTGTTCATGCTACGACTGCCATTGTGAAGGAAGTACAGGCTGGGGAATTATCCTCTGATGAGATTACGGAAGACACATTTAGTAAGCATTTAATGACTTCTCAACTTATCCCGGATGATAATCCTGAGTTATTAATTCGCACTAGTGGTGAACAGCGCTTGAGTAATTTTATGTTATGGCAAGTTGCCTATAGTGAATTTGTTTTTATGGATGAACACTGGCCAGATTTCGATGGTGATTCTTTAAAGCGTGCCATTAGTATTTTTCAGCATCGTCATCGCCGGTTCGGTGGCTTAAAAAATAAGTAAAGAGGATTGGTGTTAATTTTGAAAACGAGAGTAATAACGGCAGTAGTTGCTCTAGCAATTTTTATTCCGTTAATTTTAATTGGTCATTTACCATTGACCATTGCTGCAATTGTGTTGAGTATTGTAGCAATGAGTGAAATTTTAATCATGAAAAAAATGTTTTTAACATCATTTGCGGCTTTTATGTCATACATTGGTGTAATTATTATGACTGTGCCTCAGGAATGGCTAGCGTGGTTACCGAACCATTTTAATCGGTTAACGACGTTTTACTTAGTTGTCATTCTGATATTACTTCATACGGTTATTCATAAGGGACGGTTTAGTTTTGACGATGCCGGAGTGTTAATTCTAGGGATGTTATATATCGGAATGGGCTTTAACGCATTCATTCAGGCCCGGTCAGTAGGCTTTACAACTTTACTTTATGGAATGCTGATTGTCTGGCTTACAGATAGTGGTGCTTATATTTTTGGCCGACAATTTGGTAAGCATAAATTGGCTCCTAAAATTAGCCCAAATAAAACTATTGAAGGGTCTGTGTTAGGAACCATTTTTGCCACTGTTATCTTAGCAATATATCTGATTTTCTTCCATGTTGGTTATGATAGTTATTTGATGATGGTTTTGGCGACATTATTGTTGTCGATATTTGGCCAATTTGGTGATTTAATTGAATCATCATTAAAGCGGTATTATGGAGTTAAGGATTCTGGCAAGATTTTACCAGGACATGGTGGAATCTTAGATCGTTTTGATAGTATGTTAATGGTTATGCCTGCTCTGTACTTTTTAGGCATAGTTTAATGGGGTGATGCTTTGTTAATTACAATTATAACTTTTATAATTGTTTTTGGTATTCTAGTTTTAGTACACGAGTTCGGTCATTATTACTTTGCTAAACGGTCAGGAATTCTTGTTCGTGAGTTTTCAATTGGAATGGGGCCAAAAATATGGTGGATTCGACGAAATGGAACGACATATACAATTCGTTTGTTGCCATTAGGTGGATATGTTCGCTTAGCAGGTAGTGATGAAGACGATGATGAGACACTACGACCAGGAACACCCGTAACGTTACAATTAAATGATCAAAATAAAGTAATCACAATTAACGCTAGCGACAAGAAAACTTTGTTTCAGGGATTGCCATTACAAATCGTTGATAAAGATTTAGTTGATGGGCTTTGGATTAGTGGTTATATTAATGGTGACGAAAAGGAAGTCAAAAAGTTTAATGTTGATCATGATGCCAATGTAATTGAACGTGATGGTACTGAATTACAAATTGCACCACGAGACGTCCAAATTAATTCAGCTAGTTTACCCCATCGAATGATGACTAATTTCGCTGGCCCAATGAATAATTTTCTTTTGGCATTAATCGTCTTTATTATCTTAGGATTTACATTGCCAGGAATTCCGACCAATAGCAATCAAATTGGTCAAGTGCAGTCAACCTCTGTAGCTGCCAAAGCAGGTCTTAAGACAGGTGATAAGATCGTAAAAGTTGATGGCAAAAAAACTAAAGATTGGCAAGCAATGACAACGGCCATTTCGAGTAAGCCCAATCAGAAAGTTACAATTAACTATCAGCGGGATGGTAAGCAATACACAACCCACTTAATTCCGAAAAAGGTTCATCGTGGCAAACAAACAGTTGGTCAAATTGGTGTGATGGAACAGCAAAAGAAGACCTTTAAGGCCCGAATTCAATATGGTTGGCATCAATTCATCCTGTCGGGAACGCTTATTTTTAGTGTGTTAGGGCACATGTTTACTCATGGGTTTAGCTTAAATGATCTAGGAGGACCGGTAGCAATTTATGCTGGTACTTCACAAGCAACTTCACTCGGGTTAAATGGTGTTCTTGCATTTCTCGCGATGCTATCAATTAATTTAGGAATTGTAAACTTACTACCCATTCCAGCACTTGATGGTGGTAAATTGGTATTGAATATCATTGAGGGGATTATCCGTCGTCCAATTCCAGAAAAGGCGGAGGGCATTGTTACCTTAATTGGATTCGGCTTTTTATTATTGTTAATGATTTTAGTTACTTGGAACGACATTCAAAGGTATTTTATAAAATAAGTGGAGGATGTAATCAATGAAACAATCAAAACTTTTAATTCCTACAAAAAAGGAAGCTCCTAGCGATGCAGAAGCACTCAGTCATAAAATGATGATTCGTGCTGGGTATACTTATCAGGTTTCCTCTGGAGTTTGGGCCTACCTACCGATGGCCTATCGGGTTATCCGGAAAATTAAATCAATCATTCGGGAAGAAATGGAAAATGCTGATGCATTTGAAATGGAAACGCCATCGATGTTACCAGCTGATCTTTGGCAACAAACTGGACGTTATGAGGCCTATGGCGATACCCTCTTCAAATTTAATGATCGTAATGATCGTGAGCATATTTTAGGACCGACTGATGAAGAAGTGATGACGGAAATTCTTCGTGACAGTATTAAATCATATAAGAAATTACCGCTAACGGTTTATCAAATTACTGATAAATTTCGTGATGAACCTCGTCCACGTTTTGGGGTTCTTCGTGGGAAGGAATTTTCCATGTTAGATGGTTACTCATTTTCTGCGGATCAAGCCGGATTAGATGAGGCATACAATAAACAGGCACAAGCTTACCGAAATATATTTGATCGGATTGGCTTGAATTACAAAGTTATTCTTGCTGATTCAGGAACAATTGGCGGAGATAATTCACAAGAATTTTCAGCACCAGCTAAAGTTGGGGAAGATACAATTGTTTATACTGATGGTGACTACGCGGCAAATATTGAAAAAGCAACGACGAAGTTTACCGCGGCTCAACAAACTGATGCTCCTGAAAAGCTAACAAAGCAACCTACACCGGGTGCACACACAGTAGACGAGGCAGCTGCTAGTTTAGGGATTGATGCTTCACAAATTATTAAATCCATGCTATACATGGCCAAGTTGAGTGAAGATGATTATCAACCAGTAATGGTATTAATGCGTGGTAACGATGAAGTGAACGAGACTAAAGTCACGAATGCTGTTGATTGCGAAGGACTGACGTTGGCAACCGAAGAACAAACGCAAAAATATCTTGGGGCCCACCCGGGTTCATTAGGACCAGTTGGGGTTGGTAAAGAAGTTAAGATCTTGGCTGATAATTATGTTAAAGTATTGGTTAATATTGCTTGCGGAGCGAATGAAGATGGTTATCACTACGTTAATGCTAATATTGATCGCGATTTCCGTGTTGATGAATTTGGTGATTTTCGAACAGTTCAAGAAGGTGAAATTGCACCGGATGGTCACCCAATCAAGTTTACGAACGGCATTGAAATTGGCCACATCTTTAAACTAGGCACTGGATATTCTGAGAAATTAGGTGCTCAAGTTCTTGATCAAAACGGCCGCCTTGTCGATATGATCATGGGCTGTTATGGAATCGGGGTTACCCGTTTACTTTCTGCAGTTGCAGAACAAAACGCTGATGAATATGGATTAGTTTGGCCTGATAGCATTGCACCATTTGATGTTCATGTCATTCCGGTTAACGCTAAGAAATCAGACCAAATGGAAATGGCCAGCCAAATTACCCGACAACTTCAAGAAGCCGGCTTGGAAGTTTTGGTTGATGATCGTAAAGAACGAGCAGGAGTTAAATTTGCTGATTCTGATTTAATTGGGATCCCGCTACGAGTTACTGTAGGTAAGAAGGCCAGCGAAGGAATTGTTGAGATTAAGATTCGAAAAACTGGTGAAACCGTAGAAGTTAAGACTGAAGAAGTCGTTAATACGGTGCAAATTTTCTTAAAGCAATTAAACGAAACAATGGATAATCATTAATCCGAATAAGTTGATCAAAAATGTGGTTAAGATGAATAATCAAAATTAACCACATTTTTAATTTGAGGAGGAAATTCAGTGACTTTAAATGCAGAAGAAAAATTTCAGAAATTACTTGAACAAATTAACTACCAGAATAATGCACTAACTGGTGGCCAAGTAAAAGCAGTGATTGTTCATCAAAAGTCACGGGTTTGGGAAATTCATTTGTACCTAAAGCACGTTGTACCAGCTGACGTTTATCGTGGTTTGTTGCACAGTTTGCAGATGAGCTTTCAAAGCTTAGCAAATGCGCAAGTTAAGTTGGTAGTAGAGACGGGTGATGAAACTAATAATTCTAAATTGATCGGTGATTATTGGCGTTTTCTGGCCCAACAAGAAGTTGGAAATCGCGGAATGGGTTTTGAAATTGCCGAACAAACTATGCCAAAAGAGCATGATGGCAGAATTGAATTAGCTCTTGAAAATGAACAGGTTAAAGATTTCGTTATCAAAAAGTTTCTTGGAAAAATTGAGCAAGCATACCAGGAAGCAGGGTTTGTACCTTTTCGAATTCACGCAGTTGTGGATCAAACTGCTTCAGCGGCGACTGTTAAGTTACTGAAAGAAAAACAACAAGCTGCAGATGCAGCATTAGTTAAAAAAGCCTTAGCAAAGATTCGGTCAGATCAAGCGAACCAGCAAAAACAGGCGGAAAACAACCTTCAAGTTGATGGTCCAGCACGAATTGGTAAGGAAATTAATCCGCAAGCAGACGTTACTCAAATGGTTGAAATTACTGAAGAAGAGCGGAATGTCATTGTCGAAGGCTACGTATTCTCTAAAGAAGTCAAAGAATTACGATCTGGTCGTCAATTGATGATTCTTGAAATTACTGATTATACTTCTTCATTTGCAGTCAAAAAATTTTCTCGAGATAAAAAAGATGAGGCACAATTTGGCGCGATTAGTGAAGGACAGTGGGTTAAAGTACGTGGCTCTGTGCAGGAAGATAATTTCATGCGCGACTTAACTATGAATGCTTACGACATTAATGTAGTATCACATCCAGTCCGCCAAGATCATGCACCTAAAGATGAAAAACGGATCGAATTACACCTGCATACGAATATGTCAACGATGGATGCAACCAATTCAATTAGTGATTATGTTAAACAAGCAATTAAATGGGGACACCCAGCGATTGCCATCACTGACCATGCCGGAGTTCAAGGCTTTCCCGAGGCATATAAAGCGGCTTATGATGCAAAACATCAGAAATTTAACATTAAAATGTTATATGGAGTTGAAGCCAACGTTGTCGATGATGGGATTCCGCTAGTTTATAATGAAAACCATGATCATCTGCTTAATAGTACGTACGTAATTTTTGACGTGGAAACGACCGGCTTATCAGCTATTTATGATAAGGTAATTGAATTATCGGCAACGAAAATGAAGGATGGAAAAGTTTTAGCGCGATTTGATGAGTTTATTGATCCGGGTTTTCCATTATCAGAGCAGACAACTGAATTGACAAGTATTACTGATGATATGGTTCAGGGATCTAAATCAGAAGAAGAAGTTTTTAAAATGTTCCAGGACTTCTGCGAAGGATCCATTATTGCGGGACACAATGTATCTTTTGATATGGGATTTATGAACACTGGCTATCGGCGCCATCATTTGCCAGAAATTAGTCAACCAGTGATTGATACATTGCCACTAGCACGTTTTTTGTATCCAAACATGCGTGGTTATCGTCTAAACACGTTAAGTAAAAAATTTAAAGTTTCACTTGAACACCACCACCGGGCTAATTATGATGCAGAGGCTACTGGCCACCTTCTACATATTTTCCTCAAGGACGCGGAAAAACGGTATCAAGTGGTTTATGTGGATGATCTCAATAAACACATGACTGATAATGGAGCATATCGGCATGCGCGACCGTTTCATGTGACTCTTTTAGCAAAGAATCAGGCTGGCCTGAAGAATATGTACAAGCTGGTATCACTGGCTAATGTTAAATACTATTATCGGGTGCCACGAATTCCACGAAGCGTTTTAGAGCGTTATCGAGATGGACTTCTGGTTGGATCTGCTTGTTCAAGCGGTGAAGTTTTCACCGCGATGATGCAAAAGGGATATGCTGAGGCAAGGCAGAAAGCATCTTTCTATGATTACTTAGAAGTTCAGCCAAAGGCTAATTATGCACCATTATTAGAGCAGAAAGTAATTTCCAGTGAACAACATCTTGAATCAATCATTAAAAATATGATTAAACTCGGCGGTGAATTAGGAAAAACGGTGGTGGCGACTGGTGATGTTCACTATCTTAATCCGGAGGACGCGATTTATCGGAAGATCTTGATTAATTCTCAAGGTGGTGCTAATCCGCTTAATAAGACCAGTCGACCAGACGTTCATTTCAGAACAACTGATGAAATGCTCCAACAGTTTGATTTCTTAGATGATGATGTGGCACATCAAATTGTGATTACCAATCCACATAAAATAGCAAACGAAATTGACCCCAAAATTAGTCCAGTGGAAGATAAGTTATATACGCCACACATGAAAGGCGCTGAGCAGGAAATTCAGGACCGAACATGGGCGACTGCTAAGAAATGGTATGGAGATCCATTGCCAAAACTGGTTTATGATCGGGTTAAACTAGAACTGGACAGTATTGTTAAAAACGGTTTCTCGGTTATTTATCTAATTGCGCAACGACTAGTAGCTAAGTCTAATAAAGATGGTTACTTGGTTGGTTCACGGGGATCAGTCGGTTCAAGTGTTGTTGCGACCTTATCTGGAATTACTGAAGTCAATCCATTACCGCCCCATTATCGGTGTCCAAATTGTCAGTATAACCATTTCTATACGAAGGGTGAGTATAGTTCAGGATACGACCTGCCAGATAAAAAATGTCCAAAATGTGGCACGCTAATGATTAAGGATGGGCATGATATTCCGTTCCAAACTTTTCTGGGTTTTAAAGGGAATAAGGTACCAGATATTGATTTGAACTTCTCAGGAGACTATCAGCCAATCGCACATAATTACATGAAAGTCTTGTTCGGCGAGAAGAATGTTTTTCGTGCTGGAACCATTGGGACGGTCGCCGATAAAACTGCTTATGGATATGTAAAGGCATATGAACGAGATACTGATCAAGAATTTCGGGGAGCTGAAGAAGATCGATTGGCAAAGGGAGCAACCGGAGTCAAACGGACAACGGGACAGCACCCAGCTGGAATCATCATTGTACCTGATGATATGGATATTTACGATTTCACGCCAGTTCAGTATCCGGCTGATGATCAAAACGCTGCTTGGGAAACAACCCACTTTGACTTCCACTCAATTCACGATAACATTTTGAAAATGGACATTTTAGGCCATGATGACCCAACGATGATTCGTGCCCTGCAAGATTTGTCGGGAATTAATCCAAAGACCATTCCAATGGATGATCCGGGAGTGATGAGCTTATTTTCTAGTCCTAAAGCTTTGGGTGTTACTGAAGAGCAGATTACTTCGAAAACCGGAACACTGGGTCTTCCTGAATTTGGGACCCGCTTTGTCCGTGGAATGCTAGAAGATACGCATCCAAAGAACTATTCACAATTATTACAAATTTCTGGGCTGTCACATGGAACTGGCGTGTGGCTTGATAACGCCCAAGAACTGATTAAGGATGGAGTTGCAACAATTGCCAACGTGATTGGTTGTCGTGATAACATCATGACTGACTTAATTCATTATGGACTTGATTCGGAAACATCTTTCCAGGTGATGGAATCAGTTCGTCACGGTCGGGGAATTCCTGATGAGTGGCAAGATAAGATGCATGCGGCAAACGTTCCACAGTGGTATATTGACTCTTGTTTAAAGATCAAATACATGTTTCCTCGGGCCCACGCGGCTGCGTATGTTTTAATGGCACTACGGATTGCTTACTTTAAGGTTTACTTTCCGTTAACGTATTATTGTGCTTTCTTCTCTGTTCGTGCGGACGACTTTGATGTGGTCGCGATGGCGCGGGGAAAGAACGCTGTTAAAGCTGCCATGAAGGAAATTAATGATAAGGGAAATGAAGCTTCTGCAAAAGAAAAGAGTTTGCTGACGATTCTAGAGTTAGCGAACGAAATGCTGGAACGTGGTTATAAATTTAAAATGGTTGATTTGGAAAAGTCGGATGCCTCAAATTGGTTAATCGATGGTAAAACTTTAATCGCACCATTTAGAGCAATTCCTGGATTAGGAATGAACGTGGCTAAACAAATTGTGGCGGCACGTGAAGAAAAGCCATTCTTATCTAAAGAGGATTTAGCCGAACGTGGTAAGGTTTCTCAAACAATCCTTCAATTTATGACTGACCAGCATGTTCTTGACGGACTACCTGATGAAAACCAGCTGAGTTTATTTGATCAACTATAAAATTTGTGTTTTATCGTTGGTAATGTTATTATATTTAAGGTAAATAACTTCGGGAAGGGGTGAGCAGTGATGCTCGCTCTTTTTATTGTAATTAATTGGAGGTGACAACTTGAGTACGAAAGATGTCATTAAGACTGTAAATGATTTAGTTCAACCGATTTTAGATCAATATGGGTTCTATTTATTTGATACAGAATTTGTCAAAGAAGGGCACAGCTGGTACTTGCGTGTTTACATCGATAAAACTGGTGGAATTACCCTTGAAGATTGTGTTAACGTTAGCGACCAATTAAGTGATGCGCTAGATAATTGTGAACCGGATCCGATTCCGCAAGCATATTTTTTGGAGGTGTCTTCGCCAGGTGCTGAACGACCGCTGAAGAGGGAAGCTGATTACCAACGGGCAATTGGTGATTACATTCATCTTTCCTTGTATCAAGCAATTGATGGCAAAAAAACGTATGAAGGTTATCTTAAAACTGTGACGGCAGATGAGTTAACGATTGATTATCTTGATAAGACTCGTCATAAAACATTAACTGTTCCAAGAAAATTGGTGGCAAAAGCCCGCTTAGCTGTGAAAATTTAAAAAGGAGCTATACTAAATCATGAGCACAAAAAAACAAAAAGCAGAATTGCTCGAAGCAATGGATGTTTTAGAGAAAGAAAAGGGAATTAAAAAGGACGTCATTATCAACGCTCTTACCGATGCTTTAGCAAATGCTTATCAAAAGAATTACGATGATAACAATGCTAATGTTGAAGTGAAAATTGATGAACAAACTGGTGATTTCAAAGTTTTTGCTTCTAAAAAGGTTGTGGATGAGGTTACTAATCCCGTTGAACAGATTAGTTTACGCGACGCCATGCATGTAAGCCACGGATATGAGGTTGGCGATGATTTTAAAGAAGAAGTGACACCGAATGATTTCGGACGAATTGCTGCTCAAACGGCAAAAAGTGTCGTTCTTCAACAATTACGAGAAGAAGAGCGCCGAATCGTTTATGAAAAGTATAATAAATTAAAAGATGATTTGGTGGATGGTGAAGTTGCGCGTGAAGATAGCCGATTTATTTACATTAATTTAACTGGTGGTGTTGAAGCGGCAATGAACAAACACGATCAAATGCCTAATGAACATTACCGGACTCATGACCATGTTCAGGTATATGTGACTCGAGTTCTGAAGGATACTAAGGGTCCTCAAGTATTTGTCAGTCGGACCGCCCCTGATTTATTGAAACGGTTGTTTGAAAAAGAAGTTCCAGAAATTAGCCAAGGAATTGTTGAAATTAAAGGAATCGTTCGTGAAGCTGGTGATCGGGCCAAGGTTGCAGTTTTCTCTCGTGATAGTAATGTTGACCCGGTTGGAACCTGTGTTGGTCCGCGGGGAGCTCGTGTTCAAACGATTGTTAATCAACTTGGCGGTGAAAACATTGATATCGTCAAGTTTGAAGAAGAACCTGAAGACTTTATTAGAAATGCTTTAAATCCAGCAGAAGTTAAAGCCGTTATTTTTGATGATAATAATGGTGAAGTTGAGGAAGTTCAATCTAGGGATGAAGATGAAGAAACTGAGCCACGCGTACACCGCGGCTGTACAGTGATCGTTCCTGATGATCAGTTATCATTAGCAATTGGTAAGCGTGGGCAAAATGTCCGTTTAGCAGCTCAGTTAACTGGTTATAAGATTGATATTAAGCCACTTTCCGAAGTAGATGTCGATGATTACGATGAGGACGAATTCAGCGGTCCTGAAGAAGAATAAGCAGCGGGGTGAAAGTAATGAAAAAGAGAAAAATACCGATGCGTAAAGACATTGTAACTGGCGAAATGATGCCAAAACGGCAATTAATTCGCGTAGTTAGAAATAAGGAAAATGAAGTTTCATTAGACCCAACTGGGAAAAAACCTGGTCGTGGTGCATATGTAGCGGTAGACGTAAAAGTCGCGGAGCTGGCAAAGAAGGAGCGCACGTTTGATAAGGAATTTAATGTCACCCTGGATGATGACTTTTATGATGAATTAATTAAGTACGCTGATCATGCCCAAGCACGACAAAAATTATTTGGCAATGATTAATTACCAGATCCTTCAACTATTGGGATTAGTACAACGTGCCAATCAATTAACAACAGGCGAACCTCTGGTTTTAAAGGGAATCCGTCAACAAACGGTTAGTTTTGTATTTATTGCGAGTGATGCTGGTACCAGTACAATGAAAAAATTTACTGATAAGTGCCGTTTTTATGAAGTTGCTTACTGTAAAGAATTTAGTAGAAAAGAGATTAGTCAAGCAATTGGGCAATCTCGTTCAATCGTTGCAATTAATGACACAGGATTCGCTAAGAAATTTCAACAATTAACCGAACAAATGCACAAAGGAGAGTGAGCATATGGCCAAAGAACGAATTTACGAACTAGCTAAAGAACTCAAAATGCCAAGCAAACAACTAGTTAAGCTTGCAAATGACCAAGGAATGAGTATTAAGAGTCACATGTCTTCAGTTACCCCTGATCAAGCTGCCAAGCTCCGTCAAGCAGCTAAGGGTGGTAATCATCAAGATGCGAAGAAACAGCCAACCGCTAAAGGGCCAAAACAGAACCAAAATCCTCAGCATAAGTCTCATAAATCAGATAAGCAGAAAGCCAATCATCAGCAATCTGTAAAGCAAAAAGAAGATCGTTCGAATGCTAAACAGGGTTATAGTCAAGAAAAGTCTCAGCGTCATCAGCAACCTAACAATAATCAACATTCCGATAACAAACGGAATCACCAACAACGGAATGATAACAACCAACGTGGTGGCAATAACCAAAACCGTGCTCACTGGTTCGGTAATGGAAAAAAGAACAAAAAACGTAATAAGAAAAACCGAAATAATCAACGGATGAGAAATGTTGCACCAAAGCAACCAACTCAGCGGAAAGATCGTCCGTTACCAGAAGTACTGGAATATACTGAAGGAATGAACGCACAAGATTTGGCCAAAGTTTTACACCGGTCAGCTGCGGAAATTGTTAAAAAGTTATTCATGTTAGGGGTCATGGTTAATCAAAACCAGTCTCTTGATAAGGATACGATTGAAATTTTAGCGGCAGATTACGGAATCGAGGCTAAAGAGAAGGTTCAAGAAGATATTGCCGATCTTGATAAGTTCTTTGATGATGAACAAAAGAATCAAGAGCACATGGTCCCACGACCACCAGTTGTTACCGTAATGGGACACGTTGACCATGGTAAGACGACGCTTCTCGATAAGATTCGTCACTCACATGTTACTGCTCATGAAGCAGGGGGAATTACCCAAGCAATTGGTGCCTACCAGGTTCGGTATAACGATCAATTAATCACCTTCTTAGATACACCAGGGCACGCTGCCTTTTCTGAAATGCGGGCTCGTGGGGCTAATATTACTGATATTACAGTTCTGGTGGTCGCTGCAGATGATGGGGTAATGCCACAAACGATTGAAGCTATTAATCACGCTAAGGCGGCAAAGACGCCAATTATTGTAGCTGTAAATAAGATTGATAAGCCCGGTGCAAATCCCGATCATGTTACTGAACAGTTAACGGAATATGGATTAGTTCCGGAAGACTGGGGTGGCGATACGATCTTTGTCAAAATTTCTGCCAAGTTTGATAAGAATATCGACGAACTACTCGACATGATCCTCTTACAGGCTGAAATGATGGAATTGAAGGCTAATCCTGACCAAAGAGCGGCTGGTTCTGTAGTTGAAGCACGGCTTGATCAAGGACGAGGAGCAGTAGCTACGTTACTGGTTCAGCAAGGAACGATGCATGTTGGTGATCCGATCGTTGTCGGTAATACTTTTGGTCGAGTCCGGACAATGAATAACGAAAATGGCCGGAAAATTAAGAAAGCGACGCCGTCAACACCGGTGGAAATTACTGGGTTAAATGATGTTCCTCAGGCTGGAGATCGGTTTGTTGTTTTCGAAGATGAAAAGACAGCTCGGGCTGCTGGTGAAGAACGTGCTAAACGCGCTCAAGAAGAAGAGCGTGCACGAACTTCTCATGTGACATTGGATAACCTCTTTGACACGATGAAGAAAGGTCAAATGAAGACATTACCAATTATCATTAAGGCTGACGTTCAAGGCTCTGTGGAAGCGTTAGCACAAAGTCTGCAGAAAATTGACGTTGATGGTGTTCGAGTTGACATTATCCATAAAGCTGTTGGTGCCATTAGTGAATCAGATGTTACGTTGGCAGAAGCCTCGAATGCAGTAATTATTGGTTTCAACGTTCGACCAACACCGCTTGCTAAATCTATGGCTGATTCGAATAATATCGATATTCGGCTCCATCAAGTTATCTATAAAGCGATTGAAGAAGTTGAAGACGCAATGAAGGGAATGCTGGAGCCTGAATATAAAGAAGAAACCATTGGTGAAGTGGAAGTTAAACAAATTTACAAGGCTTCTAAAGTTGGAACAATTGCCGGTGGTATGGTTACAACTGGTAAGATTACCCGTGATTCAAAGGTTCGACTGATTCGTGATGGTGTTGTTATTTATGATGGTGAATTAGGGAGCTTGAAGCGTTTCAAAGACGATGCTAAAGAAGTTAAGGCTGGTTTTGAATGTGGTTTAACCATTGAAAATTACAATGATATCAAGGAAAATGATGTCATTGAAGCCTACCAAATGAAAGAAATTCCTGTTAAGTAAGGAGGGATAAAATGCCAAATAAACGATATCGGCCAGAGCGGTTAGCTCAAGAAATTCAGCGTGAAGTGGACGATATTCTCCTTAAACGGGTTCGTGATCCACGAGTTCAAAAGATTACGGTAACGGGTGTGGATGTAACGGGTGACTTACAGCAAGCAACCATTTATTATAGTCTTTTGTCCGATAAAGCATCCGATGGTGAAAAGGCTCAAGAGGGTTTGGATAAGGCCACTGGCTTAATTAGAAAAGAATTAGGGGCTCGTCTGAATATTTTTAAGACTCCCGTAATTATGTTTAAGCGAGATCCATCGATTGCTTATGGTAATCGGATTGATGAGTTGTTAAGAAAACTACATCAGGAAGATCAATTATAATTATCATCAGGCTCCTGAGTTCGGCTCGCCGGGCTTTGGAGCCATTTTTATAACGATCGGAGGAGAAAATTAATAATGAATGGCGTATTACCACTTTATAAGGAACGCGGGATGACGAGCTTTGACTGCATTCGTCGACTTCGCCAACTTTTACAAACCAAAAAAATTGGTCATTCGGGGACGTTGGATCCAAACGTGAGTGGTGTTTTGCCAATCTGTATTGGTTCTGCCACAAAGCTGGTGCCGTACTTAATGGCCTCAGGAAAAGTATATGCGGGGGAATTAATAATTGGTCAATCGACCACTACTGAAGACCTCGATGGTGAAATTGTGGATGAAAAAGTTGTGGCTCAACCATTTAGTAGTCAACAAATTCAAGCAGCAATGCAAGAATTAACTGGAACAATTATTCAAGTTCCGCCAATGTACTCTGCAGTCAAGGTCAATGGTAAGCGACTTTATGAGTATGCTCGCGCTGGTGAAACTGTGAATCGACCACAACGAGAAGTGACGATCGAGGAATTTAAGTTGCTCGCTGATTATTATGATGCTAAGCATCAAAGACAACGGGTGCGGTTTGAAGTTACCTGTTCAAAGGGGACTTACGTGCGGACCTTAGCTGTCGATCTTGCTAAAAAACTTGGTTTCCCAGGAACAATGGCCGCTTTAACTCGTTTAAAAAGTGGCGGCTTTGAATTAGATCAAACTTTAAGTCTTGATGATATAAAAGAAGCGGTTAATCAGAATACCATTGAAAATTATATTTTTCCGGCTCGATTTGTTTTAAAAGATTATCCGCAAGTTCCCTTATCCAGTCGGCAGTGGAAACTAGTACAAAATGGCGGATGGCTAAAAGTGAGTGAACTGCAGCATACTGAAAAAGAAATTGTGTTATTGTATGATGAGCAAGCAAAGGCGATTTATCAAAAGGCAGGAGCCGATTATAAACCGGCGACGATGATTTCTGTGAAGTAGGTGAGAATATGCAAGACATTCGGTTAAGTTATCCGGTGGAGCTCACTCAAGTGGTTAAAGGCCCAGTAGTTTTAGCAATGGGGTTTTTTGATGGCGTTCATCGTGGACATCAACAAGTTCTGGCTACCGCTAAGAAAATTGCAGAGCAGAAACATCAGTCATTAGCAGTTTTGACGTATGATAAATTACCAGCGATTGTGTTTCGTCAGTTAGGTCAGCCTGTTCGGTACCTCACACCATTAAAAAATAAGTTACATTTATTAGCACAATTTGGTGTTGATATTGCCTACGTTATGGATTTTACGTCGACTGTCGGGGAGTTAGGTCCCCAAGCATTTGTTGATGAAGTGGTAATGGAGCTTCAGCCAAGTACTGTGGTTGCCGGATTTGATCACACATATGGTCCGAAAAACATTGCTAATATGACAAAATTACCGGAATATGCTAACAACCGATTTACCATCAAAACGGTGGGCAAATTAACCAGTGGTGATGATCATCTAAAGGTTAGTTCCACATTAATTCGTGAGTTGATTGATCGAGGAAAAGTAGCTCAGGCCAATCGACTGTTGGGTTATTTATATACGACTTCCGGCATCATAGTCCACGGTTTTGCTCGTGGACGGACAATTGGCTTTCCAACGGCAAATGTTCAGTGGCCTGAGAATGAACGAATTCCAGCGGTAGGTGTCTATGTAGTTCGTATAAGAGTTCAGGGCCAATGGTTTAATGGGATGGCTAGTGTGGGCTATAATGTAACATTTGGTAAACAAATGAATAAGACAATTGAAGTCAACATTTTTGATTTTGAACGTCATATCTATGGTGAACATGTCCAAGTACAGTGGATACGACATTTGCGCGATGAAATTAAATTTGCAAATGTTGAGGAGTTAGTGACTCAACTAAAAAAAGATCAAGTAACGAGTCACAAGGTATTGAGTCAACAACCATTAAAATAAATCGTAAGATCAAAGATGGATGATTGATTTTTACGCTGTTTTTGCTACTATTAAGACTGGTAAAAAACGAATAAAAAGAGAAAAAGAGATTAAGGAGTGGATTTCCTGTGTGTGGTTTTGCAGGTGCATTATCTGATAAAAAGTTAGCTTCTGCGGCGCGAATGAATGATGCTGTTCATACAATGAACAATATGATTATTCATCGGGGACCAGATGACGCTGGTTATTTTCAGGATGACAATATTACAATGGGGTTTCGGCGGCTAAGCATTATTGATTTGACTGCGGCTGGCCACCAACCAATGCCTTATGACAATGAACGTTACATGTTAACGTTTAATGGCGAAATTTATAATTACATTGAATTACGTAACCAATTAAAAGCAGATGGATACTCATTTAAGAGTGATTCAGATTCAGAAGTGATCCTTGCCGGTTATGATAAGTGGGGTGTAGATGCTCCAAAGCATTTCCGTGGGATGTTTGCGTTTGTGATCTGGGACAGCCAAGAAAAGACAATGTTTGCAGCCCGTGATCAATTTGGAATTAAGCCATTCTATTATGCAGAAGTGGATGACCAATTGTTTTACGGTTCTGAGGAAAAAGCTTTATATCCGGTTCTGCGTGAACAAGAATTTAACCATGATGCATTACAGGATTACATGACATTCCAATATGTTCCTGAGCCTGAAACCTTGTCTAAAAACATCAAAGCTTTGTTGCCGGGAATGTCACTTATTAAAAAGGTCGGTCAGCCATTAAAGTTGCAACGCTACTATGACACGACTTTCCACCCGGTTGAAAAGAGTGAAGAAGAATACGCAAAAGAAGTTCGGGATGTTCTTTTTGATTCCGTTAAGATTCATATGCGTTCTGATGTTCCAGTAGGCGCCTTCCTTTCTGGTGGAATTGATTCAACAATAGTGGTTTCAATTGCTAAGCAGTTTAATGACAACCTAAAGACTTTTTCGGTTGGCTTCCAACGTGAGGGTTATAGTGAATTAGATGTTGCAACAGAAACTGCGGATGTGCTTGGTGTGGAAAATTATAGCCATGTAATTACACCACAAGAATTTATGAAAGCCTTCCCATATTTCGTATGGGCAATGGATGATCCGCTGGCTGATCCAGCGGCAGTTCCACAGTTTTTCTTGACTAAAACGGCGCGTGAACAAGTGAAGGTAGCGCTAACTGGGGAGGGTGCAGACGAATTATTTGGTGGCTATACCATTTATCATGAACCAATTTCGTTGCGCCCATTTAAGTACACTAAACCTTTAAACGGGGCTTTACACGCGATTAGTAAACTAATGCCAGAAGGAATGAAAGGAAAATCATTCCTGATGCGGGGAACGGTTCCACTAGAAAAACGATATGTTGGGAATGCGTTTATTTTTAACGAACAAGAAAAGAAACGTTTCTTCAAGAACTATAATGATGCTCACTCATACGCGAAAACTATGGCGCCGTGGTATGCAAATGCGCAACAATATGATCCCATTACTAAGATGCAGTTTATTGATATTCATGCATGGCTAAATGGTGATCTTTTGCGGAATGCTGATCGGACATCTTTAGCTCATAGTCTAGAATTGCGAACTCCATTCTTGGATAAAGAGGTTTTTGCGGTTGCTTCGCAAATTCCAAGTCATTTGCGGATTAAGGATGGCACCACTAAAGAAATTCTCCGGAAGGCAGTCGAAGATGTGATCCCAGGACATGTTCTTCATCGAAAGAAATTAGGCTTTCCAGTGCCGATTCGCTTCTGGTTAAAGGATGAGATGTATGATTGGGCAAGGCAAACAATTATTGATTCACCAACCGATCAGTTCTTTAATAAGCAATACTTCTTGCAATTATTAGAGGATCACCGAAAGGGAGTTCATGATAATTCTCGTAAGATTTGGACGATCCTTACCTTTATGACATGGTATCAACAGTATATTGTTGATGCTGATTCTAGTTTCAAATCACCATTTTAGTTTGCGTTAAAATAATTGAGGACGAAAAATGGGAAAAATTATTGTGCAAAAATTTGGCGGAACTTCGGTTCAGGACCGAACTTCGCGTGACTTGGCCTTAGATCATGTTGAAGCTGCCATTGCTCAAGGATATAAAGTGGTAATGGTAGTTTCTGCAATGGGTCGGAAAGGCGATCCTTACGCTACTGATTCATTATTTGGCTTGGTTAGCGATGGTCAAGAAACTAAGTTGAACAATCAGGAGTTAGATCAGCTGATGGCTACTGGAGAATTAATCTCGATGTCTGTGATGGTCAATCAAGCGCGTCAACGCGGAATGAATGTTACTGGCTTAACCGGTGCACAGGCCGGTATTCATACTAATCAAAATTATCAAAGCGCGCAGGTTGACTATGTTGACCCAACGATAATTACTAACGCATTCCAGAATGCTGATGTAGTAGTAGTAGCTGGTTTTCAAGGTGTCACTGTCGACGGACACGTAACGACTTTGGGTCGCGGGGGTTCAGACACTTCCGCTACCGCGATTGGGGCAGCGGTTGGTGCACGATTTGTGGACATTTTTACGGATGTTGATGGTGTGATGGATCATGATCCGAAGCAAGATCCTAATGCGCAGGTAATTCCATTTTTAACATATGAGGAAATGGAGAGCATGGCTAATCATGGAGCAAAAGTTGTGCATCCTCGAGCAGTTAAAATCGCGATGAATGCTCAAATTCCATTTCGGGTGCGGTCAACCTATCGGGTTACGGCGCATGGTTGTACAATTATTGGTAGCAACAACTTAAATAAATAACACCATTCAGGAAGGAAGAGCGACTGTGTTAGCAAGTGACTTAATTCAAGTAATTAAATATAAACGATTATCTCAAGAGCATTTTACAGACTTTAATGTGATAACTGTGACACAAGATACTCGCCAAATTGTGCCAGGAGCCATTTTCATTGCGATTGTGGGTGCTAATGTTGATGGACATCGTTTTGTCTCTCAAGCGGTTGATAAAGGTGCTAAAATGATTATTGCTCAAGAACCGGTTAAAACGACTGTGCCGGTTGTTTATGTAAAAGATACTCATCGGGCAATGGCCTTTTTAGCAGATAAATTCTATGGGTCACCAAGTCAATCAATGAAGATGATTGGAGTGACTGGTACTAATGGGAAAACGACAGTTACCCATTTAATTGAAGAAGTCTTTCATGACTTAGGCGAGGGAACTGGCTTAATTGGGACCATGTATCGGAAAGTAAATAATCAGATTTACCCAACCGCTAATACCACGCCAGATGTTTTGACTAATCAAAAAACGTTAGCGAAAATGCGTGATGCGAATGTTAAAACCGTGTCAATGGAAGTTTCTTCGATCGCTCTTGTTCAAGGACGAGTGTGGGGAATCAACTATGATATTTGTGTATTCACAAACTTTACTGAAGATCATTTAGCTTATCACAAGACAATGAGTCAGTACAAATTAGCCAAAAGTCTGCTATTTGCCCAAATGGGCAACACATTTACTGGTAAAACTGCGGTTATGAATATTGACGATCCGGTTGGTCGAGAATTTATTGACTACACAACTAGCAATATTTTAACCTATGGGATTAAGCATCCAGCTGATATTTATGCAGATCACATTCAGATTTCCATTCACGGGACCGAATTTGATTTACATGTTTTTGATCAGGTTCAGCATGTCAAAACTCACTTAATTGGCGAGTTTAATGTTTATAATTGTTTAGCTGCTGTAGGTGCGGCTTATGCAGCAGGCGCTAATTTGACAGAGATTGTCGATTCTTTAAGCCGAGTGAAAGGTGTTAAGGGACGGTTTCAGTTAGTACCTTCTGATACTGGAGTGAGTGTGATTGTTGATTACGCTCACACACCGGATGGCCTACTTAACGTTCTGGAAACACTGAATGATTTTGCTGAACACGATATCTACTGTATTGTTGGTTGTGGTGGAGATCGTGATGCACAAAAGCGGCCACAGATGGCAAAAATTGCAGTAGACAATAGTACCCACGCAATTTTAACTGAAGACAATCCGCGGACGGAAGATCCCAAAAAGATTATGAATGATATGCTCGCTGGGATAGATGAGAATCAAGCAACAGTGATTTTTAATCGTCGGGAAGCAATCCAGTATGCAGTTAATCATGCTAAGCCTGGTGACGCAATTATTATTGCTGGGAAAGGGCATGAAGATTATCAAATTATTGGTAAAACTAAGCATCATTTTGACGATTACGAAGAAGCAGAAAAAGCTTTACGAAGTCGTCATTCTAACTAATTAAATGAATCTAGTAAAATGACCATGAATCATTATTTGTTCATGGTCATTTTTTAGCTATTCTAGAAATATGTTTAGTGACGGCTAGCGCGATGGTTACGTTGTGAGCTAATCTTATGAACTTGATGTCTAAAATGAGGATGTTGATTAATAACCAAGCGGAAGTTTTTCATTTTGCCGTTAAACGGTTGTCTGTTTAATCTAATTTTAGTCCAGGTTTCCATTGCTTGAATCATCAGTTTAAGATTATGTAGTTGCTCAGAATTACCTTCCTGAACGGCCGTTTCATAAATATCTGAACGGAGACGGGTAATTAAATTATTGTGATAGTTCAGCAGAACCTCAGTTAGGGGTGCGTGGCGATATTCATTAAATAGCTTTTGAATTAATACCATTGCTTCGTGGACATTGTGAGGTTGGATATAGTGATGTTGTTCAGACATAATTTTCTCCCAGAAAAAGTTTGACTATTATTGACTTTTGGATTAATGATTGTTATATTATAAAGTGTGTTTAGCACTTAGGCGTAAAGAGTGCTAAAAGGAAGTGATCAAAATGTTAACACAGCGTCAAGAAGCCATCTTACAGGCAATTGTTCGACAATACACTAATACGGGTCAACCTGTTGGTTCAAAAGTATTAGTTAGTAAGTTACCAATGAAGGTAAGTTCGGCAACAATTCGTAATGAAATGGCTTTTCTAGAACATGAAGGAATGGTCAAAAAAGAGCATTCTTCTTCAGGACGGATTCCTTCTAAGAAGGGGTACCGTTACTATGTTGACCATTTATTAGATCCTGATAGTGTTTCTGACAATGACCTTGTGGTTATTCAAAACTCATTAGGAACGAACTTTGTGAAACTTGACGAGATCATTTCGCACTCTGCTGATATTTTATCACAATTGACTTCATTGACTGCATTTACGATTAAGCCTGAACAAAAAGATGCTCGTTTAAGTGGCTTTCGTCTTGTTCCGCTAGGCAATCAGAAAGTAATGGGAATTTTAGTGACTGATACTGGTGACGTTGAAAGTCAGACTTTTCGGATTCCTCGGGACATGGATACCGATGCATTAGAAGCTGTAGTTCGAATGATTAATGATCAGCTAACGGGTAAGACCTTGGTGGAAGTCGTTCAATTATTACAAACGGAGTTACCAATTCAAGTGCATCATTACTTAGAAAGTCCGCAAGGCTTTTTAGATATTTTTGATAGTATTCTTTCACAAGCAGAACGAGAGCGTTTCTTTATTGGTGGTCGGCTAAACCTAATGGGAATTGCGGGAAAGCAAAGCCCAAACGAAATGAAAGCATTGTATGAATTGTTAGACACGAATGACCGGATTTCGCGGATCATTGATTCGGACAGTGAAGGATCCGGAATCACAGTTAAAATTGGCAATGAGATTGCGAATAGTGATGTTTTAAATAACTATTCGTTAATTACCGCTAAGTATGATGTTGATCAATATGGTGAAGGAATGATCGCCGTATTAGGACCAACTGCGATGCCGTATTCAAGGACGATTGGTATTGTTGATGCCTTTCGAAAGGAATTGGCCAAGCGGTTGTTGAATTACTATCATCATTATTATGGTTCTTAGGAGGGATTAGATGGCCAAACAAGAAAAGTCAAAAGAGCAAGCTTCAAATAAGAAACCGAATGATGAAGCTCAAACTGCTACTTCATCTAAGAAGCAAGCACCATCAGTTACTGATCGGTTGGAACATCAAGTAGCAGATCTGAAAAAACAACTTGAAGATAAAGATAACCAATTCTTACGGGCAGAAGCAGAAATTCAAAATATGACGAAGCGTTTTGAAAAAGAACGTAGTCAGATGGCAAAGTACGATGGGCAAGACCTAGCAACTAGTATTTTACCAGTTCTTGATAATTTGAAACGTGCGTTAGCAATTAACGTTACAGATGAGAATGGTCAGCAGCTTAAAAAGGGAATTCAAATGGTACATGATCATTTGGAAAAAGCGTTGGCAGATCATAATATCAAGGAAATTGATGCATTAGGTAAACAGTTTGATCCGAACACTCAGCAGGCGGTCCAAACAGTTGCCGCTAGTGGTGATCAAAAGGCAGACACCGTAGTTCAAGTTCTTCAAGCAGGTTATGTTTTGAAAGATCGGGTTTTACGGCCAGCTATGGTTGTTGTTGCTCAATAGTGAAGATTAATTAATAAAAAGAGGGATAATTATGGCAAGTAACAAGATTATTGGTATCGATTTAGGGACTACCAACTCCGCAGTTGCCGTTATGGAAGGTAATCAACCAAAGATTATTACGAATCCAGAAGGTGGCCGAACAACTCCATCGGTTGTTTCATTTAAAAATGGTGAAACTCAAGTTGGGGAAGTTGCAAAACGTCAAGCGATTACTAATCCGAATACTGTAAAGTCAATTAAGAGTCATATGGGTGAAAAAGACTATACAGTAGATATTGAAGGTAAGAAGTACACCCCACAAGAAATTTCAGCAATGATTCTTCAATATTTGAAGAAATATGCTGAAGATTATATTGGTGATACTGTTGATAAGGCAGTAATTACTGTTCCTGCTTACTTTAACGATGCTCAACGGCAAGCGACAAAGGATGCCGGAAAGATTGCTGGATTGGACGTTAAACGGATTATTAACGAACCAACGGCTTCTTCATTAGCTTATGGTCTAGATAAGGAAGACAAGGATGAAAAGATTTTAGTTTACGACCTTGGTGGTGGGACTTTTGATGTCTCCATCCTCGAATTAGGCGACGGTGTCTTCCAAGTTCTTTCTACAAACGGTGACACTCACCTGGGTGGTGATGATTTTGACCAAAAGATTATGGATTGGTTGATTGACGGCTTTAAGCAAGAACATGGTGTTGATTTGTCACAAGACAAGATGGCTTTGCAACGGCTAAAGGATGCTGCTGAAAAGGCGAAGAAAGACCTTTCTGGTGTTCAAGAAGCACAAATTAGTTTACCATTCATTACTTCTGGTGAAAATGGTCCGCTTCACTTGGAAAAGACATTAACTCGAGCTCAATTCAATCAATTAACTAATGACCTGGTTGAGAAGACCAAGCAACCGGTTATGAACGCTTTGAAAGATGCTGACTTATCATTTAGTGATATTGACCAAGTCATCTTGAATGGTGGTTCAACGCGGATTCCGGCAGTACAAGAAATGGTGAAGGAATTAACCGGTAAGGAACCTAACCATTCCATTAATCCTGATGAAGCCGTTGCTTTAGGTGCTGCTATTCAAGGTGGGGTTCTAACTGGTGATGTTAAGGATGTTGTTTTACTAGATGTAACCCCGCTTTCACTTGGAATTGAAACTATGGGTGGAGTCTTCACAAAGCTGATTGATCGTAACACGACAATCCCAACATCAAAGAGTCAAGTCTTCTCAACGGCTGCGGATAATCAACCAGCAGTTGACATTCACGTTCTGCAAGGTGAACGCCCAATGGCCGCTGACAACAAGACGCTTGGAAACTTCCAACTGACGGACATTCCACCTGCACCACGTGGTGTTCCTCAAATCAAGGTTACATTTGACATCGATAAGAACGGGATTGTCAATGTTTCAGCCGAGGATCAAGGAACACATAAGAAGCAGAATATCACGATTAAGTCTAGTTCAGGTCTTTCCGATGAAGAAATTGAACGGATGAAGAAGGATGCTGAAGAGCATGCTGATGCGGACAAGAAGAAGAAGGAAGAAGCAGATGTTCGGAATGAAACTGATCAATTGCTCTTCCAAACAGATAAGACTCTGAAGGAACTGAAGGGTAAAGTTTCTGATGATGAAATCAAGAAGGCCAAGGATGCCAAAGCTGCTTTGCAAAAGGCTAAGGATGACAACAATATTGAAGAAATGAAATCCAAGAAGGATGATTTAAACAAGATTGTGCAAGACTTAACCGTAAAGCTTTACCAACAAGCTCAACAACAAAATGGGGGAGCACAGCAAGGTAATCCAACTGGCGGTTCTGGAAAAGATGATAATAAAGGTAACGATGGTAACACCGTTGATGGTGACTTCCAAGAAGTTGATCCTGACGACAAGAAGTAATTGTCGGCCAAATGAAAGCCAAAGGCCGGGTGACCGGACTTTGGCTTTTCATTTATGGTATACTTAACCACAATTATTAAAGAGCGAGGGAAGTTTGATGGCTGAAGAAAATTACTACGATATTTTAGGTGTCAAAAAGGATGCCTCCGAAAAAGAAATTAATCGTGCATATCGTAAATTAGCAGCGAAATATCACCCGGATGTTAATCATGAACCGGGAGCGGAGGAAAAGTTCAAAAAGATTAATGAAGCTCACGAGGTACTGACCGATCCACAAAAGCGGGCTCAGTATGATCAATTTGGGTCAACTGGGCCGAATGCCGGAGGACAAGGCTTTGGTGGTTTTAATGGCCAGGGATTTAGTGGTGCTCAAGGGTTTGGTGATTTTAGCGACATTTTTGGAGATATTTTTGGCGGCGGGCGTGCGCGACGCGATCCAAGCGCACCACAACAAGGCCGTGATTTACAGTACACTATGACACTTGACTTTATGGATGCGATTAATGGTAAGGAAACCGAGATTAAGTATCATCGTGAAGCGCAGTGTGATGTGTGTCATGGATCGGGAACTAAACCTGGTAAGTCACCAGTAACTTGTCACGAATGCCATGGCCGGGGCTTTATCTTACGTCAACGACAAACAATGATGGGGATGATGCAGTCTCAAGAAACCTGCCCAGTTTGTCATGGTACTGGTAAGGAAATTAAGCCGGAAGACCAATGTACGAAATGCCATGGTAATGGTCATATTGCTGAACGACATGCATTAAAGGTGAAGGTTCCAGCTGGAGTCGATGATGGTCAACAAATGCGACTTCAGGGCCAAGGAGAAGCCGGAACTAACGGTGGGCCTTACGGTGATCTGTACATTGTTTTCCGGGTTACGCCAAGTCGTGAATTTGAACGAGATGGCGCTAACATTTTTGTTGATCGAGATATCTCATTCTCACAAGCAGCCCTTGGTGATAAAATTAAAGTTAAGACTGTTCATGGTGACGTTGACCTGCGGATTCCAGCCGGAACTCAATCGGAGACTAACTTCCGGCTTCGTGGTCAAGGTGTTCCACATTTGAATGGTAAAGGCAACGGTGATGAACATGTTCGGATCCATGTTAAGACGCCAAAGAGTTTGAACAAACGACAACGGGAAGCGATGATGGCTTTTGCAGCAGCTTCTGGTGAGAATGTTAAGGGAGTTAAAAGCGGTTTTTTTGATAAATTAAAAGATGCTTTTGATGAAAAGTAATGGCAAGCGCGATCATGATCGCGCTTGCTTTTTGTTCAACTGTTTTTTTGCTATAATTACTAGTAATACGCATTAAGAAAGCGAGTAGTAATATGAATTTAGATGAAATGAAAGAGCGCCAAAAACGAATTCGTAATTTTTCGATTGTTGCGCACATTGATCATGGGAAGTCAACGTTAGCTGATCGAATTTTGGAAATGACCGATTCCATTTCAAAACGCGAAATGAAGGATCAAATCCTTGATGATATGCCATTGGAACGCGAACGGGGAATTACCATTAAGCTGAATGCAGTCGCTTTAACTTATCATGCTAAAGACGGCCAGGATTACATTTTTCACTTAATTGACACGCCAGGGCACGTCGATTTTTCTTATGAAGTTTCGCGTTCATTAGCAGCCTGCGAAGGAGCGGTATTAGTAGTTGATGCAACTCAAGGAGTTGAGGCTCAAACACTCGCCAATGTCTACCTTGCTCTGGACAATGATTTGGCAATTCTGCCGGTTATTAATAAAATTGATCTTCCATCTGCAGACGCTGAAGGTACCAAGCAACAAATTGAAGATGAAATTGGTCTGGATACGGATGACGCTGTTGATATTAGTGCGAAAACTGGTTTAGGTGTTGATAAGGTCTTAGAAAAAATAGTTCAAGATGTTCCAGCACCGACCGGCGATTTAACAGCACCGTTAAAAGCTTTGATTTTTGATTCTAAGTACGATGATTATCGAGGGGTCGTCTTGAGTGTGCGGGTCTTTGAAGGAACGGTTAAAAAGGGTGATCGCATTCGTTTAATGAATAGTGGTACTGAATACGAAGTGGCTGAAGTTGGGATCAACTCACCGAAACCACTGGCTAGAGATGTTTTGATGGCAGGAGATGTTGGTTACATTACTGCAGCCATTAAGGACATTAAAGATACTCGGGTCGGCGATACGGTGACGAGTGCTAATCGACCGACTGCTGAACCACTTGCTGGTTATCGTCGAATGACACCAATGGTCTATGCCGGACTCTATCCAACTGATAATGCTAAGTTTAATGACTTACGTGAAGCTCTTGAAAAATTACAATTGAACGACGCCGCATTAACGTTTGAACCTGAATCATCACAAGCATTAGGTTTTGGTTTCCGTTGTGGTTTCCTAGGTCTCTTGCATATGGACGTTATTCAGGAGCGATTAGAACGAGAATTTGATCTTGATTTAATTACCACAGCACCATCCGTTACTTACCAGGTAGATATGCATGACGGCTCAATGAAGGAAGTGGAAAATCCTGCTGAAATGCCTGATGTCACAGAAATCAAAGATATCAAAGAACCATTTGTCAAGGCATCTATTATGGTACCAAATGATTATGTTGGGGCAGTCATGGAGCTTTGCCAACGAAAACGGGGTCAATTTGACACAATGGAGTACCTGAGTGATACGCGGGTCAACGTAATTTATCATATCCCGTTGGCGGAAATTATCTTTGACTTTTTCGACAAACTTAAGTCCAGTACGCGTGGTTATGCCTCACTCGATTATGAAATTGATGATTATCGTGTTTCCGACCTGGTCAAAATTGACATTCTATTGAATGGAGACAAGGTGGATGCTTTGAGCTTCATTACGCACCGTGACTTTGCGGCTGAACGTGGGCGCGAAATTGCGGCTAAATTAAAGAAGATTATTCCACGACAAAATTTTGAAATCCCAATTCAAGCAGCTATTGGTTCGAAGATTATCGCACGTACAAATATTAAAGCTTATCGGAAAGACGTTACTGCCCGAATTCACACTGGTGATCCCGATCGGCGTGCAAAATTGTTAGATAAGCAAAAGCGAGGAAAGAAGCGAATGAAGGCTGTGGGTAAAGTGGATATTCCTCAAGAAGCGTTCATGGCCGTTTTGAAGACTGATGAAGAAGTTGATGATAAGTAAATGTTGATATACCAGCATTCTTTA
>NZ_CAKPYE010000016.1 GCF_934202705.1 uncultured Limosilactobacillus sp.
TGATTACCGCCGTGACAACGATAATTAATATACCAGCCACCCTAGGTAATTGTCAACAAAACTTTGCAAAGTTTTTCGACTTTTTCCTAAATCTGTACATTCTACTTATGTACACTTCTGAAGTTCGAATTACCCGTGTCAACATCTTCGATTTAGACTACTTTATCCGTCCTAAAATGAGTGTCGGAAATCATAAAGGCAATCATAAATCTCAATGGCGGCTAAATCCAGATTATCAAATACCAATTCATTTTCTGGATCATAACGATTAACAACAAATTCTCCCGCCAGCTGATCATAAATGACTTTGCAAACCGGTACTCCATACTGCTGAAATTCCCGTACTTGCTTTGGAGAAGATTGGTCAACTACCATCGCATCCAAGCGCCGCAGAATCTTTCCTAGATTAGAATTAATCACTACCTTTTCCCTCCTAAATAAAAAGAGTTTAGTCAACCTAAACTCCCATCCGATGTTTAACTTTGTCAGGTTTAACCATTAACGCAAACATGCCAGCAAACATCCCAAAGTAATAAGTGAGGATTCGCCATAGCAACATTGCCAGTACTAATTTACTATGTGAGTTGGTAAAGCTCGTAAATAAGACCGCAAAACTATATTCTGCACCCCCGGTGCCACCTGGAATTGGAAACAGCGAAATGATCATAAAAATCAGTGTGTGCAGACTCATCGCCATAATCAGGCTTACCCCATGCACATTTAGCGACAACAAAATAAAATACGGAATAATATAGTAAGCCAATAACTGCAGAATTGTGACTACTGCGACTTTAATTAACTTACTGTACTCTGACTTCATCTTGATACTTTCTTGATAAAATGAATCAACTTTTTCGTTTAGCGAAGCTTTAATTTCCTGGTACCGCTGTGCCTTCACAAACCAGTGCACTGGCTTAATAACAATGTTCATCAGCCGTTTCGTAAAATTGTACCAATACATTACCATTAGTAAGGCCACAATCACACTCAGGTGAATAACAAAGCCGAAAATTACCAATAGTGACAAAACATGCAGTTTTTCTTCTATGTAGTGAAAGCCAATGAGCAAACTAATAATGAAGTTCACGACAATCATTGACTGGAAAACCACAAACTTCATTAATAGTACCGAGCTGGCAATTCCGCCATCCACGCCAGATTGCAGCATCGCCACCAATTGGGCTGGTTGCCCACCAGTAGAAAACGGTGTGATCCCGTTAAATAATTGTTCGATTAACGGCAAACGAAGTGCATCTTTCCACGTAAAACCCGGATAGCGATCTGCCATAAAAATTTTGACGGTGACCCCCTCAAAAATTAAGTATAAACAAATACAAAGCAGCGCCACCGAGAACCAGCCCCAATTCATCGTCGATAAATCTTGACTAATCTCATGTAAATTAGTATCTCTTAAAGAATATGCAAAGATGCCACATCCTAACAGTAACATTGCCGTTAGCACTAGCCAATTTTTCCTCGACATCCTATTTCTCCTTTGCCTGGTCGCTGTAAAACTGATACCAAATCTTTGCAAGGTGGTCTTTAGAATACCGTTGGGCTGCCTCATGAGCTTTTTTTCGCAACTGAGCCAGTTCAGCAGGATGATCCTTCAGCCAGCGTAGCTTTGTTTGCATTGTATCCACATCTGCTGCTGGTGCATAGTAACCTTCAATAATCGAATGATACAGTGACAGGTCGCGAAGCATCACTGGCGTTCCACAAGAAAACGCTTCTAATACCGACATTGGAAATAGCTCATTATAAGAAGGCAGCAGAAACAAGTCAGCTACATTATTGAGTTCAGCAATTTCCTGGCGACTCACAATTCCAGGAAACCATAGATTTTTTGGCGGATTATCCACAACCCGCTTCAGCTCTTTATAACCGTCCGTCATCGCACCAAACGAAAATCCGCCAGCCCAAATAAACTGAATATCTGGATTTTGTCGGGCCAAACGGATAAAGTCAGGTACGCCTTTGCGCTCTTGAACCTGACCACTCCCCAGGACAACAAATTGATGATCCGGAATGTTAAATTTAGCTCTGAGTTGACGACGGTTCTCCTCACTCACCGGATAAAAATTGTGGGAGTCCACAAAATTTGGAATATACGAAATCTTCGTCCGTGGAATTCCATAGGCAGTTAATTTCGGAATAAACGATGGATTAACTACCACTAAGTGATCCATCCGCTTATAAAACGCAATCACATAGTGGTAGAAAATACTTCGCCACGGTTGTGGAATCTTCAAGCTTCCCTCTAACGTTTCTGGTAAAAAATGAACGTAGCCAATTTTTCGACCACGTTTTTTGGAAAAAGTTGAAAAATAAAAGGGAAGATCAATCGTATGATAGTGACTAATGTCACTGACCCGCCACTTATTAATCTCAATGTCAAAATCATGACTAAATCGCTGCTTAAGCATTTTAACCAACTCAAGGTACGCACTGCCGACCCCTTGGCCCTTTACTTTATCAGCTGACGAATACATTGTGATCTTTAGCATTAGAGTCTCCTTGAATGATGAAATAAGCGCCGTCGCTGCTGTTGTTTCAGAACCTGTTCTTGATCCAAACGGTGCTGACACTCTTCATAAAAGTCAATTACCCGCTTTCCGAACACCTCTGCGGAAATATCATGCAGCTTTTGCTGACGCTTGGTAACGGCTTCTGCTCGCGGGGGATTATTTAAATAATTCAATACCCCTTTCACAAACTCCGCGCGTCGTTGAAAGCTAACGCCAATTCCCGGGTCATCAATTAGTTGATCCGTATATTCACTCCGCCGAACAACAATCGGTAAATCCGAAGCTAATGCCTCATCATACGTTAAGCCCTGCGATTCAGAATCGGACGCTGAGACAAAAACATCCGCCATTTGATAATAATGATGAACTTGGTCATTATTAATTTGGCCCGCAAAAGTAACATGTTTAGCCAGATGCATTTCGCGTACCTGCCGTTCTAATGCCGTCCGTGCCGGACCATCACCAACGATCAGGAGTTGAGCTGTCGGTACCTGTTCGATAATATCTGGCATTGAATTAATCAATTCCTGAATGTTTTTTTCAAACGCCAATCGACTTAATGAAAGCATGACTGGAGTATCAGCCTGAAAACCATACTTCTGCCGAATAGCCAATTTCTGCTCTGCCGTATCGCGAAGTTTATACACGCGCAGATTAACTCCCGTGGGGATTACCCGAATTGGCGATTCAACATGATAGCTTTCTAAAGTATCAAGGACCCGTGCGCTGGGAGCGATCACACCAGACATGTTTTTCAGGTACAGGTGGGCCAAATATGCGACATCCTTAGGTTTTAAGATTCGACCATTCGCAATGTAATGAAGATAGTCCTGGTACATTGTGTGATAGGTATGCAGGCAAGGAATTCCCATTTCTTTCGCCACCATTTTACCCATGACCCCGAGTGAAAACTCAGTTTGATTATGAATAATATCTAGTTGTAACTTGCGTGCAATCCGGAGAGCTTTAAACCAACCGCTAAACGCAATCCGCCGATCCTTAAAGGAAACAAACGGCACACTCGCAAACCGGTAAATGCCATCCTGCGGACTATCTGTCGCCCGCGGATCTGACGAAGTAAAAATATAAACCTGGTGTCCCTGAGCAATGAGCTCATCCCGCAGGGTTTTGATTGAAGTCGCCACGCCGCTTACTTGTGGAAAATATGTATCTGTAAACAGTCCGATTCTCAAACGACATTCTCCTTTTTCAGCGTTAATAACACTTAATGACACATTCTAATCATTTTAAACTCTCTCTGGATTTGTCGCAAGTCAAAACCGCATTAGCGACCTGCTCGTTCACTAATGCGGCTCTTTATTTGTTTCTAATCTGTTTGATAAAGTTCTGGCAAAGAACGCTTAACTAATTGTTCAACCTGATCAGCGTTTGTTAAATCCAACGCTTGATGTAACAGCGGCTGTAACTGGCGGACGGACAAACCGCTAATCAAATGACGTAATGGCAAAATATGATCACCTGGTACCGAAAACTCGTCTAAATCCATTGCTAGTAATAGCGGTTCGGCAACGTGCATTGCTGCCATACTGCCACATAGGCTGACCCATTTGCCTTCATTATGGGCCTGGCGGATCACGTGCAAGACCGACCGCAGCATTGCCGGATGAAGAGTCTGGTATAACGGCGTCACCTTGTCATTAGTCCGATCAGCCGCAAATAAATACTGCGCCAAATCATTGGAACCAATACTAAAGAAATCGGCATATTTGGCAAATTGGTTAATCATCGTGACGGCAGCCGGAGTTTCCACCATCATCCCAACTGGAACGTTGGCCGGAATTTTAACCCCGGTTGCGGTCAATTGCTGACGCTCCTCATCTACCATCGCCCGGGCGGCGCGAAATTCTGCCAATGTGGTTACCATTGGAAACATAATTGCAATTTTTCCATAGGTTGCTGCTCGCAAAAGTGCGCGGACTTGCGGTCGTAATAATTCGGGGTGAGCTAATCCCAACCGAATGCCACGCAAACCAAGTGCTGGGTTATCGCCCTCATCATAATTTGTATTCTGAACTAGCTTGTCACTGCCAATGTCCAATGTCCGAACGACAATCAATCGTTCCGGCATCGCAGTCGCAACTTTTTTATAGATGGCAAATTGCGCATCTTCGCTGGCAAGTTTAGCATCTTCCATCACCATGAATTCGGTCCGAAAGAGTCCAACCCCTTCTGCACCGCTATGCACAATTGAATTGATCTCATCGGGGAGTGACATGTTAGCGGCAATTCGGATTCGCTGACCGTCGGTACTCCGCGTTTCCTGATGCTTTAATTTACCTAACGCCTGGTGCTCACGAGCATACTGACCAGCCATTTTTTGATACTGATCAATTTCTTGCGGAGATGGTTGCAAAATGACCTTCCCATGGATCCCATCAACAATCGCGACCATGTCATTATGGGCATATTTAGTAACATGATGGGTTGCAACCACACTCGGAATCGCCAACTCTTCTGATAACAGTGAAAAGTGCGATGTGGCACCACCTGCATCAGTAACCAGGGCCGCCACTAATTGACGATCCAAGCGGACCACCTGGGTCGGACTGATGGAATGGGCAATCACGACTGCTCGATGATCCAAGTTAGCAACATCCGGAATCGGCTGCTGTAATAACTTACTCAATAACCGTTGGCTCAGGTCGTGAATAACACCAACCCAAAACGGACTACTGACGGCAATCGTCGAGAGTTTTTGCAGCCGTTCTGCTAACCGTTCCACTGTCCACTCCGCTGTCCATTGGTTTTCCATTAGCATGTCGATTGCTAATTGTTGGATCGCACGATCATTTAAAACTGTCTGCAGGGTTTCAATCGTCATAATCGGCCGGCCCAATTCCTGTTCGGCTTGCTGACCAATTTGATTCAAGTCTTGACTAACTAAAGAAAAAGAACCACGAAGCCGCTGTGCTTCATGATTCTCATCATCCGCAACCTCGTGCGGTGCGGTCAGACTGGATGCCCCCATGACATAGACCGGTGCGATGGTAATGCCACCGCCAGCAGCAATGCCGTTGAGTGTCCGGGACATAATTAGTCAGCCAGTCCTTCCTTCTTCATGGTGTCTTCAATTGCAGCAATGGCGTCCTTTTCGTCGTCACCTTCTGCAGAAATTGTTACTTCTGCGTTTTGGCCAACCCCAAGGGACATTACACCCATGATGGACTTCAAGTTAACGCTCTTGCCGTTGTAAGTTAAGGTAATGTCTGAAGTAAACTTAGAAGCAGTTTGAACTAAAATCGTTGCAGGACGTGCGTGGATCCCAGTTTCAGCAGTAACAGTAAAATCACGTTTTTCCATTATAATCATTCTCCTTAGAACAATAATTGTTAAGCAGCACATCAAGCGCTTTACTTTGTTTTATTATAGCGATTGTAAGCGGTAAATACAAGCGAAATATTAAGAGGCACTCTGCTTCTCAATTAAATGATAGTGAATTTCTCCTCCATGTTTGGCATCGCCCTCAATTTGGGAACGGTACTGATAAGTCTGAAAAACATTTTGAAAATCCATAAATTCTTCTGGCTTAATCACCAGTTCTTTAATCGTTCCTGAATGCAGTTCCTCCAATTTTGCTTGGTAGTCATTTTCAGTCACTCTTTCATCCCCTCCACTCGGTTTCTACTATATTATACATGATTCATGCGTCAATTTTAGCAATCATTTCAGAAGAGTGCTAAAATTTATTTAGGGTCTGCACTGTTCAAAACGCGTTCAGCACCGTCATGACAACATTTGTTACCATTTCGGTTAAACAGCGCTAACCCTTGCTTTCTAAAAAAAAGTAAGTATAATGATAACCAATAGTCAAGAAAGGTCAAACTTTTTTGATGATTAAGTTAAGGAGGTATTTTTTCGACAATGTTATGCCAAAACTGTCATAAAAATCCTGCCACCATTCACCTTCAAATGATGGTCAATGGTCAAAAGATGCAGGTGGACCTCTGTCAAAAATGCTATGAACAATTTAACAATCAACAATTAAATATGATGAATGGAGGAAATGGTATGAATAACGGCGGATTTGCCTTTGGCAATATGGATGACTTTATGAAAGCCCTCAATAACATGCAGAGCCAAGCAGCAGCCGGGGCGGCCCAAAACCAGCGCCAAGGTGGTAATGGTCGTGGTGGCAAAGGCGGGATGCTGGCTCAATTTGGGATCAACATGACTGATCTGGCCCGGCAAGGCAAAATTGACCCGGTGATTGGTCGTGATAATGAAATCAAACGGGTCGTGGAAATTCTGAACCGGCGGACAAAGAATAACCCGGTGTTAATCGGTGAAGCTGGGGTTGGTAAGACCGCAGTGGTTGAAGGCTTGGCAACTGCCATCGTTTCCGGTGACGTTCCAGAAAAGCTGCAGAACAAGGAAATCATTCGGCTTGATGTGGTTTCCTTAGTTCAAGGAACAGGGATTCGGGGTCAATTTGAACAACGGATGCAACAACTGATTAAAGAAGTTTCCAAGAACCCCAACATCATTCTCTTCATTGATGAAATTCACGAAATCATGGGCGCTGGCAATGCTGAAGGCGGCATGGATGCCGGCAACGTTTTGAAGCCGGCATTAGCCCGTGGTGACTTCCAATTAATTGGAGCCACGACGTTAAACGAATACCGTAAGATCGAAAAAGATGGCGCCATGGCGCGGCGGTTCCAGCCGGTTCAAGTGGAAGAACCTTCCGTTGATGAAACCATCCAAATCTTAAACGGCATTAAGACCCGCTACCAAGATTATCACCATGTGAAGTACACTGATGATGCGATCGTCGCCGCTGCCAAGTTATCTGATCGGTACATTCAAGATCGCTTCCTTCCGGATAAGGCCATCGATCTGTTAGATGAAGCTGGTTCAAGAAAGAATTTGACGCTGAAGAACGTCGACCCGGCCGCCATTGAAAATGAAATTCACACGGCCGAAGCACACAAGCAACAAGCGGTTGATAATCAAGACTACGAAAAAGCCGCCTTCTACCGTGACCAAGTCACCCGGCTGACGAAAGCCAAAAAGGCTGCGGAAGAAAACAAGGTTGAAGACGAAGCCACGGTGACCGTTAAGGATATGCAAGACATCGTGGAAGAAAAGACCAACATCCCAGTTGGCGACTTGCAAAAGCAAGAAGAAACTCAACTGAAGGATCTTGACAAGAAGCTGGATGAACACGTTATCGGCCAAACGGAAGCCGTAGATAAAATCGCGCGTGCTATCCGGCGGAACCGGATTGGGTTGAACAAATCAGGCCGACCGATTGGTTCCTTCCTCTTTGTTGGGCCAACTGGAGTTGGAAAGACCGAAACAGCTAAGCAATTAGCTCAGCAACTCTTCGGCTCGAAAGACGCGATGATTCGATTTGATATGTCAGAATACATGGACAAAATGTCGACTTCCAAGCTGATTGGTTCTGCGCCTGGCTACGTTGGTTACGAAGAAGCCGGTCAGCTGACCGAACAAGTTCGGCGACACCCTTACAGCTTGATCCTCTTAGATGAAGTGGAAAAGGCGCACCCCGATGTCATGCACATGTTCTTACAAATTCTAGATGATGGTCGCCTAACTGATTCACAAGGCCGAACCGTTTCCTTCAAGGATACGATCATCATTATGACTTCAAATGCTGGATCAGGAGATGCGGTTTCCAGTGTTGGCTTTGGCGCGGAAGCCTCTGGTAATACGACATCGGTTCTCGATAAGTTAACCAACTACTTCAAGCCGGAATTCTTAAACCGGTTTGATGATATCGTGGAATTCAATGCCCTCACCAAGGACGACTTAATGAAGATTGTGAACTTGATGATTAGCGATGTTAACAAGATGCTTGCCGACCGCAACCTTCACATTGACGTGCCAGAAGCCGTTGATGAAAAGCTAGTGGAACTCGGTTACAACCCGAAGATGGGCGCACGACCACTGCGTCGAGTGATTCAAGAACAAATCGAAGACCGGATTGCCGACTTTGTGCTTGATAACAGCAGTGCCCACAACTTGGTTGCTAAAATGGATGGTGACCAGATTACGGTAGTTGCTAAAGCTGATGACCAACCCCAAGTAACAGCTGAAAATAATAATTAATCAAACAATTGGACCATAAAAGGGCTAGTTTCCTCGAGCAAATAGAAAACTAGCCCTTTCTTTGTAGATGTTTTAGTAATGGCAATGCAATCAGCGGTGTCACTATCGCCGTAATGATAAGTTCAACGACCCCGTTGGTAGCCAGGATCACCGTCAATGCATTCAGCAAATTTCCTGGTTGGACATGATAGCCGGCGGCCACTGCTGGCGTGTTGGCAAATAGATAAATGCCCCCTAATACCAATAGAGAATTCGTTAACGATGCTAAAACTCCGGCGACCACAGCAGCAGCTCGCGCATTTTTTCGTCGGTAAAGTTTAAATGCATACCCCGCTACAATTCCCACCATGATCCGAGGCAGCACCGCAATCACTGGATTCGTAAAAATCAACGGTGCGAGTGGACTACTTGGATAAACCAAGGCGCGTCCCCAGGTTAAAATCCCCCAAGCACTACCGATAATGGCCCCATCGAAGGGGCCAAACAGGATTGCAACTACCGCCACGGTAATGGGCAACGTAGTGATCGATAATGGACCAATTGGTAAATTACCAATCAATGGCAACAGATCTTGAATGATAACTAAAACGATTAATAAGGTTCGGCGCGTCATCTGATGGATTTGTTGGCGTTGATGATTCATCATGCTCTCCTTAAAATTTGATGGAAAAATTATAGCATATTCCTATACTTATTTTAAGAATGTTAAGATCACGCTCGCACTACATCTAAACGCGGTATACTAAAATTAATAAACAAAAAATAATGGAGTTGACACTCATGAAACCTTTAAAAACTGGTCGCCCAATTTGGGTTTATTACCAAGATATTGATTCGGGAGCAAACGTCGCCATTCCCCAGCTAGTGCGGGGATATGAAAATGATGGTTACACCATTGTCAAAAAAACGATCCCCCAATATAAGCTCATTAAAACTGCCGGTAAAACGACTGGTTACTTTGACGGTAGCCAGGAAAATGTGCATTTCTATTACCGCAAAAAGAGTTGGGGCGAAATCGAAGATATTGATATGTATCTGTACTTACAACAAACGACTCCACAATACGATCAAGTGGATGGGATGCAAGTTGATCAACCGCTGCCGGGCGATCTGTACGTTCGGTCGTTTAAACGGGTGGCGACCACCAACGGCGAGTTTTGGTATGAAATCAACGCGGATCGATGGATCAAATTTGATGTTAATAACATGCAAATCATTCACCACGATCCCTTTGCTAAAGAACCGCCCGTTAAAGATGGACCCGTAGCTGACCTGCGAGTGCTACCGCTCAATAAAGTTCCAGCGACCGTTGATTATCTCAAAGGCGGCCACTTGTATACCTATGATTACCCCTATGGTCAATCTACTGGAACCGTTGCTAACGGGCAAGATCTCGTGCTGATTGGCCGTCTGGAAGACGAAAATGGGGTTACCTGGTATCAAGATGAAAAACGTGGCTTCATCAACGGAGCCTATGTGCACTTAGTACAATCAGATGAGGATGAATAAGATGAAAATTGGTGTAATTGGTGCTGGTCAGATGGGTTCGGCCATGATTGATGGCTGGCAAAAAGCTGGTCAAACTGAGCTAGCGGTGATGAATCCGGAAAATCCCCGCGTCACGAAATTTTGTGAAGCACGGCAACTGCCCCTTTTCCATAAAGCTGCAGAAATGATTGATTGGCACCCGACGGCTTTGGTGTTCACGACACCGGCCCCGTTAACCATTCAAATCGTGAAAAGTTTTGCAAAGATCGCTAAGGAAGTGGTAATGGTCTCCGCAGCTGCCGGGATTTCGTTGGCGGACTTGGAAACTGCCTTGCCCCACCATAGATGGTTGCGGATCATTCCAAACATCCCAGTGGCGGTCAACGCCGGCACAATCGGCTTAACGGCTAGCCAAGATACTGAAAATGCCAATCAAGTGGTCACGGCCCTTCAACAATTAGGTAAAGTGATCTCGGTTCAGGAAGCGCAATTAAACATTGTTGGCACGATTGGCGGCTGTGGTCCGGCGTTTATTGACTTCATCATGGATGCTTTAGGTGACGCCGCGGTGAAGCACGGCCTTGACCGGAAAACCGCCTACCAACTAGCCGCCAGTATGGTAACCGGTTCAGGTAAATTAGCCCTTACCACGGGTCTCGATCCTGCTGAACTCCGTGATCAGGTGACTTCCCCTGGTGGCACCACCATCCGTGGTGTTCAAGCATTAGAAAAACATGGCGTCCGTTATGCCATGATGGATGCGGTTGATAAATCAAGTGCAAATTAAAAAGGATCTCTTCGGTTTTTATTCCGAAGGGATTCTTTTCGTATCTACCCAGTAAATTGATTACTCCCGACCAGCATTATTTGCTCCCGCTTGCTGAGCAGGCGTAGGGCTTGGCTGGTTAGCTGGTGGAGTTGGTCGGTTGGTTGAATAGCTATTAGTCCGACCAGCGTAAGACCGACCACCTGAATATGATCGGTTTGCCACAGAATTAGAATTTTGATTTACGGTATTATTAACAGGACGACTACTATTTGAAGAACTAACACTACTGCTACTAGACGAACTGCTTACGCTTGAATTAGCTGACAGTTTGATAACATGATCTTTAACCACCAATTTCTTAGTAACTTTATGACTACCACGTTCAGCAATAATGTCATACGTGCCAGCTTCATCAAAAGTATAATGAAATTTAACTTGGCTCTTCCCTTCTTTAGCAGCAAACTTTTTATACACTGTCTTACTATAGTGACCAACAATTTTTAGACGAGTATTAGGTGACACCTCAAACGTTACACGTCGCTGACCTTCCTTATTTAAAGCCACTTGATCTTTAAATTTAAGTTCAACTTGGTCAGAATGATTATCTTTAGTTACTTTAGTAACTTTTTTCAATTTATGAGTAGCTGCCTGACTATCTTTAAATGATAGGTAACCACCGCCGCCAAAACCGACTAAAATAATAATAACTAATAGCCAGTTAAGAAAAATTCGACCACGTCCCACTACTGCACGCCCTTGCTTAAGACGATGGATCTGAATGAAAAATTGCAGAAGTAGTAGGATTGTTGCTACTACGCCACTTAACTGAAGAATTTTTTGTAAATTCATGTTGTAATCTTTTTAATTGACTAATAATGATCAAAGTTGGTTGTACACGCAATTTTATCATTTTAATATCCCTGAATTAGTCAATTACTCCTCCCATATTCATAAAACTTTTCAATAGTATTTTAGCATATCTAATAGCTCTTCTATATTGTCCTTTTAGACCATGATTTGGATATAAAAACAATTCATTTACTATTTCTGGCATATTTAGCTTCCACAGCAGCCTTTTCATCTTTCCACCAATCTTGATGTTCGGTATACCAGTCAATCGTATATTGCAAACCAGCCCGGAAATCCGTGAATTCTGGTTGCCAACCTAACTCTGTTCGGAGCTTGGTAGCGTCAATGGCGTAACGCAGGTCATGCCCTGGACGATCCTTAACATGGTCATAGGCATCCTTGGGTTGACCCATTAATTCAAGAATCATTTCCAGAACTTCCTTGTTGTTCTTTTCACCATTGGCGCCGATCAAATAAGTTTCACCAATTTTACCCTTAGTTAAAATATCCCAAACGGCCCGCGAATGATCGTTGGTATGAATCCAGTCACGAACATTCTTTCCAGAACCATATAACTTTGGCCGAATTTCACTCAGAATATTCGTAATCTGTCGCGGGATGAACTTTTCAATGTGTTGGTATGGTCCATAGTTGTTCGAGCAGTTAGAAATTGTTGCCCGCAATCCAAATGACCGCACCCATGCACGAACTAATAAGTCGGAACTAGCTTTCGATGATGAATAAGGACTGGATGGTCGATACGGTGAATCCGGTGTAAACTTCTCACCCTTACCTTCACCATGTTCTGGCAAGTCTTCCCGTAGTGGAAGATCACCGTAAACTTCATCAGTAGAAATATGATGATATCGCACATCATACTTCCGACAAGCGTTAATTAATTCAAAAGTCCCTTCAATGTTGGTTTTAATAAATAGGGTTGGATCAATCAACGAGTTATCATTATGGCTTTCCGCAGCGTAATGAATTACAGCATCCGTCTTGCTCACCAGCTTATCAACTAAATTCCGATCACAGATGTCACCAACTACTAATTCAACTTTATCCTTTGGTAGTCCAGCTAAATTAGCCGGATTACCAGCATAAGTTAGCTTATCGAGAACCGTAATGTGTTCCACTTCAGGATGGTATTTAACAACGTAATGGATGAAGTTGGAACCAATAAAACCAGCCCCACCTGTGACAATAATATTTTTAAATTTCTTCATGACTTTACTCCTCATGAATACATTAATAACTTATTTATTTTATTTAAGCTTTCAATAAAGTGACTTTTAAATATTTTTTGTTATTATTAACAATTAAAACTATTTAGTCTTATAATTATATTGATGTTTAGACAACGAGATTAGACGGAGATACGAAAATGGTTAATACTGTTATTGCTATTTTTTCTTTAATTATTTCTATTTCGTTTTTTTCCATACATGGCACCGTGACATTAAAGAAAGAGATCCTGAGCTAACATTTTACCTAACGCAAAGATCTGATGATAATGGAAAACCAGATGGTTATAGAATAATAGCCGAGATAATTCTATTATTTTACGAAATATGGAATTTTATGGTGACACATTTAATGAGACTTGTTTTAATTTACCATATGCAAGAAACTGTAATTTTAGATCTGATACCGTTCTATCTCCTCATTCTAGTACTATTTTATGTGAATTCACACGAGATCTTAGGCAGTATATTAAGCAAATTAATGAGTTTTCTTGAAAAATACATGATATTACCACTGTTAATAATCCTCTTGAATATAAAATAACACTGAAAACATTAGGTTCTAATAATAATCACCATCTAGAAATCGAACAAAGGATCACTACATCTAAATTAAGGATTCTAGCTTTCCATTGGGTGAATTGGGGAATTTAAAGAATTTACTATCCTTAGCAAATTAAACGACTTATTTGGAATAAAATAAATTTAATAGTTATACCAGTGACAATACTGGCCTTAATATTTTGGGAAATTATAAAAAATATCATTAATTTTAATGTTTGGGTCTTCAATTTCTAGTAAAGAACGAATAGAATCATTAGTCAGGGTCATATTGATTTTCTTTCTTTAATTATGGTGATTTATAGATGGGATTAGGTCAATTATGACCTCTTTTTTATTATAAAAAGAGGAAAAAATCCCATTAAGAAATTACCGAAGGTAATTTATCAACAGGATTTATTGTAGAGCCTCATTTACTTGCCAGAATTAACCTTCGAATGATGAAAACAAAAAGACAGTACCAAGTTTAAAAACTTAGTACTGTCTGGATTAGCCTGCATCAACAGGATTTGACACAGAGCCTTTTTATATTATCAGTGTAATTAGTGTATTACTAACAATTATGAATTTAGTTGTTTGAGTCTTATATTGATTAAATATCTAAAGGTAAAAGTGTTCTTGCACTATAGCCTTGTCTCTAGGTATTCTTGAAAAAATTTATTAATTGCATTTAGAATAAACTCTTAATATTATAAATCAAATTTAGTATTTCATAAAATGGTTCATTTTGTATTATATTCATTACTTATTTCATTCGCAACTACAGAATAATCATCCGGGTATACAAACGACCTCTTTATCCCATATTCATATAAATCGTGATGTATATTGTTTTTGTTATTTTTAGGAATTTTTATGATAAGTCGTTTTTTATTTTGATAATACGCTAACATATTAATGCGACTTTGCACTATTTTTGTATATTCATAAAAATTCTGCGATTGTTCTTTACATATAAAGGGTACCACTATAAAATTCCCTTGTTGATTACGCAAGCGGTCATCTATTACTTTAGGCCTAAATATTTTAGGAACGTATAATTCAATAGGATTAATTCTACTAAAATGATACCCATCTTTTATCAGTTCATCAAAAATGTCATTTGAAAAATGAACATTACCTTTATTTGGCGTAAAGTCATCTTCATACATGCTATATAATACTTTTTTTGAATCTAAAAATGCATGAAGTGTCCCATCCTCATATCTTAAAAGCCAATTACTTACAAATGGATTCTTTTTATCACTACCATCTAGATGAAATTCACTTAAATCATTACAAAAATTTTCTACAGATTTCATAAAATTATCAAATCTCATTTGATCATTTTGTGTTCCATGTGTGCCTTTAACTTTTACCATAGTCGCTTCTAGTTCAACTTCATCGCTATAAAAGCCCTTATCAAATAAGTTAAATGTTGAACTAGTAGAATCTTGGGCAAATTCTAGTTCTTTAATTAAGCCTTGTAGACCATCACTAGCCAATGCAACCTCAATTCCAAATTTTGTTGGAGTGTTAGTAAATATGTAAACATATCCATCATCATTGTCTTCGTTCTCTGTTGCAAAAAATAATGCTACTAGTGGATTTTCAGATACATCTAATAATCTTGTTGGTAACTGATGATGTTGCATTTTTAGTAATCTATCTGCATTATTTGAACAGTTATTAAACAGATCCCCTCTTCTCGCTATAAACTGATTAAACATATTGCCCTCATTACGTAAAAGTCGCTCATTTCTTATAGCTCCTGGCATATTCGTTTGATACCACTTATTTTCGCCTCTATAAAAGAGTGTTCGAGCCCCAGCTTTAATTTTTAAATCATCAAGTCTATTAATAAATTCAGATAAGCTTGTTATTGTAATAAATTCACATGACATTATTACTCCCGAGCCCCCCTATTCAGTCACTAAATTTCTAAAACTACAAAATCAAACTTCGCAAATTTTAGTGTGTTTTTTGTACAAACATCACTCGTCAATTACGGAAATCCCTGTAGTCAGGTTATCCTCACTTTTTTTAGTAAAATTATTCTATAAGATAAATAACTTTCAATCAACTTAAACATTTAGTAATCTCTGGACAAATGCTTTATATAGATAAATAACTATCTAATACTAATTGGTGATACTCACTAATATTGGTTATCGTTAATAATAATACCTTTTCCCGACCCTAATAATTATAATAGATAAAACAGCAAAGATACATGAGTTAAAAGTAGATATCTCTATATAACGTTTTTAAGTAAGCTAAAAGAGTGACCAATATCATACGTATCTACAGTTTTCTCCAAAGTGGTAACAAATTCATTAATGGAAAACATATGTTTCCATACTTTTGAATAAAAATTAAAGTTACATTTTTAAGATTACCCAAATAATTCCAAAAATTATACTACCTAAAATAGAATTTTTCATTATTCTAGTAATAATTTTTTGTACTATCCTTAGTTACACATGTTGTTCGTCATTATTAGATTCATTGACCGACTTTATAATATGTAATAACCACTCAGTTATGTATGACGAATTGTCAAACTAAGTGCAACGGTTCTTCAAAAAACACCTCAAATGGAGTTTCATAGTTTAATATTTTTCGTGGACGTCGATTTAGTTGATCCTGACAGAAGTCGACGTCCTTTTCTGTGTAATTGTCAATATCAGTTCTTTTTGGGAAATATTCCCTAATCAAGCCATTAGTATTTTCATTGGTGCCACGTTGTTCTGGTGAGTATGGGTCTGGCCAATAGATAGTTACTCCTAAGCGTTCTTGAACTTCGTCCAAGCTAAGGAATTCTCGACCGTGATCCGGAGTTAGGAAATGTACGAATTCTTTTAGAATAGAGCCTAGGAGGTCAATTAATCCTTGGTTAACGTCATCGGCTTCCTTGTGATCTATCCTTTTGATCAAGGCCAACCTGCTGAAACGATCAACCACGGTTAAAAGCACCGCATGTCCGGTTTTTCCCATTACGGTATCAATCTCCCAATCACCAATGCGTTGACGATCATTAATAAACTTAGGACGCTCATGAATGGAAAGATAGTTAGTCTGTAATACTCGATGTTTTCTCGTGTTTTTGGGATGGCGTGTGTGATGCTTATGTCTTAAATGTTTTTGAACACCGGTGTCACCATGTGATGAATATTGCTCACCCAAATTATGCTTATAAATGTGACGATAGATCGTATTATAACTTACACACCATTGACCTTCTTTTTTAAATTGCGAAGCGATTTGTTCAGGAGACCAATGGAATTTCAGCAATTTTATGACATAACTGAGGATGAAGGCCTAATAACAGAGGTTTATGACAGTTTTGCCGCTTTTTGTGGTAGTCATGTTCAGCTCTACAAGCTGAATAATTTCCGGAACAGCGTTTCAATTCTCGAGAAATAGTACTAGGACAGCGTCCCAAGCGAAGCGCAATTGCCCGAATGGAAAGTCCGTTAGCTTTCAAACACATAAGTATTTCTCGTTCTTTTATAGTAAGATGGATATAGCTCATAATGGGGCACCTCGAATTGTTTGATTTGGTTGTTAAACTAATTCTACCCCGCTATGGGTTATTTTTTTAATTTGTGTTGCACTTGAATTGTAAATTCTCAATATAAAGAATTGAAGTTATTACTTACAATTTTTAATTTATTCTTATTTCCGTATACACTTATTACTATAGGAATTGTTACAGTAATAGTAGCCATACAAATACCTTTTATATCAATTGTATATTCTTTTTCAAAGTTAAATACAGCTAATAATATACTATTTAATAATAGTAAAACACCTGACTGTACTTCAATCACCTTATCTTTTTTATCAACATATTGTTTCATTCTAAATTTCACTTCTCACCTTATTTTTCTCCTTAACACATTTTAACACGCAACCAGCTTTACTATATTAACGAATCCAGCCTTTTCGCTACTCAAAAATCATCTAACAACATCTGCCCATGTTAACAAACATGTTAAAATAGCTCCACTTAAGCAACGAAAAAAGCCTGCATCAACAACGATCATCGCTGGTGATACAGGCTTTCATGTTCTTTGTAGCGCTCATTAAAGTCACTTTTTTAGGTTAGTTCAACCTCTGGTAATTATCTATAGTAAGTATTATGAGTTTCATTAGGCAAATTGCTACTAATATTTAGTTTCATCGTTTTTACATTTTCTGCTCAATTCATTCGAAAAGATGTTTCATAACAATTCTCTTGTGAGAATCTAGTTTCAGAATTTCGTTTTTTTCCAAGAAGTTCAATCTGTTCTTAAAAATCACACTTTAGTACATGAACCATTTGGCTTCTTTTGGTAAATACAAAATATAGCGCTCTAACTTATTCAATTTTAGTTTTGTCCATATTGGAATATGTTATTTGTGCACTACACACTTTTCAAGGCAAATGAGTTTTATTTTATAACTATCATTTAACATGCCATTAACCATAAGTCATTGTCTTTTACGGCATCAATACATTCCACAATTTTAAGACAACAAGCAATTAACCATAATGAATCATATGATGTGGAAAATTCGCTATCCATATTTCTGTTTCCCATGTAATCTTGCTAACAAACTTTTTGTAGAAACTTTAGAAATATTTATTATTGCTACTTAAATAACCTTTTCAAATTGACCCATAAGTACTGATTGACCGAAAAAAGAAGGTATCTATCAGTACCGAATATAATATTGCCTAACTATCAAACCATATAACACGACTTTACCATTAAACTAGGTCAACTGCGTTGAACAAAATTCTTTTAAATGATCTTTATGGCAACACATCTCGGATAATCTTAACCTTCCGAACAAAATAAATTAATGGTGTACCTATTAAATAAACAACTACAGGCATTACAAATATATAGACTAAGCTTGTCATCTTTAAATCGAATACTGTTATAAATACTTTATAAAACAACACATGTAGAATATACATTCCTAAACTAGATGACGATGCCATCATAAATATTCTATTAGCTTTTTCATTGTTATTACGGTTTTCACATAATCTTTTAATAAAGATAAACAAGGCAACCGAGTATAACATCGGTCCAATGGAAGCTACTAAAACAAATTTACCAACCGTCAAGTCATTAAATATAGACATAAATAATGTGATAAATCCAACTGTCATTAAACAATTTTCTTGTTTTTTTGAAAAATAGTTTTCCTGAATTAAATATCCAAGGATTGAGTACCCTATAAATTCCAAGAGTGAAAATTGAAAATACTCATTGTGAATTTTAATTCCCATTAAATTTCCAAACCAGGAAGCAAAATCTTTGGTTAGAAATGACATTACAGAAATTCCAAATAAATAATTTTTGTGCTTTTCTGAAGCTAACGAAACTATCGGTAGAGCTATATAGATAACAATTATCACATAGAAAAACCAGAAAATATTATTAATATTGTTATTACAAAATGACATAATAAAATCTCGAATTCCTGGATGGGCGTGATAAATCGGTCCAGGGAATGCTGTCCATTTCATATCATATAGATAGTATAAGACACTCCAAAACAAGAATGGAATCACTACTCGTTTAACTCGCTTTATCATAAACACTCTTGTTGTTTGATGCTTGCGATAATTTAACAACATTGCCCCTGAATTCATAAAGAAAATATATACCGCAGGGATAAAGATACTTTGCAGAACATTACCTAATATTGTGATAGGCATACCTATTTTGCCAAAATGTGCAATTTGTGAAGAGTGCAACATTAAAACAGAAAAGATAGCTAAACAATTCAAAACGTCAATATAAAGAAGTCGTCCCTTTTTTTCTACCATCTAATTCTCCTATCCTTGTAGGACACCCTTTGTAGCTCTTGCTAATCTTTGAATTACATTAATTGCCGACTGAAAACCTGGTTGGCCATCCGTATATACAGCAATTGTGTATCCTGACCAATTACCACCTGGAATAAAGCCAATACTATTAATGTACATATATCCATAAGGTATCCAACCATTTTTAATGTAAAAATCACTGCTTCCAGCTGAAATTCCCCAATTTTGTCCAGCAGAAACATTATGCATTTGGTATTTATTATAATTTTTCGAATTATTATCAAGATAGTTTGTAGAATTACTTAAATAAATTGTGTCAAGCAACTTTAACTGATCCTCAGGTGTCGTTAATGTGCTTCCCCATGTAGATGTTGTTCCAGTAGAATTCATACCAAGTGCTCGATACAAATTACTCATTCCCTGGACTCCACCTAAATAGTTATTGCAGATTGAAGTAGTTGCATTATTGTCACTGTATCGGATCATCTGAGTGGCTAACCAATTCATATTACCATCTAAGTTTCCGTTTGTTCGGTGTAGCAGTTCTGATAAAACTGCAACTTTTACGGTACTTGCTGTTAGCCAACGGTAACCTGGAGCATTAGTATATGAATACGTTTTACCTGTGAATTGAGAGTGGATTGCAATTCCAATATGACCCGGTTGACCATTAATAATACTTGACCATACATTTTGTAATTTATTTCCATAATTATCCTGTCCAATACCATTTTTATCAAAATAAATATTATTAATCCATCTATTTTTGACAACTTGATATGAACTAGGATCAAAATAGAATAAATTTCCTTGCCAATTATAAGGTCCCGATACAATCTTTCCATCATCACCAAACATATACCATTGGCCCCATTGTGATTGGACATAGTTGTTTTTAACAAGCCGATATGTTGTTGGGTCAAAATAGTAGTATGTTCCTTGCCATTTTTGAACACCAGTTAAGGCACGTCCATCGGAACCTAACAAGTATCCACGATCACTACCAGATGGTACACAATATGAATTCTTAACCATTAAATAACTACTTGGATCAAAGAAATATAATGACCCTTGCCACTTATATGGTCCAGTTACAATCTTTCCATTGTTGCCAAACATATACCACAATCCCCATTGAGACTGTACATATTTATTTCGAACTAATTTCTTTGTGGCTGGATCAAAGTAGTAGTACGTTCCTTGCCACTTTTGGACTCCTGACTGAGCCATTCCGTCATTACCAAATAAATAACCGTCTTGTTCATCCGGCATCACAATATACTGATTCTTTACTAACAAGTAATCCGAAAGATCAAAATAGTATAAAGATCCCTGCCAATGCTGTAATCCTGTTAATGCTTTACCATCTTTTCCCAATAGGTATCCACGATCACTACCAGATGGTACACGATACGAATTCTTAACCATTAAATAACTACTTGGATCAAAATAGTACAATGCTCCATTCAGCATATGTGATCCAGTCACAATTTTACCGTTTTCACCAAACATGTACCACAATCCCCATTGGGATTGAACATATTGATTCCGCACTAATTTCTTGGTTTCTGGATCAAAGTAGTAATATGTTCCTTGCCATCTTTGAACTCCTGCTAATGCTTTGCCATCTTTTCCGAGCAGATAGCCATTTTTTTCACCTGTTGGAACAATATAAGTGTTGCGTTCTTGTAAGTAGGTAACCGGGTTGAAATAATAAATATCTCCATTAGCTGCCTTATACAGGCCACTTACAACGCGCCCCTGGTTATCAATTTGATATTCATTTCCCCATTCATTAAATTTTTGATTCTTAACTAAACGATACGTTTTGTAATCAAACGCATAAAAGGTTCCTTGCCATTTTTGAATTCCATTTAGCGCTGCGCCTTCTTTATTAGTTAAATATCCTGTATTATTACCAGATGGATCCACATAAGTGTCCTTAACCAACTGATAAGAAGTAGGATCAAAATACCAATGCGTTCCTTGCCATTCTTGAAGGCCTGACTGAGCTACTCCATCTTGCATTAGGTAATAGCTAGTCCCAGTTTCCTGATTCATTGTTGGCAATTGAATATAGTTTCTTCCTTGAGATAACTTGCCATCAACGTAGTATGCTTGCTGACCATTTGCTGTTTCAACCCATCCATTCTTAGCAGAAACTTGGCCATTGATTTGATTAGCTTGATCATTCGAATTAATAGTTTGATTAACAATCTGATTAGCATTGCCTTTAACATTAAGCACTCGCTGATCAGTGGGCAGCTCAGTTTGAGAAATTGAATTATCCGCCATTGCATTCATCTGTCCGGCACCAATTCCAAACGCAATAGTAGCAATTAACATACAACACCATTTTTTGCCGCTTTTGTATAATTTATAATGTTTCTTCATATTATCCTCCCAGACTATTTCCTAATAACTTAATGCTCCCCTAGTTGCTGGATCATCACGCCAATTCCAATCAAATGTTGAAAATGACATAAAGGCATTCTTCTGTCCTGTCCAAGGATCATTATAATAAAAACCATTGCTATCGTAGCCTGTTAGCGTAATTGCATGAGTCCCAAAGCCATGCATATGAGCTTGCCATACAACTACTAAATGCTGATTTATTAACTTATTTTTTATAGACTCGATGCTCCATCCAGACATATTTAAACTATGACCTAGATATTTAGCAACAACTGATGAAATTCCACCGGGAGCCACCCAAAGTCCATACCCAACATTACTATATGGGTTTCCCACAAAACCACAATAAGGATTATTGCTTCTTGGAGTTTGATTAGCTACTTGTTCTTTACTGACGTTAATGCCAGCATACTGGAGCATCATTGTGACAGCAGTCATTTCACAACCAGTTGGTAACTGAGGTAATTGTGATAAAGCAACTGCATTGTTTAAAACACTCACTATGGCGCCATTATTATCTATTGAATACCGTGCATTACCCAAATTAACCGTTTGACCTTTAACCACTTGATAGCTGATTGGATCAAAATAGTACCAAGTACCACACCACTGATACAATCCACTGACGATCTTTCCATCATCACCAAACATGTACCATTGTCCCCACTGGGATTGAACATAATTATTCTTAACCAATTGGTA
>NZ_CAKPYE010000017.1 GCF_934202705.1 uncultured Limosilactobacillus sp.
CAATTGGTTAAGAATAATTATGTTCAATCCCAGTGGGGACAATGGTACATGTTTGGTGATGATGGAAAGATCGTAACCGGACCACATATGTGGCAAGGATCGATGTATTACTTTGATCCAGATACTTACGGAGTTGTAAAGAACGATTACCGCGTTCCTACCGGTGAAAAGACTGGATATTTGTTAGGCAGTGAAGGACAGGCCCTAACAGGATTTCAGAATTGGCAAGGCAGCCGTTATTACTTCAACCCATCAAATTATAAGTTAGTAACTAATAGTTATCTGTACGTGGATGGTAATTTATACTATGTTGATGGTAGTGGATTTATTAATAAAAGTTCATTTAGTAATGCTTTAAATCAGTATATTGTAAATAATCACATTGGTCATGCTAATATCGTTCAGCACTATGTTATTCCGCAAAATACCACTGGAGCATATCGAGGAACTAGCAATGGCCTTCCTAATATGGTAATTGTTCATGAAACTGCCAACCCTAATGACAGTATTTGGGGAGAAATAAATTATGAAGCGAATACTTATAATAAAGCATTCGTACATGCATTTGTTGATGGCAACAATATCATTGAAATCTCTTCGACGGATCATGAAGCATGGGGAGCCGGTTACCCAGCCAATAGCCGTGCAGTACAATTTGAACAAGTTGAGGTTCATAGTGCTTGGGAATTTGCTCGTGAAATATCAAATGCTGCATATTATACTGCGTATAATATGCATAAATATGGAATGACACCTTCTTTAGGTGGCACGTTATATTCACACCATATGATTTCACAAACATTTGGTGGTACTGACCATACGGATCCAGATGCATATTGGTCAAGAAATGCAAGTATGTTTGGAACAGGATATACGATGAACGACTTCTATCAGTTAGTTCAGGCATATTATGCTGCAATCTAATGATATTATTAAATTTTAGGTATCGAGTTATCTTGATGCCTTTTTTGTTGCAATAATATTACAATGATTTTGCAATCATTATCATTGATTAACATATAGTCTATATTTAAGACTTTCTAAGGAAGTTGTGATAGATTAAAAAACGTTGAATATTAATAAAATAGATTACTGAAAAATTTGAAAGGGTTGTTATTAACTTTATGGATTCTAAAAAGCATTTTAAACTGTATAAGAGTGGTAAGAAGTGGTGTGCAATGGCTATTGCAACCATGACCGCAGTTATGGGAGTGACTGTAGCTACTCAGTCCGTACAAGCTGATGTTACTGATGCTTCTGACAGTGTTCAACAACTTAGAAATAATAACCAAGACACGGTAACTACAGATAACAATCACAACAATGAATTAAATACTACAAGCAGTACTTATAGCTCAGATGTGAATTTTGCATCAAAAAAAGTATCTGTCACTAATAAATCTACAAAAAATGGTTGGTATGATGAGAACGGTCAAAAAGTTTACTACCAAAATGGTCAAACAGAATCAGGTCGTCATTATTCTCAGTTAGACTCAATGGATGGCAGCAATACTCAAAGTTATTACTTAATGGATAATGGGGTTGCTCAGTCTGGACTTCAAGAATGGCAGGGCACAAACTGGTATTTCGACCCAGTTACCTACCAGTTAGTAAAAAATGCATATGTTGATCCAGATAATAACAACACTGGATTCCTAACTAACAATGATGGTGCTGCTGTAAATGGATTACAAGAATGGCAAGGCAATTTCTTCTATTTTAATACATCTACTTACCGTTTAGAGAAGAATAGTTATGTAGATCCCGATGGTAATAATAGCGGTTACCTTTTAGGGACAGATGGAATTGTTAAATCTGGCCTTCAAGAATGGCAAGGTAACCATTTTTACTTCGATGAAAGATCAAAGAAGTTACAAAAAAATACTTATGTTGTTCCATCTGCAATGAATGATGGATACTTGTTGGATCAAAATGGTATTGCATTGACTGGTGTTCAAAAATGGCAGGGTACTTACTATTATTTCGATCCATCCAATTACCAATTAGTAAAAAATGCTTATGTTCAATCGCAGTGGGGATCATGGTATTTGTTTGGGAACAATGGAATGATAGTGACTGGTCTGGCAAAATGGCAAGGCTCATTATTCTACTTTGATCCGAACACTTACCAAGCAGACAAAAATATGAATGTAGTTGTTAATGGAACTACATATCATTTGGATGGTAACGGATTTGCTACAGTTATTAATACTGCAGCAACTAAAGCTGACCGTGCTTTAACTATGTTAGGTACTCCATATGTTTGGGGTGGTAACACTCCTACTGGATTTGATTGTTCCGGATTAGTACAATGGGCATTTGGCTTAGGATCGAACTATCGAACAACTTACCAACAAACAAATCTTGGTTCACATCATCGTGATGTTTATAATGCTCCAAAGGGGTCGTTAGTATTCTTTGGTAGTGATGGTGCACCATACCACGTTGGTATTTCATTAGGTAATGGTACCTTTGTTCATGCTCCAGAACCTGGTGATCGTGTTAAAATTACTAAAATGGCTTACTATACTCCAAGTTATTATATTGTAATGAATTAATAAGATTAATTAAAAAGTAACCATTTAAAATTAATTTTGATATAATTGATTCAATACATGAACGACAATAAGAGGGGTAAACTATGAAATTTCCAAAAATTATGATGTCAACAATGGCTGGGGCAATGGTTTTATCCTTAGCTGCTTGTGGAAGTAAGTCAACCACAGAGACTAAAAAAGACGTTGCGGAAAGTAGTCATGTTACTAAGAAACATAGTAACAAAAAGGGTGCTAGCAAGGTATCAAAGAAAAATTCTCAAAGTAAGGAAGCTAGTTCTAAAGATAATGTAGTTGTTTCAAAGAATAGTTCTTCAACGAACACAACTATTAATGGCGTTAAGAATAGCGCAACTGCACAGTCTGTGAGTCAACGTCAAACACGGACGATGACTGCAGTAGATGCCCGAAACTTAGTGAAGGAACATCTAGGTAACCAACGTGCTAATTCATTGGAAGCTGGTAAGGGAGAGCCGGTTCAACCTGAAGTAAGCGCAATTGATGGCTTTAATGTAAAGCAAAATGGCACAAATGATTGGACTGTTTCTGGTGTATATAGTGGTAAGACATATACTTATCATGTAACACCAAGTGCAATTACGGGTGCCTAAGGAAAAATAATTAGTGTATAATTAGTCGGTACGGTTCAGTACCGATTTTTTTATTAATTAAGTAAAGAGGATCGTTATGGATAAATTATCAATTGTTGTTCCCTGTTACAATGAGGAAGAATCAATTCCATTATTTTTCCCGTCTGTAGAAAAGGAAGTTAATAAAATTGACGAGCTAAAAGTTGAATATTGGTTTGTTAATGATGGCTCTGATGATCGAACTCTGCATGAACTCAGAAAGCTTAATGAAGAATATTCTGATAAAGTTCATTATGTATCATTTTCGCGAAATTTTGGTAAAGAAGCAGCACTTTATGCAGGTTTACAAGCCACTACTGGCGATTATGTAGTGGTAATGGATGTTGATTTACAGGATCCGCCTTCGTTTCTCCCAAAAATGATTGATGTACTTAGAAGTAGTGATTATGATTGCGTGGGTACTAGAAGGGTTGACCGGACTGGAGAAGCTAAGATAAAGTCATTTTTAAGCAACCAGTTTTATAATGTGATTAATCGTATTTCCCAGACCTCTATAGTTCCAGGTGCACGTGATTATCGGATGATGACTAGACAGATGGTTAATGCTGTTTTGTCTATGACAGAATATGACCGCTTTTCTAAGGGCATTTTTAGCTGGGTAGGATTTAAAACTAAATATTTGGATTACCATAATATTGAAAGGGCAGCTGGGGAAACAGACTGGTCGACTTGGAAACTCTTTAAATATGCAATGAATGGGATCGCTGATTTTTCACAAGCTCCGTTATCAATCGCTGTTTGGTTGGGATCTGCTTCATTTATTCTTTCAATTGTTGGTATTGTCTTTGTCATTATTCGACGTATTTTAGAACCCACTAGTAGTGTATTTGGTTGGGCATCCTTAGTATGTCTAATTTTACTGTTGGGTGGTTTGCAATTACTATGTATTGGGATTGTTGGCAAATATGTTGGAAGAACTTATATGCAAACTAAAAATCGTCCAATTTATATCATTAAGGAGAAGCGGTAATGCAAGAAGAAAGTGCACCACTAATCAGTGTTATTATTCCTGCTTATAATGTTGAAAGATATATTACAAAAAGCATAAACTCTATTTTAAATCAGACGTATCGTAACATTGAAGTAGTTGTAATTGATGATGGATCTACAGATAGGACCAAAGAAATAATAGCTAACTTAGCAAGGAAAGATACTAGAATCAAGCTATATACCCAAGAAAATTCAGGTGTTGCTGATGCCAGAAAGAGAGGGATAGATCTTTCTCATGGAAAGTATATTTCTTTTGTGGATCCTGACGATGTTGTAACGTCAGATTATATACAGTATATGTTTCAATTGCTGAGAAATAATAATTTTAATTCCAAAGTAGCGCTATGTACTTTAAAAGATATATTTAGCACAGGTGCAGTTATTGACCATGGCGATGGAACAGAAAAAACATTATCAAATAAAAATGCATTAGAGATGATGTGCTATAACGACCGTGTGGATACCTGTTGTGTTGCAAAATTAGTTGATAGTAGTCTCTATAAAAGTTCCCAATTTGTTGGTTTTCAAAAAGGCAAATTATTTGAAGACATGGGAACAACTTATTCTTTATTTGAGCAATCTCCAACAATTGAGTGCGGGTTCGTATCAAAATATAAATACTTTATTAGAAATAACTCTATTACCACGAGCAAATTTAATATTAGAAAATTAGACTTACTTGAGATGACTGATCAAATGGCTAATAGTGTTAATCAACAGTTCCCAGAACTTAAAAGTGCGACGTTAAGAAGACAAGCGTATGCAAGGTTTAGTACTTTAAACCAAACTTTAGATGCTTCTGGGGATAAAGTAAAGTCAGCACAAAAATCGATGGTTACCTTTTTACATAATCATCGAAAGCAAGTTTTAAGTGATCCAAAGACTCCAAAACGAGACCGAGTAGCTTTTTATATGCTTACCTTTGGGTTACCTTTTTATAAATTTTCATGGAAAGCTTATTTAAAATTTGTAAAAAAGGCTAAATAGAGGTTAGAAGACAAAGCAATGAGTTTTAATAAAAAGCCAATTATGTATTGGTCATTAGAATTATTAATTTTATCTTTATTAATTTGGGTTTGTACTAAAATTGATTTTATCTTTCGGCCAATTCTCATTTTTATTTCAGTCGTTTTTGTTCCAGTAATTATTTCGTTATTTTTGTATTACATGCTAAGACCGATTTTGAAACTTTTTCTAAAAATCAAAGTTGGTAAGCATAGAATGCCGCGTGGTGTAGCAAGTTTAATTATTGTATTGCTCTTAATTCTATTGGTATGTAGTGTCATTGCAGCCGTCATTCCCTCAATGGTAAATGAATTGACGCAGATTATCAAAGGATTACCGACAGCGGCTAAAGAGACTCAAAAATGGATTGTAAAATTATCACATCATCCTTGGTTGCGTGAGATTGACTTTAATGCCTACTACAAACAGCTAAATAACCAATTATCAAAATCATCACAAACGATTTTAAAGGGTCTTACTGATCGCGCAGGTACAGTTATTAGTATGGTTACCAGTACCTTGATTGTTGCGATTACAGTGCCTGTTATGTTATTTTACATGCTAAAGGATAGCGATAAATTTGTGCCAAGTGTCCAGAAATATTTTTCTAAAGAACACGGAGAAGAGATTGCAAAGCTATTACATCAAATGAACGCTACACTGTCGTCTTATATTGCAGGGCAAGCAATTGAATGTATTTTTGTGGCTGTTGCGACGAGTATTGGATATTTAATTATTGGTCAGCCCGTTGCTATTGTGCTCGGATTGATTGCTGGTTTAACAAATATGATTCCATACGTGGGACCATATATTGGTATTGCACCAGCATTGATGGTTTCTTTAGCGATGGCACCAAAGAAGCTGATATGGGTAATTATAGTTGTAATTGTTGTTCAACAAATTGATGGGAACATAATTTATCCAAATATCATTGGTAGGACACTGCAAATCCATCCGCTGACAATTATTATGCTTCTCTTAGCTGCAGGAAACATTGCTGGTATCCCAGGAATGATATTATGTATACCTTTTTACGCAGTTGTTAAAACCATTTTTAATTATATTTGGAGTATTTATCGTATTGAGAATCATAACCACCCGTAAAACGGGCTATAAGCCGCTATTTACAACCAGCGTCCCAAGGCGCTGGCTTTTTCTTTATTCAAGCCAAAATACTTTGGCTACTTCACTACTGCTTTAAGCAGTGTTTGTAATACTTTACCTACCCTTAAAAGGATTGGAATATTCAACCGTTGTTATTTTATCAACTAATTGATCATGTTTTTCTTGATCTCTAATGTACTTACGAATCGTAGATTCGTTCAATCCGACGGTGCTAACATAATATCCTTTCGCCCAAAAATGACGATCCCCATATTAGATTTTGGCTTGAACACCTATATATTAAGGCCAAAGGGTTTTTTATTTATATAATTTTGATTGCCCACCCGCATAGCAGGTGGTTTTTTGGTTTTTTGTTTCGCACGTGCGCTATCGCTTACGCACTCAAGGCAATAAAAAAAGTAGATCCATTATGAACCTACTTTTTTAGTAGACTAATTCTGAACTACTATAATGACTTCCTTTTGGAGTGGATGAATGCTCACTACTTACACTGCCGGGAACATTGTACTCAGCACCACCAGGAAGCTTAAAGTTTGTATGGGTATATCCATCATAGTGAGTTTGCATCCGATATATTCGAGTTTCGTGATTATCAACGGTAATTGGTTCTAGGCCAAGTTGAGTTCTGATGATTTTGGAAATGCGATTAATTTCTTTTGGACTGGCGATTTGGAAGGAAGCTCCATCAATCGTTGCGTTCTTTCCTTTAAAGTGGTAGGTTTTCACATTATTCATGGCTGGACGGTAGTTACCATATAGTACAGAGATGCTGTCCAGTGGAATGTTCGTTTTAACTCCGTCTTTGACGGCCGCTAAGATCTTATTTACAGCGCCAACAGAACCAGAAGACTTGAATTTATGGATGACATTGGTCATGATTTGCTGTTGCCGTTTTTGACGACCGTAATCATTATTAGGATCGTCATATCTCATTCTCGAATACTTTAAAGCAAGTTCCCCGTTGAGATGTTGCTTTCCCTTAGGAAAGTGATGGCCTTCATAATCGAAGGCAAATGGATTATCGACTTCAACTCCGCCAACGGCATTAACAACTTTCTTCAATACTCCCATGTTTACAACGGCGTAGTAATCAATTGGAATTCCTAGTAATTCTTTAACCTGTTTAACCGTTTGCTTTGGACCACCAATGGAGTAAGCAGCGTTTATTTTAACGTAATCTGCTCCTTTACTGGTGTTAACGCGGACTAAGGTATCACGAGGAATACTAGTCATTGTAATTGATTCTTTTTTAGGATTAACCGTAATAACTTCCAATGTATCAGTATTACCACCAGAATTACCACGGTTTAAAGCACCAACATCGGTTCCCATGGCTAAGATGGAAACTGGCTGACCTTGGGCAAGCTTTTTGTCAACTTTCCCATCGCCACTACTGAAGACACCTTTGGCGGTACTATGCAATTGATGGTATTCATAGCCACCTGCAAATAATAGTAAGACGGCAATAATTCCAATAATTCGCCAAACCCAGTGGAACCCCTTTTTGTGGTGGTAAACGTAGGGTGGACGATGGTCAAAGTCATCATTCGAATGATGATGAGCTCGTTGGTCGATTTCTTCTTCAAGATGGCGTCGGTATTCGGCCCGTGTTTCATGTTCGTGATTCATATTCGACAACCTCTATTTAAATTCGTAATTTTAATTTATATATTAACTTTCTAACCTTAGCAAATCAACGTTCAGTAGTCAATTTTAGATCGCAGTTTTTAAGGAGAATGTAATATTTTTCTGCTATTAAGACATGATTAATTATGGTAACATTAAACAGATAATGCTTGAAAGGACGATTCAATAATGACAACAGCAAAACAACTAGCTGAAGCTGTTAATAAGCGTCGGACATTTGCAATTATTTCGCACCCGGACGCTGGAAAGACGACCATTACCGAGCAAATGCTTCTATTTGGGGGAATTGTGCGTGAAGCTGGAACGGTTAAGGGCCGGGGTAGTAGTAACTTTGCCAAGTCAGACTGGATGGAGATTGAACAAAAACGTGGAATCTCCGTGACATCATCTGTGATGCAGTTTGATTTTGAAGGAAAACGAATTAATATTCTTGATACCCCAGGACACGAAGACTTTTCTGAAGATACTTATCGGACTTTGATGGCGGTCGATTCTGCTGTCATGGTCATTGATGGTGCTAAAGGGATTGAGCCGCAAACGCGGAAGCTTTTCCAAATTTGTAAAATGCGGGGAATTCCGATCTTTACCTTTATTAATAAGTTTGATCGGGATGCTCGTGATCCATTAGATTTAATGAACGAAATTGAAGAAACGCTTGGAATTGAAACTTATCCAATGGACTGGCCAATTGGGATGGGGCGTCAATTTATGGGAGTTTACGATCGTTACAATAAACGTGTAGCTTTGACTCACCCTGAAGATGATAACAACCCATATTTACCACTTGACAATGATGGACAAGTAATTGGTAATAATCCATTGGCTAGTGAAGGCGAGTGGAAGGATGCTTTAGATGGTATCGAACTAGTTGAAATGGCAGGAAATGAATTTAGTGAAGAAAAAATTCTTAAGGGTGATCAAACACCTGTCTTCTTTGGTTCTGCATTGACTAACTTTGGAGTGCGAACTTTTTTGGAAACCTATTTAAAGTATGCACCGGCACCAAGTGCTCATAAGACTGAAAATGGTGAAGAGATTGAACCACTAGATTCAGAACTCTCAGGATTTGTCTTTAAGATCCAGGCTAACATGAATCCACGTCATCGAGATCGGATTGCTTTCGTACGGATTTGCTCTGGTGAATTTGATCGGGGAATGGATGTTACTTTGGAGCGAACTGGAAAACCAGTTCGGCTCTCCAACGTGACAGAATTTATGGCTAATACCCGGGAAAATGTTGAAAAAGCCGTGGCCGGAGACATTATTGGTTTGTATGATACCGGTAACTTCCAAATTGGTGACTCCATTTACACTGGTAAGAAGGACATTAAATTTGAAAAGTTACCACAATTTACACCAGAATTGTTTATGCGTGTTTCTGCAAAGAACGTTATGAAGCAAAAGTCATTTCATAAGGGAATTAACCAGTTAGTGCAAGAAGGTGCCGTTCAGTTATTCCAAGGATATAATTCGAACGATTATATTTTGGGTGCAGTTGGTCAACTGCAATTTGAAGTGTTTAAGTTCCGGATGCAAAATGAATATAATTCTGAAGTAGTTATGGAACCAATGGGGAATAAAACGGCTCGTTGGATTAATCCAGAGCAATTGGATCCGAAGATGTCTTCTTCACGGAATATTTTGGTTAAGGATATTAATGGTGATCCACTATTCCTGTTTGAAAATCAATTTGCGGAAAATTGGTTTAAACAGAAGTATCCAGATGTTGAGTTAACAGCGAAATTGTAGGAGATTTTAAATGGTTAGAAAAGTTTCATTTTATATAACTACATTTTTAGCATTACTTGTTTTTATATATATTTTTTTTAATCAATTGTCTAAAGGGTTATATTTAGTTGGTGACACATCTTTTCACGTTAGTAGAATTTATGATATTCGACAATCATTTTTTAATCATGAAATACCACTTTGGATAAATTTTCATTCTTTTTTTGGCTTGGGGCAAGCAGTTAATGGTATGTATCCAGATATTTCTTTATGGCCCTTTATCATGTTAACTTTGTGGATGCCATTTCATACGCAAATTGTGGTTATTAATGGCCTGATTTTTATACTTACTCTCTGTGTAAGCTTTTTTACTTTTCAAAATCATAAAGTGAACGTTGAGAATGCAATTTTAGCTTCTATTATTTATGCTTTTTCAGGATATTGCATTTATGCTTTTATTTATGAATTTCAACCTGGAACAGCAGTGATATATTGTTTCTCATTTCCGATCTTGTATTTTATTAAGGATGTTTTAGAAAAAGATGTTATTGATTTTAGATTGGTAATTAAAGGTGCATTAATATTTACGTTAATTTTATATTCTCATCTACTTAGTGCTGTTATATTTGCAACAGTTTTTGTGATTGCTTGGTTAGTGAATATTCTTATCAACAATAGAATTAATTTTTTTACGTTAATTAATATGTTACTTTCTGGTTGTCTAGCGTTGATTTGCAGTATGCCAATAATTTACAGAACTTTTCTTATTGAGAAAAGTGGGATCTCCTCGCCTTTTGGAAAGGGGCACGTCACTGCAGAAAGTTTTATGGATGTATTTATTCATTCTGATATAATTTCCAGAACTTCAATATCAATAATTGCTCTAGCACTCATGGTAATAGTGCTATGTAATGAAACAAAAGATAGTAAGATTATTTCCGCTTTGTTGGTCGAGTTTGTACTAATCTTGATGTGTACTGATGTAATGCCATGGACTATATTAGGTAAATTGCCGTTGATTAATATGCTTCAGTATACGCCATGGCGCTTTGGAATTTGGCTTAGCGTAATTCCTCTCTATGTTTTTTTAAGGTCAAGTTGGTCAAAGTATTCATTTAATATAGGGGGGGTAATTTTGGTAATACTTGCAATAGTTTCAGTTGTTTCCAGTGCCGGAAAGTTTCATGATGCTAGTAGCGATGTTGCCAGGTTAAATGAGGATGCTCCACTAACTTACTATTTTCATGATCGTAAATTTAATAATATCTATAATCGAATACTTGTAAAAGACTATTCTCCAAATGGAAGTAATAATGTTGGAGAAAAAGACAAAGTTCAAAAGCATACTAGAATTATGGCAACTAATCCAACTATTAAAGTTAAAGGAAAAAGCTTTAAATTAAGAAGAAAGCCATTAAGAAATGGGGTAATGTTTAGCTTAGACACAGATAAGAAGGTTTATAAAAGTTCAGGTCATTTAATGTTGCCAGTATATGGTTATAAATCTTTATTAAAACAATATACGATTAGTATTAATGGAAAGAAAATTGACAGACGTAACTATGCAGTATCCAATGGATGGCTTACTATTTATAATGTAAAGGAAAATAATATTAATAATATTAAGGTGCAGTTTAGTAATCCTAAAATATACGTTTACACTCTTTGTTTTTCCATCTTTATAATTTTGTTATTAATATTTATTCTTGGGAACATGAGAGGAAATTTTAATGATGAAAATTCACTACAAGATGTATAAAAAAGGTAAGACCTGGTGTTATATGGCCTTAGCGACGATTGCAGCCGCCACCGGCATGGC
>NZ_CAKPYE010000018.1 GCF_934202705.1 uncultured Limosilactobacillus sp.
AGGGTGAGGCCTATCAAATTCGCTATAAATTTACTACAAGGGTCGAAGATATGGTGGCCTAGTTCAACAGCCACTAAACTAGTATAACGTAATTATCGCATGTAAATCTCATCTTTTTATATTGCACTTCTTGCGATATCTGATAAAAGTCGTTCGCTTAATACCGGTATTACGGGCGACGTCTACATCACTCATGCCCGTCTGATAAAGCTTAAAAGCATGTAGTAAGCGGGGATCATCTTCGGTATATTGGGGTTTGCGCCCATGATATTTCCCCTGCTGTTTGGCCAGGAAAATCCCCTGTTGTTGACGCTCAATAATCCGCTTCCGTTCACTTTCGGCCTGATACTTATACAGTTCAATGATTAAGTTAGTCATTAGTTGACGCAAGTTGGGATCCGCAATCCCCGTCATGGACGGCAAATTCAACACATCTAGGGTGGCACCTTTGTTCTGAATGGTGTTCATAATCTTAGTTAATTCCTGGTTGTTTCGGCCCAAGCGGTCTAATTCAGTAACCAGGACAATATCGCCTTCACGGATATAGGCCAGCATTTTTTGCAGTTCAGGTCGCTTGGTGTTAGCCCCACTTAACTTATCTGTAAATAGTTTATCAACGCCTTTTAAAGCCGCTAACTGTCGATCTAAATGTTGCTCCTTGGAACTCACACGCGCATAACCAATTTTAGCCATTTTTAGCCTTCCTTTTGGACAGCCCTAATGAACACTTTTAATGCCTAGTATAGCACAGAAACAAAAAAGGCCACTAGGGTATACCCTAATGGTCGTTTTTTGCTTCAAAGGATTTGTTTTATAAGCGCTATTTTTGTCTTTTACTAAACTTGGTAGCCCCTTAATTTTACTGTATAATTATAGCTTGTAGAGAAGTTAAGGCGGTGGCTATTTCCGATCGGAGGTGGTGCTTATGGTGTTAAACCCTTAAAGCCCATAATTCCTAACGAAAGGAGTAGCCTAAGTGTCCGTATCGGACGCTTTACAATTAATGTTGGCTTTCGGTACCTTTATCGTGGCCTTAATCGCATTAATTGTTGAGCTGATCAAAAGTCAGCAAAAAAACATTCTAAGCTTAGTGGTGAATCATGATCCGACGGGACTGTGATTCACCACTAAGCTTTTTTTGGTACAGTGGTAACGGAGTTGACATGTCGGAGGTTATTTTGACGCAAAGACGTCGTAAAAAAAACTGGCAACTTCGCAGATTCATCAATGAACTCGGTCGAAGATTGTTGGCGCTTGACGCCGTGTATTGAAAATTGAGATGAGTGAGTCGGTGAAACAACTTCAAAAGGTGGTGTATCAAATGGAATGCATATTTGGTCTTGATATTAGTAAACACACAGCTAATGTGGCCGTTTTGATTGACAGACAAGTCATCAAAGAATTTAAGTTATCAAGCAATCGTGAAGGGTTTGAGCGACTTGAGGATGAGCTAAACAGCTTTAGAGAACCAAAAATTATCTTTGAATCAACGGGGATCTATTCACGACCGTGGCGCGCCTTTTTTCAGCGTAATGGCTGGCTATATACTGAGATAAATCCCCTAAAAGCTAAGAAAGTAATGGACAGCTTTAGAGCTGTTAAAACAGATTCGGTTGACGCCGTTGGTCTGGCAGAAGCGATGTCTAGAAACCATTTTTTGCCATCATTTCAAGAAAAATCTGAATACACAGAACTACGTGAGCTACATCGAATCTATCAAGAGCACAACGACGACGTCGTGCGTAATAAGAATCGTCTTCATCATGAGCTACAGCTTACTTTCCCGGAAATTGAACACTTCCTAAGTAGGCCTGAAGGTGGCTTATACTGGCATATTGTACAGAAATTCCCGCATCCACATTTGGTGTTACAACATGGTTCCGCTGAATTAACATCAATTATATTAGGGGCTACTCAAAAAAATATGGGTTCCAAACGGGCTCAACGTTTAGCCGAACATCTTCTGGAGTTAGCCAAAAGTTCTGAACCAGCATTAGATACTGACTCATACGCAATTAAGCGAGTTATCGAGTTAGCATATGAAGTTAAACGTCTTGACCGCCTAAAAGAATCTTTAATTGAGGAGATGGCTAAAATTGGTACGAGCTTACCTGAGGTGGCAATTTTAACGACAATTCCTGGAATTGCGCTTAAATCAGCATTGTGTATTATTGCAGAATTAGGCGATATCCGGCGATTTCATAGTGCCAATGCCATTAATGCGTATATTGGTATTGATTTAACTACTTATCAATCAGGGGACTACATGGCCAAACAGCGTATCCGAAAACGTGGAAACGCTTTGGCAAGAAAGGTCTTGTACCGTACGGTTATCAACATTATCAGTGCTTCCTCATATCGACCAACACACTTTAACGATTTCTACCAAATGAAAAAGCAATCTTCTCAATCTAAGGGAACCAAGAAGATTGCGATTGCAGTTATGAGTCGTCTAAATAGAACAATCTTCCACCTAGTTTTGAACAACGAAGCTTATGAGCCAACAGTGTTTCAACCAAAACAGTAGTTCATATATCTTCTGAAGACAGTATAGTATCTTGAAAAATTAACATTTCAAGAGGTTTATTTAGATTACCCTTTGAAGTATTGCTTTCCTCAAATGAACAAAAAAAGACCCCATGTACAAGCTTTACCTGTACATGGAATCCCATGAAATTAACATTCTACTTGACTAATGGTAGAAAAATAACCGCCTTAGCTCTGGCAAGCTAGCGGTTATTTAAACTGTATAAATTTGTCACCGTCTTAAACGGCTCTACATGGGAAGTCCTGTTATCAGCGGGGCTTCCTTTTTCTTAACCATATTATAGCATGACTATGACTGACTTTCGACAATTTTAAATCAGATTTCTAGCACTTTATGGGAACACAAGTTTGCTTTTGTGCCAAAATATGGGTAAAAGCTAATGGAAGTGATCAACTTGTTTACTGATAATGAACCGCATGGCGTGTTCTTTCTAATCGACAACAAAAGCTTCTATGCCAGTTGTGAAGCCCTAGCTAGAGGGCTGAACCCCTTAAAAGTGCCCTTAGTTGTCCTTAGTGAAGCCAAAAACACCAATGGTGGCCTAATTTTGGCTACTTCACCCGAAGCCAAGCAATTATTTCATATCAAAGCTAATGTCTCACGTAAACGTGATTTACCTAATGATCCGCGTCTGTGGGTTGTCCCACCACGCATGAACCTCTATATCGAACGTAACTTGCAAATCAACCAAATCTTCCACCAGTTTACGACTGAAAAAGAAGTTTGGCCGTATTCAATTGACGAAAGTATTTTGGATATGACTCATTCATGGCGGCTTTTTGGGCAGTCTGTCCGTGAAGTAGCAAGGTTGATTCAAACTACGGTGCGGCAAAAATTAGGCTTATACACCACCGTTGGCATTGGTGATAATCCGCCCCAAGCTAATCTTGCCCTTGATGTGTATGCTAAGCATACCGCTGACTTTATTGGTGAAATTCATTATGAGACTGTCCCTCAAAAAATCTGGACGATCAATGACTTAACTGCTGTCTGGGGGATCGGTGAACGGACAGCTAAACGGCTAAACCGACTAGCTATTCACAACATGTACGAGTTAGCCCATGCCAACCCTTATTTGTTGAAACAAGCAATGGGGATTATTGGCACCCAATTGTTCGCCACGGCCTGGGGAATTGATCGAGCACAGGTTACGGAACCCGCTAAATTCAAATCAGCAAGTCTAGGCAATTCACAAGTATTGCCACGGGACTATCTTAATCAAGCAGAAATTGAAACGGTCATTAAAGAAATTGGTGAACAAGTGGCTGCTCGGCTACGACACCACCATAAAATGGCGGGGTGTCTGTCGCTAAGCATTGGTTTTTCTTACTCTGCGGCCGCAGCCGATGGCCGCGGTGGCTTTCATCAGGCTTTAAAAATTGAGCCAACCAATGATAACCAAGTTTTAACGCGACAACTATTATGGTTGTTCCGCAAAAACTGGGACGGTCAAGCTGTCCGAAATATTGGGGTTTATAGCAGCAAATTAAGTACCAACACCGGCCAACAGCTTAGCTTATTTGAGCCGGCAAGTACCCAGATTAAGGCTAGTCGGTTAAACCAAGTGATTGATGAAATTCATCGCCGCTTTGGCTTCACGAAGTTAGTTTATGCCACCAGCTTGTTAAGGGGCGGTACGGCTATTGAGCGTGCTTCACTCGTCGGTGGTCATAATGGGGGCAATAGCTATGAATAACGATGTAGAAATTATTATGGGACGCTTAACCTTGCTGTTTAAGCGCCAGTCGCGAACACGCTACTGGTTGATGATCGCTAACGATCCTTACGATCAGACCTACAATGTATTTTTTAACAGCCAACGGGCTAACGAGCGCTTGCAATCCGTTCCTTTACATAAATTAGCACACTATGATTTAGCTGATTTGGAGACGCTACTAAAAGCTTTGCGACAAAAGATTAAACTAACGATTGAATTTGTTGGCTTTACTGGCGAACGCTGGCCTAAAAGTCAAAAGTTAATTCAACGAAAGCGGGTGCCCCTTGAATAACCAAGACTTTGACTTAGATACGGTTAAGCACTTCTTTGAACATGATTATCACGATCGGGGCATGATGAAATGGCAGGGGTTCTATTTGTCCGATCATACCGCCGCGCTAAATCAACAAAACAAGCAGTTGAATGCAGTCTATGTCCCACAACCGCAGCAATCCTTAGCAGAACTGACACAAGTGCTGGCCGACGCGTATCAAAGGCAACAACTGGTAATGATTCAGCTAAAAACGGTTGACCAAAATAACCACCATTTGCCGGATATAACGACTTTAATTCATGGCTACAATGCTAATGATATTGTGATTGATTCTGATTGTTTCGTCCCGCTACAAGAAATTCGCAATGTGGAATACAAAAAGACGGAGAAGCTATAAAAATTAGCTCTCCGTCTTTTCTTAACGCTTTATTTGCTGTTGTTCATTTTGTCTTGGCTGTGTGATCTTTGGATTTTGTCTCACAAAATTTTGCAACTATTTTTTAGCTCAACTGCTTATTTCTTGGTACACTATATCGCGCTTGCTTTAATTGACAACATTTTGAGGATTACCTGATAGATACGCCCTTACATTAGAAATGGTTATATTCAACAACCGTTCTCTTGTTTCGTACGGTGCCCAAGCAATATGTGGCGTAATATAGCAATTTTTTGCTTTTAGCAGGGGACTGTCACTATCAATTGGTTCTTTTTGAACAACGTCAGTAGCGTATGCGTAAACTTTATCTTCATTCAAGGCTTTCTTAATATCCTCCTCATTAACCAGTTTGCCTCGCGCTGTGTTTAGCAAAATAACACCGTTTTTCATTTTTGCAATCGTGTCATTATTAATTAAATGCATTGTCTCCGGCGTTTGAATTACGTGCAAACTAATAACATCTGATTTCTTTAAAAGTTGATCAAGAGACACTTGTTGAACCCAAGTTTCAGAAACTTTTTTAGGGCGATGATTATAAAAAATGACTTTCATAGAAAAGGCGTGCCCTATTTGGGCAACCTTTTGAGCAATATGGCCGTATCCGATTAATCCTAAAGTTTTGTCTTTTAATTCTAATAGCGGTTTATCCCAAAAAGTAAAGTCAGGTACCTGTGACCATTTATTTTCATGAACAAGCCGATTATGCAAGCCAACCTGACTTGTTGCTTCTAATAGTAATGAGAAAGTAAATTGTGCTACTGCATCACTAGCATATGTGGGAATATTGGTTACTACGACTTTATTTTTATGAGCACTTTTAATATCAACGACATCGTAACCGGTTCCCATAATTCCAATATAATTTAGCTTCGGAACTTTACTAATCACGTCGTCATCTAGCGGAGTTTTATGCGTGATAACAATTTCAGCGTCACTAATTCGTTTTATAATTTCATTCTGATCATTAACTGGTGTACGGTCATAAAAAGTACATTCGCCTAAGTCTTGCAATAAGTGCCAATTTAAATCTTTATTTAGCTCATAACCATCTAAAAGAACAATTTTCATCGTGAGATATCTCCTATCTTTTTAGTGTTTCGCCTGTATTCCGTTCTGATTGTCTAATTTCTGGATTCTGACTCACAAAATCTTGCAATTGTTTTTGCGTTCGATCACTAATTTCCTGGTGCACATCGGTTAATTGATTTTTTAATTCTGATTTTTGTTGTGGATTAGTTGCTTGCTTAACTTGTTGTTGCAAGCCTTGATACGACTGATTAAGTTCCTGGGCTGATCGCTTTTTTAGATCATGCTCAGGCTCTTTTGGTGCTTCTTGTAAGCCTAATTGTTTGGTTAAGCCATCGCTAAGCTCAATCACTTTGTTGCTCACTTGCTGGATCTCACTCAAAGCACTATGGATCACGGCTTTATCTTTAGCCCAGGTAGCCACATAACCAAGTAAGTAGTTCCTGGTATCAATGCCAATATTTTGCATGGCAACATATGCGACCGCTTCGGCTTGGTTTCCTGATAGGCTTGTGGACGATCTTTAAAGGCTGATTTTAATCCGTGTAGCTGGCTATGCGCATATTCATGATATAACGTCTTCAATTTTAAAGCATTATCGGGCTCATCGCCACCAATGACGATTTCATTAGTGCTGGGTTGAAAATACCCCTTAGCCCCATTTAGCGTCGCTAAAGGCACTTCACTGA
>NZ_CAKPYE010000019.1 GCF_934202705.1 uncultured Limosilactobacillus sp.
TGTTAGCTGCATAACCTTCAACATAGGATCAATAGCTGGTTAGATGGTCATCTCTCAGACTGTTTGCACCAGATCCGAACTAATTAATCAACGACCATTAAAAATACATCATCAAAAGACTGCCATTGAAAGATTCCGGGCTTGTTCGGATTAAACTTGTAATTTGCCATTGGGAATAAAGAAGTAGGTGAAGTTGAAACCAGAACGTTGATTTAACGACGCTTTGATTGAAGTGAAATGGGTCATTTGGTGAGATATTTAGTACGTACCCCACCAAGATCACCACCAAATATGGCCGCCGTGAAAGTTCAGGCGTCTATTTTTGTACAAAAGGATAAGCAAAACGAACGTAAATTCTAATGTTATAATTGTGAAGATTACTTCTAAACAGGGAAGGTTTAAGACTAAATAAAGGATGTGGTGGAGCTATGGCAAGGACTAAGGAGAAGCTTTCACGAGCTAAGAACGTGAAAAACGACGAATTCTATACTCAATGGTCTGATATTGAAAAAGAAGTGAATGCCTATATCGAGTATGATAAAGATGTTTTTAGAGGTAAAACAATTTTGCTCCCGGCAGATGACCCGTTCGAAAGCAATTTCTTCAAGTATTTTGCGACCCATAATAGAAAACGAAAATGGGGGAATCAAAAATGGCAGATGCAATTTTTGACATACAAAACGTTGGTTTAACAGTCTCACGACGAACACTATTGGCTAATATTTCTTTTAAGGTGGCACCGGGAGAATTTGTGACCATTAGTGGTCCTTCCGGGTCGGGTAAGAGCACCTTACTGTTATTATTAGCCACCTTGCTAACACCCACAGAAGGCCAAATTATATTTTCGGGTCAGCCACAGCAAGAATATGAAACGACGGCGTACCGTCGCATGGTATCTTATTGTTATCAGCAACCCAGTCTTTTTGGTGAGACAGTTGAAGACAATCTGGCCTTTCCTTTTCAAATTCGCCAAAAGCCGGTCAATCACGATCGAATGGTAAAAGCTTTGGCAGATGTGAATCTCCCTGCCGATATGCTGACAAAGAACATTACGGAACTTTCTGGTGGTGAAAAACAGCGTGTCGCGTTGATTCGCAATCTCATCTTCACGCCAAAAGTGCTGTTATTAGATGAAATTACAACTGGGCTGGATGCAGCAACAAAAGATACTGTCCATCAAGTAATGGCTAACTTCACCAAACAAGGCGTCACGATTATCACTGTCACGCACGATGAGTCTGAATTGGCGGCAGCCGATCGGCTCATCACCATTGTTGACGGCAGAATGGAGGTGACAGCATGAATCACCTGATTGTTACCCCGACGGCTTTATTTTTTGCAGTTGCTTTAGTAACTGTCGCATTTTTTATCAGCCTCAAAGAAAAAATTGGTCTTGAAAAAGATTTGGTAATCGGCGTCATCCGTGCCGTTATTCAACTGACAATTGTTGGTTACGTCCTGACCTATATCATCTCAGTTAACCGAGCTTGGCTGACACTTCTCATGGTAGCGATCATTGTCTTCAACGCTGCTTGGAATGCGAGAGGACGTGCCAGGGGCATTCCCCATGCTTTTGTGATCAGTCTGCTTGCCATTGCCGTTGCCACGGGGGTCACAATTGGCTTGCTGGTTTTAGCGAAAGCGATTGCCTTTGTTCCCAGTCAAATCGTACCGGTTTCTGGTATGATTGCCAGCAATGCGATGGTTGCGATTGGTTTGACCTACCGAAGCTTGAACAGCCAGTTCCATGATCAGCGCCAAGGGTTGTTGGAAAGGTTGGCTTTGGGAGCGACGCGTTACCAAACCGCCATTACGGTCGTACGAGAAGCAATTCGAACAGGTATGAGTCCCACGATTGATTCGGCAAAAACCGTGGGAATTGTCAGCCTCCCTGGTATGATGTCTGGTCTGATTTTTGCTGGTGTCGACCCTACGAAGGCGATTATGTACCAGATCATGGTCACCTTTATGCTCATGGCAGCCACTAGTATTGGCAGTACGATATCGTGCTATTTGGCGTATCCACAATTTTTCAATGGTAATATGCAGTTGAGGACGCCGCATTCATAAATGTTTCCGAAACAGGTCATCCAACCAAACAACGCACCCATTTCTGACGTGGAAATGGGTGCGTTGCTTGGTTAGATTGGGGTATCAAATCGACTTTCACCATAATTTTATTTTTCAATGGCATCAATAATTCGCTGTTCATCATATAAATTCAACACCAGATACATCCCGGCATAGATCACCAGTGGAATCCAAACATAGTTCCAATTGATCATCGATAAAGTCGCCGCATTCTGTGACTGATTGGCAACGTAACCCGACACGTGAAACAAGCCGGCCGTAATCAAGCCGCCAATTCCCAGACCAAAGTTAACGCCAAAATCATCGGTTGAAGCTAAGATGCCTTCTGCCTGAATCCCCATGCTGGCACCGTATCGGATGGTGTCGGCAATCATAATCGAGACCAGACCAATGATAATGCCATTTCCAATTGAGTTAATAAAGACACCGGCAAATAAAACCAGCAGCCATTTACCATACACTCCGGCAGCAATAATCGCCTGCCCGGTTAAAGCAATCAATATCCCATGTAACATTGTTTTCTTCTTACTTTGGTGATCGGTCAGTCGAATAATCATTAACACGCCAATTAAAGCCGCCAAGGTAAAGCCATTTGCCCAGGGAACCAAACCTTCATCGCCAAGGGTATACTTGAAGTAATAGATGGTCGTCTGATTCTTAATCGCCGTGACCAGCCAATACATAAAGATCACAATCGACATGATAATCCACGGCTGGTTGTGGGCTAACATGTTCAAAACAACCTTGACCGGTTGGTGGGCAATGTGTGGATTGGAGAAGCGTTCACGCACGTGCACGAAGGTGTTGAGAATCAAAAACAGTGAAATGATTCCAAACACGATAATCGTTCCCAGAAACCCCTTCTGCTGGTTGCCGTGGCCGAATAGCCAAACCAAAGGCAGTGTGAAAACTGCCACGATGATTTGGACTGAACTGCCAAAGAACTGGCGGATAACCCCAAGCAGTGTCAGCTCACGAGTATTCTGTGACATCGTCGGCAGAATTGATGTGATTGGCAGATTAACGGCGGTGTATAAGAACCCCAGACCAAGATAGGTCACGTAAGCCCAAATCATTTTGCCGCCATAGGAGAAATTCGGTGTGACAAACGTCAGAATCGCAAAGGCCACGTAAGGCACCGAATACCACAGAAAGAACGGCCGACTCTTACCAAATCTTGAATGGACGTGGTCAATCATGATACCGATGATAAAACTTTCGACGACGTCAGCTACTCGGGCGACCACAAACAAGATGGCGACCGCACTGGGTGTCAAACCATAGACATCGGTGTAAAAAAACAGCAAATAAGTCGTCATCATTTGAAAAATCAGGTTGTCAGCGGCATCGCTTAACCCATAGCTGATCCGTTCAGGCCACCTGGTTGACCATTCAGCACTCGACTTCAAGATTGTCACCGCCTTTCATTAGGAATTAAAACATCTAAACTAATTGTACGCAACTTCGCTTTTCCCAACAATCAAATGCACGTTAAAAATTTGAATGAAGACAAAAAGAAAGCCCTGCTCGCATACAGGACTTTCTAAGAAGCTGTCCAAGATCTATGATTTTTGATATACTTCTATGCCTAGATTGCAATAATAAAGTTACCACCTAGAAAGAGGCTTGCTCACTGCTTGAACTGGGGTTTGCCAACGGA
>NZ_CAKPYE010000020.1 GCF_934202705.1 uncultured Limosilactobacillus sp.
GTGTAAGTGGCCTTGACCGTGATGGCCCGGGTTTGGCCATTGCGGTCAAGGTCCTTACACGCAGGTTTCTGGGGTGGTGATCGCGTTTAAATCAGAGCGTGAGCCACCCCGGTTAGAAACCGGAGTGTAAGTGGCCTTGGCCGTGATGGCCCGGGTTTGGCCATTGCGGTCAAGGTCCTTACACGCAGGTTTCTGGGGTGGCGATCGCGTTTAAATCAGAGCGTGAGCAGGCCCGGTTAGAAACCGGAGCATAAGTGGCCTCGGACATAAATGGCTGGGCTTTGGCCATTTATGTCCGAGGTCCTTATATGTAGGTTTCTGCGCCTGCGATTGCGTTTAGGTCAGAGCGTGAGCAGGGCCCTGAGCCAGTTCGTGCGTTTTGAAGAATAGTCAGCATCTCATTCTTTTCGGCAAGAAATCATATGGTATGTGTCATCAAAGACTCTCAGTTTGATATTTTAGGTAAGCCTTGTGAGTAAGCCCAATTTCAAAATAACAATCCAAGTCGCTACTACTTAACCGTTTTGCAAAACTCTTTAAGTTTATCTATAAAAAGTTGCTTTTGTTGAATCCCAATATCTAAACAAAATAGTTTGTACGGATCGACCTGTTTGCGGGAAAGTTTCAGTTTTAGTGCCTCCAACTCCTTAATCTCATCAGTTCGAGTATTAATTTCTGAGGTGATCAAGGCCGACCTTTTCTGCTCATCTAATTGTGAACTGTAGAATAGCCGAACCATAAAGTCCCATTTTGTTTTTTTGCTTTCAACTGGCTGTTGCAAATAACTCTCAAAGGCCTTTTTGCCTTTGGTCGTAATCGAATAGACCTTCTTGTTCGGCTTCCCCAACTGTGAAACAACTTCAAACGAAACTTTTCCTTCCTTGTCAAGTTTATGCAGGATTGGATACACACTGCCAAAAGAAGCGTTATAAAAATTTGAGAAAATAGTGGAAAATTGATTTTTGATTTCATAACCGGTGGCAGGTTTATCCACTAAAATGCCAAGCACAATATCATCACTTTTCACTTTCATCTACTCCTTAAAGAAATTGGTTTAACAGGTACTAGCCAAAAACAAAGCGCGATCAAGAAAATCAGCGGTGTTGCATATTGATATAGCTTTGTAAATGCTGTTACAAATTGTTGGGCAATTTCTCGCTTAATTTTGACCATCACATTATTTAAATCGCCTACTGACTTGATCACCTTTTTTGAGATGGTCGCTTTTATTTGGCGACGGATACTTGCTGGGAGCTGTTCTTCTTGAATACCCTTTTTGGTTAAATAAGCTTGATATTGCTGCTGAATCATCTCACGTTTTTGCTTCTGACTGACGACCGGTCCCGACTGCGATTTAGCTATCCCCTGTTGATTGTTCAGATGTCGTTTTATTTCGTTTAATGTCTTAGATCGTTGCGATTTAGAGATAGCCGTTTGGCGAATTTGATCTTCTGAAAAGCTCAACGCCTTTTGTTTAGCATGCGATATATTAACTCCCAGCGCGCTAACGAAAATGGCAACTGCCAAAACAGTTCCAAGTTGTCGCAAAACACCGATAACACTTTGCGAAGCTGTTAAATCGCTGCCTTGAAAACCGGCCGTTGATAGTACGCTAATTGGGCCAACTATAACGCCGTAGCCTGCGCCGATCAACAAACAATACGACACATATAGTAAATAGTTTAACGAAGTACCGATAGTGGAAAAACCTAAGTAGCCAGCCCCTAAGGCGATAAAACCAATGGCCAGTAACTTTTTGGGGTTCGTTTTTCTAACGAGAAAACCAGCGAGGGGCGATAAGATGAAGATCATGAATGTCGCTGGTGTAATTAATAGTGCCGATTGAAATGCTGTTTTATCAAAGATATTTGATAAGAAAATTGGCATGATGACCATAAAACCGACCAGAATTAACTGACCAAACAAGGTTGCCACTGATGCTAAATCGAAATTAGCATTTTTGAACAAACCAAAGTTAATCATCGGTACAGAAACGTGTTTTTCCCAAAAATAGAATAATACGCCAGATATGATGAAAAGGCTAAATAAAGCATAAATAGGCAAATTCCATCCCCAGAACCTTAGCTGAATCAATGCTAACGTCAGTGAAACAAGACCAATCACTGTCAGTAGGGAGCCAATCCAATCAATCTTAGTGTTTTCAACTGGTAAGTTGTTAGGAAGCGAGTGGATGCTCATTAACAAAGCAATAAGGGCAATTGGAATATTAATCATAAAAATCCATCGCCATCCCATAAACTGTGTAATCAAGCCACCAATTGTCGGCCCAAACGCTGCGGCAATCCCCTGTGTAATACCCACAAATAAAGTTGCTTTACGTTTAAACAAATCTGACTGAGTCGTAATGGCCAGATCCATGCTCAGTGGGAAAATAACAGCAGCACCAAAACTCTGAAATAACCGTCCAAGTATCAAAGAACCAACGCTATGGCTGATACCACTCAACAACGAACCAAGACCAAATATCACTAGCGCAATGATGAAAAAGCGCTTCTTTCCGTAAATGTTAGCAAGCTTTCCTAAGGGAATAGAGGTAGAGGCAAAAATAATCGTGTAAGCATTTAACGCCCATGAAACGCTTGTTAAACTCGCAGACAAACTTGTCTGAATTTCCGGAAGAGCAATGTTCATTATGGTCGTATCCAGCATGACTATAAAAATCCCTAGACACATCGCCATTAAAGCTGTTTTATTTGTGTGTGAATCTGTCATCAAAAGTCGTCTCCCTATGAATTTAATTTATATGAATACAATTCATAATATAGACGCAGCTTTATTTTTTTGCAAGGATTGTTTTTCGTTTTCTTAGTGCCTCGAATTTTTTACGTTAGAAAAAGACTAGCCAAAACCCGCGAGTAGAGTGGTATGCACTCTTTTTAACGGCGATAAAAATGCTTCAAAAATGGTAGTTAACACCATATCGTAATCAAAGCAGTCAATTCATACATATATTTAAAGCCCACAACACAAAAACGATTCCAAAACTTCTGAAACAAGCAGAAGCTTTAGAATCGTTTTAAATATGCATCATCCGTATGTAATCTTTCAAATGACGCATTGATCAAAAACCAAGACATGATTTCAGAGAGCAGTCAGTTGCCTCATATGATCATTCCTTGTTTTCTTGAATCTAATGTTCTTCAACACTAAAGAGGCTTTAAAACGCAAAAAAACAGAGATCCAAGTTCCTACAGGTGAACTTGGATCTCCTAAGTTAAGGATTTGACCGATGCAAT
>NZ_CAKPYE010000021.1 GCF_934202705.1 uncultured Limosilactobacillus sp.
TTCATGCGCGCAATCCCTCGTTTCTTGGCACCCAGTATATTAAAATCAAGTCAGCGAGGAAAATTTGCACCAGAACCATATCAAGTAACACTTAGCTCACTGACCAGTAATTTGATCATGTTCACCCGGGGTCAATATTTTGGTCATCACCGTAATCAAATACGCTTGTTCGCGCTCAATCTCAGTTCCCGGCAATTCCAGCATTAACCGCGCTAGGTAACCGAATAGCTGCGATAACAAACTTTGCAGTATCAAATCATTCGGCCATTCCACAATCAAATGATCTGCTTTTAGTTGATTTATGACACTTCCCATCTGCTTGACCATCTTAGGCGCAATCTGGCTAAGAATCTGTTCGCGTCGTTCGGCGTCAAAAGCTGCCATTTCAAAAATGACCTTTAACTCTTTCACGTTAGCTTTAGCAAATGCAACTCGGTCCGTAAAAATTGCTGTGACGAATGCCTGTAGACTGGGATAACGCTGCCGTAATTCATCCTCTGAAAAATCACTCGCTAAAATTGGCACAATGTGCGCGACAATTGGTGCTAAGATGGCATCCCGTAAGGCAGCCTTAGTCTTATACCGCCGATAGACCGTCCCCTCCGCAACGCCGGCCCGTTGTGCAATATCACTAGTACTGGTCTGGTCAAAACCCTTTTCAGCAAACAAATCGAGACTTGCCTGGAGGATGGCCCGTTGCTTAGGTGTAATCGTTTCATTCTGACTTAGATCCTGTTGAAAATAATCCCGTATCCGTGGTCGTTCCATATCCTCACACCTTCCGATAACGTTTCATTCCAACAATATTCAACATTGTTAGTACGACCATAAACCCTACTAATATTAACAAATTGACACCAATATCGCCAAGCCCAGCACCCTTTGTCACAACAGCCGTCAACGCATTAGCACCATAGTATAACGGCATGATGTGGGCAATTGCTTGCAACCAACTGGCCATGCCATCGACTGGAACCAACCCAGCAAAAAAGATTTGTGGTACAACAATCAGTGGAATAAACTGAATCATTTGAAATTCTGAGTTAGCAAAGGTGGAAATAAAGATACCCAAGGTCAAAGCCACTAACGCTAATAATAAGTTAGTAAGAAAGACCAGCCAAATACTACCAACTAAGTGAATCTTGAAGACCGTAATTGTAAAAACAACGGTCAGGACAGTCTGAATGATGGCAAAGCCCCCATAACCAATTAGATAGCCCATAATAATTTCACTCCGTCGAATTGGGGTTGCAAGTAGCCGGCTTAGGGTTCCAGTAGTGCGTTCATTCAAAAGTGAAACGCCAGAAATCAAGAACACAAAGAAGAAGACAAAGAAACCGAGAAAGGCTGGCAAAAAGTTTTCAAAGAACGTTGAATCACTACTACCATAAATATAATGAGACTTAGTCGTATAACTGGTTGCTTTAGCTGACTGAGTCGAACTAGACGTCGTGGCTGTGGCCTGCTTGAGTTGCTTTTGTAATTTCTCAGCAGTTGCCTGGTCACCGCGGGCCTGGGCTTGTGCAATGGCAGTCTTCAGCTTGGTCACCGTTGCTTGTGTCTGGGCTGCTGTCAGCTTCTTCAAAGCGGCTTGTTGCGATTCAAGGGCCGCGCGCTGTTTCTTAGTAACGGTCACCAGCGTCTTCATTTTCAACTTGACTAATCCTGACTGTAAACTCGCCTTAATTAAAGACGTGTTGGTTGGATTGCTATTTGAATAAGTAATCGTCAATTGACCATTTTTCTGAGTCAAATAGCCATCTAGATCATGCTGCTTAATCATTTTCCGTGCCTGTGAACTATCATAATGATGAATCGTCACGTTTTTGGTATCGATCACGTTAACCACGGATTGGTCTACATGATGAACACCCAAGCTTGCTACTTGCGTTGTGTTGTTTTGAAATAAGAAATACATCAGCGTCATAATCAGCAATGGTGCCAAAAACATCAGCGCCAAGGTACGCTTATCACGTAACATTTGCTTAAAAACTCGTCTAACGATTGCCATCGTTCGCATCTTGCATCCGCCCCGCTTTCAAAAAGACCTGTTCGATCGTATCTACTGCATACTGTTGTTTCAGTGCCGCGGGTGTCCCCTCAGCAAGCGCAATCCCGTGCCGAATCAACATGAGATAATCACACCGTTCTGCTTCGTCCATGACATGCGTTGTCACGAGCATCGACTTACCGGTATCCTTGAGCTTATTTAGTTCGGTCCAAATTTGTTGCCGTAATTCTGGATCAATCCCAACGGTCGGTTCATCTAAAATCAATAATTGGGGATCCTGAATCAGGGCAATTGCCAACGACAAGCGCCGTTTCATCCCACCCGAATAGCCACTGACCCGCTTGTCTAATTGGGACGTTAAATCAACTAATCCGGCTGCATAATCAATCATCTGTGCTAACTTTATTTTTGGAACCCTCATCAATTGCCCAAACAAGGTCAGGTTTTCACGGGCCGTTAGTGTCTCATACAAAGCGTCACTTTGGGCCATATACCCTACTTGTGCCATTACCGCCCTATTGGGCATCACCGTATCCATGACTTTAACAGTGCCACTATCCACAGCTTCCATCCCTAAAATACTCTTGATCAAGGTGGTCTTCCCAGCTCCTGATGGCCCAATCAAGCCATAAATCATTCCAGCCGGCAGTGTCAAATCAATCTGATTGAGCACTTGCTGATGACCAAAGTGCTTGCTGACCTGCTTGGCGATGACATAATCCGTTGCCATTTTAATAACCCTCTTTCTCAAAGAGAGTGTATACTCACTCACTTAATGGCTTTAGTATAATCAGTACATCTCGGTTTGTCAACATTAAAATGAGTTATCACTCACTTATTTTGTTTCCGGCCCATTTGTCACCGCATTGCAAACAAAAATGCGCCACCCCGTTGTTGGGATGTCGCATTTTAATTAAATAGTGACTGCTTAAAAATTCTATAATTCAGGCAGTTAAGCTAATATATGCATTATTGCGGTATAATAAATCCATTGGAATTAG
>NZ_CAKPYE010000022.1 GCF_934202705.1 uncultured Limosilactobacillus sp.
AACACCATTTTAGCAAGAACGGACAGGTCTTTTTTCACATTTTCTGGGTGGTAACTTTAATTATGCAATCTAGGGTATTAGAAGGCTAGCGCCAACTATAAAAAACCTAGAGTAAACCCTCAAAAACCTAGAGACAAATCTCAAGATTAATCAATCACATTACGAAGGATCCAATGACTATAAGCAAGACGAGCATCGGGAGTTATTACCCAGGGGTGATTAATTTCAAAAATTTGAATTTCAGTTGTTAAGTAAAGTGGCGTCTTACCATGATTAAAAGCAAAAACGGGTTGCGGAAAATCAGGCTTACTAGCAACTTGATGAACACTTTGACGAGAGTTCATCTGCCAGCGAATTTTTAAATCTTCACGCGACAATAACTGTGGCAGCTGTGTTTTTTCAAGTTGAGCTTGTTGCTGCAATTTTTGTGTAAAGGCTTGTTTAATCTTGTTTTGGTGCCAATCATCAAAAAGATCATACTTGTTGGTTTCAAAATCTAAATCCATAAAGCCAGCCTCCTAACCAAAATCAATTTTATCCAGCATCGTTTCAGTACTAGCCTGGTCTAAGCCTAAATAAGCTAAAGTCATTGATTCACTTGAGTGATTTAATAAGTGCATGACTAAGCCAATATTGTAATTGGATTGCGTGTAAACACGATAAGCCCCAGTTTTGCGCATCGTATGAGTACCTAGATAATTAATTCCTAATAGATCGCCAACCTTACTCATAATTTTGTAGAACTGTTTTTCCGTGATATGGCGTTCTGGGTGTTGAATGGAAGGAAAGAGCCATTCAGAATCCAGCTTATGATCAAGCAGCCATTGACGGTACAATAAGAGCTCTGTTTGAACAGGTTTAAGGTACAAGGTATTCGGTTTACCAGTTTTTCGGTCGTGAATAAACGCATTTTGTTTAATAGAACCGTCCGGATTAAAAATATCGGCCTGTTTTAAGCGCATGACATCACTGACTCGCAGCAGTGTCGCTTTGCCAACTTGAAAAACTGTATAGTTACGCCGGCCAGCTTTAAAGTTGTTGAGTAAGGTATCTTGAACCTCTTTGAGAACGTTTGAATCTTTGATGGGTAAGACAACTTGTTGCATAGTTTTAGCTCCTTAAAAAATTGATTTTTAGTACAGATTAAAGTACAATATTAAGTACAATGAAAGGGTGGTAAATATGACATTAGCACTAACACAGAGCGATTTTCGCGCTAACCTAAAAAAATATTTAGATCAAGTTAATGACGAAGACGAAACCGTTTATATTGCTCGTTCAAATAGTCGCGCAGTAGCCATCGTTTCACAAGAAAAAATGGACTGGCTAGAAAGAGCATTAAAAGCTAAAGAAGGTTCGTTAGAATATGCAATTGCACGTGATCAGTTAATTAAACGCCATGTTTTACCTGACGATGAAATTGTTGAATCAGATGATGATTATTGGGGTCAGTTTAAATAATGAAAAAACTAAGATTTAAACCACGTGCAACCTTTAATGCTGATCTAAAACGGTTAGCCAGTTTAGACAAATCTATTATTGATGAAGTTCGAGCAGCCATTGACCTGTTGCTTGAGCAACAACAATTACCACCAGAATTTGAGGATCATGAACTTAATCGGCGAATGAGCGGGTATAATGAATTTCACTTACGAGATACCCCGAAAAACAAAATACCAAGCGAAACTAACGATGTCCTGGTGGTTTATACGATTGATAAAGATGAACTAGTCTTAATTGGAATTCGAGTCGGATCGCATGATCGTTTATTTCCTGGTCAAAATCGTGCTAAAAGGTATCGAAAAAATGACGAATAGAAGAAGTCATTTTTATAATATGAAAATAAATAACCCCCAATATCTACACTATAGATATTAGGGGTTATTCTTTCAATGTTTTTGAAGGGTTATTTGTAATTAGTGCTGGTAAAGGATGCAGTGCCATTGCCAGCGCCACTTATAGAAGTGGTGAAAAATTATTTGATAATCAAGAAGGCCGCCACTATTTGGTATTTGACCAAGAAAACCGGTTCAGCAACGGTATTGAGCATTGCTACTATTTTAGGAATGCTGCCAATGGTGATTCTTAGTCCGTTTGTTGGTCCTATGGTTGATCGGTGGAACAAAAAAGGCCTCCTAATTTTCCCGGACGTTTTTGCTGCCTGTTTCGCTATTATTCTTTCCGTATCCGGAACGGTCTTTCATGTATTTCCACTTTGGCTCATTTTTATTTCATTACGGATGCGGTCTTGTGCGCAAACCTTCCAGATGCCAACGATTCAATCGGTAATGCCCACAATGGTGCCAGACAAAGAAATTACCCGTATGAACGGCCAACTGGGAATGGTGCAATCCGCGAATATGATTATTGCCCCAGCACTGGGCGCGTTTTTATTTGAGTTCCTCAATTTTCAAGTCAAGTGCAACGATGATAACGAATTCTTGATAGTGGTCTAGGCTGTTACGCCATGCATCGG